>DASXAG010000077.1:0-53930 GCA_036406835.1 Thermoanaerobaculia bacterium
GTCGAAGGTCACCGCCACCGGGAAGGGGTTGGATCCGCCGCCGCCGGCCACGTGCCTCGCGCCGCCAGCCGCCGGAACCGTGCCCTCCGTCGGATCCTCGCTGACCCACGGGATGTCCGAGCTGCAGGAACCGCTCTCACCGCCGGACTGAACGATGAACATCGTCTGCTGGAACTGGTTGAGGATCAGCAGGTTTCCGTCGCAATCGCTGTCCATGCCCGCTCCGCCGTGGTCATCGAAGGCCCCGTCGGAGACGTTGAAGTTGCCGACCTCGTTGTACCCGTTGTTGACGTCCAGGATGTGGATCGCGAAGTCCACCGGGTCGCTCACCTGAACGAAGAGGTGGCCGCTGTCCGGGAAGAAGGCGAGGCCCGAGATCCCGAGACCCACGAACTGCGAGTCGATGACGTTGCCCGTGTTGTCGATGTGGTAGACGGTGAACTCGTTCCAGCCGCCGATGAAGAACGCGTCGTTGTTCGCATCGTAGGCCAGACCGCGCTGCGAGATGTTCGTCCACGGCGAGCCGCAGATCTCGTTGCCCGTCAACACCAGGTTGTTCGGGTCCATCTCCGAGATGCAGTCGTCGCCGCCGACGTTGACGCCCCACAGCATCCCCGTCGCCGTGTCGTAGGCCTCGTCACCCATCCACAGCCCGGCGCCGCCGATCGCGATCGTGTCGCCGGTCGCGGTTCCATCCTCGGCGAAGGCGTGATTCTGGTCGTCTCCGGGACCGATGTAGCTCGGGTTGCTGATCCAGACGCGGCTCGTGTCGAAGCTGACGCCCCAGCCGATTCCCAGATTGGTCGGGAAGCTCGAAATCACCGTGCCCGCTCCGCCCTGCGGGAAGTGGTACCCGCGCTTGGGCGGGTGGGGGTTCGCCGGCAGGTTCTTCGCGGTCTTCGCGTTGATCTTATCCGCCGGAATGCGCTTCTGGGCCGTACGGCGGTCGTTGAGAGACGCAAAGGGCCCGTGCTTGAGCGTCAACGGTCCCTTGCCTTCCAGAATCTCGAAGGTTCCGTCGGCCGAACCCGCGTTGGTGATGTTCAGCGTCTGGGTGTCCGTCGTCCCCGGAAGGATCTTGGAATTCATGACCGACGGATCCGCCGACAGCCAGCCGGCCGCCAGCGAGAAGTCCAGACGCACGGTGCTGTTCGGAATCACCGGAATGTTCAGCTGTGCGGACTGGTAGCCCTTCTTCGAAGCCTCGAACGGCTGCGGACCGCTTCCCGCCGAGAGGGCGTAGAAGCCGTCGCCCACGTTGGGATCGTCCGGCACCGCGTGCGTCGTCGTGGAGTCGCCGTCCGGCATGTTCTTCACGGTCGCGCCGTTGAGGCCGCTTCCGTTGTTCGCGTCGCTGACCGTGCCGACCACCAGTCCACCGGCGCCCGGCAGGCAGGTCGCTCCGCTCACCACGATGTCGTCGACCGCCCACCACCACGCGAAGAACGCGTTGTAGTAGTGGAACCGAACCGTCACGTTGGCCTGGCCTCCCGTGTTCGGAAGCACCGCAGAGATCGACGTCGGTCCGCGGTCGCTCGCCGTCTGGCGCAGCGCGTTGTTCCACGTCGTGCCGCCGTCGGTGCTCACGTCCACGTCCGCCGTATCGCCCAGGTTGAAGTAGTCCTGGTTGAAGGCGATGATCGCGCCGCCGAAGGCCGACACGTCGATCGACGCCGTCCTCAGCTCCGTGTCGAGGGACACGAACCCGGCGCAGTCGCTGTTGATCAGCGCGAACGCTCCGGAGCCGCCGGTCGGGTTGGTGCCGGGCGGCAGCTCGTTGCAGGGCGCGAAGTCGTTCACGATGCCCCAGCCGCCCGAGCCGGTGTTGTCGACCACCGACCAGCCCGGCGGCAGCGTCCCGCCGTCGAAGGACTCGCTCATCAGGGGCGTCGGCGGCCCGGGGGTGTAGCCCGGCGCGGTGCAGACACCCGCATCCACCGTCAGACTGAAGTTCGCCACGAAGCCCGGTGGATCGTCCGGGAGTTGAAGCACCGGAACCGGGACGTTGACGTCCTGCGAGAGAACGTTGTACCCCGGAATCTGCGAGGTCACCACGAAGTGATAGGTGAAGCCCGCGGCCAGGGTGATCGAGTAGTAGCCGAGCTTCGGATCCGTGTAGAGCGTCGCGCCCGGGAAGCCCTCCGGACCGGTGATGTCGATCCGGGCGTACAGCGGCCAGCCCGCACCCGAGCCGTCCTTCACGACGCCGTTGACGACCAGGTTCAAGTTCGGCGTCAGCGTGAAGTTCTGGATCGTGTCGCCGCCGTCCGTCACCTCGACGCCGCTGGCGGAATCCGGCGTGTAGCCGAACTTCGACGCGGTCATGTCGTAGGTGCCGACCGGGAGCGTGAAGTGGTAGTGACCCGCGGCGTCCGTGCTCGTCGAGAACGAGTTCGCCGTGACGGTGGCGTTCTCAATCGGATTCTTGCTCGTATCCACGACGTCACCCTCGAGGGTGCCGGCCGCGCTGCCGCAGCCCGGGAACTGGAACGACCCGATGCGGGTCCGCCAGTCGAACGAGCCGTCGGCCGAGTAGTACTGGTTGGTGTACCAGAAGGTGCAGCCGTCGATGGGGTCGATCTCCACGTCGCTGTAGTCGCCCCAGCGGTTGAAGGTGTTCTGCTGGCTCCCCGTGCCGGAGAACATCACGTCTTCGTCGCCCATGGTGCCGGCCGGGTCCGCCGCGAAGCGTCCCGTGATGCCGATCGCGGGATCGATCGTCGCGTCCGAGATGCTGTAGCCGAGGGCCATGTTGCCGTTGTTGTCCATGGCGATCGCCGGCATCCAGCGATTCATGGAATCCGGCGAGTAGGTGCCGGACTGGAAGAGCGACGGTCCGGCGGGATTGCCGCCCTGCCCGATGTGCACGGTCGAGATGGGCGCGAAGATGTCGCGCACCTCGGTCCAGCGGACGCCGGCCTGATCGCCGCTCTCCGCGACGTTGACGGTCTGGGCGATCGTCATCGCCTCGTGGTCGCCGAAATTGCGATAGGCCGCGCGGAACATCGTGCGGCCGGAAATCGCGTCCAGCCCCTCGCCGTTCAGCTGCGGGATGCAATTGCGGCTGAAGCCGCACATCACGGGATTGAAGTCGGGAGTCGTCGTGTCGTACGGCCCGACGAAGGTGGAGTTGCCGGGCGTCTCGAAATCGACGTGGAAGTACCAGAAGTGAAGTCCGGGCGTCGGATTGCCGTCCCAGTTGGGATGCGCCGTCGCCACGACCGGGTTCGGAGCTCCGGCCGGTGGAGGAGTGAGGCCGTCGAGGTCGCCCGGCAGCGGCGCGAACTGATTGGGATCCATGTCGAAGGCGATACTCGTCGCGTCGGTACCCGCGAGCATGGCATTGCGGTCGAAGGCGGTGACCCGCGAGTTGCTGAAGGACCCGCCCGGGAACTGGTCCGTCGTCATGTAGTACGCGTCGGGCCAGACGCCGAACTTCGGATAGTCCGGGATGTCAAACGCGTACGGAAAGTCGTAGCGGTTGTACGAGCCCGTCGCGTCGTCGGTCGTCGACACGGCGAGGCACATGTGGAACTCGTTCTGCACGAAGATGTCGAAGGCCAGGTAGGTCGCCAGCCAGCGGTTCGCGATGTGGTCGTACTTGACGACCGGATCCGTGACGTCCTCGTTCTCGCAGAAGCCGCCGAACCCCTCGAAGATCGCGGTGCCCGGCAGCGGTCCCACGAGATTGTTTCCCGTGGTCTTGTCGTAGATGTGGAAGACCGAGTTGACGAACTGGAAGTACTGCGTCGAGCCGACGGCGCCCTCGGTGTCGGGAGGCGCCACCTCGAATCCGAAGAACGGGCCCATTTCCGCGGCGGTCCCGCCGTCGAAGTTGAGCATCGGAGTCGGCTGGCTGCTGCCGAAGTGGCGCTGCACGACCGGATCGACGCCCTTGTGCTCGGTGCCGCGCAGTCTCGGGCCCTCGTTGCGGGCCGCCTCGTGCCCGGCTCCCGTGAACGGCTTCGTCGGCGGGTGCGCGAGGCGCAGCGGACCCGACGTGTCGTGTTTGAGCGCGTGCATCACCGTCGGCGGCGACGGTGAGCTTTTCGGAGTGGATTTCTCGGCGGCCAGGAGCGGGGAGGAACCGAGGAGGGAGACAGACGCGAACACCGAGACGGTGACGGCAAGGAGCCCATTCGCCAAGCGCGATTGCATGGCGGACCTCCGTTTTGAAAAATAAACGAAACGCGCCGTGACTCGACCAGGGTTCGAAACGGGAACTGCGGGAAATTCAATACCCGAGGTCGGGGGGTGTCAAGAGAAAGTTGGAGACGCCGTCGAGCGGCGGGCGGCCCGCCGGCTGGCGTCCGTTCCGGGCGACGCTGATCAAAAAAATGGGCGCGGCCGAAGCCGCGCCCATCCGAATCGCAACCGGAACCGATTCTAGGGAAGGACGACCGGGAACCCCCAGGCCTTCACGATGAAGACGGCCATCTGCTCGTTGGGAATCGGGGTCAGCGGGCAGAACTTGGCCGGGTTGACCTGGCAACCCGTCGTGATGCCGTCGTTGAACAGCAGCTCGACCCAGTCGCCGTACGGATCGCTCGGGGTCGGCGGGCATGCGACGTCGGTGAAGATGCCCGAGCAGGGCGCCGGAATGTAGTCCGCCCCCTTCAGGCCCTTCTCGATGAAGACCGCCATCTGACCTCTCGGAATGCTCTGGTCCGGGCAGTAGAGCAGCGGGTCCGCCTGGCAGCCCGCCGTGATCCCGTCGTCATACACGCCCTGGATGTAGTCCGCGTTGTAGTCCCCGAAGAACACGTCCCCGAAGATCCCCGTGTAGACCGGCGGAGGCGTGAACGGTCCATGCACCGACCGGAAGATGTACCCGGCCATGTCGGCGCGCGTCACGTTGTCGTGCGGGCAGAAGTTGAAGAACGAGCAGCCGTGCATGATGTTCGCCCCGGCCGCCGCGTAGATGTAGGGCTCGAAGGTGTCCGTCCCCGGCGGGTTGTCCTCGAGAACGTCCATGAACCGGACCGTGAAGTTGAGGCCCACGCCCGCCATCGGATTCGGCGTGTCCGTCTTGAATCCGAGGTGCGCCTGACGCAGACCCGGCAGCAGGTTCGCCGAGTCGAAGGTCACGGCCACCGGGAAGGGGTTGGATCCGCCGCCGCCGGCCACGTGCCTCGCGCCGCCAGCCGCCGGAACCGTGCCCTCCGTCGGATCCTCGCTGACCCACGGGATGTCCGAGCTGCAGCTGCCGCTCTCGCCCGAAGCCACGATGAACAGCTTCTGCTGGAACTGGTTGAGGATCAGCAGGTTTCCGTCGCAATCGCTGTCCATGCCCGCTCCGCCGTGGTCATCGAAGGCCCCGTCGGAGACGTTGAAGCTGCCGACCTCGTTGTACCCGTTGTTGACGTCCAGGATGTGGATCGAGAAGTCCACCGGGTCGCTCACCTGCACGAAGAGGTGGCCGGTGTCCGGGAAGAAGGCCAGGCCCGAGATGCCCAGGCCCACGAACTGCGAGTCGAGCACCGCTCCGGTGTTGTCGATGTGGTAGACGGTGAATTCGTTCCAGCCGCCGATGAAGAAGCCGTCGTTGACGGCGTCGTAGGCCAGACCGCGCTGCGAGATGTTCGTCCACGGCGAGCCGCAGATCTCGTTGCCCGTCAACACCAGGTTGTTCGGGTCCATCTCCGAGATGCAGTCGTCGCCGCCGACGTTCACGCCCCACAGCATCCCCGTCGCCGTGTCGAAGGCCTCGTCACCCATCCACAGCCCGGCGCCGCCGATCGCGATCGTCGCGCCCGTGTCCGTGCCGTCCGGGGTGAAGCTGTGGTTCATGTCGTCGCCGGGACCGATGTAGGACGGGTTGCTGATCCAGACGCGGCTGGTGTCGAAGCTGACGCCCCATCCGATTCCCAGACCCGTGTCGAAGCTCGAGATGACCTCTCCCGGACCGGCGCCCTGCGGGATGCGGTAGCCGGGCTTGGGCGGGTGGGGGTTCGCCGGCAGATTCTTGGCGGTCTTCGCATTGATCTTGTCCGCCGGAATGCGCTTCTGGGCCGACCGGCGATCGGTCAGGCTCGCGACGTGCTTGACGCCCTTGGCGGTCAGCGGTCCCTTGCCCTCGAGGATCTCGAAGCTTCCGTCCGCCGAGCCCGCATTCGAGATGTTCAGCGTCTGGGTGTCCGTCGTCCCCGGAAGAATCTTGGAATTCATGACCGACGGGTCCGCCGTCAGCCAGCCCGACGCCAGCGAGAAGTCGAGGCGCACGGTGCTGTTCGGAATCACCGGAATGTTCAGCTGCGCCGACTGGTAGCCGGTCTTCGAAGCCTGGAAGGGCTGCGGTCCGCTTCCGGCCGCCAGCGAATAGAAGCCGTCGCCCATCGCGGGATCCTCCGGAACCGCGTGCGTGGTTCCGGAATTGCCGTCCGGCATGTTCTTGACGGTCGCGCCGTTCAGGCCGCTGCCCGTATTCGTGTCGAGGACCTTGCCGACCACGAGGCCGCTCTCGCCCGGGTTGCAGACCGCGCCGCTCACCGCGACGTCGTCGACCGCCCACCACCACGCGAAGAACGCGTTGTAGTAGTGGAACCGAACCGTCACGTTGGCCTGGCCGCCGACTCCCGGCAGCACCGCCGAGATCGACGTCGGTCCGCGGTCGCTCGCCGTCTGGCTCAGCGCGTTGTTCCACGTCTTGCCGCCGTCGGTGCTCACGTCCACGTCCGCCGTGTCGCCCAGGTTGAAGTAGTCCTGGTTGAACGAGAGGATCGCGCCGTCCCAGGCGGACAGGTCGATCGACGCCGTCCGCAGCTCCGTGTCGAGGGACACGAACCCGGCGCAGTCGCTGTTGATCAGCGCGAACGCTCCGGAGCCGCCCGTCGGGTTGGTGCCGGGCGGCAGCTCGTTGCAGGGCGCGAAGTCGTTCACGATGCCCCAGCCGCCGCCGCCGGTGTTGTCGACGACGGACCAGCCCTCGGGCAGCTCACCGCCGTCGAAGGACTCCGACCAGACCGGAATGGGCTCGCCCGGAGTGTAGCCCGGCGCGATGCAGAGGCCCGAGTCGACCTTCAGGTCGAAGTTGGCCACGATCCCCGGCGGATCGTTGACGATCTCGGGCACGTTCACCGGGACATCCGCGACGCCGGTGTTGTAGCCCGGAATCTGCGACGTCACCACGAAGTGATACGTCGCGCCATCCGGGACACCGATCGAGTAGTACCCGCTCAGCGGATCGTTGAAGATCGTGGCCGCGTAATCGGGGCCGGTGACGACGATCTTCGCGTAGAGCGGGAAGCCCCCGCCTGACCCATCCTTCACGACGCCATTGACGATGGACGTTTGCGCCGATGCGCTCGAAACTCCGAGGACGAGCGCAGCGAGCACGACGACCGCAAGAGTGCACAGACTCCTTGCCCGACTCCCACGCATAAGACCTCCAAAAAATTAAGAAACGCTAAGGGTGGAGAAACTAGATCACCGGAGGACTGTGGGGGTCAACTGGAAAACTGGCCTTTCGACCGGGCGGGCCGCGATGCACAAGAACATGTGCAAACGGGGCGCCGCAGCGCCCCGTTTTAAGAAAGCCTCGAGGGCCGGCGGCCCCGCCGGCCGCCTCAGGGAAGCGGCAGGTTGAACGTGATCGTCAGGAAAGCCGCCATCTCCGCGCGCAGAACGGGATCTCCCGGGCAGAAGTTGGTTCCATCCCCGCAGCCCGCCGTGATGCCTCGGGTCTTGAGGTCCTGGATCCAGTCCGCGTACTGGCTCGGGCAGGCGACGTCCGCGAAGACGGGCGGCTCGGTGCAGGCCGGCGGGACGTAGCCCGAGCCCTGGCTCGTCTTGAGGAGAAAGACCGCCATCTCCTGCCGGAGGACGTTGGCGTCCGGGCAGTAGATCGTGCCGTCGCCGCACCCCGCCGTGATCCCGCGCGTCTTGACGTCCTCGATCCAGTCCGTATACAGACCCGGGCACGGGACGTCGGCGAAGACGCCCGGAGGCGTGCAGGCCGGCGGCATGTAGAGGGGTCCCAGCAGGGACTTCAACAGGAAGACCGCCATCTCCGCGCGGGTCGTGGTGCGCACGGGGCAGAACAGACGGACGTCGCACCCGGCGGTGACGCCGGCGTTGAAGATCGCCTGGATCTGGAGGGCCGCGAAATAGTCGGTCGGCACGTCCAGGAAGGTCTGGTTGACGTCGAAGCGCTCGCCGGCCGAGGTGCCGCCGCCGGGGAGCGGGTTGAACACGGTCACCGATTGAATGCCCGCCGCGGCGACGTCCGAGGCCGAGATCGTGGCGGTCAGGTGCGTCCCGCTCAGGTAGGTCGTCGGCCGGTCGGAGCCATTCCACTGAACCGTCGAGCCGTCGACGAAGCCCGAGCCGAAGACATCCAGGGTGAAGGCGGGGTCGCCGGCGATGACGACGTCGGGGTTGACGCTCGTGATCGTCGGAGTCGGGTTGCTGATCGGTTCCAATCGATAGACCGCGCCGTTCAGGTCGGCGACGTACAGCTCCCCCGCCTCGTCCTGGCCGAAGCTCGAGATGGTGAGGCCCGGATCGAGGAGCCTCTGCGTGCTCCACGTCCCGCCGGACTCGCTTGCGGCCCAGAGCTCTCCGAGGCAGAGGTCGCCGTAGACGTAGAAGCCGGCCAGGCCTGGGATCGCGGAGCCGCGATACCGAAATCCCCCGACGATCGCGCACCAGCCGGCCGCGTGAGTCTCCTCGAGGATCGGCAGCGTCAGCGAGCCGTCGTCACAGTTGTTCGGCGGGTTGTAGCAGTGCAAGCCTTCCATCTTGTGCCAGCCGTAGTTCTCGCCACCCGAGCTCGACGACGGCTGGAAGTCGATCTCTTCGTAGAGCTCCTGTCCGACGTCGCCGATCAGCAGGTCGAAGGTCGAACGGTCGAAGGAGAAGCGCCACGGATTGCGAACGCCGTAGGCCCAGATCTCGTCGCACCCGCTGACGCCCACGAAGGGGTTGGTCACCGGAATCCCGTACGGCATCGACGTCGACTGCCCGCACGGAACCGCGCCGGCGCTGTCGATGTCGATCCGCAGAATCTTGCCGAGGAGCACGTTCAGGTTCTGGGCGTTGTTCGGGACGTCGCCGCCGCCGCCGCCGTCCCCGGTGCCGATGTAGAGGTAGTGGTCGACGGGGCCGAACATGAGGTTTCCGCCGTTGTGGTTCGTCTGGTCGGGGTGCGGGATCGTCAGGATGATCAGCGCGGAGGCGGGATCGGCCACGTCGGGGTTCCCCGACACGTGGTACCGCGCGATCGTCAGGTTGTAGACCGGCGTCGACAGGTCGGTGTAGTAGACGTAGAAGTAGCCGTTGCCGGCGTAATTCGGGTGGAACGCCGCGCCGAGGAGTCCGCGCTCTCCGCCGTCGTAGTTGACGATGGAATGGATGTCGAGGAAATCCGTGGCCAGGAACGCTCCGTCCTTGAAGACGCGGATGTGACCGGTCTGCTCGACGACGAACAGGCGCCCGGAGCCGTCGCCCGCGTTGACCACGTCGAGCGGCGAGTCGAGGCTCCCGGGGAGCTGTGTGAGCTGGACCGAGGGAACGCCGCCGTTCGACGCGGCGAAGACCAGCGGCGCGGCGAGAAGGACGAGGAAGGCGGCGGCGACGCGTCGTCCGACCGCCCCAATGGAGCGAAGAGATCCACCGTATGTGTGCATGTTTTGGATTCTATGGCAGCCGGCGGTTCACCCGCGGCGCCATCCTCCTTGCATTAATGTAAAGAAATGGTGACCCGAATCACCCGCTCGCGCGCCGGGCGGCGCGCACGGCTTGGCTCCTGTCCCGACGAACAGGAGCGTTGACCGCATGGAGACCCTGCTTCTTTTCGGCAACGTCAGTCAGCCGCCCTACTGCAACAACCTCTTCCCTCCCGTACGCGCGTTCCAGCGTGTCTTCCGCACGGTCGTGGTGGAGCCCCAGAGCTATGCGGGTTTCGTGCCGACCGGCGGGGCGAGGCCCGCCTTGATCCCCGACGAGGCGGTCAGCGACCACACCGACCCGCCCCCGGACGTGGTGGTCTGCCTCGGCGGCGCGCTGCATTTCTCGAAGCGTGCGCTGCGGGGCTTCTCCCGCCTGACCGCGCTCGCGGGCTTCGCGCTGTCCGATCCCTACGGCCTGCGGGCGTCCCTCCAGATCGCGCCCGAGTTCGACCTCTTCTATACGCAGGACGCGCAGACCCTGGGCGACTACGCGGCGGCCGGAATCCGCGCGAAGCGATGCGACCCGGCCACGGATCCCGAGCTGTATCGCCCGGCCCGCCCCGCGCACGCACGCGACGCCTTCGACTGCGACGTTCTCTACTACGGGAAGTGGACGCCCTACCGCGACGCCCTGGTCTCGGCGCTCGCCGCGCGCCTGCGCGTGCGCGTTCACGCCTACGCCGGCGAACGGCGATGGAGCATCCCGACGCGGGCGCCGCTCGACACACCCGAGAGGCTCTCCGCCGCGTTGAACGGGGCGCGGTTGTCCCTCGAGACGGCGCGCCTCGACGACGCGGAGGGCAAGTATCGCGACGCGTTCCGCATCACGCCGCGCGCCTTCTTCGCCGCCTCGTGCGCGGTGCCGTCGCTCATCGAGTCGTTCGCGGGCCTCGACGCCTTCTTCGAGTCCGGCGTCGAGATCGCGGCCTACGAATCCCTGGAGTCTCTCGTCGCGAGGGCCGAGGCGCTCGCGGCCGACGAGACGGCGCGCGTCACGATGGGACGGCGGGCCCGAGCGCGCGCGCTTCGCGACCACACCTGGGACCGCCGCGTCGAGGCGTTCGTCCTCGACCTCGCGCGGTGGCGCACCGATCCGCCGCCGCGAACGGCGCGCTGAAAAAGAAAACCGCCGGCCCGGAGGCCGGCGGTGCGTCCACGACGAATCCGAAGAGCGTCAGTTCTTGAAATGCAGTCCGAGCGCCTTGGCGATGAAGACGGCCATCTGTCGCCGCGTCACGGGCGAATCCGGGCAGTAGATCAGCGGGTCCCCGGGATTCTGGCAGCCGACCGTGATGCCGGCTTTCACGAACGCCTCGATGAACGGCCAGGCCGGATCCGACATGTCGACGTCGCCGAAGGTCGAGGATCCCGGCGGCGGGCTGATCTTGCGCTTGTACCAGACCTCCGCGCCGCGGAACTTGACCGAGCCGTCGACGTCGGGCCCCACCTGGAAGAGGATGAGATCCATGGAGTGTCCCGAGTTGTAGTCCCAGTTGTAGCCGGCGGGGACGGCGTTCCAAACGGTGTTGCAACCACCCAGGTCCGAGAAGGTCGTGGTGACGGCGAAGTTGAACGAACCATCGGCGAAGATGTCGTCGAGATCCATGGTGAAGCCGCTGTTCGGCGTCGTGTCGCAATAGCGAAGGCCGATGTAGTCGACGATCGCTCCGGCGGGAAGCGGGACGCTCGCCTCAAAGCCCATGTTGGCGCCGCCGGTGGCCCAGATGAAGCTGTTGTCGTCGGAGTTGAGGCCCGTGACGGCCCCCACGGTCGCGAACGGATGGAAGTCGTAGGCCGTGATGGTCACCACGTCATAGTCGGTGATGCCGAAATCCGGATGCGCAGCGACGGCGGTCTGGCGGACGACACTGGGGTCGAGACGCGTCGTCTTGCGAGCCGGCGCATCCGAGGCGCTCGCGGCGAGCGTCGGTCCCAGGACCATCAACGCCAGCGCCCCGGCCAGAGAGGAGACCCGTGGACGAACCGGTTTCATTGGACCCCCTTTTGAATTGGCCGCTCCGACGTCGAGACAGACGCGCCGCGGCGCCGGCCCGGCCGATCAACCAAGAAATGTTCAGGATGCGATGCGCGATTATCGGATGAAGGGCATACGCTCGGCTGTGATCCGCGGCACCCGAAGGCCGGGAAAGAAGCCGCCACGCCGGCGTCCGGATGCGGAAACGGTGGAAATCATGGCTGGGAGGCAGGGACTCGAACCCCGATTCACTGGTCCAGAGCCAGTTGTCCTACCATTGAACGACCTCCCAGCAGATCGTCGTTCGCGGGACGCGGATTATCCGGGATGAGGGAGCCGGGGTCAAATCCGGCCATTCCATCGCCCGCCGCGCCGCCGCGCCGCCGCGCCGCCGCGCCGCCGGCGGTAGGATTCGCGCGGAACACCCTGATGCGAGACATGGACAACCTGGCCTCGAAGTCCTGCGTGCCCTGCCGCGGCGGCGTGCCGCCGCTCTCCGAGAACGAGGCCGCGCGCCATCTGGAGGCCACCCCGGCCTGGCGTCTCGAGGAGCACGGCACGCGGCTCGCCCGCCGGTTCGAGTTCGAGGACTTCGTGGCCGCGATGAGGTTCGTCAACCGCGTCGCCGAGCTCGCGGAGCAGCAGGGCCACCATCCCGACATCGCGATCCACTGGAACCGGGTCGACCTGCTTCTGTGGACCCACAAGATCGGCGGGTTGCACGAGAACGATTTCATCCTCGCGGCCAAGATCGACCGCTTGCTCGAGGACGATCCGGACGCGTCGGTCGCCGGCTGACCATTCGAGGGGCCGGACGGAGGGCTCGATGAGGCTGCTCACCCGGAGACTCGTTCTGTGCGCCGCCGCGCTCGTCGTGGCCGGCGCGCCGGCGTCCGCGGCGCCGGAGGCCGCCAGACCGCCGGACCGCATCGAGCGGGAGCTCGCGAAGCGCCTCGGCGGCAAGGCGCCGCTCGACGACGTGCGCGTCGACGTCCGCTGGCCCGGGACCGGCGGCTACCTCTCGATGCGGCTCTACGGCCGGGGCGTCCTGATCTGCGACGGCAGGACGCAGCGGACCGTCAAGAAGGAGACCGTGCGCGGCGTGCTCCGGGACCTGCGCGACGGGGGCTTCGCCGGCATGGAGGCGCACTACGGATCGGCCGGAGAGGACGAAGGCGAGGAGGAACGCGAGAGGGAACCCCACGAGGGTCCCGCGCTGAAGGGCAGCATCGAGGTCCGCCTGGGCTCCACCGCCAAGGTCGTCCAGCAATTCCTCGTGGGGGATCAGTCCCCCGCTCTCGAGACGCTCGCGCGGAGGCTCCTCGCGGTCTGCCGCGACACGACGTCGAACGGGATCACCGCCTCGAGCCTCGACGACGGCCTCGCGAAGGTCGCCTCCGGCGTCCTCGCCCCCGAGACGTTCGAGCTCATCCTGAACCGCCGGGCCGATGGGAAGGACGCCGCCTCGGGCGAGAGCTTCATCCTCGCCGTCGAGGGCCGCCGCGCCACGGACCGCGCGAGACCCCGCGGCCAGAAGCCGCCGGCCCCCAGGAGGCTCCTCCTGTCGGCGGCCGACTTCACGCGACTCGTCCGAGGGCTGGCCGACGAGAAGGTCGGTGAGATCCCGATCAACGTCTATGCCGACCGCTACACGGAGCTGCGCGTGACCGTCCTCGATCAGTCGCGTTCGGTCCTGGCCCGGAAGTTCCTCAACGTGACCCCGCAGACCCACGGTGAGAAGCAGAAGGCCTTCGACCGTCTTTACGAGACGCTCCAGGCCCTGCACGCGCGCGTCGCGAAGGAGGGCAAGGCCATCGCGCCGGCGGCTCCGTCGCCTTCGCCTACCGAAGCCGAGCGGGAGCGCGAGGAGCGAGAGAAGGAGAAGGAGAAAGAAAAGGACTAGGTCGACTTGCCGGGCAGGATCGTCAGGACGAGACCCATCACCGCGACGCCGACGAACACCCAGCGGCCCGTCTCCCACGCGTCCTTCTTGGCACGCTCCTCCGAGGAGAAGGTCGACTTGAGCGCGCCCTCCACCGTGTTGTAGCCGCCTCGCTGGCTCGAGGCCACCACGAAGCCGATGAGGCCGACGACCAGGAGCAGAATGCCGATCTTACGCATCGATGTTCTCCCTCAGTACCGGGGCATGCCCGGCTCGATCCGCTCCGCCCAGAGATTGATTCCCCCGACCAGGTTCCGGACCTTCGCGAATCCGTTTTGCTGCAAGAACTGCACCGCGTTCCCGCTGCGGACGCCGGTCCGGCAGTAGACGACGATCTCGTCGTCCTTCGAGAGCTTCCCGAGGTTCTGCGGCAGGCTGCCGAGCGGGATCTTGACCGAGTCCTTCAGATCCGAGATCGCCCACTCGCGCGGCTCGCGGACGTCGACCAGGACGAAGGACGCGCCTCGATCGCGCATCGCCTTCAGCTCCTCGACCGAGACCTCGTTCGCGCGCGGCGCCATCGGCGCGGACGATACCACCGCGGCGGCGCGCTCGGCGGCGTCCCCGGCGGCGACGCCGCAGAAGGCCTCGTAGTCGATGAGGCGGGTCACCGTCGGACTCGGTCCGCAGACCACGCAGTCGGGATTCTTGCGGAGCTTGAGCTCCCGGAAGCGCATCGAGAGCGCGTCCACGAGGAGCAGCCGGCCGATCAGCGGATCGCCCGCTCCGAGGAGCAGCTTGATCGTCTCGGTCGCCTGGATCGTGCCGAGCAGGCCCGGGAGGATGCCGAGCACTCCCCCCTCGGCGCACGACGGCACGAGGCCCGGCGGAGGCGGCTCCGCGTAGAGACAGCGGTAGCACGGACCCTTCTCCGCCCAGAAGACCGACGCCTGTCCCTCGAATCGGAAGATCGACGCGTACACGTTGGGTTTCCCCGTCAGGACGCACGCGTCGTTGACGAGGTAGCGCGTCGGGAAGTTGTCGGTGCCGTCCGCGACGACGTCGAAGCCGCGCACGATCGAGAGCGCGTTCTCCGAGGTGAGCCGTTCCTCGAGGGCCACGACCTCGACGTTCGGGTTCAGGTCCCGCAGGCGCGCCGACGCGGCCGCGAGCTTCGGCCGCCCGACGTCCGCCGTGCCGTAGAGGATCTGCCGCTGCAGGTTGGAGTCGTCGACGACGTCGAAGTCGACGAGGCCGATCGTGCCGACGCCCGCGGCGGCGAGGTACAGCGCGAGCGGCGAGCCGAGACCGCCGGCGCCGACCGCGAGGACGCGCGCGGACTTGAGCCTCTTCTGCCCCTCGACGCCGACCTCCGGCATGATGAGGTGACGCGCGTAGCGGCGAATCTCGTCGTTCGAGAGCGCGGGCGGCGACGGGTCCGGGTCCGGAGAGCCTCCGGCGATCGAGGGCACGATCGAGAGCGTGTCGTTCGCGGCGACCGCGGTGGCGTCCTTCTGGAGGTAGCGGACGTCCTCCTCGTTCTTGTAGACGTTGACGTACGCGCGCAGCCTCCCCGCGTCGTCGTAGAGGTGAGGGCGGAGGCCCTCGTGCGCCGCGACGAGGCGCCCGAGCGCCTCGGCGACCGTCGCGCCGCCGACCTCGACGCTCGTGGAGCCGCCGGCGAAGGGCCTCAGCGGCGTCGGCAAGAGAACTCTCGGCATCGGTTACTCCTCGGGCGCTTCCACGAGCAACTCCTCGCGCTCGAACGCCCCGCGATCCTCGGAAAGAACCCAGGAGGTCGCCTCCCCGGGACGGCCGCCTGCGACCGACAGAATCAGATAATGCAGGAACGGGAACGCGTGTTCCCGGTCGTACTCCGACGGCGCCGCCGGATGGTCCGGGTGCGAATGGTAGAAGCCGACGAGCGCGAGGCGGAGCTCGTCCGCCCGCCGCTCGAGCCTCAGGTAGTCGCGCGGGTCCACCGCGAAGCGCCGCCGCCGCGGCTCGCGGCTCACGTTCGGGATCCTCTCGGCCCGGACGATGCGAACGCGCGCTCCGTCGCCGATCTCTCCCAGGAGCCCGCCGCAGCACTCCTCCGGATACGTCTCTCGACCATGCATGCGGATCGTCGCGAGCACCCCCCTGGGAACGGCGATCACGCTTCCTCCCAGAAGGGATCCGTCGCGTAGCGGCTGCCCGAGTCGCAGAGGATCGTGACGACCGTGACGGGGCGGCCCGCCTCGCGGCCGACGCGCACCGCGGCGGCCACGTTGGCGCCCGCGGAGGGGCCGACGAGCAGGCCCTCCTCGCGCGCGAGCCGGCGGCACATCGCGTACGCCTCCTCCGTCTCGATCGCGAGGCTCCGATCCGCGAGCGCCGGATCGTAAATGGCGGGCTTCATCGCGGTCGCCATGTGCTTCATCCCCTCGAGGCCATGCACGGGCCCCGCCGGCTCGACGGAGACGCAGGCGATCGCGGCGGATTGCCGCCTCAGGAATCGCGTCACCCCCATGAAGGTCCCCGACGTTCCGAGCCCGGCCACGAAAAAATCCAGCCTGCCTTCGCCGTCGCGCCAGATCTCGGGCCCGGTTCCCTCGAAGTGCGCCCTCGGGTTCGCCGGGTTCGAGTACTGGTCCGGATAGAAATACGTCTCGGGCGAAGCCGCGGCGAGCGCGCGCGCCTCGCGGATCGCGCCGTCGGTTCCCTCGAGCGGATCGGTCAGGACGAGCTCCGCGCCGTGCGCGCGCAGGATGGCCTTGCGATGCGCCGACGCCTTCTCCGGGATGCAGATCGTCGTCGCGTAACCCAGCGCGCGACCCAGCATCGCGAGCGCGATGCCGGTGTTCCCGGAGGTCGCCTCGAGAATCGTCTTCCCGGGCGCGAGCCTCCCGGACGAGAGGCCGTCGAGCAGCATGCCGCGCACGGGCCGGTCCTTGACGCTGCCTCCGGGATTGAGGTGCTCCGCCTTCGCCAGCAGGCGCAGTCCGGGCACGTCACCGGCGATGCGCGAGAGCGAAAGGAGAGGCGTCTCCCCCACCGCGTCGAGAAGCGTCATGAATCCGTGAGCCTCCTCAAAATCGAAGAGCCCGCCGGGGCGTCCGGCGGGCTCGATGTCTCTCCGTCTCGCGTTTGCGATTCGCTCAGGGCGCGAGGAGACGCGCGGCCGCCGGCCCCCGGGGGGCCCTGCGACAGGGACAACAGGCGATTCCGGCGCGCGCCACGGGATTCACGCTATCGGCGGCTCCGGGTCCTGTCAAGGGTTCGAGGACGGCGCGGCGTCCCGCGCGAGCTCTAGCCGGAACGACGAGCCGGTGCGCGCAACCGCGAGCGTCCGGAACGGCGT
The DNA here is from genome assembly GCA_036406835.1 of Thermoanaerobaculia bacterium. Classification (GTDB taxonomy): domain Bacteria; phylum Acidobacteriota; class Thermoanaerobaculia; order UBA5066; family Gp7-AA6; genus DAHUXD01. The sequence goes on from DASXAG010000077.1 coordinate 16,869, forward strand.
CCGCGCGACGGCGGGCCGCACGGCGGAATCGATCTCGGCGCGCGTGAACCCGTGGCCGCGCGCGAGGCGGCGCTGCCAGGCCGCCGGTACCCGGAGGAACCCGAAGAGCGGCGCGCGGTCGGCGTGGAGATCGGCCGCGGAGGCCTCCGCGTCCTGCTCGTAGATCCAGAGTCGCCCTCCGGGCCGGAGAGCGCGATGGAGCGCGCACAGCTCCGCGACCGGCTCCTCCCAGTGGTGAAACGAGAGGACCGAGATCGCCATGTCGAACTCCTCCGCGAAACCGGCGGTCGTCGGAGTGCCCTCGCGGAAGGAGAGGTTCGGCGGACCGGGCGTGCGCCGCGCCTGCGCGATCATGTCGGCCGACGCGTCCAGGCCCACCACCCGCACCCCGGGCCGCCGCTCCGCGATCCGCCGCGTGAGGCGGCCGGGGCCGCATCCCACGTCGAGCAGGGCGCCCCGCTCGAGCGGCGGCTCGCCCGCGATGCGCTCGTGCATCGGCGCGAGCGCGGGCTCCGCCCACAGCCGATAGAAGAAGGACGCGATCCGGCCGAACTGCTCGGGCTTCATGCCCTTCAGGTTCACGGCGCGAGTCTGCCATGAGCGTCTGATAGATTCCTTCACCCGGAGGAACCGCGTGGTCCCTGATTTTCGCAACGAGCCGCTGACCGACTTCTCGGTCGACACGAACGCCAACGCCTTCAAGGCCGCGCTCGCGAAGGTCCAGAAGCGCCTGCCCCTGCAGGGCCAGAACCGCATCGGCGGCAAGACCGTCTCGGCGGCCAGGCACTTCACCTCGGTGAATCCGTGCGACTTCAAGCAGGTCATCGGGCGCTTCCCCGAGGGAACGGCGGCCGATGCGGGGAAGGCGATCGCCGCCGCGACGAAGGCGTTCCCGGCGTGGAGCGCGGCCAGCGCCGAGGAGCGCGCGGCCGTGATCCTGCGGATCTCGGCGATCCTGCGGCGCCGCAAGCACGAGTTCTCCGCGATGATGGTCCTCGAGGAGGGCAAGTCGTGGGCCGAGGCCGACGGGGACACGGCCGAGGCGATCGACTTCTGCGAGTTCTACGCCCGCGAGATGGTGGACCTCGGCGGCCCGCAACCGCTGGTGCCGTACCCCGGCGAGGCGAACGAGCTCCACCACATCCCGCTGGGCGTCGTCGTCGTGATCCCGCCCTGGAACTTCCCGCTCGCGATCCTGACGGGCATGACGACCGCCGCGCTCGTCGCCGGCAACACGGTCGTGCTGAAGCCCTCGTCCGACGCCGCGGGCATCGCGACGATGTTCGTCGAGGCCGCCGAGGAGGCGGGCGTGCCGCCGGGTGTCCTCAACTTCGTGACCGGCGGCGGCGCGACGGTGGGCAACGCGCTCGTCGAGCATCCGAAGACGCGCGCGATCGCGTTCACCGGATCGCGGGACGTCGGGATCCAGATCAGCGAGAAGGCGGGACGCGTGGTGCCCGGCCAGATCTGGATCAAGCGCGCGATCCTCGAGATGGGGGGCAAGGATTTCATCCTCGTCGACGAGACGGCGGACGTCGAGGACGCCGCGAACGGCATCGTGGCCGCCGCGTTCGGGTTCCAGGGACAGAAGTGCTCGGCGTGCTCGCGGCTGATCGTGCACCAGGCGGTGCACGAGGAGCTGCTCGACAAGATCGTCGCGAAGACGAAGGCGCTCTCGGTCGGCGACGTGCGCGATCCGAAGAACACGGTCGGGGCGGTGATCAACGGCTCCGCCCAGAAGAAGATCCTCGATTACGTCGCGATCGGCAAGAAGGAAGGCCGGATCGTGGCCGGCGGAAAGGCCGGTCCGAAGCAGGGCTACTTCGTCATGCCGACGATCGTCGACGGGGTGAAGCCGAAGGCGCGCCTCGCCTGCGAGGAGATCTTCGGGCCGGTGCTCGCGGTCATCAAGGTGCGCAACTTCGAGGAGGGCATCCGGGTCGCGAACGACTCGGAGTACGGCCTGACGGGATCGCTCTACTCGCGCGTCCGGGATCGTCTCGCGCGCGGCAAGCGCGAGCTCTTCGTGGGCAACCTCTACCTCAACCGCAAGTGCACGGGCGCGCTCGTGGGCGTGCATCCGTTCGGCGGGTTCAACATGTCGGGAACCGACTCGAAGGCCGGCGGCCGCGAGTACCTGTACCTGTTCACGCAGCAGAAGGCGATCTCGGAGAAGCTGTGAGCGATCTCGTTGTCATTCCGAGCGAAGCGAGGAACCCCTTTCAAGACCGAAATTCGGCTCGAAAAGGGGTCCCTCGTCGCTCCGCTCCTCGGGATGACAGGAACTAGGAGGCGGATCATGTTCGGACACCCGATCCTCTGGCTCCTCGTCACGGTCCTCGACATCATCGCGATCGTCTCGGTCTTGAAGAGCGGCGCCGACAGCGGCACGAAGCTCCTGTGGGTGGTCATCGTGATCCTGCTGCCCGTGCTGGGCATGATCCTGTACTTCCTGATGGGCCCGGGCCGTCGGACAGTGGTCTGAGGGCGCGACGGTGACCGAAGGCTCGTTTCCCCGCCCCGCGAAGCGCTTCGGCGGCGTCGGGTTCTCCGAGATCGTGGTCGTGCGCAACCGCGTCATGGAGCTCCTGGCCGCGGGACACAAGGTCTGGCGCTTCGAGGGCGGCGAGCCGTACATGCCGACGCCCGAGCCCGTGAAGTCGGCGATGGGCGCAGCGCTCGCCCGCAACGAGACGCGCTACGCGCCGTCGTCCGGGATCCCGGACCTGCGCGGCGCAATCCTCGAGAAGGTGCGCACGCGCAACGGCATCCCCGCCGAGGCGGAGAGCGCGATCGTCGTCAACGGCGGCATGCAGGGCCTCTACGCGGCGTTCGCGACGCTGCTCGATCCGGGCGACGAGGTCCTGATGTTCTCGCCGTACTGGACGCCGATCCTGGACCTGATCGCGTACCACGAGGCGAAGGCCGTCCTCGTTCCCACGGCCGCGGCGCGGCGCGAGGGTCTCGCGCGTGCGCTCGCGAAGGCGGTGACGCCGCGCACGAAGGTCCTCTACTGGAACTCCCCCAACAACCCGACCGGCGACGTCTTCGGGCGCGCCGAGGTCGAGGAGGTCGCGGCCTTTGCCCGGGAGCGCGGGCTGGCCGTCATCTCGGACGAGGCCTACGAGGACCTGGTCTACGAGGGCGAGCCGCACGTCGCGATCGCGTCGATGCCGGGAATGTACGAGCGCACGCTCACGGTCTACACGCTCTCGAAGAGCTACTCGATGACCGGCTGGCGCATCGGCTACGTCATCGCGCCGAAGCCGTACCAGTCGCCGATCCGCACCACGGTGCTCTACACGACCAACGGCGTCTCGACGCCGACGCAGTGGGCCGCGCTCGAGGCGATCCGCCGCGGGACCGAGTTCGTCTCGGAGTGGCGCAGCGGCTATCGAGCGCGCCGCGACCGGCTGGTCGCCGGGCTGAAGGCCGCGGGGTTCGAGATCGAGCCTCCGCCGGCCGCGCTGTACCTGTTCCCGAAGACGCCGGCGTGGCTCGGCTCGGACTCCCGCGCCGCGGCCAAGACGCTCCTCGACGGCGCCCGCGTCGCGACCGTGCCGGGCATCGTGTTCGGCCCCGAGGGCGAGGGGCACCTGCGCTTCTCGTTCTCGGTCTCCGACGAGATGATCGCCGGCGGCGTCGAGGCGCTCGCGGCGTTCGCGACGCAGACCGCCGGCGCGCGCTAGGGCTCAGTACACCCCGGCGAATTCGATCCAGCGGCAGGTCCCGGGAGTGCGCGAGTTCAGTTCCCACTCCGCGTCGCGGATGACTCCCTGGATCGCGGCCTCGATCAGCCACAACGACATCGGACCGGCCTCGGCATAGTCCTCGACGGTCTTGCGCTCGCCGCGGCGGACGACGCTGGTCGTCATGAAACCTCCGTGCGTGATCGTGATCGAGTACTGACCGTTCAGGCCGTGAAAGTCCTGCTTCTCGAGGAACCACGCGAGCCGGCCGAAGGCGTCGCCGAACCGATCGGTCCAGCCGGTCTGCCTCTCACAGGAGACGCCGAGTCCCTTGCTTCCCTGCCATTTCGCTCGCGGTTCGCCTTTGCAGCGCTCCGAGAGGAGCACGATCGCACCGTCCGCCCGAAGCGTCGCCTCGAAGTCGTGGCAGTAAGCCGCGGTGCGATACTGCAAAGTAATCTCCGAGACTCCCGCGAGCGCTGCGTAGCCCTGCACCGAGAGACGACCGGATTCCCACTTTTCCCGGATTCCCGAAGGAAGGCTGCCGGAGAGCTCGCTTCCGTACAAACGCAGGTTCTGCAAGCTCGAGAGGGCGTCGAGTTCCGGCGGGAGCGTTCCTTTCAGGCCGTTGTCCATGAGGTCCAGCTCGATGACGGTCGCCGACGGGTTCGAACCGGAGAGGTTGGCCGGAACGCAGGTCACGCCGTGCCAACCGCACTCCGTGCCGCGTTCGCCCAGCCAGCCGTCATGATTCTTCCAGTTCTCGCCGCCGGCCGAGCGATACAGAGCGACCAGCGCCGCGCGCTCCGATTCGGGTATCGGGGCGAGGCCGGGAAGCTGCGTCCTCGAAACGAGGAGTGCGAGCTCGACCCACCCGAACGGCGTCACCGCCGGTACGCCTCCGGCCGCCGGTCCTCGAGAGCCGGGAACTTCGCGCGCGTCGAGCGGACGACCGAGGCGTCGACGTCGGCGATCAGCACCGCCTCCTCCACTCCGCCCTCGGCGAGCACTTCGCCCCACGGCGAGATCACGGCGGAGTCGCCCGCGTAGCGGAGGCCGCCGCCCTCGCCGGCGCGGTTCACTCCCGCGACGTAGCAGAGGTTCTCGATCGCCCGCGCGCGCAGGAGCGTGCGCCAGGCCTCGCGGCGCGGCTCCGGCCAGTTCGCCACGACCGCGAAGAGGTCCGTGTCCGCCGCCGCCAGGCGGAAGGGCTCCGGGAAGCGCAGGTCGTAGCAGACGAACGGCGTCACCCGCAGGCCCTCGACGTCGACGGTGACGATGCGGTCGCCGCCGGCGTAGACGCGGTGCTCGCCGCCGAAGGTGAAGGGATGGATCTTGGCGTAGCGCGTGGCGTTCCCGTCCGGGCCCGCGAGGATCGCCATGTTGCGCGGACGCGGCTCCCCCGCCTCCGGGAGGCTCGCGAGGATCCACAGCGAGAGCTCGCGCGCGGTCTCGCGGAGGAAGGTCTCGGACGGCCCGCCGGCCGGCTGGGCGATCCGCGCGGAGTCCATCGAGAAACCGGTGCAGAACATCTCGGGCAGGAGCGCGAGCCGCGCGCCCTTCGCGCGCGCCGCCTCGAGGTGCTTCCGCGCGAGGCGGTGGTTCTCCGCGACGTCCTCCCACGCGAGGTCCATCTGGACCAGGGCGATCTTCATGCGCGCAGCTTCTCCAGTCTCTCCACCGCAGCCTCCAGCGTCTCCTTCTTCTTGCAGAACGCGAAGCGCACGTACCACCTCCCGAGCTCCGGGTGATCGTAGAACACGCTCGGCGGGATCGCGGCGACGCCGATCTTCTCGATCAGGTGGCGGACGAACTCGCGGTCGTCGTCGAAGCCGAACGGCCGGAAGTCCGCGCACACGAAGTAGGCGCCGGCGGGCGCCGTGACGCGGAAGCCGATCCGCGAGAGCTCGCGGACCAGGAGGTCGCGCTTCTCCCGATAGTCCGCGAGGAGGTTCCGGTAGTAGTCCGCACCGGCCCGCGCCAGCGCGACCGCCGCGCCCTGCTGCAGCGGTGTCGCCGTCGCGAAGGTGATGAACTGGTGCGCGGCGCGCACGGCGCCCGCGAGCTCCGGCGGCCCGGCGGCCCACCCGATCTTCCACCCGGTGAGGGAGAACGTCTTGCCGAAGGAGGAAATCGTGATCGTCCGCTCGCGCATCCCCGGGAGCGTCGCCATCGGCACGTGCTTTCCCTCGTACACCAGATGCTCGTAGACCTCGTCGGTGATGCAGAGGACGTCCCGGTCGCGGCAGAGCCCGGCGAGGAACGCGAGCTCGTCGGGCGAGAACACCTTTCCGGTCGGGTTGTGCGGCGTGTTGACGAGGATCGCGCGGGTCGCCTTCGTGACCGCCGCCGCCACCTCGCCGCGGTCGAGCGTCCAGTCGGGGCCGCGCAGCGCGACGACGCGCGGCACGGCGCCCGCCATGACGACGCTCGCCTTGTAGGAGTCGTAGTAAGGCTCGAACAGCACGACCTCGTCGCCCGGGTCGCAGACGCCCTGGATCGCGGCGAAGATCGCCTCGGTCGCGCCCGAGGTCACGGTGAGCTCGGAGTCCGCGGCGTAGTCGAGGCCCCAGTCGCGGCGATACTTCGCCGAGAGCGCCGCGTGCAGCTCGGCGGCGCCGCTCATCCGCGCGTACTGGCCGTGTCCCTCCCGGATCGCCGCGATCGCCGCGTCCTTGGCGAGCTCCGGCCCGTCGAAGTCCGGGAATCCCTGCGAGAGGTTGATCGCGCCGTGCAGCTGCGCGAGCCGCGTCATCTCGGTGAAGATCGTCGTGCCGAAGCCGTCGAGACGGCGGGATCGCGCGGGGCGCACGTGCGGATGATAACGGCCCGGCGAGAACGGGGCGCCCGGCTGATATTCTCCCGGCGCCATGCCACCGACGAAATCCCACTACCGCATCGCGATCATCGGCTCGGGCCCCGCGGGATGGACCGCGGCGCTCTACGCCTCGCGCGCCGAGCTCTCCCCGGTCGTCTTCGAGGGACCGCAGCCCGGCGGGCAGCTCACGATCACGACCGAGGTCGAGAACTACCCCGGCTTCAAGGCGGGAATCCAGGGACCCGAGCTGATGGAGATCTTCCGCGAGCAGGCCACGCGCTTCGGCACCGAGGTCGTGCTCGACACGGTGACCGACCTCGACGTCGCGAAGCGGCCCTTCCGCCTGAGCCTCGACGGCGGCGGCGCGATCACGGCGGACGCGGTCATCGTCTCCTCGGGCGCCTCGGCCAAGCTGCTCGGGCTCGAGTCCGAGACGCGGCTCATGGGCCACGGCGTCTCGGCCTGCGCGACCTGCGACGGCTTCTTCTTCAAGGGGAAGGAGGTCATCGTCGTGGGCGGCGGGGACACGGCGATGGAGGAGGCGAGTTTTCTGACCAAGTTCGCCTCGAAGGTCACGGTGGTGCACCGGCGCGAGGAGTTCCGCGCGTCCAAGATCATGCTCGACCGAGCGAGGCACAATCCCAAGATCGAGTGGAGACTGAACGCCGCCATCGAGGAGATCCACGGCGCGGCGCCGGGCGGCGTCACGGGCGTCACGCTCCGCGACCTGCGGACGCAGAAGAGCACTCCCTTCGCGACGCAGGGCGTGTTCATCGCGATCGGTCACATGCCGAACACCGCGATCTTCCGCGGCAAGCTCGAGATGAACGAGGTCGGCTACCTGCGCGTCAAGCACCCGTCGACCTACACCTCGGTCGAGGGCGTGTTCGCCGCGGGCGACGTCGCGGACCCGACGTACCGGCAGGCCGTCTCGGCGGCGGGAGAAGGATGCAAGGCCGCGATCGACGCGGAGCGCTGGCTCGCCGCGCAGGGAATTCATGGATGAGCGGGGCGAAGGTCCCAATGAAAACCGTTTCCTGCCGATCCTGCTCTACGTCCTCGGGTTCATGGGCGCGCTCGCGCTCGCCGCGCTCGTCCTCGGGTGGCTGCTGAGGCATCTCTAAAACTCGGGGCCCGGACTCGCGTAACACTCCTACGGGTGCGCGCATGCTGAAGTACTGGAAAGACCTCAAGCACCTGCCGCGCCCCGTCTGGACCGTGGCGGCCTCGCAGCTCGTGAACCGGGCGGGCTCCATGGTCCTCTCGTTCCTGGTCCTCTACCTGACGCGCGCGCGCGGGTTCTCGGCCGAGACGGCCGGGTTCGTCCTGTTCCTCTATGGCGCCGGTGCGATCGTCGCGGCGCCGCTCGCGGGAAGACTCGCGGACCGCTGGGGCGCCGTGCCGGTGATGCGCGCCTCGCTCTTCTGCTCCGGGGCCATGCTGCTGCTCTATCCCCTGGCGCAATCGCTGCCGGTCATCGGGATCGTGACGGTCGCGCTCGCGATGCTCACCGAGGCGTTCAGGCCCGCGGCGATGAGCTTCTTCGGCGAGGCCGTCGAGTCCGCCCGCCGCAAGTCCGCCTTCGCGGTGTATCGCCTCGCGATCAATCTCGGGATGGCGATCGGTCCGGCCATCGGCGGCGTGCTCGCGACCCTCTCCTTCCGCTACCTGTTCTACGTCGACGGCGCGACGTCGCTCGCCGCGGCGACCGTGCTCGCGGCCTCGAGCCTCCCGGCGCGCACGCGGGCCTCGGCCCCGGAAACGCCCGCCCTGAAGCCCACGACCGCCACGCGTCTGCGGCTCGCCACCGCCGCGCACGCCGACCCGCGCTTCCTCTTCTTCCTGGCCGGCGTCCTGCCGGTGACGGTCATCTTCTTCCAGCACATCTCGTCGATGCCGCTCTACATCGTGCGCGAGCTCGGCCTCTCCCCCTCGACCTTCGGCCTGCTCTTCTCGCTGAACTGCCTGCTGATCGTGGTGCTCGAGATCCCCCTCAATGCCGCGACCGCGCACTGGCCGCACCGCCAGACCCTCGCGCTCGGCGCGATCCTTTCGGGCGCGGGCTTCGGCGCGATGGCGTTCGCGCGGAGCTTCGGGACGCTCGCCGTGACCGTGGTCATCTGGACCTTCGGCGAGATGCTGTTCTTTCCGGCCTCGGCGGCGTACGCGACCGACGTCGCTCCGGATTCCCGGCGCGGGGAGTACAGCGGTCTCTACACGATGGTCTTCTCGGTCGCCTTCGCGATCGGACCCTGGGCGGGAACCGTCGTCCTCGAGCGCATGGGCGCCCGCACGCTCTGGGCCGCCACGTTCGTGCTGGGACTCCTCGCCGCGGCCCTGTTCCTGAAGCTTCCGGAGCCGCTGACCCACCACGCCGCGCCGCCCCAGGCCCTTCCGGACCCCGCGGAGCCGGCGGAAATCTGACGTTCGACGTTCCCTTAAGGGCAGGGGACGGCGGCCTCGGATTCGCGATAAAAGGAGGAAAGTTCTCCTTTCCGAAACGGAGGTCGCACCATGGGCATGTTGGATCAGATTCTCGGACAACTCGGCGGAGGATTCGGAACCGGCACCACCACCGGCGACACCGGCACGCAACAAGAGTCCCTGTGGACTCTCGCGTCGAGCGTCGTGGGCAACCATCCGGGCGGCCTCGGCGGACTGCTGGCACAGTTCCGGTCGGCGGGGCTCGGGCAGCACGCCGACTCGTGGGTCTCGACGGGGCAGAACATGCCGCTGTCGAGCGACCAGGTCTCGTCGGTCCTCGGCTCGGGGAGCATCGCGGCCATGGCGCAGAAGTGCGGCATCAACCCGCAGCTCGCGAGCGCCGGCCTCGCCGCGCTCATCCCGCTCGTCGTCGACCGCTTGACGCCGCGGGGTCGGGTCGAGGAGACCCAGGCCGGAGGCATGGACCTCGGCGCGATGCTCTCCTCGCTGAAGTCCCAGTTCACGGCCTAGGGCCGCGCGAGCGGCCGGCGGCGCGTGTCAGCCGCTCGTGGCGTTGAGCTCGCGGTAGAGCCGCAGGTGGATCTCGCGCTGACGCGCGAGCTCGGCGGTCAGGCTGCGGAACCGCGCGTTCGCTCGCAGCGGCGCGAGCCACGGATCGGTCTCGATCATCGGGCCGCAGCGGAATCCGTTCTCCGCCGACTCCTGTAGCCAGTCGAGCGCCGTCTCCTCGTTTCCCAGGAACGCCTCCGCGCAGGCGGCGTCGTACTGCGCGTGATGGTAGTGGCCGAAGAGCTTCCGGTTGCGCACGACGAGGTCGAGCTGCTCGCGCGCTCCCCCGGCGTCGCCCTTCATGGCCGACACGATCGCCCGCAGCGAGAAGACCAGGACGTCCCCCGGAAAATGGCGTGAGTGGGCCTCGATCGCCGCGGCCGCCTCGTCGGCGCGGTCGAGATGGAGCTGGCACAACGTCATCTGATAGCGCGCCCACGCCGAGGGATGTCCCGCGGCCGCGTCGCGCGTCGCCGCGAGCGACTCCGCGAACTTGCCCTCGAGGTACAGGGACAGCGCGCGGTGAACGCGCGCGTACTGGTCGTCCGGCTCGATCGCGAGGGCGCGGTCGAAGCACTGGATGCCTTCCTCCATGAGGCCGTAGTGATTCAGCACCTGGCCCAGGAAGTGGTGCGCCTCGTTCAGACTCGGTCTTCCCGCGATGGCCGCGGAGAACTCGCGGATCGCGCCGGCGCCGTCCCAGCCGTTGCGCGGATGCCAGAGGAGCCGTCCGCGGAGGTAACGCCCCTCCGGCAGCTCGGGCGCCGCGGCGAGGACCTGCTCGCACATCGCCTGCGCCCGCGGGAGCCAGCCGCCGTCGGGATCGATTCCGAAATCGATGCGCGCGTAGGCGTCGGCGAGGCCGAGCCGGGCGAGCGCGAAATCGGGCGCCGCCCGGAGCGCCTTCTCGAAGCACTCGATCGCCGCGTTGACCGTCGCGAGCGTCGTGTCCGCGGTCAATGCCAATCGTCCCTTCAGGTAGAGCTCGTAGGCGTCCGCCGGGGCGTGGGCCGCCCGGCCCGCGCGGGGACCCCCGACGGGCGACAGCTCGAGATCCAGCGCCCGGGCGATCTCGCGCGACACATGGTCCTGCATCGCGAAGAGGTCGTCGAGCGACGTGTCGATCTTCGTGCCCCAGAGCGGCCGCGCCTCGGTGGTGTCGATGAGCTGCGCGGTCACGCGGAGCCGCGAGCCCGCGCGCTGGAAGCTGCCGTCGACGACCGCGTCCACGCCGAGCTCGCGTCCCGCCTGCTCCGGGGCGATGGGGCGATCGCGATACTTCAGGATCGACGCCGTCGGGCGGACGATCAGGGACTTCATCGCCGCGAGCTCGGTGATCGTGGCGTCGGCGAGGCCGAGGCCCAGGTGCGCGTTGGCGGGATCTCCCGCGAGATCCTTGAACAGGAGGACGGCGATGGATCGCCGGCCCTCGCGCGCGCTCGCGCGAGACGTCGCCCCGACGGAGGCGGCGGCCGCCGTCGCCGCGGCCGTCCGGAGCGCATACGCCAGGTCGCTCGCGGACTGGAACCGCTCCGTCCGGCTCTTCTTGAGGCAGCGCCGCAGCACGCCCTCGGCCTCCGCCGAGAGCGGCGCCGCCGGCGGCGCGGGCTCCTCGCGCAGGATCGCGACGAGCGTCTCCGGGACCGATCCGGCGCCGAACGCGGGCCGGCCCGCCAGCATCTCGTAGAGGACGCTGCCGAGGGCGAAGACGTCGGAGCGCCCGTCCACCGCCTCGCCGCGCGCCTGCTCCGGCGAGACGTAGGACATCGTCCCGATGACGACGCCGGCGTCCGTGAGCGGCGCCGCGGTCGCCGCCGAGGTCGCGCTCGGGCCCGCGAGTCCGGGGAGCCGCCTCGCGATGCCGAAATCGAGGACCTTGACGCGTCCGTCCGTCGTGAGGAACACGTTCGCGGGCTTCACGTCGCGGTGCACGATGCCGCGGGCGTGCGCCGCGGCGAGCCCCTCGGCGATCCCGGCGGCGATCTCGAAGGCGTCGCGCGGCGGGAGCGGGCCGCGCAGGAGCCGGTCGTACAGGGTCTCGCCGTCGAGCAGCTCGAGGACGGCGTAGGCGACCTCGCCCTCGCGGCCGACGTCGTGGATCGCCAGGATGTTGGGATGCGAGATCGCGGCGACCGCGCGCGTCTCGTGCTCGAAGCGCGCGAGCGCCTCGGGATCCCGGGCCGTCGCCTCGGGTAGGACCTTGACCGCCACCTCGCGCCGGAGCCGCGCGTCGCGGGCCCGGTAGACCTCGCCCATGCCGCCGGCACCGAGGGGCGACAGAATCTCGTAGGGGCCGAGCTTCGTCCCGGAGGCGAGTGTCACGACTAGGTCCGACTTTGAGAATACAATGGCGCCTTGTCCCTCCCCACCGTCGGGCGCCTCGAGTCCACGAGCGGCTCCGCCAGCCGGAGCCGGTCGGCCGCGCCCAGGAGAGTGTTCCTCGTGCACATCCGGGATCCGCAGTTCTACGCGATCCCGGGCGCGAAACGCGGCAAGAACGGACGCCTGCAGGTCATGGGGTTTCCGCCCATCGGGATCATGTCGCTGTCGTCCGTCCTGAAGCGCGCCGGACACGAGGTGCGGCTCTACGACCAGGCCAATCCCGAAACGCCCAACGACGTCATCGTCGCCGACGCCGTCCGCGAGCGTCCCGACTTGATCGGCCTGTCGTTCCTCTCCACGACCAGCTATCCCTACGCGAAGATCCTGGCTCGATCGCTGCGCGCCGCCGCGCCCGGGGTCAGGATCGCGTTCGGCGGCGTGTTCGCGACGCTCAACGCGGAGCGGGTCAAGGAACAGGTCGCGGAGGTCGACTTCGTCTGCCGTGGCGACGGCGAGCAGCTCCTCCTCGACCTCCTCGAGAACCTGGACGATCCCTCCTCCGTGCCCGGCGTGACCTGGCGCGACGAGGCCGGCCGGCTTCGCCACAACCCGAGCCTCGCCCTCGATCGCAATCTCGACCAGTGGCCGTTCCCGGATCGCGAGAGCCTCGAGCTCGACTTCATCGAGTCCATGCCGCTCGACGTGCCGATGGTCCTCTCGCGCGAGCGGTTCACGACCATGCAGACATCGCGGGGTTGTCCGTGGCCCTGCGTCTTCTGCGACATTCCCGTCTTCAACGAGGGCAAGTGGCGGTCGCGCGGCCCGGAGCACGTGGTCGCCGAGCTCGCGCAGCTCGAGCGCGACGGGTACGGCGCGGTGTATTTCGTCGACGACCACTTCCTGCTGCAGCCCAAGCGGATCGAGGCGATCTGCAAGGGCATCCGGGAGGCGGGGCTCAAGATCCAGTGGGGCTGCGAGGGCCGCGTGGACTCGGTCTGCATGGATCTCTTCCCGGCGATGGCCCGTGCGAACTGCCGGACGATCATGTTCGGGATCGAGAGCGGCAGCCAGAAGATCCTGGACCGGCTCAAGAAGGAGCAGACGCTGGAGCAGACCGAGATCGCGGTGCGAGCGGCGAAGAAGGCCGGCATCGAGATCGTCCACGGGTTCTTCGTCGTCGGCAATCCGGACGAGACCGAACGAGACATGGTCGACACGTTCCAGTTCGCGGAGAAGCTCCCGCTCGACAGCTTCGCGTTCAATCGCCTCTGCGTGTACCGCGGCACCCCGCTGTGGAAGGAGTACGTCGACCGCGGCCTGGTGAACGACGACCGCGACTGGTACAAGTACTTCAAGTGCTCCTCGATCGACCCCACGGTGCTCTCCGGCGAGAAGGTCCACGAGATCCGCTCGAGGGAGCTGAAGCGATTGATCATCCGCAAGTTCATCTTCTTCCCGCGGCAGGCGTTCGGGCTGACGTTCCGCCTGATGCGCAACATGCCCTGGCGGGACGTCCTTCATTTCTTCATCAAGCCCTTCCTCGGAAAGAAGAGCGGCCAGACGAAGGCCGAGGTCATCTCCCGCGCCGTGGAGCACGACGAGCTGATGAGCGCGGCGGCGGAGTTCACCGAGGTGCCGGATGCCGCGCTGACGGCGATCGCCGCGGCCTCCGACCGCGCCTAGGCGGGCTTCCCCCATCTGGTAGATTGAAGGGTCGATGAGCCAGAGGAAGCGCCACGCGACCGTGGGTGTCCGCGTCGGCGGCGACAAGGGTATCCAGGTCGGGGGCGGCGCCCCCGTGGTCGTCCAGTCGATGGCGAACACCGACACGGCCGACGTCGCCTCCACCGCGAAGCAGTGCATCGAGCTCGCGCAGGCGGGCTCCGAGATGGTCCGCGTCACGGTCAACATCCCCGAGGCCGCCGCCGCGGTCCCCGAGATCAGGCGGCGCATGCTCGCGGCCGGGGCGACGGCGCCCCTCATCGGCGACTTCCACTACAACGGCCACGTCCTCCTGACGAAGTTCCCGGACTGCGCGAAGGCGCTCGACAAGTACCGCATCAACCCGGGCAACGTCGGCAAGGGCGCGCGGCGGGACGAGCAGTTCGCCACCATCTGCAGGGTCGCGGTCGACAACGGCAAGCCCGTGCGCATCGGCGTCAACGGCGGCTCCCTGAACCAGGAGCTCGTCATGGCGAAGATGCAGGAGAACACCGATCGGGACCTCGGCAAGACCTCCGAGGAGATCATCAACGAGTGCATGGTCCGCTCGGCGCTCCAGTCGACCGAGCTCGCGCTGCAGTCGGGCCTGCGCAGGGACCAGATCATCATCAGCTGCAAGGTCTCGCGGCCGCTCGACCTGATCGCGGTGTACCGCGAGCTCGCGAGGCAGACCGAGCAGCCGCTGCACCTCGGCCTGACCGAGGCGGGCATGGGGATGAAGGGGCTCGTCTGGTCGTCGTCGGCGATGGGCGTGCTGCTCAACGAGGGCATCGGCGACACGATCCGCATCTCGCTGACGCCGAGGCCCGGCGGCGACCGGCGCGAGGAGGTCTACGCGGCGTGCGAGCTGCTCCAGTCGCTCGGCATCCGCTCGTTCGCGCCGAGCGTGACCGCGTGCCCGGGCTGTGGCCGGACGACGTCGACCACGTTCCAGGAGCTCGCGGAGCGCATCCAGGGCTACATCCGCGACCAGATGCCGGTGTGGAAGACCGAGTACGAGGGCGTCGAGAACATGACGCTCGCCGTCATGGGCTGCGTCGTCAACGGCCCCGGCGAGAGCAAGGCCGCATCGATCGGGATCTCGCTGCCCGGAACCGGCGAGGAGCCGCATTGCCCCGTCTACATCGACGGGCAGCACTTCACGACGCTGAAGGGAACCTACGAGGAGCTGTCGAACGCCTTCCGCGCGCTCGTCGACGACTACGTCGCGACGAAGTACGCGAAGCGCGAGGCGGCGAAGCCCGTCACGGCTTAGCCTTCCCCGCCGGCGCGAGGCGCGTCAGCGCCGACGCCCAGTCGAGCATCACGTTCACCTGCCGCCAGTCGCGTCCCGCGAGTCCCGTCACGAACACGAACGTTTGCCCGTCGCGAGCCACGTCGAAGTTGCGCAGCGGAAGCGATCCCCGGTCGTACGGGCCGGCGTCGAAGAGCTCGCGGATCGGCCCGACCTTGAACGTGGGCTGCGTCTGCAGGTCGACCGTCATCACCTTCTTGTCGTTCATGAAGACGAGGCCCTGGTCCGTCCAGATCGGATAGGCGCCGCGTTCGGAGGTGATCTGCACCTTCCCCCCGGCGCCCGAGACGGGACGGACGAGAATCTGCGACGGGCTGCCCGGCAGGAGGACGGTGTACGCGATCCAGCGGCCATCCGGCGAGAACGCGGGACACGAGGCGTTGGGCTCGAAGGGCGTCTCCTTGCGGTCCGGCCACGAGATGGTGACGATGTCCGTCGACGGGAAGTTCTGGGTGACGGCGAGCGTCGAGCCGTCGCGCGACCAGTCCGCCGGCAGCTCCGGGCGGGCGTGCGGATGCAGCGGCTCCTCCTCGCCGGAGCCGTCGGCGTTCTTGAGCCAGATCCCCTGATGCTCGCGGTCGGAGCTGAACGCGATGCGGCGACCGTCGTTGGACCAGATCGGATAGTAGTTGCCGTTGCCGTTGCCGAACGTCAGGCGCGTCAGCGCGCCCGTCTCGACGTCGGCCGTCCAGACGTCGTCGGAGTTGCCGTGGCCGGGACCGATCGAGACGGCGACGCGCTTGCCGTCCGGCGACAGGCGCGGATAGTGGTACGAGCGGGCGGGAGCGGGGACGGGCCGAGGTTTCCCGGCGCGGTCCGTGAGGACGATCGAGCGCGAGGTCCCGACGCCTTCCGTCGGCACGAGCGCCGCGGAACCGTCGGCGCCCAGGGCGATGTATGCGACGCCGCTCGACGGGTCGCTGCTGACGCGATCGTTCAGGGCCACGGGATCTCCGGTGACTTTCCGCCCGCCGGCGTCGAACGGAAGGGCGAAGAGCGTCTCCGCGCGCAGGAAGACGAGGTGGCCGCTCGGCGCATAGCGCGCCATGCTGCCGCCTTCGTAGAGCTTGCGGATCTTGCGGGTCTCCGGCTCCCAGATCGCGAGGCGCGCGTCGTCGTAGTTGCCGGGGCCGGAGAGCATGCCGATGGTGAAGATCACCGCCGGGCTTCCCGGAAGGTAGCTCGGCCATCGGTGCGTGCGCTCGCCGGCCTTCTCGTCGACTTTCGTCAGGATCTCCGGATTTCCTCCGCGTGCGGAGACTCGAGAGAGACCCACGGTGAAGTCCGGGGAAAACACGATCGTGTCGTCGTCGAGCCAGACGCCGCCGCGGTTGTTGGGCGCGTCGGCCAGCGCCGTCGCGGCGCCGCCTTCGATCGGCACCTTCTTCAATCGGCCGTCCGAGAAGAACGCGACCCATCGCCCGTCGGGTGAGAAGAAGGGCGACGTCGCGCCGTCGGCGCCGGCGATCGCCTTCGCCTCGATCCGCTCCCGGGTACGCAGGAAGAGCTGGCGCTTCCCGTCGTGATCGTTGAGAAAGACGACCTTCGTCCCGTCCCGCGAGACGTCCAGAACCGGCATGTCGTCGAAGGGGATCTGGTCCGTGTCGGGAAGCGTCACGGCGAAGGCGATCGGGGACGCCGCCGGCGCCGCATGCGGCCGCAGCGCGCGCCACCAGCCGGCGGCGGCGAGAAGCGCGACGGCGGCGAGGGCGAGGAGCCACGGCGCCGGCGAGCGCCGCTCCGTCGGCCCGGAGGCCGCCGCCGCGGGAGCCTCGAGCCGCTCGTCCATCTCGAGGCGCGCATCGGCGATGTCGTGAAAGCGCGTCTTCGGATCGCGGTCCAGGCAGCGGCGCAGCACGCGGCGCACGGACGCGGGCGTCTCCGCGGGCAGCGCCGCCCAGTCGATGTCCGCCCGCAGCACCGCCGCGAGCACGTCCGACACCGTCTCCCCCTCGAACGCCTTCCGCCCCGACAGCATCTCGTAGACCACCGCGCCGAACGCCCAGATGTCCGCGCGCTTGTCCACGTTCTTGCCGCGCGCCTGCTCCGGCGACATGTACGCCGCGGTCCCGATGACGACCCCCGCCTGCGTCGAGGCGGCGGTCAGCGTCGGCGAGCGCGTCAGGTCGGGCGATGACGAGCCGTCCATGGTGAGCGCCTTCGCGAGCCCGAAGTCGAGCACCTTGACCCGGCCGTCCGGCGTGATCTTGACGTTCGCGGGCTTGAGGTCGCGGTGGACGATGCCCTTGTCGTGCGCGGCCTCGAGCGCCTCGGCGATCTGCCGCGCGATGGCGAGCGATTCGTCGACGGGAATCGGTCCCGACGCGATGCGCTCCGCGAGCGTGTCGCCCTCGACCAGCTCGAGGACCAGGGCCTCGAGCTCTCCGGATTTCTCGAGCCCGTAGATGCCGCCGATGTGCGCGTGGTTGAGCGCGGCGAGGAGCTGCGCCTCCCGCTGGAAGCGTGCGAGCCGCTCCGTGTCCTGCGCGACCGATTCCGGCAGCACCTTGATCGCCACGTCGCGGTTGAGCTTCGCGTCCCGCGCGCGATAGACCTCTCCCATCCCGCCCGCGCCGAGGGGGCCGAGAATCTCGTAGGGGCCCAGACGACTACCGCTCGCCAGCGTCATGCGAAGACTCCCCTCTCCCCGGGGAGAGGGAGAAAGCCTGGTTTCGTCGTCATCTCTTGGGAAGCCCGGCGGTCCAGTTGATGATCGCCGTCAGCGGCGTCGAAGTCGTCCCGGCCGTGTCGGTGTTGACCAGAAACCGCTGGCCGTCCGCCGACACGTCGTAACTGAAGAGGTCCACGGACGAGACCGGCTGGCGCCGGCGGATCTGAAACAGGGGCGCCGCGGCCCCCGCCTCGAAGCTCGCGCCGGTCTTGACCTCCACGGCCATGAGTTTCCCATCGGGGGCGAGGTAGAAGAGCTCCTTCCCGTCTCGCCGCCACCGCGGCTCGGAGCCTCCCGCGCTCGACACCTTCCAGCTTCCGCCGGGCCCCGGGTAGGGAGAGACGGCGATCTCCCACTTCCCCGACTCGTTCGAGGCGTAGGCCACCCAGCGGCCGTCCGGAGAGAACTGGGCGTTGCTGACACCGAACGGCGGCTTCATGAACGGGCTCGGCTGGTGCTCTCCCTGCGCGGGCAGGGTCCACAGCTCGAAGTTGCTGGTGGCGTCGACCGCTCGAAAAAGGATGATCCGGCCGTCGGGGGACCAGTCGGTCGGATACTTCGTCCTGTCCGAGTGGAGAATCTCCTCCTCGCTTCCGGTCGCGCTCGAATCGATCAGGTAGAGATCGGGGTGCCCGCGACGCAGCGACATGAAGACGATCCGTCCTCCGTCGGGCGACCAGATCGGGCTCCCGTCGATCGCCGGGTTGGAGGTGACCCGCGTCCCGACGCCGCCCGAGGAGCGATAGATCCAGACGTCGGTATTGCCCGACTGGTGGTCCGTGACATCCAGAGCGATCCGGGTCCCATCCGGCGAGATACGGGGATTGGCCAGATCACCCTCGGCGGCGATCGAGCCGACCTCCCGGCCGCCTCGGTCGAGCCAGAGCAGTTTCGAGACCACCGAGGCGGACTCGCCCTGATACACGAGCAGCCCGTTCTCGGAGACGGTCAGGAGCGCGCCGGCGGTCTGGGGAAAGAACTGGACGTTCTCGGCGACGGGCAGCGCGTCCCCGGTCGTCCGGAGGCCTTTCGGATCGAACGGCTGCGCCACCAGATGCCGTTCGCGAAGGTACAGGAGATAGCCGGGAGCGACGTAGGCCAGCGTCGACTTGGCGGCGGCGACGAAGGTCTCGTCCTTCGAATCGAGCGCTCCGGCGTAGATTCCCATCCGAGCCTTCTCTTCGCCGGACCCGAAGCTGGCGATGAGGTAGAGGAAGTGGCGCCCGTCCGGCAGGAAGAATGGCCATCGGTGAGAGCTCTCGCCGCGCTTCGGGTCGAGGCGCGTCACCGGAGTCGCCGCTCCGCCGGAGGCGGACACGCGATAGATGGGGCCGTCGGTGACCGGCGAGAAGACGATCACGCCCTCTCGGCTCCAGGATCCGCCGCGGCCCACGGGCGCGTCACAGAGAGTCTGGGTCGGGCCGCCCGAGAGCTCGACCCTCTTGAGCTTCCCGTCCGCGAAGAAGGCGATCGAGCGGCTGTCGGGCGACCAGAACGGAAAGCCCGGATTCTCGGTGTCCGGGAGCGCCTGGGCCGTCAGGGAATCCATGGGACGGATCCAGAGAAGATTCCTTCCGCTCGCGTCCCTCGCGACGAAGACGAGGCGCGTCCCGTCGGGCGAGAGCGCGACGGAGCGCAGGGCGAAATTGCCGGCGATCTCGAGCGAGGAGCGCATCGGGACGGTGAAGCCGCCAACCCGGCGCCGGTCCCGCAGCACCGCCGCCGCGGCCAGGATGAGCGCGAGCGCCGCGAGCGCCCAGGCCAGACGCTCGCGAGTGTTGCGCCGTGCGACTCCGGGCACCGTGGTCGCTCCGGCCTGCGAGCTCGGTTCGCCGATCCACCGGAGCTCACGCTTGAGATCGCCCGCGCTCTGCCACCGATCTTCGGGATCCTTGGCGAGGCAGGTCCTGACGACCCGGTCGAGCGCGGCCGGCGAAGTCGGCTGGATCGACGACACGACAGGCGGCTCCGCCGACATGATCGCCGTGATGAGCGAGGCCTGGGTCGACCCCGAGAAGGCCTTTCTCCCCGTCGCCATCTCGTAGAGGACTGCCCCGAAGCCGAAGATGTCTGTCCGCGCGTCCGCGTCTTTTCCCTCGAGCTGCTCGGGCGCCATGTACTGGAAGGTTCCGAGGATCGTTCCCTCCTGCGTCAGCCCCTGCTGCGTGGGCAGCGACGTCAGGCTGGACGACGGCGTCGCGGGCGCCATCGCCTTGGCCAATCCGAAATCGAGGAGCTTCACGCCGGACTTCGTCAGCATGACGTTGCCCGGCTTCAGGTCCCGGTGAACGATTCCCTGCCGGTGCGCCTTGTCGAGCGCGTCGGCGACTTCGATCCCGAAGCGCAACGTCTGGTCCAGCGGCAGAGGGCCCCTCGCCAGCCGCTGTGACAGCGTCTCGCCCTCGAGGTACTCCATGACGAGATACTCGACCTCGCCCTCCCTCCCGACGTCGAACAAAGCGCAGATGTGCGGATGCGAGAGCTGCGAGATCGTTTTCGCCTCGCGCTCGAAACGCTGACGAACCTCGGGAGACGCCGCCGTGTGCGACGGCAGCACCTTGACCGCCACCGTGCGCTCGAGGCGCGAGTCGCGCGCCTTGTAGACCTCGCCCATCCCGCCCGCTCCGAGCGGCGCGAGAATCTCGTAGGGGCCGAGTCTCGTTCCCGATGCGAGCGTCATTCGATCAGTTGTCATCCCGAGGGCCGCGGGCCCGAGGGACCCCTTTGAAGCGGCGCCGCCGAAAGAAAGGGATCCCTCGCTGCGCTCGGGATGACAGACAGGCTGCGAGCGTCATTTCAGCCCCGCGGTCCAGTTCTCGATCAGGGCGACCCGCGCGGGCTCGGCCGTTCCCGGCGGCACCGCCATCAGAAACCGCTGCCCGTCGTGGGTCACCGCGAGCGCCGTGAAGGTCGGCATGGGGAACATCCTGCGCGGCCGGCCCACCTCGACGCCGCCGCCGGACAGGGCCTTCAGCTCCACGGCCGTAGCCTGATTCGACGCCGGGTTGCCGAAGAAGATCTCGAGCCCGTTCCCCGAGAACCCTCCTCCCGCCGTTCCGTCGACCGAGACCTGTGACGGGGAACCGGGGCCGGGAAACGGAGTGACGTAGATCTCCCCGCGCCCGGACTCCGTCGAGACGTACGAGAGCCACTTGCCGTCCGGGGAGAACGTCGGGTAGAGCTCATCGAAGTCGGACGCGAGAAAGGGGTGCGGCTTCTCGCCGCCCTGCGGGGAGACCGGGACGATCCAGATGTCCGAATTCGTCTTCTGCCCGATTCCGCTGACCTCCAGCGCCAGGGAGCGTCCGTCCCAGGACCAGTCCGTGACCTTTGCGAGGCGGTTCTCGAACCGAGCGATCAGTTTCTCCGTCCCGCTGTTGAGCGCTCTGAGGTACACGCCCGTGCCACGGCCGCCGTTCTCCCCGCGGACGAATGCGATCTGTTCGCCGTCGCGGGACCAAACCGGGAAATCCGCGAAGCCGCCGCTCGTCAGCCGGCTGTGCGTGCCACGGGCGTCGAGGATCCAGATGTTCGGCTGACCGCTCGTGGGATCCGCGATCCCGGCGGCGATACGCTGGCCGTCGAAGGAGATCGAAAGGCTCGTGTACTCGGCCGGATCTCCGATCGGATCTCCCACCGGCTTTCCGGTCAGGTCGAAGAAGCGCGGCTGCGTCTTGGGAGTCCCGACGCCGGTACCGAACAGGAGGAGCCCGCGCTCCGACGCCGCGAAGCTCCCGCGGAAGAACCCCGGGTCGTACTGGACTCCCTGGGCGACCGGCGTCGGGTCGCCCGACAGCTTCCTCGACGCCGGATCGAAACGCTGCGCCACGAGGATGCCCTCGCGGAGGTAGAGCAGGTATCCGTTTGCGTAGACGACGTTGGAGCGCGACTGCAGGATCTGGCTGCGCTCCTTCGAATCGAGAGAGGCCTCGTAGATCGCGTTGCTCTCGCTCTTCACGCCCGCGCCGTGCGACGCAGCCATGTAGAGGAAATGACGGCCGTCGGGCAGGAACGTGGCCCACCGGTGGGTGGTCTCGCCCTTCGCGAAGTCGAGCGTCGTGGCGGGCGTCGGCTTGCCGCCGGCGGCGGGCACGCGGAAGATCGCGTTCGTGGGATCGGGCGAGAACAGGATGACGCCGTCCTTGTTCCACGCGCCGCTGCGTCCCTCGGACGCGTCGCAGATCGTGAGCGCCGGGCCTCCCGAGATGTCCACCTTCTGGAGCTTGCGGTCCGCGAAGAACGCGAGGAACCGGCCATCCGGAGACCAGAAGGGGAACTTTGCGTTCTCCGCGCCGGAAATCGGCCGCGCGGCTGCGTCGGCGAGCGGCTGGAGCCAGAGGGTCGTCTGGCCGGCCTCGCCTTTCGTGGCGAAGGTGGCGAAGCGACCGTCGGGAGACAACGTCAGCGCTCCGCCCTCGGCGTCGAGCACCGCAAACTCGGCCTTCGGCGGAGGCAGGAGATACGAGCGCACGCGCGCCGCCGCCCCCGGCGCCCGCCGCACGTAACCGAACGCGGCGAGTGCGGCGAGGAGGAGCGCCACCGCGGCCACGGTCCACGCGAGCCGCTCGCGGGACTTGCGCCGCGCGAGCACGGGCGCGGGCAGGCCGGCCTGCGAGCCGCCCTCCGCGATCCACTGGAGCTGCAGCTTCACGTCGTGCGCCGTCTGGAAGCGGTCCTCCGGGTCCTTCGCGAGGCACGTCTTGACGACGCGGTTGAGCGCGGGCGGCGTGAGCGGCGAGATCTCGGTGATCGCAGGCGGATCGTCGCGCAGGATGGACCCGATGAGCGAGGCCTGGCTCGTCCCCGTGAACGCCTTCCGCCCCGTCGCCATCTCGTACAGCACGGCGCCAAACGCGAAGAGGTCGCTGCGCGCGTCCGCCTCCTTGCCCTCGAGCTGCTCGGGCGACATGTACTGGAACGTGCCGAGCACCGTGCCGCGCTCGGTCAGCGGCTTGCTCGCCTGCGCCTCGGTGGCGAGGCGCGAGACGCTGTTTCCGACGCCGCCTCCGGCGGTGCCCCCCTGGAACTTCGCCAGGCCGAAGTCGAGCAGCTTGACGCCGCCCTTGGTGAGCATGACGTTGCCGGGCTTCAGATCGCGATGGATGATCCCCGCGCGGTGCGCCTTGTCGAGCGCGTCGGCGATCTCGATCCCATAGCGCAGGAGCTGCTCGCCCGGCAGCGGGCCGCGGGCCAGGCGGTCCGCCAGCGTCTCCCCCTCGAGGTACTCCATGACGAGGAACTCGACGTTGCCGTCATGCCCGATGTCGTAGAGGGCGCAGATGTGCGGGTGCGTGATCTGCGAGATCGCCTTGGCCTCGCGCTCGAAGCGCTGGCGCATCTCCTCGGAGGAGGAGAGGTGCGGCGGAAGGACCTTGATCGCGACCGTGCGCTCGAGGCGCGCGTCGCGCGCGCGGTAGACCTCTCCCATCCCTCCCGCGCCCAGAGGCGCGAGGATCTCGTAGGGGCCCAGCTTCGTTCCGGCAACGAGAGTCAGAAGTCCAAAGCCTACAACGGCTGGGATACTCTTCCGCCGCCGCATCCATCCTCCGGGTGCGGGAGGAGGACGCGTGAACACGAAACTTCGGATGCCC
Source organism: Thermoanaerobaculia bacterium (assembly GCA_036406835.1). Classification (GTDB taxonomy): domain Bacteria; phylum Acidobacteriota; class Thermoanaerobaculia; order UBA5066; family Gp7-AA6; genus DAHUXD01. The sequence continues at coordinate 39,970 of DASXAG010000077.1, forward strand.
CGCCTGCGCCTCGTTCCCCTGGCCGTCGCCTTCCCCGCCGCCCTGTTCCTTCCGCACCGCGTGGACGCTCAGGGCTGCGCGGCGCTCGGCCTGGGCGCGAACGGCCAGGAGATCCACGCGGCTCTTACGAAGGCGCTCAAGAGCCTGGCGCCGAACAAGGACGCCAACGGCGGCCTCGGCAACCAGATGTGGGCCACCGTCACGGACCAGGACGGCCGCGTCTGCGCCGTCACGTTCACCGGCGCCACGCGCGTCAGTCAGTGGCCGGGCAGCCGCGTCATCTCGGCGCAGAAGGCCAACACCGCGTCCGCGTTCAACCTGCCGGCCGGCGCGGGCGGCATCGTCGACGCGCTCTCGACCGCGAACCTCTGGGCGCCGACCCAGCCCGGCGGCAGCCTCTGGGGCGCTCAGTTCAGCAATCCGGTCGACCCGGAGGCCGCGTACGGAAAGCCCGGCGACGCCGCGAAGTACGGGACGCCGCAGGACCCGATGGTGGGCCAGGCCCCGGGCGGCGTGAACGTGTTCGGCGGCGGCCTCGCGCTCTACGACGCGAAGGGCAACAAGGTCGGCGCCGTCGGCGTCAGCGGGGACACCTCATGCGCCGACCACAACATCGCGTGGAAGCTGAGGCACGCGTTGAACCTCGACCACCTCACGACGGCCAAGGTCCGCGGCCTCTCGCCGGCGCCGAAGCAGGACAACATCCTGTACGACCTCGCGGACGGCAAGAGCAAGAGCGGCTTCGGCCACCCCGTTTGCGGGTTCAAGGAGGAAGGAGTCGAGCTGCCACCGACGCGGTAGGCGGCTGTCCCCGAGACCGCCGAAAACGAAAGGGCCCGGTTACCCGGGCCCTTTCCATTCAGTATCAATCCGGAGCGATCAGGATCGTCTCAGCACGAGGATGCCGATCGTGAGCAGGAGGGCTCCCAACGCGGCGAGACCGCGCGCGTCGAGCATCGGCACCGGCACCGACTGGGGCGGGGGGGGCGCGGCGATGATCGTGTACACCTGTCCCGTCGTGAAGTTCCCGTTGCCGGCTCCCACGCCGCCCAGCGGAACCAGCGCAGCGTTCACGATGCTGTCGTTGTCGATGACGTCGAGCCGTATCGTTCCCGTTCCCGTTCCCCGGTCGACGGTCACCGTGTAGACGGCCCCGCTGCCACTGACGTTGGTCACGGTCGCCCCCGCGACCGCGCCGGTCGTCGTCAGCGCGAAATCCGTGGCGTCCACGCCCGTCACGGCCTCGCTGAAGGTGACGGTGTAGTGCAGGGTCTGCGCGAAGGTCGGATCGGGATCGGCGCGAACGCTCGACGAGACGGTGGGCGGGGGGGCGGCGGCGACGATCGTATAAAACTCCCCCGCCGTGAAGTTCCCGTTGCCGGCTCCCACGCCGCCCAACGGGACCGCCGAGCCGTTGACGATACTGTCGTCGTCGACCACGTCGAGCCGCAGGGTGCCCGTTCCCGTTCCCCGGTCGACGGTCACCGTGTAGACGGCCCCGCTGCCGCTGACGTTGGTCACCGTCGCACCCGCGACCGTGCCGGTCGGCGTCAGGGCGAAGTCCGTGGCATCGACGCCCGTCACGCTCTCGCTGAAGGTGACGGTGTAGTGCAGCGTCTGAGCGGAAGTCGGATCGGGGTCGGCGCGAACGCTCGAGCTCACCACCGGGCATCCGTCCGTGCAGCCGCTGATCTCGAACAACTCGCCGCCGCCTCCCGGCGGCAGCGCTTCGACCAGGAGCCCGACCTTGAAGGTGCCGGTCTGCTGGAGGCCGAAGAGAAATTGCAGGTCGAGCGAGGCGCCGCTGGCCAGGGGCGTCCCAAGGGTCACCGTCCCGGCCGACATCGAGCTGTTGAACGCGTTGCCGTTGGGAGACGACGGGGGCTGCTCGAGGGTCGTACCCTCAACGGTCACCGTGCACGGGGGCGTCGGAGGGGTACCCGTCGCCGCGCACGTGGCGGGGTCGTTGATGCCCGCGACCACGACGGCCACGGACGTCCTCGACCGCAGGTCGGCGAACCCGCTCGGTGCCGGGAACGTGGTCTGGTCGATGATCCGGAAGCGAAGCCGGGTCAGATTGACGCCGGAGTTGTTCACGTACCTTCGGCGAAGCGAGATCGTTCCGAACGTCGAGTTGTTCGGGGGGTCGCTGGTGAAGTCCCTGACGAAATTGGGAGGACTGAAGTCGCCGACGGTTGCGTCGAGGGGGACGATCGACCCCGGGGGTCCGGTGATCGGAGACGCCAGGTTCTCCGGCCCCGGGGCACCGAGACGCTGCCCGGCGCCGGCGCTCGTGCCGTTCGTATCCACGAACACGAAGTCCGCGGCGTTGTTGTTGGTATCGATCACGGCGCCGCCCGTCGGACAGGGCCCGAGCGTGGTGATCGAGCCGCCCTTGCCGCAGTTGTCGCGGTAGAACGAATAGTCGATCGAGAAAGGGGTAAGCGCCGGATACCCGGTGCCCTCTTTGTAAAGAACATTCGCCTCCGCCGTCGAGCCGACGGCGTCGAAGCGGTTCGCGAGGCTGAAGCTTCCGCCGCCGGTATCGTTGTTGAACAGCGCGATGCCGGCGTTGTCGGGAATGTCGGTCGTGAAGGTCGCGTCCCCCGTGGCATACCCGTTGAGCGAGTACGCGACGCTGTTGGTGCAGAGGTAATGCCCCCGCGCGGGAATGACGGTCCCGTTCGGAATCGTGCAGCGCACGACACCGTCGGACGCCGCGATGCCGTAGCCCGTGCCGCTGATCGCGGCGACCGTATGGTCCGCACCGCTGTTGTTGTAGATCTCGATGAACTCGTCGCTGGCGCCGCTCGGACCGCGAACGCGGAACTCGCTGATGATCAGCTGCGCCGACATCGACGAGGCGAGGAAGAGGCCCAGCAGGAGCGGAGAGGCCAAGGGAAGGAGCCGGAGCCCGCGCGAGGTGCTATTCGTCGGCATTGTCTCCTCCTGGAGGAGCGAAATTCTTCGAATTGTGCGCTGTTCGCCGGCCGGATGCCAAGCTGTTCGGAGGGACAGGCTACCGCTCGGGCTCCCGCTCGTCTTCCCGATTCTGCACGAACTGGAATCCGAATCGCCCCTTGATGCAGAGGTGGCCATGGGAGACCTCGTGGTCGAGAGGCGAGGTCGTCTTGACGATGCGGTTGTCCTGCACGTGGAGCGTCAGCGTGCACCCCACGCCGCAGTACGCGCAGATCGTGTCGGTCTTCGTCTGGCGCGACTCGTCCCAGACGCCCGCCGCGCGCATGTCGTGCTCGCTCTTGAACATCAGCGCGCCGGTCGGGCACACGCCGATGCAGTTGCCGCAGTAGACGCAAGCCGATTCGGGAAGCGGCGTCGCGAACTCGGTCGAGATGCGCGCGTCGAAACCCCGCCCCGCGACCGCGATCGCGAAGGTGTTCTGCGCGTCGACCCCGCAGGCCTCGACGCACTTGTAGCAGAGGATGCACTTCGCGTAGTCGCGCACGTACAGCTCGTTGTCGACCTTCACCGGCTGGAGCACCGTGGAGGCGAGGCCGGGATCCCCTTCGTGGTGATGACCCGGCATCGCGCGGTCCCGCTCGCCGGCGCCGGACGGAGGCGCGGGCGGCCCATAGCGCGCGGGATCCGCGCCGTACCGCTCCATCCAGCGCCCGACCTCGGGGGCGGCGCACGAGAGGTCCGCCGACGACGCCAGGAACTCGAGCACGACCTTCCGCGAGAGACGCACCCTCTCGCTGTCGGTCGAGACCTTCATCTTCGGCTCCACGGGACGGGAGCACGCGGGGACGAGCGCGCGCGAACCCTCCACCTCGACGACGCAGACGCGGCAGACGTTGACCGGCGTCAGGTTCTCGAGGAAGCAGAGGGTGGGCGTGTCGATCTTCTGCGCGCGGCAGGCCTCGAGGATCGTCGTCCCCTCCGGCACGGACACGGGCCGGTCGTCGATCGTGAGCTCGATCGGGCGCTCGGGGTGGATGCGCCGGCGCGGCTCGGTCATGCGGAGAAGACCCCGAGCTTGCGGATCGCCGACTGGATCGCGCCCGAGGCCGTCTGGCCGAGGCCGCAGATCGAGGCGTCCTTCATGGCGCGCGCGATCTCATCCAGCAGGGCGTCCTCGCGCGCGGCGTCGCCGAGCGGCCGCCGCGCCTCGAGCCGCGCCACGAGCTCCTCCTGCCGCTGGGTCCCGACGCGGCAGGGCACGCACTGGCCGCAGGACTCGTCGCGGAAGAAGGCGGCGATCCGCTTGACGGCGTCGGCGAGGTCGGCCCGCTCGTCGAAGACCATGACGACCCCGGAGCCGAGCGAGGCGCCGATCGCGCGCGTGCCTTCGAAAGTCAGGGGCACGTCGAGCTCTCCGGGCGTCACGAACGATCCTGCCGCGCCTCCGAGGAGGACGGCGCGGATGGCTCGACCTCCGGGCACTCCGCCGGCGAGCTCGATGAGCTGGCGCAGCGTGGCGCCGAAGGGAACCTCGTAGACGCCGGGCCGGGCCACGTTCCCGGACAGACAGAAGAGCTTGGTGCCGGTCGACTGCGCGGTGCCGATCGCGGCGAACGCGGCCCCGCCCTCGAGGACGATCGGCAGGACGTTGACGAGAGTCTCGACGTTGTTGATGACCGTGGGCTTCGCGAAGAGACCCTTGTGGACCGGAAAGGGCGGCTTGTTGCGCGGCTCGCCGCGGAAGCCCTCGATCGAGTTGAAGAGCGCGGTCTCCTCGCCGCAGATGTACGCGCCCGCGCCGCGGCGCAGCTCGACGTCGAAGCGGAGGCCGCGTCCGAGGACGTTCGGACCCAGCACGCCTCCCTTCCGCGCCGCCGCGATGGCGCCGGCGACGCGCTCGGCCGCGAGCGGGTACTCGCCGCGGACGTAGAAGTAGCCCTTCTCGCATCCCGTCGCGAACCCCACGATCGTCATCGCCTCGAGGACGGCGAACGGGTCTTCCTCCATGAGGACGCGGTCCTTGAAGGTTCCCGGCTCCGACTCGTCGGCATTGCAGACCAGGTAGTGAGGCGAATCCACCGCCTTCGACACGGCCTCCCACTTGCGGCCGGCCGGGAAGGCGGCGCCGCCTCGTCCCTGGAGCTTCGACGCGAGCGCCTCGCGGATGACGCCCTCCCCGCCGATCGCGAGCGCCTTCGGGAGCGCCTGGTAGCCGCCGTGCGCGCGGTAATCCTCGAGACTCTGCGGATCCACGCGGCCGACGCGCGCGAGAAGACGGAGCGCGGCGTGGCGCGAGTCGAGGGTCTGGGGCGCGGAAGGAGAGCCCCTCACCCTGTCCCTCTCCCGCCGGGAGAGGGGACCCTCGTCAACTCCCTCGCCCCCCGCAGGGGGGAGAGGGTCGGGGTGAGGGGGGAGTTTCTCCACCCCCGCCGGCGCGACGACGTAGTCCTTCGCGCCCTCGCCCGCGCACTGAAAGAGGACCGCGGGCGCGCGTTCGCAGAGACCGAGGCATGGCGACGGCCGCACGGAGTCCGCCGGCCGCCTCGCCTTCAGCTCCTCGAGCAGCGCCGGCGCTCCCGCGAGCCGGCAGGCGAGGTCGTCGCACACGTGGACGACCGTCTTCGGCTGAGGCTTCACCGAGAACATCGCGTAGAAGGTCGCCACGCCGTAGGCCTCGGCGGGGGCGACGGAGAGCCGCTGGCAGACGTAGTTCAACGCCCCCGGGGAGATCCAGCCCGCGCGCGACTGGGCGGCCCAGAGCGCCGGCAGGAGAAGGTGCCGCCGAGAGCGGAGCGCGTCCCCGCCGGTGGCGACGTGGCCGTCGAGCTCGGTCTTTCGCTCGGCGCCTTCCCAGCTCGACTTGGGCGCGCCGACGACCGCGTCGATCGCCGCACGCTCTTCCCCGGTCGCCTCCGCGTCCGGGATCAGGTGGAGATCCACGCGCCTAGTGTATCGAGGAGCGGCTTCAGCTCGCCGAGACCGGTTCGCCCACCTTCTCGATCCGGATCGCGCTCGCCTTGAATTCGGCGGTGCCCGATTTGGGGTCCGTGGCGTCGATCGTCAGGACGTTCGTGGCGACGTCGTCCTGGAAGTGCAGCGTCATGAACGCGAGTCCCGGACGCAGCGTCGCGTCGTAGCGCGCGGGGACCTCGACCGCGCCGCGCCGCGAGACGGCGCGAACGGTCTCGCCGTCTTCGACGCCCAGCCGCGCCCCGTCCTCGGGCGCGATGTCGAGCGTCTCGCCGCGCCTCAACGGCGAGGTGTAGCCGGCGGTCTGGACTCCGGTGTTGTAGGAGTCGAGCCGCCGGCCGGTCGTCAGCCGGATCGGAAACTCTTCCGTCAGCCGGTCGACCGGAGGGTCGTGCTCCGCGGCGACGAAGATGGCGAGCGGCGGGACGGGCGGGTCCTCCCAGAGCCGTCCGTGCAGGAACGGGCTGCCGGGGTGCGACGCGTCGGGACACGGCCACTGGAGGCCGCCGAGCTCCTCCAGGCGGCGATAGGACATACCGCCGTGCCACGGTGAGAGCGCGCGCATCTCGTCCCAGGCCTCCTCCGCCGTGGGTTGACCCCAGTCCTTGCCGAGACGCTTCGCCAGCTCCGAGAGGATGGCGAGGTCCGACCGGGCGGATCCGGGCGGCTCCAGCGCCTTGCGAACCCGTTGCACCCGGCGCTCGCTCGAGGTCACCGTTCCCTCGTCCTCGCACCAGGACGCGGCCGCCGGGAAGACGACGTGCGCCATCTCGCCGGTCTTCGTGAGGAACATGTCCTGGACGACGACGTGGTCGAGCCCTCCGAGCAGTCGCAGCGCGCGGGCCTGGTCCGCCTCCGACTGGGCCGGGTTCTCTCCGATGATGTACAGCGAGCGCAGCCTGCCGTGCTCCATCTCCTCGAACATCCGCGACAGGTGCCAGCCGCGGCGATGCGGGATCGGATGGCGCCAGACGCGCTCCCACTGCTCCCGCGATTCCGGGTTCTCGACGTCGTGCCCGCCCGGGAGCTTGTTCGGCAGAGCGCCCATGTCGCCGCCGCCCTGCACGTTGTTCTGTCCGCGGAGCGGGCACACGCCCGATCCCCAGCGGCCGACGTGGCCGGTGAGCAGGGCGAGGTCGATCAACGCGAAGACGTTGTCGAGGGCGTTGTGATGCTCGGTGATGCCGAGCGTCCAGCACAGCTGCGCCTTGCCGGCCCGCGCGTACGCGTGCGCCACGTCGCGGATGGCCGCGGCGGGCACGCCGGTCTCCTTCTCCGCGTACTCGAGGGTGTATTTCCAGACGGCCTGGCGATAGCCCTCGAACTTGGTCGTGGCCTTCTCGATGAACGAGCGGTTCTCGAGGCCCGCCACGATGATCTCGCGGCCGATCGCGTTGGCGAGCGCGACGTCGGAGCCGACGTCGAGGCCGAGCCACGTGTCGGCCCACTGCGCGGACGAGGTGCGCCGCGGGTCGACGACGATCAGGCGCGCGCCGTTGCGCACGCCCTTCAGGACGTGATGGAAGTAAATGGGGTGCGCCTCGCGGGCGTTGGAGCCCCACAGGAGGATGACGTCCGCCTCCTCCACCTCGCGGTAGGAGCTCGTCCCGCCCCCCGCCCCGAATACCGTCGTCAGACCGACGACGCTGGGGGCGTGTCAGGTGCGGTTACAACTGTCGATGTTGTTGGTGTCGAGGGCGACGCGGGCGAATTTCTGCGCGAGGTAGTTCACCTCGTTCGTCGCCTTCGAGCACGAGAAGAGACCGAGCGCCTCTCCGCCGTGCGCGTCCCGGACGCGGGCGAAACCCTCCGCCGCCCGGTCGAGCGCCTCATCCCACGACGCGGGCTCCAGTCGGCCGTTGCGTCGGACCAGGGGCTGCGTGAGACGCGGATACGGTTTCATGACGCCTCCTGACGCGGTCAATTCTAAGGTATCGTCGGCAGGCTTTCCGAGGAGGTCCCATGAGACGTCTCGCCGTTCCTGCGCTTTGCGTCGCGCTCGCGACCGCCCATACCGTCGCCTGCGCGGGGAAGCCGACGCTGCAGTTCGCGTCGGACCCCAATGCACGCTTCGAGGGACTGCGGACGTTCGCGTGGTACGAGGACCCCTCGTTCGTGGTGCCGCGCGGCGGCTCGGTCGTCGACGGCCAGTTCATCGACCGGAACATCCGCGAGGCGGTCGACCGGGACCTCATGAAGAAGGGATTCACGAAGGCCGCGAACGGGAAGGCGGATTTCTCCGTCGCGTACCACGTCGACCAGGTGGGCGTCGCGAGCCAGGACAAGTTCGGCGGCTACGACTGGTGGAGCGGCTACATCTACGTCGGCGCGAAGTACCAGAAGGAAGGTTCGCTGACCCTCGACGTCCGGGACCCGGCGAACAAGCTGATCTGGCGCGCCAACAAGACGGCGATCGTCGGAACGAACCCGGAGGCGGTCAAGCGCGACATCGACGACGCCGTCGGGGACCTGCTGTCGAGGTTCCCGCCCAAGACTCCGGGCGAGCACGGGCAGTAAGCCGGCGGACGCAGGCTCAGCGCGGCGACCCGGCGTAGACCATCTTCTTCGTCCCCTCGACTCCGGCCTTCTTCAGGAGGTCCGCCGCCTCGTCGAGCGACAGGCGGCGGCCGATCGCATCCGGAGCGTCGGCCAGCAGGTACGCCAGGCTCGCCAGCACCGCCGTGTCGGCGGCGAGAAGGCGCGGGTCGATCTTGTCGAGCGTGTCGGTCACCGCGTGGTGGTTCGTGTCGTAGTCGCCGTCCTCGACCCACAGCGTCATCGCCGGCACGCCGACGACCATGAACGGCCCGTGGTCCTGGTCGAAGCTCGCGTCGAGCGTCGTCCCGGTCGCCCCGAAAGAGGAGAACGGCGCGAGCAACGCCTTCACCGGCTTCTCGAGGTCCGCGCGGCCGTGGAGCTGCAACCCGCGGGGCGCCTGCGCGCCCTCGTCCATGATGACGACCGCCTTCGTTCGGTCCATCTCTCCCTCGTGCGCCTTCACATACGCGCGCGAGCCGAGGCACGCCTCCTCCTCGCCGGAGAAGAACGCGAAGCGGATGGTCCGGCGGGGTTTCACGCCCAGCGACTTGAGGATCCGCGCCGCTTCGAGCACCGCGGCAACGCCGGAGCCGTCGTCGTTCGCGCCCTGCGCCGGATCCCAGGAGTCTAAGTGCGCGCCGATCAGCACCACGTCGGAAGAAGCGCCTGGCAGGTCCGCAAGCACGTTCCTCTCCTGATACGGGCTCGTGTCGAACGTGTTCCTGACGTCGAGCGCGAGACGTACGGAACCCTTCGAAACGAGGCGCCGGAGAAGAAGCGCGTCCTCCTTGGCGACGGAGATCACGGGGAGCGGGGCGCGCGGATAGAAGCCGAACCCGGACGTGTACACCATGCGGTGCGGCTTGTCGGAGGGGATGAGCATCGCGGCCGCGCCGGCGTCGGCGAGCCGCTTTGCAATGGCCGCGCGCATCACGAAGGACGGATCGACGCCGACCTTGCGTGGATCCACGAGCACCGCAGCGCCCTTCACGCCGGCCGGCAGAGCGACGTCGTTCGCCTCGGGCGAGCCGAGGTCCAGCAGCGGCGCCTGGATCTCCCCCGCCGTGCCGGGAACCCAGCCGTACGACCCGACCACGATCGCGCGCTCGATCGGGCTCGTGATCCGCCCGGTCGCGGGGCCGCGCGTCCAGCGCGCCTCGAGCGGATACTCCTCGAAGCGGGCATTCGCGTAGCCCGCCTTCTTGAGCTCCGCGAGGATGAGCTCCGACGCGGCGCGCAGCTCCTTCGACCCCGTGACGCGGCCGCCGACGGTGTCGGTCAGCGTCTCGAGGAACGTCATCGCGCCGCCGCGGCTCGCCGCGCCGGCGATCCGGGCGAGAACGTCGTCCTGGGCGAGAATCGGATGAGACGCCAGGAGAATTGCGAGAGCCGCACTCCGGATCTTCACTGGTCCTCCACGACAAAGTCTTGGGAGACTATAGCTTCGCGCCGCCATTGCCGCCGCCGCCGGTTTGTGAAAAGGTTGGCCGCTTCGAGGAGGTGTTTCCATGGCTCTGCGACTCGGTGACAGCGTGCCCGACTTCGAAGCCGACTCGACCGAGGGCAGGATCAAGTTCCACGAGTGGCTCGGCGACAAGTGGGCGATCCTCTTCTCTCACCCCAAGGACTACACGCCGGTCTGTACGACCGAGCTCGGCTACGTCGCGAAGATCAAGCCGGAGTTCGAGAAGCGGGGCGTCAAGGTGATCGGCCTGTCCGTCGACCCGCTCAAGGATCACGAGGGATGGATCCACGACATCAACGAGACCCAGAACACGAAGGTCAATTTCCCGATGATCGCGGACCACGACAAGAAGGTCTCGGTCCTCTACGACATGATCCACCCCAACGCATCCGAGAACTTCACGGTCCGCTCGGTGTTCGTCATCGGCCCGGACAAAAAGGTCAAGCTGACGCTGACGTATCCGGCCGCGACGGGCCGCAACTTCGACGAGCTCCTGCGCGTCATCGACTCGCTGCAGCTGACGGCGAACTACCAGGTCGCGACGCCGGTCAATTGGAAGCACGGCGAGGACTGCATCATCACGGCGGCGGTGCCGGACGCGGACGTGCCGAAGAAGTTCCCGAAGGGCTCGCGGACCGTCAAGCCGTACCTGCGCTACACGCCGCAGCCGAACACCTAGTCGGGCGTCGAAACGATTCCTTGGAGGGCGGGCCTCGAGCCCGCCCTTTTTCTCTTCAGCGGTCGCGCTTCAAGAGCGCAGTCCAGTTCGTGATGACGACCGCACCCGCCGGCTCGGCCTCCGGCGCGCGGCGGACCACGAGGATCCGCTGCCCGTCGGACGCGACGTCGTAGGGATGGCGCGAGTACTGGACTTCTCCGGCGGTGCCGAGCCGGAGGGGGAACAGAGGCTGGGGATCGCCGACCTCGAGGCGGCCGCCGGAAACGCGGATCGACGCGGACATCAGCGTTTCGTCCTGGGTTGCGTAGAAGAGCTCCGAGGCGTCGCCCCTCCAGGCCGGCGTCTGGCCACCACCGACCGAGACCTGACGCTTCGGTCCTCCCGAGAGAGGCTGCACGTAGACCTCGCGCCTTCCGGATTCGCTCGAGTCGAAGGCGCACCAGCGGCCGTCCGGAGAGATCGCGGGATGCTCCTCGGAAAACGCGGCGTTCTCGCTGAGGCGGACGGAGTCCCCGCCTCCCGAAAGCGTCGTCAGGCGGCGAACGTAGTTGGCGCCCTCCGAGGACGCGTAGAGGATCGACTTGCCGTCCGGGGACACCGTCGGAACGATCTTGTCGTGCTTCGTCTTGACGAGCGTCTTCTCGGGTCCTCCACTCGCGGGCCGCTCGTACAGATCGTAGAAGCCGGCGTGATCGGAGACGTAGGCCAGCCGCTCGCCGTCGGGAAACCACGCCGGGCCGAACTCGTCGGTGCGTTCCGAGGTGATCCGGGTGCCGGTCCCGCGGGTCGCATCGAGAACCCAGACGTCCTCGTTCTGACCGTGAGCCGGATCGCGAATCGTCACGGCGATCCTGCGCCCGTCGGGCGACAGGCGAACGTCCTCGTATCCGCCGATGTCGCCCACCGTTCCGAGGTCGCGCCCCTTGCGATCCACCCACACGAGCTGGCGCCGCATGGACCACGGCACATAGGCGAGGCGATTGCCCGCTGCGGAGACCGACAGGAGGTTGTCCTCCGTCCCGTATCGGACTCCCTGCAGGAGTGGCTGGGGTTCGCCGATCGGCTCCAGGCGTCGCGCGTCGAACCGCTGGGCGAAGAGCGCGTTGTCCCGCGCGAAAAGCAGATAGCCCGGCTCCGCGTAGATCGCGTCCGCGTCGACGTGGAAGAGCCGGCGGACCTCCTTCGAGCCCACCTCGCCGAGCATCGCCGCGGTCTTTTCCGGGTCGCCGTTCCGCGCCACGTACACGAAGTGGCGCCCGTCCGGAAGAAACGCGGGATGAAAGTGCGCGACTTCGCCCTTCGACGCGTCGATGGCCGTGACCGGCCGCGGCGCGCCCCCGGAGACGGGAACGGAGACGATCGGACTGCCGAACTCGCTCGTGAAGGCAATCGAGCCGTCGCGGGTCCAGGCGCCGAAGAAACCGCTCCCGCTGTCGGAGATCGTCTGGACCGGGCCGCCGTCGGGACCGACCCGCTTGACCTTGCCCTCCGCGAAGAACGCGATCTCTCGCCCGTCGTACGACCAGAACGCGCCGCGCGCGTTCTCGGTGCCGGGCACGGCGCGGATCGCGAGGTCGTCGAGCGAGCGGACCGCGATCGAGGTCGTCCCTCCCGGATGCTGCAGCACGAAGAGGAGCCGGCGCGCGTCCGGAGAGAGGAGGGGCGCTCCGAGGAACCCCTCGCCCGCGGCCGGCAGGATCGCGAAGCGCAGGGATTCCTCCGGCGCCGGAGAACGACGCGAGGTCAACAGCGCGAGAGCGCCGGCGGCCAGCGCGGCGAGGAGAACCGCCGCGATCCACGCGAGCCGCTCTCGGTTCCGGCGGCCGGCGACCACCACGGCCGGCGCCGCGACTCCCGCCGCCGAGCCCTCCGCGATCCAGCGCAGCTCGCGCTTGATGTCGGCCGCGCTCTGCCAGCGGTCCTCGGGATCCTTCGCGAGGCACGTCTTCACGACGCGGTCGAGGGCCGGCGGCGACATCGCCTGAATCGTCGAGATCGACGGCGGCTCCGACGACATGATCGCGGTGATCAGCGACGCCTGGCTCGCGCCGGAGAACGCCTTCCTCCCCGTCGCCATCTCGTAGAGAACCGCGCCGAGCGCGAAGATGTCCGTCCGCGCGTCGGCCTCCCTCCCCTCGAGCTGCTCCGGCGCCATGTACTGGAACGTGCCGAGGATCGTCCCCTCCTGCGTCAGGTTCGTCACCTTCTGCTGCGTCGGCAGCGAAGTCACCTGCGGGCTCGAAGCGGGCGCGGCCATCGCCTTCGCCAGCCCGAAGTCCAGCAGCTTCACGCCCGACTTCGTCAGCATGACGTTGCCAGGCTTGAGGTCCCGGTGCACGATCCCCTGCCGGTGCGCCTTGTCCAGCGCGTCCGCGATCTCCGTCCCGTACCGCAGCGTCTGCTCCAGCGGCAGCGGTCCCTTCGCCAGTCGGTCCGACAGCGTCTCGCCCTCGAGCAGCTCCATCACCAGGTACTCGACGCCGCCCTGACTCCCCACGTCGTGCAGCGCGCAGATGTGCGGATGCGACAGCTGCGAGATCGTCTTCGCCTCGCGCTCGAACCGCTGCTTCACCTCCGTCGACGCCGACAGGTGCGACGGCAGCACCTTCACCGCGACCGTCCGCTCCAGCCGCGTGTCCTTCGCCCGGTAGACCTCGCCCATCCCGCCCGCGCCGATCGGCGCGACGATCTCGTAGGGACCCAGGCGTGTGCCGCCGGCCAGCGTCACTTCTTCCTCGCGTCTTCCTGCCAGTTGAGCACGACGGTGAGGGGCTGCGCCACGGTCGAGGTCGTCGCGGCCGTCGCCAGGAAGCGCTGGCCGTCCGGGCTGACGACGAACTCATCGGTCCCGATCCCGTTCTGAACGATCCGGACCGGAAAAAGAGCCCTGGGAGCGGAGAGCTCCGGCGTCTTCGCAAGGTTCACCTCGACCGCCATGATCTTCAGCTCGGAAGACAGATAGAAGAGCTCCTTGCCGTCGCGCCTCCAGCGGGGCTGGCCGCCGCCGTTCGTGGAGACGCGCAGCATCTCGCCTTTGCGCCGGAACGGCACGACGTAGACCTCGAAGCGGCCGGACTCCGTCGAGACGAACGCGAGCCAGCGTCCATCGGGCGACACGTGCGGCTCGTCGATCGTGAACTGCCCGGCGCCGGCCATCAGCCGCTCGGGCTCGCTCTTGCCGTCCATGCGCAGCGTCCAGAAGGTCCGCTGGTCTGCGAGCGTCATGAAGATCAGCGAGTCGCCCGTCCAGTTCTCCGGGATGTCCCGCGCGCCGGTCGTCTTCCCGACGCCGCCCGGAAGCGGAGCCGCAGGCTCCGAGCTCGTGAGGTCCTTGACCAGGATGTCTTCCTGGTTGACCGGCCCCTTAGTGAAGGCCAGGCGGGTGCC
>DASXAG010000078.1:0-49842 GCA_036406835.1 Thermoanaerobaculia bacterium
CATCAGCAGGGCGTGAAAGATCGCGTCCATCCGCTCGGGCGCGTCGGGCATTCCGTCCGCCACGCATGCGTCCAGCATCGAGAGCACGGCGACGGCGATGTGATTCGCCAGGATCTTCAGGGGGATCTGCGGACGGTGGCCGGGCGCGAGCCGCGCGCGGCGGTCGGCGGTTCTCGGCGGCATCGCGCTCTCCTTTCCGAACATTCGCGGCGCCGGTGTTCACTTTCGCACATTCGGGCGGTGTCGTCGGGCTCCGAGACGGGCTCCGTTCCTATACTCGCTTGCGCGAAGGAAGTTCCACGCCGCGAAAGGAGGTCGAATCCATGGACCGGAAAAGGACCGATGCCGCCGCGCTCGTCCTGGGGACGCTCGCGACCCTGACGACGATGGCCATGCACCCCCGCGGAGGGAGCGGCGAGGCGCTGCGCGAGGGCGAGTCCCTCTCGCGCGTGGGCGTCGCGGCCGTGGCGAGCCATTCGATCGCGATCGCGGGGATCCCGCTGCTCCTGATGGGCCTGTGGGGGCTGTCGCGCCGGCTGGGCTGGGACTCGGCGCCCGTGCGCCTCGCCTTCGCCGCGTACGGGCTCGCGTCGGCCGCCGTCCTCAACGCGGCGGTGATGAGCGGGTTCGTGGCGACGGGCACCGCGATGTCGATCCGTTCCGACTCGCCCGAGGGAGCGAAAACGGTCGCCGCCTACTTCGCCTACACGTTCGTCCTCAACCAGAGCTTCGCGAAGGTGTACGTCGTCGCCTCGTCCGCGGCGATCGTGCTCTGGTCGCTGCGCGCGATCCGCCTGGGAAGCGGCTGGCGCGGCGCCGGGATCTTCGGCGTCGCCGCCGGCACGGCCGCGTCGGCGCTCGTGATCACGCGGACCCTTCCGCTCAACGTGCACGGCTTCGGAGTGATCGTGCTGCTTCAGTCGGCGTGGACGCTGTGGATGGCGGCGCTTCTCTCGCGTGGCGATCCCACCGCGTTGACCCTCCAGGCGCCGTAAGGGGCTTCGGCGCGAGCGCCGGCCCGCTTCGGCTCGGCGCTCGCTCTCGATGGCGCTCGACGGCGGCAAGCCCCGCCAAGGGGGTAGAATGTCTACATGGTCGACGCCCGCGAGCCCTACAAGAACCCGATCGAGCTGCTCCAGGGAACCCTCGACCTCCTCGTCCTGCAGACCCTGACCTGGGGCCCGCAGCACGGCTACGGCATCGCCCACGCGATCCGCGCCGGTTCGAGCGACACGCTGCAGGTGGACACGGGCTCGCTGTATCCCGCGCTGCACCGGCTCGAGCGCGAGGGCGCGGTCGCGTCCGAGTGGAAGGTCTCGGAGAACAAGCAGCGCGTGAAGGTCTACCGCCTCACCACCGCCGGCCGGAAGAAGCTGTCGCAGGAGCGCTCGCGCTGGGAGCGCCTCCTCGAGGCGATGGCCGGCGTGCTCGACGCGTCGCGGCGGCCCAGCGAGGCCTGACCTCTCCTCGCGCGGGTAGTATTCGCTCACGATGAGCGAGACTCTGAAGGCCGTCCTCGCGGCCAACGCGCGCTACGCCGCGAACTTCGGCGCGAAGGCGGAGCTCAAGGCGCCGCCCCTCCGCGGATTCGGGATCCTGACCTGCATGGACTGCCGGCTCTACCCGGGCACCATGGCCGGATTCCGCGAGGGGGACGCGCAGATCCTGCGCAACGCCGGAGGCCGCCCCAGCCGGGACGCGCTCCGCTCGATCGCCATCGCGTGCCGGAAGATGGGGACGCGCGAGTGGCTGGTCATTCACCACACCGACTGCGGCATGGAGGCGCTGACCGACGGGGCGCACCGGTGGGAGTTCGAGGAGAGCCTGCGCGCGCCGGGCCAATCCGCGACGGAGAGCTTCTTCGACCACGACGATCTCGCCTGGCTCAACAGCGGCGACGCCCGCGCGCGTCTGCTCCACGCCGTCCAGCGCGTCCGCGCCTATCCCCTGCTCCTTCCGGGAACCCTGGTGCACGGCCTGATGTACGACGTGGCGACGGGTCTCCTCCAGGTCGTCGACGAGGACGGCGGCCGGCGCGGGTAGAATTCCGTCACGGACGAGCCGATCACAATCAAGCCGACCTGGTGGGGACGGGCCGGGCAGCTCGCCGTCGGCGGCCTCTTCCTCTTCCTGGGTGCGCTGACCCTCTTCCAGCAGATCGCGCGTCCGGAGGCGATCGCGCCGCGCGAGGGTCCGGTTCTCTTCGTGGTCGTCGTCGGCGGCATGATCGCCGTTGGCGCTTACCTGATTCGCCGGGCGTTCTACAGCCTCGAGCTGTCGGACGATGGGTTTGCGATCCGCACCTTCGGCAAAAAGGACTATCGCTGCGCGAGCTTCGCAGGCTACCGGCGCTTCATGACGCGTGGCCGATACGGCACCGATTACCGCTATGTCCTGGTGGGCAGTCCCGGACAACGCGACGTCACGATTCACCTCGACAAGACCGGTTTCTCTTCAGAAGACCGCGACCGCCTCGACCGCTGGATCACTCGCTTCCCGGATCTCGAGTCCGCGGACCTCGACCGCGAGGAGGCGGAGCGGCGCGAACGAAGCCTGCACCCCGACTCGGGTCCGGCGCCGTTGAGCCGCGAGCGCGCGCGACGGATCGCCCGCGCCCTCACCGTGGCCGCAGTGCTCGTCATGGCCTGCCCGTACGTCCTCCTTCTGACGTCCTTTACCGGCACCGCGCCCGCGTTCGCCGTCCGAATCGCGATGGGGATCGCGACCTGCCTCGTCCTGCCCGCCGCCGTCGCGCTGAAGGTCTGGCAGCCCGACGCCTTTCAGCTCGGGGCGGCGATCGACGCTCGACTCCCGCCGAGCGTGGCCATCGCCTTCACGCTGGGAAGCCTCGCGCCGATCATCTCGGCGGTCTTCGGCTACCGACCGGTGCGCTGGGAGTCGGCCATTCCGGCCGGGCTCGCCGCGGCCGCGCTCGTCGGCCTTCCCCTCTTCCGCCGGGGACTGCGACGAGTCGACCGGACGCCCCGCATCCTCGTCTCCGCGGCGGCGTGGACCCTCGCGTACGGCTACTTCGCCGTTCTCACGCTCAACGGCGCGCTCGACGGGTCGCGCCCTGCGCTCCTTTCCGCAACGGTCCGTGACCGATGGGAGACGCAGGGGCGCGGCCACTCCTACAAGTTGCTCCTCGAATGGAGGGACGATCAGGGAACGACGAAAAGCCTCGCCGTCCCGCAGCGCGTCTACGCGAGATCAGCGGTCGGCGGCGAGGTCCGGATCGCGGTCGGCCCCGGCGCGCTTCGGATTCCGTGGATCGCCGGAGTGCTGCCGCCCGAATAGCCGCTGCGTCGCCTCACCACGCGATGCCGTAGTCCTCGCCGTAGTCGCTCGAGCCGCCCCACATCGTGCCGTGCTCGCGGTCGAAGAAGATCGCGTTGATCGGGCCCGAGGTCTTGGGCTCGAGGCGGATGCGGTAGCCCATCTTCCGCAGCTCCTCGCGCGTCCACTCCGGCGTCTTCTCGCTCAGGTCGACGCGGCCCGGGATCGACTCGTGGTCGCCGAACGAGCTGCGCATCTGGTAGCTCGTGATGTTGGGCGCCTCGACGGCCTCCTGCACGGTCATGCCGAACTCGACGACGTCCAGGAAGAACTGCAGGAGGTTCTGGTCCTGCGTGTCGCCGCCCTGCACCGCCATGGCCAGATACGGCTTGCCGTCCTTGAGCGCCAGCGTCGGGGTCAGCGTCACGCGCGGGCGCTTTCCGGGCTCGAGCACGTTGAACGGGTCCTCGGCGGGATCCAGCACGAAGCTCTGCATGCGCTGGCTCATCCCGATGCCGGTCTTCCCCGCGATGCACACGGGGTTCCAGCCGCCCGACGGCGTCACCGACACGACCCAGCCCTCCTCGTCGGCCGCCTCGATCGACGTCGTGCCGGCGAAGAAGCCTTCGGGCACGTCGTGGAGCGCGGCGGCGCCCTCGGCGGCGGGCTTCGTCTTCGGCGGCGGCCACGCGCTCGGCCACTTCTGGAGCAGTTCCGTGTACGGATTGGACCCGCCCTGGAAGGGGTAGGGATCGCCGGGCTTCGCGTTCGCGTCGTTGTGGGTCCAGTCGATCTTCGCGGCGCGCGCGTGCGCATAGTCCTTCGAGAGCAGACCCTGCCTCGGCTCCTCCGGCGGGAAGGCCGGGTCGCCGTAGTAGAAGTCGCGGTCGGCGAAGGCCAGGTTCATCACCTGATACAGCGCGTGGATGTAGCGCGTGCTGTTGTAGCCCATCGCCTTCAGGTCCATCGGCTCGAGCATGTTGAGCGCCTGGAGCATCGCGGGTCCCTGCGTCCAGACGTCGAGCTTGTAGACGTCGATCCCGCGGTAGCTGGTTCGGACCGGCTCCTCGATCTTGACCTTCCACTTCGCGAGGTCCTCGACCGTGTGGAGGCCGCCCTGCTCGCGCGAGCCGCGCACGAACTCCTGCGCGATGTCGCCCCGATAGAAGCGATCGTACGCGGCTAAAATCGCATCGCGCCGGCCTTTGCCGGCGCGGAGCGCAGTTTGCTCCGCGTCCACCAGCTTCTGGAGCGTCGCGAGGAGGTCCGGCTGGCGGAACATCTCGCCCGGGTAGGGGGCTTCTCTCTTTTCGCCGGCGTGCGTCAGGAACAGCGCCTTCGAGTACGGCCACTCCTTGATGCGGCCCTTCTGACGCTCGACCGAATCGGCGAGCTCCGCCTCGATCGGGTAGCCCTGCGCCATCTGCATCGCGGGCGCGAGCACGTCCTTGAGCGAGAGCTTCCCGTATTCCGCCAGCATCACCATCAGGCCGCCGGGCGTGCCCGGCGTGACCGCCGCGAGCGGGCCGTACTCCGGCGGGTAGCTCATGTTCTTCGCATGGAAGAACTCGGGCGTCGCGCCGGTCGGGGCCACGCCGAGCGCGTTGACCGCGATCACCCTCTGCGTCTTCGGGTTGAAGATGAGGGCCTGGGTCTCGCCTCCCCAGGAGAGCGTGTCGAACATCGTGGTCGTCGCCGCGAGCATCGCGCAGGCCGCGTCCACGGCGTTGCCGCCCTTCTGGAACGTCATCGCGCCGGCCGTCGCGGCGAGGGGCTTCCCCGTGATGGCGACCCAGTGCTTGCCGTGCAGGACGGGCTTGTTCGTGGGGGCCGCGGGCGCCGCGACGCTCCCGGCCAGACACGAGGCGGCGAGGACGATTCCGAGGCGCGCTTTCTTCATGGCGGGATGATAATGCGCGCCATGATCAAGAAGGACCCGCGCATCGACGCCTACATCGCGAAATCCGCCGACTTCGCCAAGCCGATCCTGAAGAAGCTTCGCGCGGTCGTCCACGAGGGCTGCCCCGACGCGGTCGAGACGATCAAATGGGGAAGCCCGAGCTTCGAGCACCACGGCATGCTCTGCGGGATGGCCGCCTTCAAGGCGCACTGCGCGTTCGGCTTCTGGAACCGCGCGCTGAAGATCCCGGGCAAGGGCGGCGCGATGGGCCAGTTCGGCAGCCTGCGCTCGGTCGCGGACCTGCCTTCCGACGCCGTCCTGGTCGGCTACGTGAAGGAGGCCGCGCGCCTCAACGAGACCGGCCAGAAGGTGGGCCCCCTCCGCAAGGCGAAGAAGCCGCTGGCGGTCCCGAAGGCGCTGACCGCGGCGCTCGCGAAGAAGCCGAAGGCGAAGTCCCACTTCGCGGCGTTCAGCCCCAGCCAGAAGCGCGAGTACTCCGAGTGGATCCTCGAGGCGAAGACCGACGCCACCCGCGACCGGCGGCTGGCGACCGCCATCGAGTGGATCGGCGAGGGCAAGCCGCGCATGTGGAAGTACATGCGCAAGTCGTGATTCCCGTCCTGCTCGCCGCGGCGCTCCTCGCCGCACCCGATGCCCCGAACGCGAAGACCGCGTCCGGAACCTTCGAGGACCAGCGCTTCAAGGTCCCGATCCACAGCGCGTACGCCTTCCGGGAGAAGGCCTGGATGGACGACGGGCAGGCGATCCACGTCGCGGTGTCGAACAGCGCGTTCCCGCCGGAGGCGCTCGACGAGCACTACGACCGGCGCCACGCGATCAATTCGCTCTTCGCCGACGACGAGACGAAGGTCGTCTACTTCGAGCTCGACGAGGCGGGCGGCTACCACGGGCTGTCGTACTACTTCGAGTCCGGCGACGGCTGCGGGTACTGCTTCGACAGCAAGGTGAAGTCGACGGTGCGCGCGGCCGGCGGCCGGCTCCAGGGCGAGCTCTCCTACGCCGGGGACGACCGCAAGTTCCGCATCGCGCTCGACGTGCCCATCCCGCCGAAGACCTGGGGCGACCCGCTTCCGAAGGACGGCGGCGAGCCGGGCAAGGCGTTTCTCGCGTACCACGCGGCGCTCGAGAAGCGCGACAAGAAGGCGATCCTCGCGCTGTCGGACGCCGCGATGAAGGACCGGTTCCACGAGTACGAGAAGGAAGGCAAGCTCGACGGCTACCTCGACTACCGCTGGCACGACGAGCACACCGACCTGAAGACGATCGCGATCACCGGCGGCTACGTCCGCGGCGACCACGCGGTGGTCCTGTTCGACGCCACGAATCCCTACATCGACCACCTCTACGGCGAGGCGATCCTCCGTCGCGAGGGCGGCGCGTGGCTCTTCCACCGCGACATGGTGGACGTGGGAACCAGGGAGTAGTTCTCAGTTGTCAGTTGTCAGTGTCAGTTGTCAGTGTCAGTTTCAGAACTGTGAACTGTGAACCGTGAACTGTGAACTGACAACTACAAACTCCCGATCGCCTTCGAGGCGAGCACCGCCACGCAGAGGAGCGAGATCAGGGCCTGCACCATCGTCAGCAGCTTCGCCCATCGCGAGAGCACCGGCGTGTCCGTCGGCGAGAAGGCGGTGCTCGTGCAGAAGGAGAGGAAGAGGTAGTCGACGAACCGGGGCGACCAGCGCGGGTCGACGTTCGGCGCGCTGTCCATCATCTGGGGAAAGAAGAAGGCGCCCGCGGTGTGCGCGGCGCGCGACTCGCGGAGGTGGGGCCCGCCCGCGTCGAGCCGCCAGTACCAGAGCGCGAACACCAGGATGTTGGTGATCCAGAGGATCGAGGCCGACCTGAGGAGCTCGTGCGCCGTGCGCGAGCCGACGAGGCGGAGGAGCGACGCGAGCGAGGCCGTCAGCGCCAGCGTGACGATGACGCTGATCGCGTAGCCCAGGACCATGTCGGCGCGGTGGTTGCCGCGGCGATGCGCGACGATCGCCGGGATCAGCAGCGCGAGGATGACGATCGGGACGAGCCACCGCGGGCCGGGGACCATGTCGTCCGGCAGCGCGAGCGAGCTTCCGCCCAGGCCGATCACGGCGATCGACGCCGCCCAGCGGGTCTCGTTCGAGGCGTCCCTCGGCATCCCCGCTTCTACGCGCAGCCCTGCGGCTTGTGGATCCGCTTCGTCGACGGGGGATTGCGCGCGAGGGCGCTCGCCGGACGGATCGGCCGGTGCACCAGCTCGCCGCCGCAGTTGGGACAGATCCCCCGGAGCTTGCGCGCGCAGTCCACGCAGAAGGTGCACTCGAAGGAGCAGATGCGCGCGTCCGCCGAGTCCGGCGGCAGGTCGCGGTCGCAACATTCGCAACCGGGCCGAAGCTCGAGCACCCGCCTCCCCTCCGTTCGCGGCGCGGCCGGAACGCCGGCGCGCCTGCTGTATTCTGACCGAAATCATGCGCTCCCGCGGCCGCGTCCGACTCGCGCTCTGGAGCTGTACCGCGTTCCTGGCGGGCGCCGCCGCCACGGCCGCTCAACCCGACGCCGCGAAGGAGCTCCAGAAGCTGCTGGCGCGGGCGCCCTCGCCCGGCGCGCTGGCGTTACTCGCGAGCCACCTGAACGACCCTGCGGCCGCGGCGCGCGTCCAGGCGGGAATCGCGGACCACGACCCGAGAACCCGAGAGACGGCGGCGAGGCTGGTGGACCTGGGCGCGCTCCGCGATCTCCTTCCCGACGTCCAGCGCGCGCTGGAAACGGAAACCGACGCCCTCGCCGCCGAGGAGGAGTTGCGCGCGCTGCTCACGCTCGGCGGCGACGCGCTCGACGAGACGACGGTCGCCGCGGCGCGGCGTTTCTCACCCGCGCTCGACGCGTCCTACGCCCTCATGCTGGCGCGTGCGCGCGGGCCTCACGCGATGCCTCGCTACTTCGACGCACTGCGTGGCTGGTCGCTGTCCGACGCCACGGTCCGGAGGTTCTTTCGGTACGCGACGCGCGGACAGCACGACGCTCTCATGGCCGCCGCGTCCCTCGCGCTCAGCCGCCACGACGCGGAGGCCTGGCAGGCCCTCCTGAGCGTCGCCGGAGACTTCGGCGTCGACGTCGATCCGCCCGTCGTGCTCGCGGCGCTCGGCTCCAAGGAGCCGAACCTGCGAGGCGAGACGGCCTGGTACGCGGCCCGTCACTACCACGGCAACCCGCCGCCGAACGCCGCCGCGATCCTGGCCGCGCTGGACGACGGCGAGCGCGACGCGGAGCCGGGCGGACCGGAGGTGCACTTCGGCGATCAGATCCTGAGGCGCGTTCTGGGTCAGAAGCCCGTCGAAGACGACGCCTGGATCGCCTGCCTCGAGTCCAGCCTGACCTGCCACCTCGATTCCGACTTCGAGGACAGCCCGCTGCTCGAGTACCTGACCGACCGCGAGCGCGAGGCGATCCTTCGGAGGAACCGGAGCAACCGGCCGGCGGATCTTCCGACGAAGAAGAAGGAGCCGAAGCCCGCCGGCTGGAAGCCCGGGACCCCTCTCCTCCAGCTCGTCTCGGACCTCCCCACCGGCGTCGCCCGGGACGTCTTCGCCCTCGAGGGCTGCCAGTCGACGTCGTTCACTCGCTGGCTCAGCCTCGCCGCCGTGGACTTCCGGCCGGACGGCGTTCCCCGAAAGCTGACGATCGCCGCGCAACCCGAGAGGCCGGGCTGCCAGCGGACCTCTCAGGCGTTGTTTCTCCTGACCCTCGCCCCGGCCGAGATGGCCGACGCCGCCAGCGAGAGCGTCTCCATGATCGTCCTCTTCGATCCGGACGCCTACACGTGCGCCGATCGCGCCGCGCTCGCGCGCGTCTCGCCGAAGGCGCCGACCGACCCGGTCAAGGTCCGCGGCGCCGTCGTGGCTCCGAAGTTGATCAAGAGGGTGCAGCCGATCTACCCGCCCGCTTCGCGCAAGGCTCACGAGGAGGGAGTCAGCGTCTACGAGGCCATCATTTCCCCGGAGGGCTGCGTCGTCGAGCCGAGGCTCCTGCGGAGCTCGACACCGGTCCTCGACGCGATGGGGATGGAGGCGCTCACGCGATGGCAGTACCAGCCGGCCACTCTGAACGGACAGCCCGTTCGCGTGTACCTCACCGTCACCGTGACCTACCGGCTGAACTAGTCACGGGGGCCTGACGGGCTCGCCGCCGTTGAATCGCGAACGCCGGGAGGGTCGATCCTCCCTCTCCCCCGAGGCGCGGATCACGCTCGGCCTGATGCTCGCGACGCTCGCGGCGAAGCTCGCGCTGGCCGCGCATTACGACGGGTTCCTCACCGGCGACGACCTCGAGGTCGTGCAGAGCGGTTGCCGGTACGCCCTCGGCCTGCCCTATCGGCCGTGGTCCCTGCGCTGCGAGTTCCATCCGCTCGTTCTGGTCGCGCCCCTGCTCCTCCCGCTCCGGCTCGCCGGATTCGGCTACCCATTCCCGGCGCGGCCGCCCGATCCCGCGACCGTCGCGTGGATCGCCGCGCTCCCGACCGCTCTCGCCTCCACGCTCTCGATCGGGCTGGTCTTTCGCCTCGCGCCGGGCTTCGGGCTGACGCGGCGCGCCGCCGCGGCGGCCGCGGCGTTCGACGCGCTGCACTGGCTGCCGCTCGGCTACGGCGCGACGCCGTATCCGCGCCCGATCTCGACGATGCTGCTGCTCGCGGCGATGACGGCGGTCGCGAGCCCGTCGCGCTTCCGGCCGCTTCTCGGGGGCCTCCTGGTCGGCGCCGGGTTCGCCGTCCGTTTCAGCGAGGGCGCGCTGCTCGCGCCCTTTCTCCTCGTGGCGCTCCGCACCCGACGATCCGCCTCGACTCTCGCCCTCGGGCTCGCGGGCTTCCTGATCGGCGCGGCGGTCTGCGCGGGCGGAGCGGACCTCCTGACGTCGGGGCGCCCGTTTCACAGCCTGACGGAGTACTTCCGGATCATGTACGGGGTCTCCCCGCCGAGCTATCCGCACTACGAGAAGCCCTGGTCCTGGTACGCGACGTCGATCCTGCAATGGGCCGGCCCGGCCGGCGTTCTGCTCGCGGCCTTCGCCCTGCCCGCACGCGCGGCGCGGCTGCCGCTCGCGCTCTTCGCGACGATCGTCCTCGTCTTCTCGGCGGTCAACTTCAAGACGTACCGGTACGTCCAGGCGGCGATCCCTTTCCTCGCGATCCTGATGGCGATCGGCTGGGATCGCGGGTCAGCCTCTCCCGAGCGGTGGCGACGCGCCGCCGCGCTCGCGCTGATGGTTGCCGCGCCCCTGTGGGGGATCGAGCGCACGTTCAACCTCCTCCGCGACGAGTCGATGGACGCGGTCGCCGCGGGCCGCTGGATCCGAACGAGGCAGCCGCATCCGCGCACGGTCCTTCTCGAGCAAGGCTGGGCCTACGGCGGGATCCTGGTCCTGGGAGAGGAGATCGACGTCCGCGATCTCGATCCGCGCCGGCCGCTCGGGCTCGCGCCGTCCGACCTCGACGGAATCGACGCCGCCGCCTTCTACGCCGCGGACCTCTCCTCGGAGGATCGCGAGCTGCTGCGCCGCGAGGGATTCGCCGCCGCGGCGCGGTTCGCCCGCTACCGCAGGCCGGTCGAGGTGTTCACGCCGCTCAGGTAGCGCTCGCGAAGGATCTCGCGGTGGTGCACGAGGTGGCCCGCCGTGATGTACGCGAGCGCGCGCACCGTGAAGGGGTTGTCGCTCGCGATCCCGCGCCGCGACCACGCCTCCGGAGGAAGGTTGCCGAAGAACGCCGCGGTGCCGAGGCGTATCCCGCGGAACTCCTCGACGTGCCGCGACCAGGGGATCGCGTCGGCGTGGGCCGAGGCGGCGGCGACCTCCTGGTCGAAGCTCGGCAGCGCGCTCTCGAAGCCGCGGGCGAACCACATCGCCCGGTAGACGAAGAGCCGCTCGCAGTCGTTGACATGGGAGAGGACCTCGCGCGCGCTCCACTTGCCGGGCGCGTAGCGGAACCGCGACTGCTCCTCCGAGAAGCCGCGGAGGAACTCGAGCGTCTCCTCCCGCTGGCCCTCCAGGATGCGGACGACGTCCGGACCGGCGCCGATCACCCGGTCGATGTAGCGGTGGTAGTACGCGGCGGACTCGTCCCGGGCGGGGACGCCGGCTCCACTCTGGGTCTGGTCCATGGCGTTTCTCGGGGCCCGATTGTATGCCCCGCCCGGGATAAGGTTCCTGCCCGAGTGAGCGCGCGAGAGGAGCCCCCGCAGCCCCGGGAGACGCAGGTCGAGATGAACCGACTGGGCAACCAGTTCGCTCACCTCGTCGCCAACGTCCAGGACTACGCGATCTTCCTCCTCGACCCTCAGGGAAACGTCCGGAGCTGGAACGCGGGGGCCGAGCGCATCAAGGGCTACACCGCGTCCGAGATCCTCCGGAAGCACTTCTCGATCTTCTACTCGCCGGAGGACGTCGCACGGCGCTGGCCGCAGCAGGAGCTCGAGATCGCGACCCGCGAGGGTCGCTTCGAGACTGAGGGCTGGAGATACCGCAAGGACGGCTCCCGCTTCTGGGCGAGCGTCACGATCACCGCGGAGCGCGCCGACGACGGCAGCCTCGAGGGGTTCCTCAAGATCACCCGCGACCTGACGGACCGGCGGCGCGCGGAGGAATCCCTGCGGGAATCCGAGGAGCGCTTCCGGCTCCTCATCGAGGGTGTCCGCGAATACGCGATCTTCGCGCTGACGCCCGAGGGACGCATCGCCACCTGGAACACGGGCGCCCAGCGCATCAAGGGCTACTCGGCCGACGAGGTCATCGGCAAGTCCTTCTCGATGTTCTACACGCCGGAGGCCGCCGCGCGCGGGAAGCCGGAGTGGCTGCTGCGCGCGGCCGTCGAGCACGGAAGCGTCGAGGACGAGGACTGGCGCGTGCGCAAGGACGGCCAGCGGTTCTGGGCGAACGTCGTCATCACCGCGCTCCGCGACGAGCAGGGCCAGCTCCGCGGGTTCGCGAAGGTCACGCGGGACCTGACCGAGCGCCGCCAGATCGACCAGCTCCAGCAGGCCGACCGTTTCAAGAACGAGTTCCTCGCTCTCCTCGCCCACGAGCTGCGCAACCCGCTCGCGCCGATTCGCAGCGCGCTGCAGGTCCTGGTCAGGCGGAGTCCCGAGAATCCGGAGATCGCGCAGGCGAAGGAGATCGCCGACCGCCAGATCCGGCACATGACACGGCTCCTCGACGACCTCCTCGACGTCGCGCGGATCAGCGAGGGCAAGCTCGAGATCCGCCGCGAGGCGATCGACGCCGCGGAGATCGTGCGCCGTGCGGTGGACGCGGAGCTCCCGTTCGTTCAGGAGCGCGGGCTCGAGCTCTCGGTCGACCTTCCCCAGGAGGCCGCCGGCGTCGACGCCGACCCCGTCCGGCTGCAGCAGATCTTCGTCAACCTCCTCAACAACGCGGCGAAGTACACGGATCCGGGCGGGAAGATCACGGTCTCGGCGCGGGCCGAGGGCGGCCAGGTCGTCGTCCGCGTGCGGGACACCGGCATCGGGATCGAGCCCTTCATGGTGCCGAGGCTGTTCGAGCCGTTCGTGCAGGTGGAGCGCCGCGAGAAGCGGTCGGTCGGCGGCGTCGGGCTCGGCCTCGCGGTCGTGCGGAAGCTCGTCGAGATGCACGAGGGCTCCGTCCACGTCTTCAGCGCGGGACTCGGGCGCGGGAGCGAGTTCGTCGTGCGGCTGCCCCAGGTGCGGATCGGCCGCTCGGCGCGGGAGTCGCGCGCGCCGGGCGCGGGGGTCGCCCCGGCCGCGAACCCGCAGCGCATCCTGGTCGCGGACGACAACGTCGACGCGGCGGACGGGCTCAAGCTCCTGCTCGAGCTCGGCGGCGACCAGGTCCGCGTCGCGTACGACGGAGTCTCCGCGTTGGCGGTCGCCCGAGAGTTCCGTCCGCAGGTCGCCCTGCTCGACGTCGGGATGCCGCGGCTGGACGGCTACGAGATCGCGCGGCGGATGAGGGCGGCCGAGGAGACGCGGGGCACGGTCCTCATCGCGGTGACGGGCTGGGGCCAGCCCGAGGACCGCCGCCGCTCGCAGGCGGCCGGCTTCGACTATCACCTCGTCAAGCCCGTCGACCCGTCCACGCTCGAGCGCCTCCTCGAGACCATCAGGGCGAATCGCGCCGGCTAGCGCCCGCCCCGGAACCTTTGCCTCTCCCGTCCGTCTTCAATTCCGGAGGGAGGACTCCGTATGGCCGCTCTGATGCAGGACTTCCGCTACGGGATCCGGATGATCGCGAAGAGTCCCGGGTTTTCGGCGGTCGCGATCGCCGTCCTGGCGCTGGGCATCGGCGCGAACACCGCGATCTTCAGCGTCGTCCACGCGGTGCTCCTGAGGCCCCTCCCCTTCCCCGAGCCGGACCGCATCGTCTTCGTGCCCCACGTCCCTCCCCCCGAGATCTTCCCGGGCCGCAAGACCTTCGCGGTCTCGCCCGCGAACTACCTCGACTGGAAGAGCCAGAACGGCGTCTTCGAGTCGATGGCCGCCTGGGGGCCCGACTCGGTGGCGCTCACGGGAATGGGCCGGCCGGAGGACGTGCCCGCCGCCGCGGTGGCGCCGGACTTCTTCGCCGTGCTGCGCATCAAGCCGCTGCTCGGCCGGACCCTCGTGGCGGGAGAAGACGAGCCCGGGCACCGCGTGGTGGTGCTGTCCGAGGCGCTCTGGAAGACGCGGTTCGGCGGCAACCCCGCCGCCGTCGGGAGCACGGCGGTGCTCAACGGCGAGTCGTACACGATCGTGGGCGTCCTCCCGGCGGCGCAGACCTTCCCCGAGGACGCGCGTCTCTGGATTCCGCTCGTCTGGACCGCCGAGGAGAAGGCGATCCGCGGCATCCACGACTTCGAGGTCGTCGCCCGGCTGAAGCCCGGCGTGACCGTCGCGCGCGCGCAGGCCGAGATGAACGTGCTGTCGTCGCGCCTGGCCGAGCAGTATCCGAAGGACGACAAGGGCTGGGGCGCCGCGGTCATCCCGCTGCACGAGGAGATCGTCGGCGACGTGAAGCCGGCGCTGATGGTCCTGCTCGGCGCCGTCGGCTTCGTGCTGCTCATCGCGTGCGCCAACGTCGCGAACCTCGTTCTCGCGAAGACCGTGGGCCGGCGCAAAGAGATCGCCGTGCGCGCGGCGCTCGGCGCGAGCCGCGGCCGGATCGTGCGCCAGCTGTTCGCCGAGACGATTCTCCTGGCGCTCGCGGGCGGCGCGCTCGGCCTCCTCCTCGCGGGCGCCTGCGTCCGCATGATCGTGGGCTTCGTCGGGGACCAGCTGCCGCACGCGGCCGCGGTCGGCGTCAACGGGGCGGTTTTGGCATTCACGCTCGGGATCTCGCTGGTGACCGGCGTCCTGGCGGGCGTCCTCCCGGGCTGGAGGCTCACCGGCGCCAATCCCATCGAGTCGTTGAAGCAGGGCGGCCGTTCGGACGCCGACGCCGGCAGCCCCGCGGTACGCGGCGCCCTCGTCGCCGCGGAGGTCGCGCTGGCGCTCATGCTGATGGTCGGCGCCGGGCTGCTCGTCCGAAGCCTCGGCAAGCTGCGCGGCGTCGACCCCGGCTTCGAGCCGCGTCATCTCCTCCTCGGCACCACCTCGATCCCCGACGCGCGCTATCCCACGCCCGAGGCGCGCAACGCGTTCTACGAAAACGTCCTCGAGCGGATCCGTGCCCTGCCGGGCGTCGTGGCGGCAGGCGCGATCAACACCGTTCCCCTGACCGAGGGCGGCTCGACCCAGCCCGTCGCGATCGAGGGCGCGCCGGCCGCGACGCTCGCCGAGCAGCCCGAGGTCGCGGTGAGGAACCTCACGCCGGGCACGCTCGCCGCCCTTCGGATCCCGCTGCGGCGCGGCCGGGACTTCACCGCGGCGGATTCCGAGAAGTCGAAGCCCGTCATCCTCATCACCGAGGCGATGGCGCGCAAGTTCTGGCCGGGCCAGGACGCGGTCGGCAAGCGCCTGACTCTCACGTTCAATCCCGGCGTCGTCCGCGAAGTCGTGGGCGTCGTCGGCGACGTCAAGCTGCGGGGCGTCTCCCACGTCGAGCCGATCGCCGCCGTCTTCGTTCCCGAGGCGCAGCTCCCGCGCTACACGATGACCCTCGTCGTGCGCACCGCGGCCGAGCCGCGGAGCCTCGCCTCGGCGGTCACCGCCGCCGTGCAGGCGCTGGACCCCGACCAGCCCGTGACGGACATCCAGACGATGGAGCAGCACGCCGGCGACGCGCTCACGCACACGCGGTTCACGATGCTCCTCCTCGCCGCGTTCGCGGGGCTCGCGCTCCTGCTCTCGGCGATCGGCATCTACAGCGTCCTGGCCTACGCGGTGCGGCGCCGCACGCGCGAGATCGGGATCCGGATGGCCCTCGGCGCGCAGCCGCTGGACGTCGTCCGCCTGGTCGTCCTCCAGGGCATGCGCCCCGCGCTGATCGGGCTCGTCATCGGCCTCGCCGGTTCGCTGGCGTTCGGCCGCGCGGTGTCGAGCCTCGTCTTCGGCGTCCGGCCGACCGATCCCGCGACCTTCGGCGCGGTCGCCGGGCTGCTCATGGGCGTCGCGCTCCTCGCCTGCGCGCTCCCGGCGCGCCGGGCCACGCGCGTCGAGCCGACCGAGGCGCTGCAGGAGAACTGAGGCCGGCGGGGGCGAGCCCCCCTGCTCCGAGCGGATCGTCGCCGAGACTACTCGGCGCGCATGACGGTCATCGGGTCCACCCTCACGGCGCGCAGCGCCGGCAGGAGGCTCCCGAGGAGCGCCGTCGCGACGGAGAGCGCGACCGCGGCGGCGAAGGTGGCCGCGTCCCCGGGGCTGACCCCCGCGAGCAAGGCCTGCATCGCGCGTCCCGCGGCGTAGGCGACGAGGACGCCCAGGGCGACGCCGGCGCCGGCGAGGACCGCGGCCTGCCGCAGCACCATGCGGAGGATGTCGCGCGGGCAGGCTCCCATCGCCATCCGGACGCCGATCTCGCGGAGACGGGAGGACACGGTGAGCGCGAGGAGGCCGTGGATCCCGGCGCCGGCCAGGAGAACGGCGATGCCCGCGAACGCCACGAGGACCCAGGCCTGGACGCGGCGCGGCGCCGTCTCCGCCCGCACGATCTCCGACAGCGGCCGGATGTCCGAG
The DNA here is from genome assembly GCA_036406835.1 of Thermoanaerobaculia bacterium. Lineage (GTDB taxonomy): Bacteria > Acidobacteriota > Thermoanaerobaculia > UBA5066 > Gp7-AA6 > DAHUXD01. Next base: position 16,294 of record DASXAG010000078.1, read on the forward strand.
AGGGGAATCTGCGCGTCGACCCGCCGGACGATGTCGCGAATCGCGGGCACGGCTCGGCCGGGCGGCCCCGACGTGCGGACCACGAGATCCTTCGGCACGTATCCGATGATCTCGCCGTCGTCCGCCTGCTGGTACGAGAGGTAGACCTGCGGCTCGCTCGAGACCTCGAGGCCGCGGACCTTGATGTCGCCGACGACGCCGACCACCGTGCGGTCGTGGAAGCCGAACGTGAAGCGCCGCCCGAGCGGATTCTCCCCGGGGAAGTTCCGCCGGACGAACGAGTCGCTGACCACGGCCACGAAAGGCGCGTCGTGCGTATCCGTCTCGGCGACGTCGCGTCCCAGCCGGATCGGGATGCGCAGGGTCTCGAAGAAGCCCGGCGTCACGAAGCGAAGGCTCGCGGTATTCCCCCCGCCCGGCTCCTCGGGCCGTCCTTCGAGGGTCACGCCCCAGATCCCTCCCCGCATGAGCATCGGCAGGTAGCTGATGTACGCCGCACCGCGGACGCCCGGCATCTCGCGGACATCCGAGAGCACGCGCCGGTAGAACCGGACGCGCTCCGCCGTGGGCTCGTACCGGGGAAGCGGCAGCGCGGTGCGGAGCGTGACGACGGAGTCCGCCCGGAACCCGGGATCGACGCTCTGCAGCCGCCAGACCGCGCGGAGGAGCAGGCCCGACGCGATCAGGAGCGCGACGGACGCGGTCACCTCGACGACGACGAGGCCCGAGCGGAGCCGCTCGGTCCGCCGGTCCGATCCGGCCCGCTCGCCGTCACGCAGGCCGTCCGTGTTCGCGCCGCTGCAGGCGCGGAGCGCGGGCACGACGCCGAACCCGATTCCCGTCACGGCCGTCAGAAGCGACGCGAAGCCCAGCATCCGCAGGTCCACGCCGGGAACCTCGGCGATGGGGAGGGCGGTGGGAACGAGGCGCGCGATCAACGGCACGACCCCGACCGCCAGCGCGATGCCGAGCACGCCCCCGCACGCGGCGAGGATCAGGCTCTCGGTCAACAGCTGCCGGATGAGCCGCTCCCGGCCGGCGCCCATCGCGGTCCGGACGGCCAGCTCTCGGCGCCGCGAGAGGGCGCGCGCGAGCAGGAGGTTCGCGAGGTTCGTGCACGCGATCAGCAGCACGCCCACGGCGGCGGCCAGGAGGGCGACGAGCAGGAGGCGGCTCTGCGGCGAGAGCTCGTCGCGGAGACGGAAGACGGAGACTCCGAGCTTCTCGTTCTCCTTCGGGTACGCACGCTCGAGCCGCTCGCCGATGACGCGCATCTCGGACCGCGCGCGCTCGATCGAGACCCCCCGCTTGAGCCTCGCGACGACGACGAAGTAGGCGTTGGTCCGGTCCTTCGCGTCGTCCTCGCTCAACTGCATCGGGGCCCAGATCTCCGTGTCACGGCTCGGGAACTGGAAGCCGTGCGGCATCACCCCGATGACCGTGAAGGGTCTCTCGTCGAGCAGGACCTTCCGCCCGACGACGGAGGGGTCCGCGCCGAAGCGGACCTTCCAGACGCCCTCGCTCAGCAGGAGCGTTCCCGGCGCGCCGCGCGCGGTGTCGGCCGCCGAAAACACGCGGCCGAGCAGCGGCCGTGCGCCGAGCAGCGGCAGCAGGTCGGCGTCGACGCCGATGCCCTGGAGACGCTGCGGCTCGTTGCCGCCGACCAGGTTGGCCGCGAAGGGATGGTAGGCGGCCATCGCCTCGAAGGAGTCGCTCGCGCGCTTCCAGTCCTGGTAGTTCGGCAGCGACGGCTCGGCGCGCGAGTTGCCGGTGCGGCCGGGGTCCGCCCACACGTGCACCAGCCGATCCGAATCGGGAAAGGGCAGCGGCCGGATGAGGACGTGGTCGGTGATCGAGAACGCCGCCGTGACGGCGCCGACGCCGACCGCGGCGATGCCGATCGCCGCCGCCGCGAACCCGGGCGAGCGCCGCAGCGCGCGCAGCGTGTAGCGGGAGTCCGCTCGCAGGATGTCCCCGTGGACGCGGGCCGCGGCCGCGACCACGCCCGGGACCTCGGCGGCGCACACCGCGAGGCGCGCCGCGAGGCCCGAGGCGTCCCGGAGGCGGCGCGCGAAGATCCGCTCCATCTCCGCGCCGTACTCCGCGCGGAACGAGGCGGGCAGGAGATGGAGCAGGACGCCGTAGAGACGCATCAGGCGCTCCGCGGCACGAAGCCGCTCGCGCGCGCGAGGCGCACGAGCTCGGTCAGCCGGCGCGTCTCGGCGCGGGCCACCGCCTTGCCGAACGGCGTGATCCGGTAGTAGCGCCGCCGCTCGTCGTCCTCCTCGGGCGCCGGCCGCTCCCGCGTCTCGACGAGGAGGCCCTGCTCGAGCATCCGCTGGATCGAGCGGTAGAGGGTGGCGGCGGAGAGGCGGACCTCGCCGTGCGTGCGCCGCTCGACGTCCTGGAGGATCGCGTAACCGTGGCGATCCTCCTCGGCGAGGGCCATCAGGATGTGCAGCGTGGCGGGCGGGAGCGGCAGGAGCGCCTCCACCCGCGGCGTGTCGTCGTTCATGGGCCGCACTATATCCATCGTGGATATATTGTCAATGGAGCGAGTCGGGAATCGGCCGCCCGTCAGTCGAACTCCGGCGCGCGTCTCTCGTACAGATCGGACAAACGCCTCCGCGTGGGAGACGAACCGCCCGCGTCCGGGTTCGGGCGGCGGCTTCGGACGGGCGTGATGGAGTGCGGGCATGGGGACGGCGGGGAGACGCGACGACGATGCGGGTGCGCGCGGGACGCCGGGCTCCCGGGCGAGCGGACTCGCCCTCGTGGCCGCGCTCGGACTGACCGCCCTCTTCGCGACCGGGCGCCCCGCGGCCGACACCCGCGCCGCCTCCCCGCCCGCCGATCCCCTGGCCGCCGAGATCGGACGCTGGTCGCGCTACCTCGCGACGCACCAGGCGCCCGCGTCGGACGAGTACTGGCCGCAGATCACGGCCGCGGCGGCGCCGGTCATGGCGGCGGCCGAGAAGGCGCTCGCCGACGGCCATCGCCTCCTCGCGCTGCAGCGGCTCGCGGCCGTGTGGCCCCTGCTCGCGGGAACCGTCTACACGAGCGAGCACACCGGTCCCGAGAGAAAAGACGAGGCCGCGTTCGAGGCGGAGTGGAAGCGCATGGGACGGGAGCTCGGGGGCGATCTCGGCCCGGTCTCCCCGGCCGACTTCGACGCCTTCCGCCCGGCGGCCGTGCGCGCGCTCGTGGAGACGGCGAGGCTCCAGATCCGCGGGTGCTACGACGCGAGCCGCGACTACGGGCTCACCACCGATCTGGACAGCGGCCTCATGTACATCGGCAACGCGCGCGCGCAACGCGACTTCGTCGCGTTCAGCCGGACGGTGTCGTTTCCGACGTCGGGTGCGCCGCCGAGGCTTCGGCCTCTCGCGCACGAGCTCGACGACCTCGAGACGCGGCTCCTCGCGGCGTACCGGCCCCCGGCCTCGATCGACAGGCACGGCGACTTCATCGCGGCCAACTCGACGCTGAACGAGGCGCGCCAGCTCGACGCGGCCGGCCTCCGCCATGGCGCGCTCCTGCGATACCTCGACGCGGCGTTCCGCACCGCGCCGCTCCTTCCCCCGGCCGCGGCGGACCCGGCGCCGCTCGCCGACCGGATCGCGGCCCTCGAGAAGCAGCTCGCGTCGGGAGACACGGACCACTCGATCGGACGGATCTACCTCGAGAGGGCTCAGGCGGACCTGGCGGCGTCGACGCCGCCCGCGAGCTCCGCCGCGAACGCTCCGCCCGCCCGGGCGACGCAGGCCGAGACCATCGTCGCCGACGTGCTTCCCCGCTACTTCGCCGCCCTCCGGTCCGCGACGCCGCGCGCCGTTCCCCCCGCGCCCGCCGTGACGGTGACCCTCGTGCGGTGGCCGTACACCTGAAACATCTCCGACCCGGCAAGTTTGCTGGCCCAGAGCGTGGTGGCGGAGTTCGGCGGGCGCGCGCGATTCGTCTCCGAGAACTACGGCGACTCGAAGCTCGCGAAGCGCTTCGGGGTGACGCACTACCCCGCCATCTTCGTGGACGACGTCCTCGTCGCGACGCCGAGCGACTTCGGCTTCTACGGAAAGGGCGAGGCCCAGGAGGGCGGCCGCTACGCGCCGCTCAAGAGCGCGGCCGCGCACGACCGCTTCCGCGCGGACCTCACGACGATGATCGACCTCCTGCTCGCGGGCCGCAGGGACGAGGCCCGCGAGGTCGTCGCGCCGGCGGCGCCAGGCGGCGTGGCCGCGCTGCCCGCGTTCACGGTCACGGACCTCGACGGGAAGACGCTGTCCCGCGGCGACCTGAAGAATCGCGTCGTCCTCGTCGAGCTCTGGGCGGTCTGGTGCCCGCCCTGCCGCAACACGCTCCACTGGGTGGGCGACCTCAAGAAGCGCTACGGCGACCGGCTCGCGGTGGTCGCGATCGCGGTCGAGTCCGACCCCGCGAAGGTCCGAAAGCTCACCGGCGAGCTGAACCTGCCGCTCACCTGGGTCCAGGGCACGCCCGAGCTCGTGCGCTCGTTCGGCGACGTCGGCGCGGTGCCGACGATGCTCCTGTTCGACCGGGCGGGCCGCTCGGCGGCCGCGTTCTACGGCGCGCCTCCGACGCTGCACGCCGAGGCCGAGGCGAAGCTGGCTCCGCTCTTCGACTAGGAGGGTCATGAAGGAAGCCGCGCTCGTTCTCGCTCTGGCCCTTTCCGTGTCCGCCGTCGCCCGCGCCGAGCTCCCGCCCGAGCGGATGTACCGCCTGGTCGACGTCGCCGAGGGCGTCTTCACGTTCGTCTCTCCCGAGACCTCCGGTCCGATCCCGAGCGGCAACGTGACGGCGATCGTCGGCGGCGACGGCGTCCTCGTCGTGGACTCGGGCCGCTTCCCGGCGCTCGCGACCCGCATGATCGCGGACATCCGCAAGCGGACCGACAGGCCCGTCCGCTGGCTCGTCCACACGCACTGGCACGCCGATCACATCGCCGCCGACTCCGTCTTCCAGGCCGCGTTTCCCGGCATGACCTTCGTCGCGACCGGCTTCACGCGGGAGAAGATGCTCGAGAAGCAGGACGCGTACCTGCAGGACGTCGCGAAGAACGACGCGGGATACGTGGCCCAGCTCCGCGAGGCGCTTCGAGGAGCCGAGGAGAAGACCCTCCCCGACGAGAGCCGCCGCTACCTCGAGCAGGAGGTCGCGGACCTCGAGCTCGAGGCGCGCGAGCTCGACGGCGCGCGCCTGATCGCGCCGGGCCTGACCTTCGAGAAGGAGCTGACGGTGCGGCTCGGCGATCGCGAGGTGCGGATCGCGTTCGACGGCATGGGCAACACCGCGGGCGACACGGTCGTCACGGTTCCGGACGCGAGGGTCGTCGTCGCCGGCGATCTGTTGGTCGCGCCGGTGCCCTACGGCTACGGCTGCCATCCGGCGGAGTGGATCGCGACGCTGCGGCGGCTCATGGCGGAGCACCCGGACGCCGCGGCGATCGTCCCCGGCCACGGCCCGGTCTTCCACGACTGGGACTACGCGAAGCGGGTGATCGCCTTGCTCGAGGCGATCCGCGCGCAGGTCGGCGAGGCGGTGCGTGAGGGCGCGAGCCTCGAGGACACCCGCAAGCGCGTCCACCTCGAGCCGTTCCAGCAGCAGTTCGCGGGAAACGACTTCGGGCGGGGCAAGGCGTTCCGCGACTTCTTCGTCGCGTCCGCGGTCGAGCGCGCCTGGCAGGAGGCGAAGGGAGCGCTGGCGCCCGAGTAGCGAGAACTCGGCGCGCCGCGGCGCGCCGGCCGGCTCAGCGGTGGCTGAAGACCGGCCCGGGGCAGGGCGGCGACACGAACGGCGCGACGTCGTAGCGCGGCGCCGGGACCTTGCGGCCGCCCTTCGAGAAGTCGAGCGCGCCGGCGAGGTTGTTGGCCTGCGCGTCCCGCACCGAGAGCGGGTCGAGGCCCCAGCGCCACTCGATCATCCGCAGGATGGAGGTGTGGTCGTAGACGCCGTCGGCGATGAAGTGGGAGCGCGCGAACGGCGACACGATCAGGCACGGCACGCGGAATCCGCGCAGCGCGAAGGCGGGATCGACGTCGGGCGCCTCCTCCGGCGCCATGTGCTCGAAGAAGCCGCCCCACTCGTCGAAGTTGATGACCAGGACCGTGTGCTTCCAGTCCTTCCCGCCGGTGACGGCTTCGTAGGTCTGGTTGAGCCACGCCTCGCCGGCGCGGATGTCGCCGTGGGGATGGTCGTCCGAAGAGGTGCCCGCCTGCTCGCCCGCGAACGGCGGGTCCACGAACGCCACCTCCGGAAGATCGCCGGAGTCGCAGTCCGCGAGGAACTGCGCGTAGGGCTTCGTGATGCCGGCGTACTTCGCGCCCCAGAGAGAGAGAAAGGGATGGTCGCTGAAGTAGTACGTCCCGCCGAGGCCGGCGTCGGCGAGACGATCCCAGATCGTGGGAAGCGTCGACGGCGTGACCGAGTCGTCCAGCCTGTCCGTGACGCCGCAGTGCAGGTAGAGGCGGTTCGGGTACGTCGGCGCCATGATCGGCGAGAAGTAGCGGCTGCAGACGGTCCAGTCGACCGCCGCCCGGCCCAGGAACGGAAGATCCTCCTGGCGGTAGTAGCCGATCGCGAAGTTGTCGTTGTTCCCGGCGCGCATCCAGCCGTCGCAGGCCCCGCCGTTGTACGCGACCCGTCCGCCTTCCCAGGAGTGGTCGGGATCCGGATGCCCGCAGCCCTGGTAGTCCGGCGCCAGCGTGTACGTCTCCCACGCGCCGCCCGTCGCGTCCTCGTAGATGACGCCGCCCTGCACGCTGTCGGTCCCGGGGAGCCAGCCGAGGAAGTGGTCGAACGAGCGGTTCTCCATCGTCGCGACCACGACGTGCTTGATCCCGCTGTGATCGGGCCGCGGCAGCCCGGCCTTGGGCCGCGCCAGGAGCCCGGTTCCTCCGAAAGTCATCGCGCCGAACGCGGCAGAGCCGTAGAGAAACTCGCGGCGCGAAACCCGGGACATGGGAGCCTCCTTCCCTAGCCTACCGCTCCCGCGGTGCAAGCGACATGCCTCCCTTTGGTGCGAAACCTCCTGCCCGTTGGGTCGTACTGAGCATGTAGAATGTCTACACCCTTGGGAACCGGCCCCGCATGACCGTCTGGCCCTGGAGCCGCCGGCGGGCCCACCGCGAGCTCGACGAGGAGATCGAGACCCACCTGCGGCTGGCCGTCGCGGACCGCATGGCGCGCGGGCAGAGCCGCGCGGAGGCGGAGGCCGCGGCCCGGCGCGAGCTCGGCAACGTCGGCCTCGTCAAGGAGATCACGCGGGAGCAGTGGGGCTGGGGATCGGTCGAGCGCTTCCTCCAGGATCTCCGCCACGGGGCGCGGCTCCTGCGCCGCGCGCCCGGCTTCGCGGCGGTGGCGATCCTGACGCTGGCCCTGGGCGTCGGCGCCAACACCTCCATCCTCTCCGTGGTCTACGGCATCCTGATCCGGCCGCTTCCCTACGCCGACGCCGGACGCCTCGTCGTCCTTCTTCACCAGAAAGGCAACCCCGTCTCCCCCGCCAACTTCCTCGACTGGCAGGCGCGAGCCCGCTCCTTCGAGCGGATGGGCGCGGCCGAGTACTGGACGCCGAACCTCCTCGGCGGCGACGCGCCCACGAAGCTCTGGGCGCTGCGCATGACCCCCGAGGTGCTGCCGATGCTGGGCGTTGCGCCGATGCTGGGCCGCTTCTTCCTGCCCTCGGAGGGCGCGGCGGGCGCGGACCGCGTCGCGGTCATCGGACACGGGCTCTGGAAGCGCCGCTTCGGCGGCGACCCCTCGGTGGTCGGGAAGACGATCTCGCTCGACGGCGAGCCGTACACGATCGTCGGCGTCATGCCGCCCGGCTTCCGCTTCGCGCCCTTCTGGGCGACGCAGGCGGAGCTGTGGGCGCCGCTCGACCTGCGCCCGCGCGCCGCCCGGCGGGACGCCTCGAGCCTGCGCGTGTTCGCACGGCTGCGCCCCGGAACGACGCTCGGCGCGGCCCGGCAGGACATCGCCGCGATCACGGGCGCGCTCGAGCGCGAGTTCCCGGGGACGAACCGCGAGGTCCACGTGATCCCCCTGCAGGAGAAGGTCGTCGGCGACGTGCGCCCGATCCTGCTCGTGCTCGTCGGCGCGGTCGCGCTCGTGCTGCTGCTCGCCTGCGCGAACGTCGCGAACATGCTCCTCGCGCGCTCCTCGGCCCGGCGCCGCGAGATGGCGCTGCGGGCGGCGATCGGGGCGAGCCGCGCGCGCACGCTCCGGCAGCTGCTGACCGAGTCGCTCGTGCTGGCGGCGGCCGGCGGCGCGGCGGGCGTCGGCGTCGGCGCGTGGGCGCTGCGCGTCCTGATCGCGCTCGCGCCTCCCGAGCTGCCGCGGCTCGCCGACGTGCGCCTCGACCCCGCGATCCTGCTCGCGACGCTGTCCGCGTCGCTCCTGACGGGCGTGCTGTTCGGGCTCGCGCCGGCGCTGCAGGGATCGGCGGCTCGCCTGCAGGACGCGCTCAAGGAGGGCGGCAGTGCCGGCACGGGACGGGAGACCGGGTGGCTCCGGCGGGTGCTCGTCGGCGCCGAGGTCGCGATCGCGCTCGTCCTGCTCGTGGGAGCCGGGCTGATGGTGCGGAGCCTGCTCGCGCTCCAGGCGATCGACCCCGGCTTCGACCCGCGCGGCGTGGTCGCGATGGAGGTCTCGGTCGCCGGAACGCGGCAGGCCGAGGCCGGGCGTCGCCTCGTCCTCTATCCGCAGATTCTCGAGAGGCTGCGCGCGCTGCCGGGCGTCCGCGCGGCCGGAGCCATCAACCACCTGCCGATCGCCGGCGACATCTGGGGCTTCCCCTACCGCGTCGAGGGCCGGCCGGTCCCGCGGCCCGGCGAGTCGCCGGTCGCGATCTACCGTGCGGTGCTGCCCGGCTACTTCTCGACGATGCGCCTCCCGATCCTCCGCGGCCGCGACGTGGCCGCGACGGACGGCCCGTCCGCGCCGGGGGTCGTGGTCGTGAACGCCTTCCTCGCGAAGCACACCTGGCCGGGAGAGGACCCGATCGGCAAGCGCATCGACCTCGACGGGAGCCCCGAGAATCCCGCGTGGGTCACCGTGATCGGCGTCGTGAAGAACGCGGTGCGCGAGGAGTGGAGCGAGGAGCCCGAGGACGAGGTCTACCTCTCGGCGCTCCAGCGGCCCGCGCTGATGAGCTCGCCGCACACCCAGGAGGCCTACCTGACGTTCGTCGTGCGCACCGATTCAGACGCGGCTTCTCTCGCGCCGTCGCTGCGCGCGGCTGTCGCGGGCATCGACCCGACGCTCCCGGTCTCCGAGGTGCAGACGATGGAGCGCGTCGTCTCCGAGGCGACCGCGCGGCCCCGCTTCCAGGCGCTCCTGCTCACGATCTTCGGCGGCGTCGCCGCGATCCTCGCCGCCGTCGGGATCTACGGCGTGATGAGCTACGTCGTCTCGCGGCGCACGCGGGAGATCGGCGTGCGGATCGCGCTCGGCGCGGGATCGCGGGCCGTCCTCGGGCTCGTCGTCGGCGAGGCCATGGCCGTGGCCACGGCGGGCGCGGCGGTCGGAGCGGCGGGAGCCTTCCTCCTGACGCGACTGATGCGGAGCGTCCTCTACGGCGTCGGACCGGGCGACCCTCCCACCTACGCGGCCGTCGCCGTTCTCCTGCTCGGCATCGCGCTCGCGGCGAGCTGGCTGCCGGCGCGCCGGGCGGCGCGCATCGATCCGGTGATCGCGCTCCGCCAGGACTAAGGCGTACCCCGCCGGGCCGCCGAACACCAAACCTCGGCCGCGAATCCCCGTACCACGAAGCACGGAGGCTCCATGCGCGCTCGACGGCTCTCCACCGCTCTGCTCCTCGCGGGATGCGCCGCGCCGGTCCTCGGTCTCCCGCAGCCCGCGCGGCCCGAGCACGAGGTCACCGCGCAGGGCGTGGTCTACGAGGTCCCGGGCATGGACCGGGTCACCGTCGAGACGAACGTGCCGTACAAGAGGCTCGACAATCTTGACGGTGGCCGCGAGCTGCGGCTGGATCTCTACTACCCGCCCGATTTCGTCGAGGGCTCGCCGCGGCCGGCCGTGATCTTCGTCAACGGCGTGGGCGGGCGGCCGGACGCGAGTCTCAAGGACTGGGGCATCTACAGGTCGTGGGGGCGGCTCGTGGCCGCGTCGGGATGGATCGGGGTGACGTTCGACGTGCGCGGCGGCGGGCCGTCGATCGACTCCGGTCCCGACATCGCGGACCTCCTGCGGTTCGTGCGCTCCGAGGGCGCGAGGCTCGGGATCCGCACGGACCGCGTCGCCGCGTGGATGTGCTCGGCCAACGTGACGTCGGGACTCCGGGTCGTCATGCAGGACGCCGGCTCCGAGCCGCCGCTGCGCGCGGCGGTCGTCTACTACGGATCCTCCGACGCCCCGAAGATCCGAACCGACCTGCCCGTCCTCCTGGTCGAGGCCGGGCGCGACAACGCGCAGCTGAACTCCCGGATCGACGCGCTCGTCTCCCGCGCGGCCTCGTCGGGTGCGCCGTGGACCGTGGTGTACGCGCCCGACGCGCACCATGCCTTCGACGCGCTCGACGAGACGGAGGAGAGCCGCAGGATCGTCCGCGAGACCCTCGCGTTCTTCCGCGAGCACCTCTCGCCGCCGGCGCCTCCGGCCGCGCCCCCGTCGCTCGCGCGCAAGGCGCTCTCCCACTGGTTCGCGAACGAGTACCCCGAGGCGGCCGCGGCGTACGGCGACTACGTGAAGACGCACGCCGACGACGCGACCGCGTGGCTGCGCCTCGGCATCGCGCAGGCGCACACGGGAAAGACGCACCAGGCCGAGGCGAGCCTCGCGAAGGCGGTGTCCCTCGGAGCGGACAGCGGGATCGATCTCTACAACGCGGCCTGCGGCTACGCGCTCATCGGACGGGCGGACGAGGCCCTCGACTGCCTCGAGCGCGCCGTGAAGACGGGATTCCACGACAAGAGGCTGATCTCTGCGGATGACGATCTGGCGAGCCTCCGCGGCTCGGCCCGTTTCGAGAAGCTGGTCGCGAGCCTCCATTAAATCCGTTCTTTCGACGAGCAAAGCGATAAGCTGATCGCGGTATGTCCACACGCCTGCGGGCCCTCCTGCTGTTCGCGGGATTTCTGCCCGCGGTCGCGTTCACTGCGCGCGCGGACACCGAGACTTCTGCGCAAACGCCGACCCAAACGCACGCGACGATCCGCGGCACCGGAAACGACGTCTCGATCGTCTACAAGGGCGCGGCCGAGAAGAAGACGCCGAGGCGCAGCGCCGCCGCGACCGGAGTCGCGAAGCTTTCGGGCGGACCCGCGTCCGCGGAGCCGGACCTCCTGAGCGAGGCCGCGAAGATGGCCGCGAAGGGCACGGGCGATCAGGCGCTCATGACCTTCTTCCAGACGCATCAGAATCAGCTTCCGGACGTCGTGAGCAGCGACTCGGTCCGCGCGCTGCGCAAGGCCGGAGCGGGACAGCCGGTCATCTCGTATCTCTCGCGCCTGACCGCGGTCGACATCGGCGAGACGGCCGAAGGATCGCCTCAGCAGTATGCCTACGCGCCTCCGGGCGAGACGGCCGGGTACTCGAGCGAGTTCCCGAGCGCGGACATGGGCTATCCGTTCTACGGTGGGTACGGCGGATACGGAGGCTACGGCGGCTCCGGCGGCCGCTTCGGTCACCGTGGCGGCGGACGGATCGGATTCGGGTCCGGCTCGCCGGGCCACGGGATGCGGCCCTCGCACCCGATCGCGTCGCCGCGTCCGCCGATGAGCGGCGGCGGGATGCATGCGGGCGGGATGAACGCGGGCGGATCCCACACGACGGGAACCTTCCGCCGTCGGTAGCTAGATCTCCACCGCCTTCTCCGCCGCTTCCCACAGTCTCCGCGCGTCCGCGTCGTTCTGCGCGGCGGCGGACGGCGCGACCTCGCGGAAGCGCTTGAAGTAGCGCCCGCTGACGCCCTCGAGCTCCGGCGCGGACGCGAGGCGCACGACGGGCCGCGCCCCGGACGCCGGACGGCGCATGAGCATCCGCCCGATCGCCACCGCCCACGCCGGCGCCGGCTCCCAGATGTCGGTCGCGATGACGCCCGGGTGGACCGCGTTGGCCGCGATCCCGGGCTCGCGCCGCGCGAGCTCGCGCGTGAAGAGCACGTTCGCGAGCTTCGTGTTCGCATAGGCGCGGTACGTGCTCCAGCCGCGCGTGAGCTCGAGGTTCGCGAAGTCGACGCGGCCCGAACGATGCGCCTCGGACGCGACGTTGACGACGCGCGGCGGCTTCCCTTCGTCTGCCCGGAGCGCGGGAAGCAGCAGCCGGGTCAGCAGGAACGGGCCGAGGAAGTTCGTCTGCCAGGTGACCTCGTGCCCGTCCTCGGTCAGGCGCCGCTCCCGACGCGCGGTGCCGGCGTTGTTGACGAGGACGTCGAGCGCCGGATGCGCGGCCGCCGCGCGCGCCGCCGCCTCGCGCGTGGACGCGAACGACGCGAGGTCGACGAGGAGGAGCTCCGCCTGGCCGCCTCCACGCACGAGCGAATCGACCACCGCCTGCCCGCGGGCCGCGTCGCGGGCGCCGACGAGGACGCGAGCGCCCATTCGCGCGATTTCGCGGGCCGCCTCGAGGCCGATGCCGCCGGTCGCGCCGGTGACGAGCACCGTCCTGCCGGTCATGCGGCGATCCTGACAGAACCGGGGACGCCTATTGCGGGTTCAGCAGGAAGGCTCGCGTCTGCCCGTTCTTGGTGCCGGTCCCGACGATCTGTCCGGCGTCGTTGATCCCGTTCGCCTCCGTCAGGATCCAACCGCTCCCGTGAGGGATCAGGGCGTTGAGGTCCCGCATCCGCCCGCCGATGTAGAGGAAGGCGTGGTAGACGAGGAATTGGGGGTCGGGCACCGTGGCGCTCCCGACGATCTGCGTCGCCGTGGAGTTGAGCGCGTGCGCCTCGCTGTAGGCGCCGCCGGGAAGCAGCCCGAGGTCCTTCATCGTCGACCCGTTCCAGAGGAATGCGTGCGCCTGGAGGTTGCCGGGCGTGTACGCCTGCCCCGCGATCTTTCCGGCGTCGTTGATCGCGTAGGCGGCGCTGTAGTCGCCGCCGAGCGTCCCGAGGTCGGTGACGGCGCCCGTGCTCGTTCGGAAGTAGGCGTGGAAGGCGCCGTTGGGCAGGTAGCCGTAGCCCACCACCTTGCCCGCGGCGTTGATGCCGCGGCCGGTCGAGTAGTTGCCGCCGAGCGGGTTGATGTCGGTGATCACGCCGCCGGAGAAGAAGAACGCGTGCTCGTCGTCCGACGCGGTCATCGAGCTCCCGCACGCCTGTCCGGTCGCGTTGATGGCGTACGTCGCGCTGTAGAGCGCGCCGAGGTTGCCGACGTCGGTGACCGTGCCGCCGGTCAGTACGTAGCCCTGGTACGAGCCCTCGTAGTAGTAGCCGCCGACCTGGCCGGAGGCGTTGATCGAGCGCGCGGTCGCGGACGTCCCGGGAAGGTTGAGGTCGGTCATCGCGCCGCCGCCGTAGAGGAAGGCGTGGCTGCTGCCCGCGGCCGTCGCCGAGTCGCCGACGACCTGGCCGGAGGCGTTGATGGCGTAGGCCTCGCTGTAGTTGCCGCCGAGGGTGCCGAGGTTGACGATCGTGTAGTGCGGGACCCGCGTGTCGAAGGTCGGCTGCTGGGCGAGAAGCGGGAGCGAGATCGCCAGGAAAAGGAATGGAACCAGGATGCGTCGGTGCGGCGTGTTCATGGCCCCTCCTGCGCCGACCAGTGCAGCACCGAAGGGGACGGCGGGCCCGAACGGCTAAGCTCTTTTTAATTCAGCGGGTCGTATCGGCGAGGGAGCGGCGGCGCGGGCCGAGCCGCCGGTCCATGACGCGCCGGTCGAAGAGCAGGCCCTCGGGGATCGATCCGGTGAACGGCGCGCGGCGCTCGTTCTGGCGCCGGTCGGTTCGCCGGCGGTCGTACGGCGTCACGAGGTAGGGCGACGGGCCGGGATCGGTGGAGTCGAGGTCGACCTCCAGATCGGGGCGGGTGCGGGGATCGGAGACGTCCTGGACGAGCCAGCGCTCGAGCGCGTCCGTCGGGATGTCGCGGGTCGCGTTGATGGCCGCGGCGATGCGGCGGGCGTCCGCGTAGCTGCGGCCGCGGACCACGATCGCCCCGGAGGCGTCGCGGATGTATCGCCCCTCCGCCGTCCAGGGCTCCGGAGAGTGAAAGGAGTCCAGCTCCTCGTCGGGAAAGGGCTCGGTATGGTCCATGGTGCCGGTCCGCGACCTGATCGCCGGCGCGCTCACGGACATCGATTATCGCACGAGGATGAGCTTACAGCTCACAGCTTTCAGCTTGCAGCCGGAGGACTCCGGCCATCCGCGTGAGCTGTGAGCTGTGAGCTGTGAGCTCCTCTACTTCTTCGACAGGCTCGCGAGCGCCTCGAGGACCTCGGCGCTGTGCGTCGCCGGCTTCACGCCGGTGTAGACCTTCGCGATCTTCCCCTGCGGGTCGATCAGGAAGGTGTTGCGCGCCGAGTAGGTCTTGCCCTCGTAATCCATGACCGAGCCGTACGTCTTCGACACGTTCGCGTCGGGGTCCGACAGCAGACGGAAGTTGAGGTGCTCCTTCGCGCAGAAGCTCTTGTGCGAGTCGGCCGTGTCGACCGAGACGCCGAGGATCACGGCGTTGGCGGCCGTGTACTTCGCGAGGTCCTCCTGGAAGTTGTGCGCCTCGAGCGTGCAGCCGCTCGTGAAGTCCTTCGGATAGAAGTAGAGGACGACCCACTTGCCCCGGAAGTCCTCGAGCTTCGTCGGCTTGCCCTCGTCGCTCGTCAACGAGAACGACGGCGCCGGCGCGCCGACCGACGGCGTCGCCGCCGTGGTCGTATCCGCCGCGGAAACGAAGGCCGCCGCCGCGGCCGCCAGGCAGAACGCGGAAAGAATGACCCTGAGTCGCATGGGAAGTCTCCTCTCGCCGCCCATGGGGGCGGAAACCTCGAAATATCACACCGAAGCCGGGAATGGGCCCATACTCAGCGTGTTCTCAGGACCGGTTTTTCCCATGCTGCACCTCGGCCTTCTCGTCGCGACCCTGCTCGCCGCCCCGGCGCCCGCCACCGGCGTCCCCGAGGCCGCGGCCGCCGCCGGTCCCTCCGAAAGGACGCTCCGGGCCCAGATCCCCCGGGCGTCCCACGCCGCGCTCACCGCCGCGCTCGAGGCCTGGCGCCACGCCGTGGCCGCGGGCGCCGCCGTTCGCTCGGAGGTGCTGACGGTCATCGACTACAGCCGCCCCTCGACCGAGCGCCGCCTCTTCGTCATCGACCTCCCGCACAACCGCGTCCGGTTCGCCGAGCTCGTCGCGCACGGCCGCGACACGGGGGACGACGCCGCCGAGCGCTTCTCCAACGCCGTGGGCAGCCACATGACGAGCCTCGGCGTCTTCCGCGCCGCCGACGCCTATCGCGGCGAGCACGGGCCCTCGCTCCACCTCGACGGGCTCGAGCCCGGCTTCAACGACCGCGCGCGCGAGCGTGCGATCGTGATCCACGGCGCCCGCTACGTCAGCGACGCCGCGGCCGCGGTCCTCGGCCGCCTGGGGCGCAGCTGGGGATGTCCCGCGGTGCGGCCGGAGATCGCGAAGAGGCTGATCGACACGATCAAGGACGGCTCGCTGGTCGTCGCCTATTACCCCGACGCGCAGTGGCTGTCGGGCTCCGCCTTCCTCGACCGGGCGGCGGACGGGGCTACCGCTTCGCCGCGGCCTCCGGCGGATCCGAGTTGACGACGTTCAGCGTCCGGCCGGCCGTCTCCTCGAGCACGGGCGCGTCCGTCACGTAGAGCGTCGTTCCCGCGGCGAGCGCCGGGACCACGAGCTTCCGGAACGCGGGCGGAATGCGGATGCGATCGGGATCCTGCAGCTCCGCGGGGGTCCCCGAGGGTCCGGGAAGCGGAATCGCCATCCAGCGGAGCGGGACGTCCGCTCCTCCCGTGGCGTTCTCCTTGAGCACGAAGGCCTCGGTGCCGAGCGGCGTCTGCGGGTCCCCGATCGTGATCCGCGCGCGACCGATCTCGATCCCGTTGCGGTAGACCAGGATCCGCCGGTCGGTCCCGCTCACGACGATCGTGACGGGCCCGCTCGGAGACGCGTCCGGCGTCCAGCGCGACTCCTCGCCCGACGGAAGCGGCTCCTCCGGCAGCGCCGTGCCCGAGCCGACGCCGACGGGCGCGAGGAACGCCGGGTGCGCGACGTCGGCCGGCGCGGTCGACGCGTTCGCGATGACGACCGTCATGCCCACCTGGGTCACGCCGAAGAGATCCTGCGCGAACCGCGTCGGCAGATGCACGCATCCATGCGACTCCGGGTATCCCGGCAGGCCGCCGGCATGCAGGGCGACGCCGTCCCACGTGAGCCGCTCCGAGTAGGGCATCGGCGCGTTGTCGTAGTTCTTCGAATGGTGGTCCTTGTCCTTGTTGAGGATCCGGAAGACGCCGGTCGGCGTGGCGTGTCCCGGCTTTCCCGTGCTCACGGTCGTCACGCCGATGCGGACGCCGTTGCGGTAGACGTCCGCGCGCTGCTCGCCGATGCTCACGACCATCACCATGGGACCGCTGGGCGCGACGCTCGCGTCCCAGACGAAATGCCCGGGCCTGAGCGTCGCGGGATCGGTGCCGATCGGATCCGACTCGCGCGCGCCCCAGAAGGGGACCGACGCGACGAGCACGGCGGCGAACAGGAGGAGAGCGCACGCGGCCGGGATCCGGGTGCGGCAAGGCCGAGCGTGCATCCGCCTCCTCCTCTCTTCCCTAGACGGGAGACGCCTCGATCACGGAGAACGGGCTCGCGCTCCGGACGACGCGCGCGAGCCGGAAGCCGCCGCGCGCGAGAAGCGCCTCGTACTCCTTCTGCGTTCGCTCCATCCCTCCCGTCATGACGAGCATGTTCATGTCCATCATGTGGGAGAAGTCCGTGCCCGGGGAATCCGGCACGATCACCTCGAGCACCATCAGGCGTCCGCCCGGAGCGATCGCCGCGCGGCAGTTGCGGAGGATCCGGACGCACTCCTCGTCGTTCCAGTCGTGGAGGATGAACTTCAGGAGGTGCCCGTCCGCGCCGGCCGGGACGGCCTTGAAGAAATCGGTCGGCTCGAAGCGGCACCTCCCCGCGAGGCCGTCGGCCTCGATCGCCTCCCTGGCCTGGGCCTCGATATAGGGAAGGTCGGCGACGATGCCGCGAACCTGCGGGTACTTGCCGAGGATCGTGCGGACCATGCTGCCGTTGCCGCCGCCGACGTCCATGATCGTCTTCAGGCCGCCGAAGTCGTAGGAGTCGAGGACCGCCTTCGAGGCGAAGCCCGAGACGTTCGCCATCGCGCGGCCGAACTGCTCGCCCTCGTCCTTGTGCTCGGCGTAGTAGTCGAACGCCGGCACTCCGAAGACCGGTTTCGGTCGCGGCAGTCCCGTGCGCACCGCGTCCACCGACTTTTCCCAGCAGCGCCAGTGGACGCCGTCGGTCTCCGCGATGAACATGTGCTTGAGGCTTCCGGGCGTCTCCTCGCGCAGCCGCTCGGAGACCGCGTTCAGGCCGTAGCGCCCGTTCTCGGCCGTGAAGACGCCGATCCCCGCGAGCATGCGCATGAGGCGCTTCGTGGCTCCGCGGTCCGCTCCCACCTTCGCGGCGATCTCGTCGGACGTTCGCGCGCCCGCCGCGAGCGCATCGGGAATCGAAAGCCGCGCCGCCGTGGCGACGGCCTGCGTGACCCACGCCCCGGCGAGCAGCTGCATCAGGATCTGATCGACCGACGGCGCCTCGGGCGCGGCGCCGGTCTCTGTCGTCGAACTGGACAAGTGAACCTCCGTCGTTCGCGTGTTCGAGGCCGGAGGATAACAAACCGCCGATTGCCCCGAAGCCCCGAAGTGGCATCGATGATGCACGCAATTCCATGGAGGTGATTCATGCTCGGAAAAGAAGAAGCCGTCGCCACGATCGGAGTGCGAAACACGAAGAAGGCGAAGGAATTCTACGAGGGCGTCCTGGGCCTGAAACACGACGGCCCGGAGCGCGACGGCGTCCTCACGTACAAGAGCGGGGGCTCGAGGCTCTTCGTCTACCAGTCCGAGTTCGCTGGAACGAACAAGGCGACCTCCGCCACCTGGGCCGGCGGGGACGTCGAGGCCGAGGTCGAGGCGCTCAAGAAGAAAGGCGTGACGTTCGAGCACTACGACTTCCCCGACATGCAGCGCCGGGGCGACGTGCACGTGTCCGGCGACATGAAGGCGGCGTGGTTCAAGGACCCTGACGGAAACATCCTGGCTCTCGTCAGCGGATGACGGCAGGAGGTCCCCGATGGGCAACCCCTTCGTACACGCCGAGCTCAACACGACGAACCTGAGCGAGGCGAAGAATTTTTACGGAAGGCTCTTCGACTGGAAGCTCGAGGACATGCCGATGCCGGAGATCGGCACCTACACGTTCGTCGGCGTCGGTGAGGGAACCGGCGGCGGCATGATGAAGCAGATGATCGCGGGCGCCGGCTCCGCGTGGATGCCCTACGTCGCCGTCGCGGACGTCAAGGCGTCCACGAAGAAGGCGAAGGACCTCGGGGCGAAGATCCTGAAGGACGTCACCGAGGTTCCGGAGATGGGCTGGTTCTCGATCATGACCGACCCGACGGGCGCGATGATCGGGCTCTGGCAGACCAGGTAGCCTCCAACGGCCGGAGTCCAAACCCCGACGCGGCGACTTCGGCTTTTCGAGGGGATGCGGGCGCCTCGGCGCCCGCATCGTTTTTCGAGCGGGCCCCTACGACGACGCCGGCTTCTCGTCTCCCGAGGGGCCGTAGATCGAAGGCACCTTCGCGCCGAGCAGCCTGAGGTAGACGGAGAGCTGCCCGCGATGGTGGACCCAGTGCGAGAGCACCCCGTCGCGGATCTGGACGTGGCGCGGCGTCTCCTGCATGACCTGACCGCCGGAGAGGAGCCGCCACGACGTCTGGAGATGCCCGTCGTCGGTCCCCTTGAGGGCCTCGCGGCCCTTCGCGACCGCGCCGTCGAGGGCGCGGACGAGGTCGGCCGCCGTCTTCAGCGGCGGCGGCGCGAACTTGGGCCCGTCCTTCGGCGCGATGTCGAGCTCATCCATCCCGATCACCATCCCCAGCCACTCCGGCATCGTGGCGACCATCATGGCGAGGTATCCCATCGGCATCGATTTCTCGGTGGGCTTCCAGTCGAACTTCCCGTCCGGCACGCGCTCGAGCACCCGACGGCTGACCGGCGCCTCGCGCTCGAGGTCGGCCAGGAAGATTTCCGTGTACTGCATGCGGCGCCTCCTCCGTCGCGATTAGACCACCGGTCGGAACGATCCCCGGCGGCCGCCCTCGTGCTCCGCGGCCTCCGGGCCGGACGCATGCGGCGAGGGCGGCGGGGGGCCGCCGCCGAGGCTCGCGACCGCGATCAGTCCGAAGAGCACGCATCGGGTGAGGCTCGCACGGGCGCCGTACGCCGCGCCCGCGGCGCGACGCTGCGCGTGCCAGAAGACGAGCGCGTCGACGAGGAACGCGACGAGGAAGGCCGGGATGGCCGCCGCTTTCGCGAGGACGACGAGGACGGCGCTCGTGACGAACAACACGAGCGACGAGATCCAGAGGGTCACGAGAGGCCAGGTGAGCGACTCCAGAACGGCGTCCGCGGAGCGCGGACCGGCGACTCGTCCCGCCGCCAGCTTCCGCCGCGCCACGCGAAGCGCCTGGATCACGCCCCAGATCGCATTCCCCAGAATGAACGCCCCGACGATCCAGCGAAGGAACTCCGTCATGGAAGCCTCCGTCGCGGCACCAGGCCGCCGCCACATTCTCGATAGCGCGGATCCGGTCTCCCAAATTCCGATGCCGGCCCGATCTTTCGGTTTCCTTCAGGAAGCCAAACCCGCACGCTCCGGCACGGTGTCTACGTTCACCCCTTCGACATCCGGGAAGCGAAGCGGCAACCTCTCCTTCGCCTCGAGCCGCAAGGGCGCCGGGTACGACATCGACGCCCCCCCGACCTTCGAAACCTTTCGTTTCCTCCGGCGTATGAGTGTGATACCTATATGTCGCTATGCAACATATGACCCGCATGGACCGCCAGCTCAAGAAGGGGTCGACCGAGCTCCTGGTCCTCTCCCTCGTCGAGCGGCGCGCCCGCCACGGCTACGAGATCGGCAAGCTCATCGAGACGCGCTCGGACGGAGCCCTCCGCCTCAACGTCGCCTCCCTCTACCCGCTCCTGTACCGGCTGGAGGCCCGCGGCCTGATCGAGGGACGCTGGGTCGAGAAGCCCTCGCAGCGCCGCCGCCGCTACTACAAGCTGACTCCCGCCGGCCGCCGGATCCTGCGCCTCCAGAAGACCGCGTGGGCCGCCTTCGTCGACGCGATGACCCGCATCACCGAGGCCGAGCATGCCTGATTGGACGCGCGAGATCCGCGAGCGCCTGGCGGGACTGCGCGTCGACCCGTCGCGCGAGGCGTCGGTCGTCGAGGAAGTCGCGCAGCACCTGGACGACCGGTACGCGGAGCTCACCGCCGGCGGCGCCTCGCCCGAGGCGGCGCGGAAGGCCGCGCTGGACGAGCTCGCGGGCTCGCCCGCGATCGCCGCGGCTCTCGGCGATGCGCTCCCCCGGCCCGCGCCGTCGAGACTCCCGCCGCCGGAGGAGGGCGGCGGCTGGCTCTCCGGGCTCGCGAAGGACTTCCGCTACGGCGCACGCCGCCTGCGCCTCGAGCCGCTCTTCTCGCTCGTCGCGATCCTCTCGCTCGCGCTCGGCGTGGGCGCGAACACCGCGATTTTCCAGCTCCTCGACGCCGTGAGGCTCCGAACCCTGCCCGTGGCGCGCCCGCAGGAGCTCCTGAGCGTGCGCCCCGATCCGCTCAAGGGACGCACCGGCAACTTCACGGGAAACTGGCCGCAGCTCACCTCCCCGCTCTTCGAGGGGATCCAGCGCGAGCAGAAGGCGTTCTCGAAGCTCGCGGTCTGGAGCACCGGCCGCCTGAACCTCTCGGCGGGCGGCGAGGTCCGCTACGCCGACGCGATCTGGGTCAGCGGATCCTTCTTCGACACCGTCGGCGTCGGGGCGCTGCGCGGCCGGGTGCTCGGCCCCGCGGACGACACCCCCGGCTGTCCCTCCCCTTCCGTCGTCCTCTCCGAGCGCTTCTGGAGGCGTGAGCTCGGCGGGCGCGAGCTCGCGCCCGGCCAGACGATCCGCATCGAGGGCCGGCCATTCGAGATCGCCGGGGTCACCCCGGCGCGCTTCTTCGGCGTCGAGGTGGGGCATGCGTTCGACGTCGCGCTCCCCGTCTGCGCCGAGGAGCTTCTCGCCGACAAGCCCCGGACGAAGAACCGCTCGGGCTGGTGGCTCGCTTCGCTCGGCCGGCTGGCCCCCGGCTGGACCCTCGAGAGGGCCAACGTGCACCTCGCGGCGATCTCGAAGGGCATCTTGGAGTCGACCCTTCCGGCCGACTACGACGCCCAGAGCACGCAGAGGTACCTCGGCAAGAAGCTCGTGGCGGTGCCCATCGCGACCGGGCTCTCGGACCTGCGCAACGACTACTCCGATCCCCTTTTCCTCCTGCTCGGCATCTCGGCGCTCGTCCTCCTGATCGCCTGCGCGAACATCGCCAACCTCATGATCGCGCGCGCGAGCGCGCGGCAGCGCGAGATCGCCGTCCGCCTCGCGCTCGGGGCGTCGCGGCGGCGCCTCGTCCGCCAGCTCCTCGCCGAGAGCCTCGTGCTCGCCGCCGCGGGGGCCGTCTTCGGGGCCGCCCTCGCGCAGGCCCTCTCGCGCTCGCTCGTCGCCTTCCTCAGCACGCAGGACTCCCAGTGGTTCGTCGAGATGCCGCGCGACGTGCGCCTGCTCCTCTTCACCGCCGGGATCGCGATCGTCACCTGCGTGCTCTTCGGCCTGCTTCCGGCGCTCCAGGCCTCGAAGACCGATCCGATCGAATCGATGAAGGCGGGCGGACGCGGCATCGCGGGCGGAGGCGCGCGTCTCACGATTCGCCGCGCCCTCGTCGTCTCGCAGGTCGCGTTGTCCCTCGTCCTCCTCGTCGGCTCCATCCTCTTCGTGCGCAGCCTGCGGAACCTGGTCACGCTCGACGCCGGCTTCTCCCGCGAGCACGTCCTGGCGGTCCAGGCCGACTACACCCGACTGCGCCTCCCGAAGGAGCGCCGCACGGAGTTCCGGCGCGGGCTCCTCGACCGCGTTCGGGCCGTCCCCGGCGTCAGCGACGCCGCACTCGCACGGATCGTTCCCCTCTCGGGCGACGGCTGGAACGACCAGGTCCACGTTCCCGGCTCGGAGGTCTCCGCGCAGTCCGCCAACTTCAACGCGGTGGGCCCGGGATACTTCCGGACCATGGGCACCCGCCTCCTCGCGGGGCGCGACTTCGACGAGCGCGATCGGCTCGAAACCGTGCCGGTCGCGATCGTGACCGAGGCGTTCGCCCGGAAGTTCCTGGGCGGCGCGAACCCGGTCGGCCGGACCGTGCAGGTCGACAACCAGGGCGGCGACACGATCCGGCGATACGAGGTCGTCGGCCTCGTCAAGGACACCAAGTACGTCGAGCTGCGCGAGGAGTTCGCGCCGCTCGTCTTCCTCGCGATCGCGCAGGACGTGAAGCCCGGGGCCGGAATCGCGCTCGTCGTGCGTTCCGACCTGCCGCTCGGAGCGCTCCGCGCCTCGGTCGCCGCGGCGATCACGGCCGAGAGCCCGGACGTCGACGTCGACTCCCGCCTCCTCCGCGACATGGTCCACGACGGCCTGCTGAGGGAGCGCCTCATGGCGAGCCTCTCGGCCTTCTTCGGGTTCCTCGCCGCGATCCTCGCGATGGTCGGCCTCTACGGCATCGTCTCGTTCATGGTCGTCCGCCGGCGCAACGAAATCGGCGTGCGCATGGCGCTGGGCGCCACGCGGCGCGACATCCTCATGCTCGTCCTGCGGGAGGCCGGCACACTCCTCGCGATCGGGATCGGGATCGGCGCCGTCCTCGCGGTCGGCGCCGCGAGCCTGGCGCGCTCGCTCCTCTTCGGCCTGGGCCCGAGCGACCCGGAGACGCTCGCGATGGCCGCGGTCGGCCTCGCCGCGGTCGCGGTCGCCGCGAGCCTCCTCCCGGCGCACCGCGCCGCGACGCTCGACCCCGTCAGCGCGCTGCGGGAGGAGTAGCCGCGGCGGCGGGCGACGCGGGGAGCGTGTACTCCAGGTCGTAGAAGTGACCGCCGTCCTTCTCGATGCGGATCGTCATCGCGCCGTCGATCCCCTCGAGCTCGCCGGAGCCGGAGTCGGGAACGACGATGATCCGCATCCGGTAATCACCGTCGCGGCGCATCGTGCTCTGGTGGATCACCGTGAACCCGCCGCGGCGTCCGCGGAGAGTGCCCTCGATGCGCTCGATCGCGACGGCGCCCGCCGAGCCCTTGACGGCCGTCGCCGCCGCCCACATGTCGCCCCGGCTCGTGCCGACGAAGTCCCCGGCGAACGTCTTCTCCATCGTGTACCGCCCGGACGCGACCCCCGTGTCGGCGCCCGCGACGGGCGCGACCTTGACCTCGAACGATCCGGTGGCGTGCTGCTTCGTGTCCATTCCACCCTCCGGTCCCAGCGCGAGCGCGAACGCGAACGCGCCGGTGAAGAGATGCTTCGTCATCGCGAGGATCCTCCCTCCGCGGAGCGAAATAGTAGCGTTTCGCCGCCCGGGAATAACGAGGCGCCGCCTCAAATTGACCGAAGAGTGCGGATCGCTCGATCGAGCGTCCGCGACAGCTGGGTGTCCTCCTCCGCGCGATCCGCACGTTCGAGAAGTGTGTACGGATCGTCCAATAACGAAGGAGGTTTCCATGGATCAACGCATCGATTACACGAAGGTCGCGCCCGGCGTCTACCAGGCAATGCTGGGGTTCGGGAAGTACCTGAGCCAGAGCGGACTCGAGCCCGTGCTGCTGGATCTGGTCAAATTGAGAGCCTCACAGATCAATGGCTGCGCGTACTGCATCGACATGCACTGGAAGGATCTTCGCGCGGCCGGTGAGAGGGAGCAGCGGCTCTACGGGCTCGACGCCTGGGAGGAGTCGCCCTATTACACCGACCGCGAGCGAGCCGCGCTGGCCTGGACCGAGGCGGTGACGCTTCCGAAGAACGGACACGTTCCCGACCCGGCCTACGATGCCGCGCGCCGCTTCTTCTCCGAGAAGGAGCTCGTCGACCTGACGGCGTGCATCGTCGCAATCAACGGGTGGAATCGCCTGAACATCGCGTTCCGGGCGCCGGCGGGAGCGTACCAGCCGGTCGCCTCGGCGCGGGCCACCACGCCGGCGCGACGCCCGCAGGCGTCCCACTGACGCGCGCGGAGGATCTTCCTTCGCGGACCGGCGGCCCCCCCCGGGGCCGCCGGCTTTCTCGGCGACGTCAGGCCGGTCGCATGCGGCCAAAGAGCTCCCGGTGGCCGGAGAGGATGCGCTGCTCGGCCTCGAGGTTGGGCTCGAGCGTCTCCACGCCGCGCTCGTGCGTGCCGCCGAGAAGGATCCCGTCGCGCCGCGGGAACATGTAGAGATCCGACGTGAGAACCGCGTAGTCGACCTCGAGCTGCGGCAGCAGCACGGTCAGCTGGCCCTTGATGGGCGTGAGCTCGCGGTCGCCGAAGAGCTCGCGGGCCCCGAGGCCCGTGCAGTTCACGACGACCGGGTCCGGCAGGAGCGACAACTCGGCGGGGCCGGCGAACGCTCGGACGACGATCCTTCCGCCGGCGAGCTCGAAGTCGCGGATCAGCATGCGCAGGTAGACGGGCGGCTCGATGAACATGAGGTTGTCCACGGTCACGTGCCGCGCCGCGAACGGGCTCTCGGCGGCCGACAGCAGCCGCCGCTGCGGGAACAGGTCCGGCAGGCCCCAGTCCCCGAGCTCCCGCTCCGGGTCGTCCGTGACGAAGTACTCCTCCCTCCAGCGGACTCCGTAGTCGTCGCCGACGAGATCCTGGAAGGCGCGGTGCGCGCTCCGCGCCGCGAGCGCGAACTGCGCATCCCACTCCGGCGTGCGCCGGTCCCGCTCCGCGACGTAGGCCGGATACCAGCTCGCCCCCGCGATGCTCGAGGTCGTGCCCGGCGGGATCTCGCGCGCGTAGATCGTGACGCCGAGACCGCGCCGCTGGAGGACCCGCGCGGTCGCGAGGCCCACGGCGCCGCAGCCGATGACGGCGGCGGAGACGGTCGAGCCGGCTCGGCCCGCGTCGCGGATCAGGTTGGCGGCGAGCTCGGCCGTCCCCCACGAGAGCGTCACGCCCGCTCCGCCGTGGCCGTAGTTGTGGACGAGGAGCTTGTCCCCGAGACTCTCCGCGCGTACGACGAAGCCCGACGGCCGGTACGGACGCAGCCCGACGGCGCGCCGGATGATGCGCTGCGGGTCGACGTCGACGGGCGCGAGCCTCCTCGGGCGGGAGGCGGCCGCCGCAGTCGCGGTGGAGCTCGCCGCGGGGCTCGCGCAGGCGCCGGCGAGCGTCGCCACCGCGGCGGCACCGCCGAGACGCAGGACCTCGCGCCGGCTGAACGTCACCCTGGGCGATCGCACTCGCATCGCGCCTCAGTGTAGCCCGCGTCGAAACGGCGGCTGCGCCGGCACACCTCTTGCTGCCATCGAGAGAACGACCGTGACGAAGAAACCGAAGCCTCCGCCCGCCCTCCGCGCCGAGCTCCCCTCGTGGAATCCCGACGGGCTCCTCCAGGTCCTCGTCGACACGCCCCGCGGCAGCGCGGTAAAGTTCAAGCTCGACCTCGAACAAGGCTGCTACACGATCGCGCATGTCCTCCCGCCCGGCACGGTCTTCCCCTACGACTTCGGTTCGATTCCCTCCACGCGCGCGTCGGACGGCGATCCCGTGGACGTTCTCATCCTGATGGAGGCGGCGACCTTCCCCGGCTGCCTCGTCCCCGTCCGGCTGGTCGGCGCCCTCGAGGCGGAACAGACCCAGGATGGAAAGACGAGCCGCAACGACCGCCTCATCGGCGTCGCCGAGAAGTCCCGGCGCTACGAGCCGATCCGCGAGCTGATCGACGTGCCGCGGAGAGAGCTCGCCTCGATCGAGCATTTCTTCGTGTCCTACAACGAGGAGCGTGGGCGCCGCTTCCGGGTCCTGCGGCGCGTCGGCCCGGCGCGCGCCCGGGCCCTCGTCGCCGCGGGCGAGAAGGAATTTCGTCGCGCGGCGAAGGCCTCGGGCTGACCGTCCGGGAGCGGCGCCGGCTGCCCTCAAGGGCTGGCGCCGACTTCTCGCGGGCGTGGTAGGTTCCGGCCCTGCGAGGAGGATGAGTCATGCGCAATCCCATTCGGACGCGTTTGGTCCTGGTTTGCCTCGTTGCAATGCTGGTTTCGACGGGTGTCTGGGCGGCCACCGACCACGCCGACGCGGCGAAGGAAGTGGCGGCAGCGGGCAAGACGCTCGACGAGTTCGTCGCCGATCCGGACATGACCTGGTTCCGCGAACATGCGAAGGAGGCCAAGGGCCTCATGATCTGTTCCCAGGTCGTCAAGGCCGGGTTCATCTTCGGGGGCTCCGGCGGCCGCTGTGTTCTCGTCGTGAAGGGTGACAAGGGCTGGCACGGCCCCGCGTTCTACACGACCGGGACCGCGAGCGCCGGATTCCAGGCTGGCGTGCAGGAGTCGCAGATCATCGGCCTTCTGATGACGCAGAAGGTCATCGACTCGCTGATGTCGTCCGAGTTCAAGATCGGCGGGGACGCGAGCGTCGCGGCGGGTCCGGTGGGCGTCGGGACCGCGGCCACGCCCAACGCCTCGATCATCTACTACAGCCGCTCGAAGGGCCTCTACGGCGGCGTCGACATCTCCGGCGCGGTCATCAAGCCGAGCGAGGACTACAACAACGCGTACTACGGGAAACCGGTGACTCCGATCGACATCATCGCCAAGGGCACGGCGCACACGAAGGAAGCCTGGACGCCGCTGCTGGCAAAGGTGACCAAGCTCTACGGGAAATGACCGGGGGCTCCGCCGCCGCTCCGGCTCCAACCGGGGCGGTGGCGCTTCCTATTCGCAGCGCAGCGCGAGCGTCGGCGGGATCCGGGTCGCCCGACGCGCGGGGATCCAGGTGGCGAGCATCGTGACGAGGAGCATCGCGGGCACCACCACGAGATAGACCGTCACGTCGGTCCCGGCCATGCTGAACAGCATCGAGTTCATGAAGCGCTCCACGGCGAATCCCATCGCGAGCCCGAAGAGGGTCCCGATCGCCACGAGCGTGAGTCCCTTGCCCATCACGAGCCGCAGCACGTCGCGCGGGCGCGCGCCGATGGCCATGCGGATGCCGATCTCGCGCGTCCTGCGGCTGACGTTGTACGCGACGAGCCCGTAGAGCCCGGCGATCGCGAGAAGCAGCGCGACCGCGCCGAGCGTCCCGACCAGCTTGATGGCGATACCGGGCCCGACGACCACGCTGTAGCGGTAGAGCTCCGCGTAACTCATCGTCCGCAGCATCGGCATGTTCGGGTCGAGGGACCGGACGACCTCCTGCACCGGCTCGAGGAGCTGCAGCGGATCGCCGTCCGCCCGAACCATCAGGACCAGACGCGATACGGGGTGCTGGGCGACCGGCATGTAGACGAAGTCCGTCCTGCCGCCGAACGTGTCGCCGTAGTGGATGTCCTGCGCCACGCCCACGATCTCGACCGGGTCCCCCGCGCGGCCGCCCAGCCGGATCCTTCGGCCGACGGCCTCCGCGTTCGGCCAGTAATGCCGCGCGAAGTGCTCGTTCACGATCGCCACGCGAGGGGCGCCCTCGTCGTCGGAGCCGCGGAAATCGCGGCCTCGCACGATCGGGATCCCCATGGTCCGGAAGTAGTCCCCGTCGATCGCGTCCATTCGCGAGTCCAGGACCTCGCGGTCGCGCGGCATGTCGAAGTTCTCGGGCACGAACGTCACGAGATCCCAGCCATCGAGGCCGAGCGGAGGATTCAGGCAGAGGGCGGCGCTTCGGACGCCCGGCTTCTCGCGGATGCGCTCGACGAGCTGCCGATAGAAGCGGCGCGTCTTGTCCGCGTCGTACTGCGCGAGCCGCGGGTCGAAGCGCGCCAGGAGCACGTGGTCCTTCGCGTCCCTGGCGAAGTCGAGCCCCTCGCTGAGGCTGTGATGGAAGCCGCGATACATGACGAACGAGGCGGCGAGCAACATCAGCGACATCGCTACCTGCGCCGCGACCAGCGCATTGCGGCCGCGGAAGCGCCGGCTCCCGGGCTCCTCGACGTCCGCGGCCTTCAGGCCGTTCACCAGGTCCATGCGGGTCCCCTGCAACGCGGGCGCGAGCCCGCAGAAGACGGCGCTCAGGACCGAGAAGAAGAAGCTCGCCAGCAGCACGCGCTCGTCCATTCGGAACGGGATTCGGATCGGAATCTCCGCGGGGATGCTGAGCCTCTGCAACAGGGCGATGCCGGCGTACCCGATGGCCACTCCGCAGGCGCCGCCGAGCAGGGCGAGGACGAGACTCTCGGTGAGGAGCAGGCGGATCAGCCGGAACCGTCCGGCGCCGATCGCCAGCCGCACGGCGATCTCGCGCGTCCGCGCCCGGGCGCGAGACAGCAGCAGGCCCGCCGCGTTCGTGCAGGCGACCAGCAACACGACGAACGCGAGCGTCGTGAAGATCACGGCGAACTTCCAGTTGGCGTCGCCCGGCTGAGTCCTCATTTCCAGCATCGTCCGGACCGTCGCCCCGCGGCCCCGGTTCGTCGACGGGTACTCCCGCGCGAAGTCCTTCGCGATCGATTCGAGCTCGCTGCGGGCGTCGCCGAGGCGCGCATCCCTTCGCAGGCGCCCCCGAACCACCAGCTCGCGGTCGTCGCGGTCGGAGAAGAAGCTCTTCTTGGGATTCGTCGTGAAGGCTCCGGACATCGCGAGAGGCACGAAAACGTCCGGCCGGTCGAAGATGTACAGGCTCGTGAAGCCCTCCGGCGCGACGCCGATCACCGTGAAGTCGCGGCCGTTCAGGCGAATCGTGCGTCCCACGACCGAGGAATCGCCGCCGAACTCGCTCTTCCAGAAGTCGGCGCCGAGGACGACGACCGCATCGCGGCCGGGAACACGGTCCTCGTCATCACGGAAGCCGCGCCCGATGCGCGGCTCGACGTCGAGCGAGCGGAAGAAGTTGCCGGAGACGAGGAGCGCGCCCCGGATGCGGGGGATCTCCACGGCTCGCGGGCTGAAGCCCACCGGCATGAGGCCGCTGTGGGCGACCACGCCGTCATAGCTCCTCACGTGATCGCGGATGTCCCGGTACTCCGGGTACGAGAACGAGTCGAACGCGTTGTCGCGGGAGGTGGACACGAGCGTGACGACGCTTCCCGGGTGCGGCACGGGGTACGGCCGGAAGATCAGCGCATCGAGCATGCTGAGCGGCGTCGCGGTCATGCCGACGCCGAGCGCGATCGTGAGGACGATGAACGCCGTCAGTCCCGGCGTCCGGCGCAGGCTGCGCGCGGCGTAGCGGACGTCGTCGACGAAGTCCGTCAGCCAGTGGACGCGGCGCGTGTCGCGGATCTCCTCCTTCCGCTGCTCGAGCCCGCCCATCGCGCGCAGCGCGGCCGCGCGGGCCTCCTCCGGCGAGAGGCCGCGGGAGACGCCCTCCTCGATCTTGTGCTCGAGGTGGAACTGGAGCTCCTCGTCCATCTCGTCCTCCACTCTCGCGCGGCGGAAGAGGGAGCGGACCCGGAGGGGCGCGGTGAACCACCAGTGCTCGGGGCGCATGGCGTCTTCCTCAGGCCTCCGACAGCTGGACGAGGTAGGAGATCGCGGCCGACAGCCGCTGCCAGTTCGCGGCCTCCGTCTCGAGCTGCCGGCGGCCCAGCCGCGTGAGCGAGTAGAACTTCGCGCGCCGGTTGTTCTCGGTCTGCTTCCACTCGGCCTTGATCCAGCCCTCCTGCTCGAGCTTGTGGAGCGCCGGGTAGAGCGAGCCCTCGCTGACCTGCAGCACGTCCGAGGAGAGCGAGCGCAGGCGCAGGCTGATCGCCCAGCCGTGCAGCGGCTCGAGCGCGAGAATCTTCAGCAACAGAAGGTCGAGGGTGCCCTGGACGAGGTCGGCCGGTTTGCTCACGAAAGTCGCCTGCTCATATCGGTTTCCTAGGGGAGTCTACGGGATCGCAGTCGAGAAGTTCCAACTTTTCTCTCGGTAAGCAAGGGGAGAGCCCTCCGCCGGCGTAAATCCTTCTGCGAGCGGCGGATGCCCCTCCGCCATAGAGTAGGGCCGTGCCCCGATACGCCGACGGCAAGATCTGCTACGTCGAGATTCCGGCGGCCGACGCGAAGCGCTCGGCCGCGTTCTACGAGGCCGTCTTCGGCTGGCCGACGCGCCGGCGCGGCGACGGCGCGACCGCGTTCGACGACGCCGCCGGCGAGGTCAGCGGCGCCTTCGTGACCGGGCGAACGCCGCATCGGGAGAGCGGCCTGATGCTGTACGTGATGGTCGCCGACGCCGCCGCGACGCTCGCGAAGGTCGTCGCCCACGGCGGAGAGGTCGTCCAGCCCGTGCACCCCGGCGCGCCGGAGGTCACCGCGCGCTTCCGCGATCCCGCCGGCAACGTCGTCGGGATCTACCAGGAGATGACGCTCACCTCCACCTAGTCCTCGTCGAGGTATTCCTCGGGAACGTCGTCCTCCGGGACCTCGCGCGTGCGGATCTCGCCCTGATCCGGCTCCGGCGCGTTCTCGATCCCGTCCACGACGCCCGCCTCGAACGCCTGGCCCTCCTCGAGGAGCTCCTCGACGCTCTCCGAGTCGGCGATCTCGCTTCTGCTGATCCGTTCCGTGTCGCCGGACTGGCCGCCGGACTCGAGCCCCATCCCGCGTTTCCAGGACGGATCGAGCCGCGCGCGCGGTACGGGTGCGCGTGCAGACCGTCGCGAGGATCCTCCCCCGCGCTTCACGCGTTTCGTCTTCCTCCGCGCGGCCGGGACCGACGCGCGCCTCTTCGGCCGGGGTTTCCGCCGCGGAGGCGACGCGCGCCGGACCGCACGCTTCGCGGTCTTCGCCTTTCCGGCGGGCTTCTTCCGCCCCGCGGCTCTGCCCTTCCCTCGCCGAGTGCGTCCGCGTGCCGACTTTCGAGTCGCCATCGTCCTCGCTCCTTCTCGTTCGGGAGGAGGCTATGGGACGGCTGGCGGGCATGGCAAGCCTCCCAACCGTCGTGGCAGAGGCCACGCCCAGTCATCGTAGAGTTCGCTTCTCGGAGGAACGATGGCCGGCAAGCGATACGACGCGATCCTCATCGGCACGGGCCAGGCGGCACCCGCGCTCGCCGGACGTCTGTCGGGCGCGGGAATGAAGATCGCGATCGCCGAGCGGGGACTCTTCGGCGGGACCTGCGTCAACACGGGCTGCATTCCCACGAAGACGCTCGTCGCGAGCGCCGCGGCGGCCGAAACCGTGCGCCGGGCCTCGCGGTACGGCGTCGTGGCCGCGCCGCCGGCAATCGACATGAAGGCCGTCAAGGCGCGCAAGGACGAGATCTCGGGCTCCTCGAGGACCTCGGTCGAGAAGACCCTCCGCGAGCTTCGGAACGCGACCGTTTACACCGAGCACGCGCGCTTCGAATCGCCGGACGAGGTCCGCGTCGGGGACGAGCTCCTGACGGCGGACAAGATCTTCCTCAACGTCGGCGGCCGCGCGATCACCGAAAGCATCAAGGGCGCCGGCGAAACGCCCCACTGGACCAACTCGTCGATCATGGCGGTCGACTTCGTGCCGCCGCACCTCGTGGTCGTCGGCGGAAGCTACGTGGGCCTCGAGTTCGCGCAGATGTACCGTCGCTTCGGGTCCGCGGTGACCGTCGTCGAGATGTCGGACCGGCTCGTCGCGCGCGAGGACGCGGAGATCTCGACGGAGATCCGGTCGATCCTCGAGCGCGAGGGCATCGCGATCCGGACCGGCGCGAAGTGCATCGCGGTCGAGAAGGGCCCCTCGGGCGTCCGAGTCGGCGTCGACTGCCAGGATGGCTCCCCCGTCGTCGACGGCACGCACCTGCTCCTCGCCGTGGGCCGGAGGCCCAACACCGACGACCTCGGGCTCGACCGCGCCGGGGTCGCCGTCGACGCGCGCGGCTACGTCCAGGTCGACGACCAGCTCCGCACGTCCACGCCGGGCATCTGGGCCCTCGGGGACTGCAACGGGAAGGGCGCCTTCACGCACACTTCCTACAACGACTTCGAGATCGTCGCGGCGAATCTCCTCGACGGCGATTCGCGTCGGGTCTCCGACCGCATCGAGGCGTACGCGCTCTACGTCGACCCGCCGCTCGGGCGCTGCGGGATGACCGAGACGGCGGCCGCGAAATCCGGGAGGCGCATTTTGGTCGGGAAGCGCCACATGGCGCGCGTCGGCCGCGCGATCGAGAAGGGTGAGACGCAGGGCCTGATGAAGATCGTCGTCGACGCCGACTCGAAGCAGATCCTCGGCGCGGCGATCCTCGGCGTGGGCGGCGACGAGGTCATCCACGCCGTGCTCGACGTGATGTACGCGCGCGCCCCCTACACGGTCCTGCAGCGCGCCATGCACATCCACCCGACCGTGGCGGAGTATCTGCCGACGATCCTCGGCGAGCTGAAGGCGCCCTGAGGCCCGGCTTCAGCGCAGCCGAACGGCGCCAATCGCCAGGACGATCGCGATCGCGTCCTCGACGAGCGCCGCCGGCAGGTCCCGGCCGAATGCCCTCGCGAGCCGCGAGCGAACCCCGTAGCCGCCGAGCGTCCCGGCGACCGCGCCGAGCGCGCCGAGCAGGAGGCCCGCCGCGAGCGCCCCTCCGGACGCGCCGACGGCGCCGCCGGACAGCGCGCCCATCACGATCCGCGCGAGGAACGGGGCCGGCGCCTTGCGGCTCCCGGTCTTCGGCAGCTTGTCGTTGACGATCTCTCCGACCGCGGCGAGCGTGAAGATCCAGGGCGTCACCGCGGCGCCCAGCCAGGCGAGTGGGGTGCCCTGGAGGTTGAGCCAGCCGAGGCGCGCCGCCCAGCTCGCGACGGCCGGCGCCGTCATCGCGCGGAGGCCGGCCACGACTCCGATGAGGAAAGCCATCACGTAGAGCATCGTCGCCTCCGGTTCGCGGCAGATCGTACATCGACGCCGTAACTCGGGCAGAATGCGCCGAGATGAAGGCCCGCTCGAGATCCCCGCGCACGATCCAGGCGATCCTCGGGGCGGCGCTCGCGCTCGTCGCGGTGTTCGCGTGCGGAGGGCCGAACCTCGGAGACCTCGCGGAGCAGACCGTCGCGGCGCGCACCGCGACGATGCAGGAGAAGGCGACCGCGGCCGACGTCGAGCGGTTCCTGTCGTTCACGACCGACGACCTGATCTACGAGGATCCGGTGGTGAAGATGAAGATCCAGGGCAAGGACACCATCCGCAAGGGCCTGACGGGCTTCCTCGGCGCGACCCGGAACGCGCGCACGGTCGTGACCCGCCGTATCGCCACGGCGAACGTCGTCGTCCTCCTCCAGTCGGTCGCGTTCGAGGAGAAACAGGACGGCGGAAGCTGGAAGCCGCGCCAGCGCGAGCAGGTCACGGTCTTCGAGTTCGAGGGCCCGAAGATCCG
>DASXAG010000079.1:0-19177 GCA_036406835.1 Thermoanaerobaculia bacterium
CAGCTCGCGCGCGCGCGAGGTCAGCATCAGGTAGAGGGACTCGGGCGTCGTGATCAGGATGTCCGGAGGCGTGCGCGCGATGCGCGCGCGGTCGGCCTGCGGCGTGTCGCCGGAGCGGATCGCCACCGTCGGCAGGACGAACGGAACGCCCAGCCGCTCGGCGGTGGCGGCGACTCCCGCGATGGGCGCGCGGAGGTTGCGTTCGACGTCGACCGCGAGGGCCTTCAGCGGCGAGACGTAGAGGATCCGGCAGCGATTCTTCCTGGGCGGCTCCGGCGAGAACATGAGACGGTCCAGGCCCGCGAGGAACGCGGCGAGAGTCTTTCCCGAACCGGTCGGCGCGAGGAGCAGCGTCGACTTTCCCGCGAGGATCGGGGGCCACCCCTTGCGCTGGGCCGCGGTGGGCTCGCGGAACGTCGCGCCGAACCATTCCCGAACGGCCGGCGCGAATCCCGACAGGGGCTCCCTGCTCACGGCGGGATTCTATGGCCGCGCCCGAGGGCAACAGGGCGCGATAGGATCGCCGGATGGCCGGCGACACCGTGGCGGCGCACTATCTCGACGACGCGCGCAATCAGTTCCGCAAGTACAAGAAGATGGCGGATGACGCCCTCGCGCAGGTGTCGGACGAGGACTTCTTCCGCGCGCCCGATCCCGAGTCCAACAGCGTCGCGCTCGTTCTCAAGCACATCGCGGGCAACATGCGCTCGCGCTGGCGCGGCTTTCCGAAGAGCGACGGCGAGAAACCGGACCGCAACCGCGACACCGAGTTCGAGAAGGACGCCGGCGACACCCGGGCTTCGCTGACCGCCCGCTGGGAGGAGGGCTGGGCGCTTCTCTTCGCGGCGGTCGAGCCGATCCGCGAGGCCGACCTCCTCGAGGTCACCACCATCCGCGGCATGCAGCACACGGTGCTCCAGGCCATCCAGCGGCAGCTGACGCACTACGCGTACCACGTCGGGCAGGTCGTCTTCCTCGCCAAGCACTTCGCGGGCCCGCGCTGGAAGTCTCTGTCCATTCCGAAGGGCAAATCGCGCGAGTTCGACGTCGCGAAGGACGGCAACCCGTATGCCATTCGATAGACGCGCGCGCGTCCTGCTCGCCGCCGCTCTCCTCCTTCCGGGGATTCCCGCCGCGGAGGCGACGGCCGCCGATCCGCCGGTCGCCCTCTCGCACGCCGGGTGCGCGGCGCCGGGCGAGCCGGTCGAGCCGGCGCTCCTCGAGCGCCCGATCGGCCTGCGCGCGGACGTCGGCCACGTGCACCAGGCGATCACGACCGCCTCGCCGAAGACGCAGGACTTCTACGACCAGGGCCTCACGCTCCTCCACCACTACGTCTGGATCGACGCGGCGCGCTCCTTCCACGAGGCGCTCCGCGCGGATCCCGACTGCGCGATGTGCTGGATGGGCCTCGCGCGCGCCGAGCAGGGCGCCGAGCGTCCCGACGCGACGCGCGAGGCGATCGCGAACGCCCGGCGTCTCGCACCGAAGGCGAGCCCGCGGGAGCAGGCGTTCGTCGCGCTCCGCGCCCGCCAGATCGAGGCGCAGGACGCGGTGGGCGCGGATCAGTCGAAGAAATTCGACGCGTACAAGGAAGCGATCGACCAGGCGCTCGCGACGTATCCCGACGACGCCGAGCTCTGGATCCTGCGCGGCAACGCGGAGGAGCCCGGTCCGTGGGGCCGGGGCCAGTTCGGCGGCGCCGCCTCGATCGCCTTCTACGAGACGGCCCTCGTCCGCTCGCCCGGGCATCTCGGTGCGCACCACTACCTCGTGCACTCCTTCGAGAACATCGCTCACCCGGCGGAGGCGGCGGAGCATGGCCGGATCTACGCGGACTCCTCACCCGGCGTCTCCCACGCGCAGCACATGCTCGGGCACGTGCTCCCGCGGCTCGGCCGCTGGGAGGAGGCGCTCGCGCAGTTCCGCAAGGCGGACGCGATCGAGGAGGCCTACGCGCGGGAGCTGAACGTCCGCCCGGGGGACGACTGGCACCATCTCCACAATCTCCAGCTCCTCGGCTACACGTACCTGCGGCTCGGGAGAGCAGCGGAGGCCGAGGCCACGTTCCGCCGCGCCTTCGACACGCCCGCGCGGCTGCCGTACCGCGGGACGCCCCAGGCGAGCCTCGCCGAGTTCTACCTCCTGCGCGGCCGGCTGGAGGACGCCCTCACGGTCGCGCGGGCCCTGCAGACGCCGACGCGCACGCCCGCGACGCACGCCGTTGCCGCGGTCGTCGAGGGAGAGGCGCTCCTCGCCATGGGCAAGACGGACGAGGCGCGGGCCTGCGCGGCGCGCTCGAAGACGACGCTGGACGACGCTCACCGCGAGCTGACCCCGTTCCAGGCGCGCTACCTCGACATCTTCGTCCGTCCCTACATCGATCAGCTCGACACGGAGATCGCGCTCCGGGGCGACGCGCCGGCGGCCGCCGAGGCCTCGATCCTCTCCGTCGCCGACGCTCTCTCCACGAATCCGCGGTTCGACGCGTGGGGCGAGGGCCTCTTCCGCCTCCAGCGCATCGCCGCCGACGCCCGACGCGCCGGCCGGTCGAAGCTCGCCGCGGACATCGAGACGCGGATGAAGAAGATCGACCCCGAGTACGTTCCCGAAGCGGCCACGCGGCAGGCCGCCGCGCGCTGACCGCGAAAGACTCGTTCGCGGACCGCGATTCCGCGGTCCCGGTCCGCTACGCCCCGAGGCGCCGGTCGGCGATGCGGCGCGCCGCCGCATCCGTCGTGATGCCCTCGCTGTCGGCGAGGTCGAGGATCCTCGAGAGCGAGTCGGCGATCGCGTCGACCTCGCGCTCCGCCTTCTCGCGAGGCCAGCCGAGCGCCTCGATTCCCGTGATCGCGATGGCGCCGCCGGCGTTGACCACGAAGTCGGGCGCATAGAGGATGCCCGCGGCGCGCAGGCGTTCGGCGTCCTCGGGCTCCGCGAGCTGGTTGTTGGCGGCGCCCACGATCGCCCGGCACCGCAGCCGCGGGATCGTGTCGGCGTTGAGGACCGCGCCGAGCGCGCATGGCGAGAAGAGCTCGCACGGCGTCTCGAGGAGGCTCTCCGGCGGGACGTAGGTGGCCGCGGTCCCGGACGGGAGGCGCGCGGCGTCCGGCTCGATGTCGCTGAAGAACACCCGCGCGCCCGCGCTCGCGAGCCGCTCGATCAGCGGGCGGCCGACGCTGCCGGCGCCCTGCACGAGGACGCTCCGGCCCTCGAGCGACGGCGCGCCGAAGAGCCGCCGGCACACCGTCTCGACCGAGGCGAAGAGTCCCCTCGCCGTCCACGGCGCGGAGCTTCCCGCTCCGCCGCCGGCTTCCGTCCGGCTGAACACGTAGGGCGCCCCGGTCTCCGCGATCACGTCCATGTCCTCGGCCGACGTGCCCGCGTCGGCGCCCGTCCAGAAGCGCCCCCCGAGGTCCTTGACGAGCTGGCCGTAGCGGCGCAGCAGACCCTCGCGCGCGCGGCGGTCCAGGCCGGGCGGCGCGGCGATGACGCCCTTGCCTCCCCCGCGCGGGAATCCGGCCGCGGCCCACTTGTACGTCATGCCCTCGGAGAGACGCATCGCGTCCCGGCGCGCGGAGGCGAGGTCCGCGTAGGGAATCATCCGCGTGCCGCCGGTCGACGGGCCCAGCCGCGAGGAGTGGAGCGCGACGAACATCCAGGTGTTCGTCTCGGGGTCGCGCCGTGAGACGAGGCTCTCGCCGTCCCAGCCCTTCATGATGGTCGGCGAAGTCTCTGCGAGGCGCACGAAGAGGTCAAGACGCCGCGGAAGCGGCGGCCGCTCAGGAGCCCGAGTCGGGCTGGATGTCCTGGAGGAAGTTGTTGCGGAGCGTGATCCGCACCGCGGAGCCTTCGGGGTAGCGGAACCACTGCTGGTGGGTGACTTGATAGCGGTAATGCGCGGTCGAACCGCGTTCCCGGACCTCGAAGACGAGGTAGTAGGTTCCGGTACCCTGGAAGCCCGAGCTCCCCTGTCCCGGCGCCTCCTGCTCGCGCTCGACGACGATCCCCTTGAGGACCTTCGTGCCCGTGTCCCGCTTGCCCGACGCGGCGGCGGAGCCGGAGGAGGGCTTGGACGACGCGCAGCCCGCGCCAAGGGCGACGGCCAGCAGAACGGCGGCGGCGAATCCCGGGCGTGTCAACGGGGCCTCCTCTCCTCGACTCCTTAAGCCCGAACGCAGGCCGGCCGAGGCGGCATTCCCGGAGGACACTTCGCTTGAGGAGTTCATTAGAATGCGGGCCGCCCGGACAATCCGTTCGATTGAGGAGAGCCCAAGATATGCCGTCTCCATCCGCACGCGTCGCCCTCGTCGGTCTCGGCCCCATCGGGATCGAGGTGGGCAAGGCCCTTTCCGGCCGAGGCGGCGTCACGCTGCTCGGCGCCGCCGACCCGGCGCCCGACAAGGCGGGCAAGCCGCTCGCCGGCCTGCTCGACGGAGCCTTTCCGGGAGTCGCCGTGACTCCTTCCACCGGCGCCCTCTACGCCGCGAGCGCCTCGTCGCGCGGCAAGGCGGACGTCGTGGTCCTCTGCACCGGGTCCCGACTCCACTCCGTCACGCCGCAGATCGAGGAAGCCATCGCGGCGGGATTCCACGTCGTGTCCACCTGCGAGGAGCTCGCCTACCCGGAGCTGCACCACTCGAAGCTCGCCCGCCAGATCGACGCCCGGGCGAGGGAGAACAAGGTCGCGGTC
This sequence comes from Thermoanaerobaculia bacterium, assembly GCA_036406835.1. Lineage (GTDB taxonomy): Bacteria > Acidobacteriota > Thermoanaerobaculia > UBA5066 > Gp7-AA6 > DAHUXD01. The sequence continues at coordinate 4,694 of DASXAG010000079.1, forward strand.
CTCGGAACCGGCGTGAACCCGGGGCTCGTGATGGACCGGCTGACCCTCGCGGTGGCCTCCGCCTGCGTCCGCGTCGACTCCGTCCGCGTGACCCGCGTCGTGGACGCGGCGAAGCGCCGCGGTCCGCTCCGCGCGAAGGTCGGCGCCGGCCTGACGCGAGAGGAGTTCGACGCCGGCGTCGCCTCGAAGAAGCTGGGGCACGTCGGACTCACGGAGTCCGCGGCGATCATCGCGCTCGGACTCGGCCTCCCGACCCACGAGATCACGGAGACGATCGAGCCGGTCATCGCCAAGACCGAGACCGACGGCGTGCCGGCCGGCAAGGTGCTGGGCCTCCACCAGGTCGGGACCGTCGAGGTCGGGGGCGAGGCCAGGATCGTGCTCGACCTGACCATGGCCGTCGGGGTGGCGAACCCGGGCGATCGCATCGACGTCGAGGGGGATCCTCCGGTCCACGTGAACGTCGCGGGCGGCTTTCACGGCGACCGCTCGACGATCGGATGCGTCGTCAACGCGATCCCGTTCATCGTGGAAGCGCCGCCTGGCCTGCAGACCGTCGCGACGCTGCCGCTGTTCGGGCTGCAGCCGCTCCCGTAGCCGACCCCTGTACACGCTCGACCGAACACACTGGATCGCCGCGGCGCCGTCCGAGGTCTTCGCGTTCTTCTCGGACCCCGCGAACCTCGCGCGTCTCACGCCGCCCGATCTCCGCTTTCGCATCCACGGCCCCTCGCCCGAGACCCTCGGAGAAGGATCCCGCATCGAGTACCGGATCCGCTGGACCTTCGTGACCCTGCGCTGGGTCACGCGGATCACGCGCTGGCGGCCGCCCGTGGAATTCGAGGACGTGCAGGAGGCGGGGCCCTACGCGGCGTGGACGCACACCCACCGCTTCGAGGAGGACGACGGAGGCGGCGGCGTCGTGATGCGCGACCACGTCGCCTATGCGCTCCCGCTCGGCATCCTGGGCCGCGCCGTCCATCGCCTGCTCGTGCGCCGGCACCTCGAGGCGATCTTCGACTTCCGCGAGCAGGCGATCGACCGCATTTTCCCGCCGCCCGGAAGCGGCTCGGCGCCGTGAGCCGCGTCCGCGCGATCGTCCACTGGTTTCGCCGCGACCTGCGCGTCGCGGACAACACGGCGCTCTTCCGCGCCGCGCGCGACGCCGAGCGCGTCGTGCCGGTCTTCGTGCTGGACGACCATTACGCCGAAGACCCGGACGAACATGTAGGACCCGCACGCTTCCGCTTCCTGCGGGAGAGCCTCGAGGCGCTCGCGGCGTCGCTGCCGCGGGTCGGAGGACGGCTCGTCGTCCGGCGCGGGCCCGCCGCACGCGCGCTCCCGGAGCTCCTCGCGGAGACGGGCGCGGACGCCGTGTACGCGAACTCGGAGATCGGCCCGTACCCTCAGCGGCGCGACGCGGACGCCGCCGCGGCCCTCGAGGCTGCCGGCGCGCGGCTGCGCCTCTTCCCCGACGCGCTCCTCGTCGAGCCCGACACGCTCGCAACCGGGAGCGGCGAGCCCTACACGGTATACACGCCCTTTTCGAAGAAGTGGCTCGCGGCGGAGAAGCGCGACCCCGAGCCCGAGCCCGCGTCGCTCGACACGCCGGAGCTTCCGACGATCCCGCTCGGCCGCGTGCGCGCGTGGCGCGACCTGGGTCGCGATCCGAAGGCGCCGCCCGGCGGGGAGGCGGCGGCGCGGGCGCTCGTGGACGCGTTCTTCGCGGGCCCCGCCGGGGGCTTGCAGGGAAGTCCGGCCGCCCGCTACGGCAAGGACCGCGACCGTCCCGCGATCCGGGGGACGTCGCGGCTCTCGCCGCATCTCCACTTCGGCAGCGTGTCGCCGCGGACCCTCCGGGCCGCGGCCGAACGGGCCTGGAGCGCGGGGACGGGTCCGGAGCGCGCGAGCCTCGCACGGTTCGTGCTCGAGCTCGGATGGCGCGAGTTCTACCACCACGTGCTCTTCCACTTCCCGCGCGTCGCGCGCGAGAGCTTCCGCGAGGAGCTCGACGCGCTCGCCTGGAGAGACGATGCGGACGCCCTGCAGGCCTGGAAGGACGGCCGCACGGGATACCCGCTGGTCGACGCCGGGATGCGCGAGCTGCGGTCGGCGCACTGGATGCACAACCGCGCGCGGATGGTGACGGCGTCGTTTCTGACGAAGGACCTCCACGTCCACTGGCGGCAGGGCGAGACGTGGTTCGAGCACGCCCTCGCGGACGCGGACCTCGCCAACAACAACGGCGGCTGGCAATGGGCCGCGGGCTCGGGCACCGACGCCGCGCCCTACTTCCGGATCTTCTCGCCCGTCCTGCAGTCGCAGAAGTTCGACCCAAAGGGCGAGTACATCCGCCGCCACGTGCCCGAGCTCGCGCGGGTGCCGGAGGAGAGGATCCACGAGCCGTGGACCATGACCGAGGCGGAGCAGTCGCGCGCCGGCTGTCGCATCGGCGTCGACTACCCGCCGCCGATCGTGGACCACGCACGCGAGCGGAGGGTCGCGCTCGCGATGTGGGACGCGGTCCGCGGGTGAGGGCGGCGAGGACCGACTAGAATCCGCCTCCCATGGTCTCGGCGGCTTCCCTCCTCGAATCGCGGCCCGAGGGTCTCTTCGCCCCCGCCTTCGACGCGTCTGTGGATCCCGCGGCGCCGGTCCCGCGGGCGATCCTGACGCACGCGCACGCCGACCACGCGGTGGCCGGTCACGGCGAGGTCTGGGCGACGCCCGAGACGCTCGCCCTCTACCGGCGCCGCAACCCGGAGTGGGCCGGCGTCGGCCGGCCGCTCGCGTACGGCGAGGAGATCGCGGAAAACGGCGCGCGCCTCCGGCTCGTTCCGGCGGGCCACGTGCTCGGCTCCGCGCAGGTCTGGATCGGCTCGGACTCGGATTCGCTCCTCTACACCGGCGACTTCAAGCTTCGGTCGGCCCGCACCTGCGCTCCGGCGGAGGCGCCGCGAGCCGACACGCTGCTCATGGAGACGACGTTCGGCCTGCCGGTCTTCGTCTTCCCGCCGCGGGAGGTCCTCGAGCGGCGCATCGTGGACGCGTGCCGCGTGGCGATCGCGGCGGGTGAGACGCCGGTGCTCCTGGCCTACGCGCTCGGCAAGGCGCAGGAGGTGGCCGCGATCCTGACCGAGGCGGCGATCCCGACGGTGCTGCACGGCGCCGCGTGGAAGCTCCTTCCCGAATACGCGGCCGCGGGAGTCGCGCTGCCGACGTCGCGCCCGTACGACAGCGGCTCGCCGGAGCCGGGCGAGGCGCTGATCACGCCGCCGTCGACGGCGCGCACGCCCATGGTGCGGGCGATCCGCAAGAGACGGGTGATCTATCTCTCGGGGTGGGCGCTGCGCGAAGCGTCGCGCATGGAGTTCGAGGCGGACGTGCTCGTCCCGATGTCGGACCACGCCGATTTCCCGGAGCTCCGGCGCCACGCCGCGGCCGTGGCTCCGCGGCGCGTCGTCACGCTGCACGGCTTCGCGCGCGACTTCGCCCGGATCCTCGCCGGCGGCGGCGTGCCCGCCGAGCCCCTCGCGGGGCGCGAGGAGCGCTCGGCCTCCGCGGAGGAGCCCTGACCGCGTACCGCGAGCTCGCCGAGACGCTGGAGGAGGTCGCCGCGCTCCGGGGGCGTCTCGCCAAGGTCGCGCGCCTCGCGGCGACGCTCGCGCGCGTCGATGCGGACGAGCTGCCCGCCGCGGCCCGGATGCTGTCGGGCTCGCCGTTCGCCGAGAACGAGCAGGTCGTGACCTCCGTGGGCTACGCGACGATCCTGCGCGCGGCGTCGGCGGCGACCGGGTGGGACGAGGAGACGGTGCGCGCGTGCGCGGTCGCGATCGGCGACCTCGGCGAGGCGATCGGCCTGCTGCGCCCGCCCGAGGCGCCCGGAGGAATGACGATCGGCGAGGCGGACCGCTTCTTCCGCGGCCTCGCCGGCCTGCGCAAGAGCGCCGCAAAGCGCGAGGCCCTCGAGGCGATGCTCGCGCGCGCGTCGGCCGTCGAGGCGAAGTACCTCCTGAAGACGCTCTCGGGCGGACTCCGCATCGGCGCGGACGTCACGACCGTGGAGGAGGCGATCGCGCAGGCGTTCGGGCGCGACCGCGATGCCGTGGCCCGGGCGCGGCGCGACAGCGGCGACGTCGGCGAGACCGCGGCGGCCGCGCGCGGGGATCGCCTCGCGGAGATCCGATTCCGGCCCTTCCACCCGATCGGGTTCATGCTGGCATCGCCGATCGAGTCGGCCGAGGAGGTCGCCGGCGAGCTCGCCGATTTCGCGGTCGAGGACAAGTTCGACGGCATTCGCGCCCACGCGCACAAGGACGGCGAACGGGTCGCGCTCTTCTCGCGCACCCTCGACGACGTCACGGCGCAGTTCCCGGAGGTCGCCCGGGCGCTCGCCCGCCTCGACGGCGCGTTCCTGCTCGACGGCGAGATCGTGGCCTGGGAGGGCGGTGCGGGTGAGGGCCGGCCGGCGTCCTTCTTCCGCCTGCAGCGGCGGCTGGGCCGCAAGGCGCCGGAGGAGACGCTGCTCGCCGAGATCCCGACCGCGTTCATCGCCTATGACTGCCTCGCCCGGAGGGGGACGCCGCTCTTCGAGGAAAGTTGGGAGGCGCGGCGCCGCGAGCTCGAGGCGGTCGCCTCCGGCACCCCGCTGCGGGTCTCGGAGGTCTTCCGCGCCGAGTCCCCGGCGGCGCTCGAGGCCCTCTTCGACGCGGCGCGGGCGCGAGGCAACGAGGGACTCGTCCTGAAGCGGCGCGACTCGGCGTACCAGGCCGGGAAGCGGGGCCGCGCCTGGCGGAAGTGGAAGAAGGCGCTCGCCTCGATCGACGTCGTCGTGACCGCGGTCGAGCAGGGCCACGGCAAGCGGGCCGGGATGCTGTCCGACTACACGTTCGCGGTGCGCACGGACGATGGCTTCGTCAACATCGGCAAGGCGTACTCCGGACTGTCGGACGAGGAGATCCGGGCTCTCTCGACCCGCTTCCGGAAGAGCACGGTCGCCCGCTACGGGCCCGTCCGCGCGGTCACGCCCGAGATCGTCATCGAGGTGTCCTTCGACTCGATCCAGAAGAGCGCCCGGCACAAGTCGGGTTTCGCCCTGCGCTTCCCGCGGATCGTCCGGCTGCGCCCCGACAAGTCCGCCGGGGAGGTCACCTCACTCGAGGAAGTCAGGGATCTCTTCGACCGGCTCTCCGGAAAATAAGTCCTTTCAGGTCAATACTTGAATGGCGAAATAATCGCGGCCGCCACCCTGTTGGGTGGTGTAGCACGCGATACCTTCCTTCCCGGCCCCGACACAAATAAGTCGGGGCCGCCTTTTTTTGGGAGAGGGAACCCATGAGACTTCCCCTCTTCCTTCGGTTGGGCCGCGCAGCGGCCCGCTCAGAGTCCGAGCCTTAATCTTTCAGGACCTCGTACCCGGCGACGGCCTCGTCGCCGACGATCTCGAGGCTCACGCCCAGGTTCTCCGCCGCTTCCGCGAGGATCTTCGATTCCTCCTCCTCGAGCAGGCGCGCGAGGCTCGGCTGGACTCGGATCCGCACGGTCTGCCCGGGGGTGAAGAGGCTTGGCGGGGCGAGGAGCTCGCGACGGAGGTCGAGCGCCAGGGTCAGATCCGTCTTGACCCGGCCGCCGCCGCCGCAGGCCGGACAGGCGCGCGTCAGCAGCCGCTCGATGTTGCCCCGCGAGCGCTGGCGCGTCACCTCGATCAGCCCGAACTCGGACAGCGGGAGCACGCGCGTGCGGGCCCGGTCCTTCGCGAGCTCCTCCTCGAAGCGGGCGTAGACGGCGCTCCGGTGCTCGGGCAGCTCCATGTCGATGAAGTCCACGACGAGGAGCCCGCCGAGGTCGCGCAGACGGATCTGCCGCGCGACTTCCGGGACCGCCTCGAGGTTCACGGCGAACACGGTCTCCTCGAGGGCGTCCTTGCCGACGAAGCGGCCCGTGTTGACGTCGATCGCCACGAGCGCCTCCGTCTGGTGGATCACGAGCGAGCCCCCCGACGGCAGCGTCACGCGGCTGCGCAGCGCGTTCTCGATCTCGGCCTCGACGCCGAAGAACTCGAAGAGGGGCTCGGGGCGGTCGTAGAGCTCGAGGCGGGCGGAGAGCGCGGGCCCGATGTCCGCCAGCAGCTCCTTCAGGCGGCCGTACGCCCCCTCGTCGTCGACGCGGATCACCGCGCAGTCCGGGCCCGCGAAGTCGCGGACGCTGCGCGCCGCGAGGTCGAGCTCGCGGTGCAGGAGCGCCGGCGCCGCGACGCTTTCCCGCCGCCGCGCGATCTTCGCGGCGAGCTCCGTCAGGTAGCGGAAGTCGGCCCGGAAGTCCTCCGGGCGCATGGACACCGCGGCGGTCCGCGCGATGAACCCGCCCTCGCCGCCGAGCCCCTCGAGGATGCCGCGCAGCCGGTCGCGTTCGGCCTCGTCGTTGATGCGTCGCGAGATCCCGATCTCGCGGACGCCCGGGAGGTAGACGAGGGCGCGGCCGGGAAGCGAGATCGCCGCCGTCACCCTCGGGCCCTTGCCCCCCATCGGGTCCTTCGTCACCTGGACCACGATCTCCTGCCCTTCCTTGAGCAGGTCGTCGATGCGCGGCCGCTCCTCGCGCGTCGTCTCCTCGGAGTCGCCGGGCCCGTCGGCGACCGTCGCGTCGCCGAAGTCGAACTCGGGCGAGCGCGGGGCGACATCCTCCACGTAGAGGAAGGCGTCCCGGTCGAGGCCGATCGAGACGAACGCGGCCTGCATCCCCGGAAGGACGCGGTGCACGCGGCCCAGGTACACGTTGCCGACGAGGCCCGACTTGCCCCGCCGCTCGTGCAGGACCTCGACGGTCCGGCCGTCTTCGAGCAGCGCGACGCGCGTCTCGGGAGGCGTCGCGTTGACGAGGATCTCGGTTCTCACGCGTTGGCGAACCGGCGGTAGTGGACGCCGAGGACCAGGCCGATGCAGAGGAACGTCGTCGCGACCGAGGAGCCGCCGTAGGACACGAGCGGCAGCGGGATGCCGGTCGTCGGCGCGAGCCCGATCATCATCGACGCATTGATCACGACGGAGAAGAAGAGCATGCCGGTGATGCAGAGGATCAGATACACCCCTCCCCGGTCGCGCGCCGTCTGCGCGAGCTTCATCGCGCGCAGGAAGAGCGCGGCGAAGATTCCGAGCACGAGGATCACCCCCAGGAATCCCCACTCCTCCGCGATGACGGCCAGGATGAAGTCCGTGTGCTGGACGGGAAGGAAACGCAGCTGGCTCTGCGTCCCGCTGCGGAAGCCCTTGCCGGAGAATCCGCCGGAGCCGACGGCGATCTTGGACTGCTGGACCTGATAGCCCGAGCCGAGGAGGTCGCTGTCCGGGTTGAGGAACGTCTCGACCCGCTTCTTCTGGTAGTCCTTGAGGAAGAACCAGCCTCCGCCGCAGACGAGCGCGAGGCAGACCACGATGACGACCCATCCCCGCGCCGGCAAGCCACCGAAGTAGAGGCCGACGAAGATGAGCGGCAGGAACGTCAGCGCGAGGCCGACGTCGGGCTGCTTGAAGACGAGGAGCACCGGCACGCCCACGATCGCCGCGAGCTTCGCGAGCGTCGACGGCTTCAGCCGCGAGTCGTCCTCGTTCTCGAAGAGGTACGCGACCAGGAGCGCGGTCGCGATCTTCGAGAGCTCCGCGGGCTGGAACTGGAAGTGCCCGATGCGGATCCAGGAGCGCACGTTCGCGATGCGCTCGCCGAAGAAGAGCAGGTAGACGAGGGGCAGGAGGCTCGCGCAGTAGATCGCGAAGGAGAATTTCAGCAGCATGCGGTAGTCGAACAGGATCGCGGCCGCCATGAGCCCGAGGCCCACCGCGATCCAGACCGCCTGGCGGCTCGCGAGCCCCTCGAAGTGCGTGCCGGTCGTCGCCGACGCGATGAAGAGCACCCCGAGCGCCGCGAGCGTCAGCGTGCACAGCAGGATCACCGGGTCGAGGCGGCGCGAAGCCGGCAGGGCGCTGATCATCGCGGTCCCCCGCCGGTCTCCCGCACCCCGACGCGCGCGACGCCGGGAAGGTCGCGCGGCGGCGGCGGCTTCGGGGGAACGATCCCGTAGCGGGCCTCGAACAGCGCCTTGGCGAGAGGCGCGGCCGCCAGGTTGCCGTGCCCGCCGTTCTCGACGAACACGACGACCACCATCGCCGGCTTCTCCACGGGTCCGAAGCCCGCGAACCACGCGTGCGTGTCGAAGTCCTTCCCCTTGACGTTCGTCCGCTCGCGCGTCTCGCGGCCGACGACCTGCGCCGTGCCGGTCTTCCCGCCCATCTCGAAGTTCGCGACGCGTGAGCCGAACGCCGTGCCGCCCGCCTCGTTGACGACGGCCCACATGCCGTCCTTCACGATCGCGAGCTTCTCGGGCGAGAGCGCGATTCCCTGGTGGAACTCGGCCTTGTAGCGCAGCTGTTCCCGGGTGACCGGGTCCTGCGAGGAATAGAAGAGGTGCGGCGTCGGCAGCCGGCCCTCCTCCAGGAGCCCGGAGAGGGCGCGCGCGACCTGCATCGACGTGACGAGAAGCGGACCCTGGCCGATCGCGACCGAGATCGTCTCGCTCGGATACCACCGCGCGCCGCGCTTCGTCCGCGCCCACTCCTCCGACGGCACGAGCCCCGCCTTGTCCGCGCCGAAGTCGATTCCCGTCGGCTGGCCGAAGCCGAAGGACGTCGCGATCTCGGCGATGCGGTCGATGCCGAGCTTCTGGCCCAGAGTGTAGAAGTAGACGTCGCACGAGACCTTGATCGCGTCGCGCAGGTTGACCCAGCCGTGCCCGCCCTTCTTGTGGCAGTGGAACTGGCGGCCGTAGAAGGTGGCGTAGCCGGGACAGAAGACCTTCATGCTCGGATCGACGAGGTTGCCGGCGAGCGCCCCGTAGGCCACGAACGGTTTGAAGACCGAGCCCGGCGAGTACATGTTCTGGATCGCGCGGTTCTGGAGGGGACGGTCGGGGTTCTCGAGGAGGCTCGACCACTCCGTCGCCGTCACGCGGCGCATGAACCAGTTCGGGTCGTAGGAGGGCGAGGAGACGAGCGCCAGGATCTCGCCGGTCGCGGGATCCATCGCGACGACGGAGCCGACCTTGTCCTTGAAGTACTCCTCGGCGACGTCCTGCAGCCGCACGTCCAGGGTCAGGAAGAGGTTCTGGCCCGGCGTGGCCTCCATGCGGTTGGCCTCCGACACCTCGCGTCCGTGCGAGTCGACGATCACGCGCCGCTCGCCGTTGGCTCCCGCCAGAAGCCGCTCGTAGCTGCCCTCGATGCCCTTCTGCCCGATCCAGTCCCCGACGGTGTAGAGGTTGCCGGCGCTCTTGATCTGGTCGGGCGTCGCCTCCGACAGGTACCCGAGAATGTGCGCCGCCGACCCGCCGTGCTTGTACAGCCGGCGCTGCGACACCGTGATCGCGAACTCCGGGTGCTCGATCGCGTGCGCCTCGACCGCCGCCACCTCCTCGATGCCCAGGTTCTCGGCGACGGAGATCGGCACGAACTCCGGGTCCCTCCGGCCGCGGTCCACGCGCGAGCGCACCTGGCCCGGGTCGAGCTTGAGCAGGTCGACGATGAACGCGATCGACGACTCGAGGTCGCGCGCCTCGCGCCGGTAGAGGTGCAGCGTGTACGCGGGCTCGTTCTCCACGAGCGGCGCGCCGTTGCGGTCGAGGATGTAGCCGCGCGGCGCGGTGATCTTGACCGAGCGGAACCGGTTGTTCTCGGACAGCGTGAAGTAGTAGTCGCCGCGGACGATCTGGACGAACCAGTACGCGATCGCGAGCAGCGAGAGGACTGTGCCGACCCCCATGCGGGAGAACTCGATCCGGCGCAGGAGCGCCTGGCGGTCCTCGCGGATCCTCAGCACCCTTTCGACTCCACGGAGATCACCGGAGCCTCCGCAACCGCCGCCGCTTCCACCACTCCTGCCACGGGAAGCTCCACGCCGCCTCGAGCGCCCCTCCGGTGACGCCCGTCGCCGCCGCGCGCCAGAGCGCGTCGCGCGAGAGGATCACGATGGGCGACTGCAGGAGAAGCGCCGACAGCAGCGCGACCAGGCTCTCGTTGACCAGCGACGCCGCCGCGAGCGCCGCTCCCACCGCGAGCGCTCCTCCGAACACCACCCGAACGGCCACGATCGTCAGCGCGTAGCCGATCATGGCCTTCGCGAAGGCGTTCAACCCGAGCATCCGCTGGGAGATTCCGTCCTCGAGGAACCCCGCGGCCGCGCCGGCGAGCACCGCGCGGACGAAGTCGCCGCTGCGCGCGACGGTCGCCGTCGCGAGCAGGAACCAGTCGACCGGGGAGCTGTGGGACCGCGAGCCCCCCATGAAGAACTCCAGGATCGCCGCCGCCGCGAGGAGCAGGGCGATGCGGGACAGCTTCACCGCGTCGCACTCCGTCCCACCTCCGGATTTTCCTGCGTCGCCGGAGAGGGCGACAGGAGGAGGAGATCCGTGAGCCGCGAGAAATCCGCCGCGGGCGCCACGCGAATCTCCAGGAAGAGCTTGCTCCCGCGCGAGACGGATTCGACCCGTCCGATCGGAATCCCCCGCGGGTAGATGCCGTCGATCCCGGCGGACTCGATCCAGTCGCCCTTCGCCACCGAGGACGTCGTCGCGATGTTGTTGAGCGTCATCGAGCCCTTGCCGTCCCCGCGCACGACCCCGAGCTCGCCCGTGCGCGCGATTCGGGCGCCCGCCGCGGCCGACGCGTCCAGCAGGAGCTGCGCGCGCGACACCCCATGGCCCACGGTCACGACGCGTCCGACCAGCCCGGCGGGGACCGCCAGCGGCGAGTCCGGCACGACGCCCTGGCCCGAGCCCGCCGCGATGAGGGCGGAGAGGACGCCCGAGCGGCGCTCGATGAGGAGGATCGGCACGCTGCGCAGGATGCCGGGTAACGCCGCGCCGGCGGCCGTGAGCCGGCCGTCGGCCTCGAGCTGCTTGACCTCCGCGCGCAGGCGGAACAGCTCGCGCCGCGAGGCGTCGAGGTCCGTCTGCAGCCGCGCGTTCTCGGTGCGGGCCTGGAACAGGTCGCCGATCGAACCGATCGCGCCCCAGAAGCTCCGCGACGCCGTTGCGATCAGGTTGACCGCCGGCGCCGAGGCGGTGAGGATCCAGGACTGGAGCAGCGTGCTCCGGCTCCCCCGTCCCGGCGCCTGCGCCGACAGGATCAGCACGCAGCCGATCAGCACCATCGCGAGGACGATCCCCCCGCGCCGCGGGTTGACTGCCGCGATCTCGCCGAGAGGGTTCTGGGATCTCATGGGACGGGGCTTCGTTCGGGTCTACGTGATGCTGATCTTCCTCAGGAGGTCCATGTCGGTGAGCATCGCTCCGGTTCCGAGCGCCACCGAGGCCAGCGGGTCCTCCGCGTAGGAGATCGGCAGGCCCGTCTCCTCGGAGAGGCGACGGTCGAGGTTGCGGAGGAGGGATCCTCCTCCCGTGATGATGATGCCCTTGTCCATGATGTCCGCCGAGAGCTCCGGCGGCGTCCGCTCGAGGGCGACGCGCACCGTCTCGATGATGGCCGCGACCACCTCCGACAGCGCCTCGCGGACCTCCTCGTCCGTCAGGGTCAGGGTCTTCGGAACGCCCTCGACGAGGTCGCGGCCCTTGACCTCCATCGTCAGCGGCTCGTCCAGCGGATGCGCCGAGCCGATCTCGATCTTGATCTGCTCCGCCGTGCGCTCGCCGATCAGCAGGTTGTACTTCCGCTTGAGGTACTGGATGAGCGCCTCGTCCATCTCGTTCGAGGCGGTGCGCACCGAGCGGCTGTAGACGATGCCGGCGAGCGAGATGACGGCGACGTCCGTCGTGCCGCCGCCGATGTCCACGATCATGTTTCCGGTCGGCTCCGTGATCGGGAGGCCCGCGCCGATCGCCGCGGCCACCGCCTGCTCGATGATGAAGACCTCCGACGCGCCGGCGCGGAGGGCCGAGTCCTGGACGGCCCGCTTCTCGACCTGGGTGATGCCCGACGGCACCGAGATCACGATGCGCGGCCGCACGAACAACGAGCGGCCGTGCGCCTTCTTGATGAAGTGGTCCAGCATCTTCTCGGTGACTTCGAAGTCCGCGATGACGCCGTCCTTCATCGGGCGGATGGCCACGATGTTTCCCGGGGTCCGCCCCAGCATCTCCTTCGCGTCGGTGCCGACCGCCTCCACGCGGTTGGTGCTGGTGTTCACGGCCACGATCGACGGCTCGCGGACGATGATTCCCTTGCCGCGGGCGAACACGAGCGTGTTCGCGGTTCCGAGGTCGATCGCCAGGTCGTTCGAGAAGACGGAGAAGATCGATTTCCAGGCCAAGAAAACCTCCTACAAACGCTAGAGGGACTCGACGAACACTCGCACTCTCTTCACGGTTTCGTTGCCGGACGCGTCGACGGCCTTGACGGTCAGCATCGCGGCCCCGTCCCGCTCCACGGTGATCGTCTTCTTGAACGAGCCGTCCGGCTCGACGTCGGCGGGCTCGGCGTTGACCGTGACGATCGCGCCGGGCTCGGTCTTGCCGTAGATCAGGAAGATGTTACCCATCTGTTGCGGCGTGTAAACCTCGAGCGGCGGCGGGGTCGCGTCGCCGGACCCCGTGGCCACGGGCTCGGTCACCATCTTGAAGCGGCGGACGAGGCTCCAGTCCGAGGTGATCCCGCTCGGCTCGATCGCCGCGACGCGCCAGAAGTAGGAGCCCTCGCGCGAGACCTTGACGCGGGCGCTCGTCTGCACCCGGTCGTCCAGGTCGACCTCGGTCGAGTCGGGCACGAAGAGGCGGGACCGCGAGATCTGCAGCCGGTACCGCGCCGCGCTCGCCACCTTGCTCCACTTGAGCTCCACCTGGTCGCCGGTCCTCAGGTCGTAGACGCGGTTGTCGGCGGGCAGCGCCGGCTGGGGGGCGTCCGGCAGCGCGATCTTGGGCGAGATCTGGCGGGTGTTCGCGTCGGCCGCGATGCGCTCCTGGCCCTCGAGGACCACGCTCTCCTTGCCGGTCGACACCGTCGTGCGGCCGCGGAAGCTCGTGACCTCGGTCTTCTCGCCCGGGGCGACGTCGACCGACACCCGGGAGTCCTTGTCGACCGCCGCCGTCGCCGCGTCCGTGGCGATCGTCGAGACCGACCCCGAGGTGTAGACGTTGACCGCGCCGGAGATCATCTTGATCTGGCTGCCCGACACCTCCGACGACGCGGGCCGGCGGCACTCGAAGAGCGATCCCGGACGGATCGTGTAGAGCGTGCCGTCGTAGAACATGATCTCGGCGGACCCCGTCTTCCCCGCCTTGACGAAGTCGCCGTCGAAGAGCGGCTGACGCTGCCGGGCCGGCTCGAAGGTCGAGCGTCCGGCGCGCTGCAGCGTGACCTCGCCCTCGACGAAGATGAAGGAGGCGTCTCCCTGGTCGCCCGCGCCGGAGCCCCCGAGCGCGCGGCGCGAGTACGACTCGGATTCGACGGCCAGCCGGAACGCCTCGTCGTAGTGAGCGCTGTCGTAGGACTCGGAGGCGTCGCGCAGGAAATCGCGCGCCTGGGCGACGTTCGAGCCGGGCCGGACGTTGCCGGCGGCCTTGGTCGCCTTCGTCAGCTGGGTCTGCGCCTCGGCGATCTCCGCCCGGGCGCGCTCCTGCGGGGACCTCCGGCTCCGGGCGTACAGCACGTATCCGACCGCTCCGGCGGCCAGCGCGAGCACCAGGATGAGCCCCCACAGACGAATCCGCTGGATCGGGATGACGAACCAGTCGAGATCCGTTCCTGCCGGCTGGCCAGGCTTCCGTTTGCGCATAAACTCCCGAAACTGCGAGACTTATCCTCCTCGCTTATAGCACACTTGCCGCGCAATCCGGCCGTTCGGCCGTCTCCTGTCCACACGACCGGGCCTCTCACGCGCCGACTGCCGGCGCCGGCCGTCGGCGCCGAGCCGACGTAGGAACCTGTGTGGAACCTGTGTATAGTCGCGCGTTCGCTCATTCGCAGCGCGATGCGCTGACGCGGAGGGTTCTCGATGCTCAAGACGATGCGCAACAGCTTCCACCAGCTGAAGTGGACGCTGTTCGCCGTGATCGCGGTCTTCATCCTCGGATTCGTGTTCTGGTCGGGCTCGGGCACCGGCAACGATGCCAGCGGACAGATCATCGCGCAGGTCGGCCACGATCGGATCACGGCCGTGGACTTCGATCGCCAGTACAAGGCCCAGGTCGAGCGGTACCGCCAGATGTATCAGGGCAACTTCTCGCCCGAGCTCGAGCGCGCGCTCGATCTTCCCCGCAACGTGCTCGACTCGATGATCGAGCACATCCTCCGGCTCGAGGCCGCCAAGCGCTACGACCTCCGCGTCTCGGACGAGGAGCTCGCGAAGAAGATCGTCACGCTGCCGTTCTTCCAGGAGAACGGCCAGTTCATCGGCCGCGAGAAGTACGAGAAGATGCTGCGCGCCAACGGCGTCGCGCCGGAGAAGTTCGAGGAGGACCTCCGCGAGGACCTCCTGCTCCAGAAG
>DASXAG010000080.1:0-142363 GCA_036406835.1 Thermoanaerobaculia bacterium
AGCGCCTATCTCGGCGGCACGCAGCTCCCTGGCGCCATCGCCGGCCGACGAATCGGGTTCGACTTCGCTCGGCCTCTCTCGGCCGCTGCCGTGTGGGGCGGAACTCTGGCCGCGACGCTCTTTCTCGCGCTCGGCTCGGCCTTCGTCGCGTTCGCTCCGGCGCTGCTCGGCGGCGATTCGACGACCTGGAAGAACCTCGTCGACGAAGGCGAGCTGCGGGCCCCATGGCCGATCGTCCTCGTGGGCGCGAGCCTGCTGGTCTTCGGCCTCTTCGGCGCCGCCGGGGTCGCGCTGCGCGCGCGTTCGCCGCTGCTCGCCATCGACCTCCTCCTCGGTGCGGCGACGCTCGCCGCGGCGGCCTACGGCCTGATCCGGTTGCAGTGGGCGGGCGTCACGCGCTCGGTCATGACAGGAACATTCTTCGTCCTGGCGGCTCTCGCCACCGTCGCGCTGCTTGGCGCGGGGTTCGCCGCGGTCGCTCGCGGCCGCACGGAGATCCGCGCCGCTAACCGCGCCCAGTCCCAGGTTCTGTGGGGAACGATTGCGATCGGTCTCCTCGGTCTCTACAGCTACGCTTCGTGGCTCTTCTCCGCGCCGCCGAGCCGCTTGACGGAACTTCACGTCGCTCAGACCTCGGGGACCGGTCCGTGGATCTACGTCGAGGGCGTCGCGCGCGGCGCCTCGGCTCACTTCCTCTATGACACGGCCGGGGGCCGATACGTGCGAGTTCCCTGGGGCACCGGCGATCCCGTGTTCTCGGAAGCCGGCCTCGTCGCCGCCTGGATCGGAGGTCTCAACCAGTCGCCGACGCTTCGGGTCGTCGAGCTGAGCGGGACACGTCCATCCGCGCAGACGCGGGCCGGACTTCCCGCCGACGCCGCCGGGCTCGTGCTCGACACGCGCGGCTCGCGGGTTGCCGTCATTGGCAAGGACGGCGTCTCGGTCTACGACGTCCGCAGCGGACGGCTCCGCGCCGCGGCGCGCATCGCGAAGTACGAGTCGTTCCCGCGCGCCTTCTTCCTCGAGCCGGGTCGCCTTCGGGTCTACTGGTTCCCCGGCGCGCGCGAGGACGGACGTCTCGACATCTACGAGCTCGACGTGGCCGCGCGACGCATCGTCCGAACGGGAACGATCACCGGCCTCACCGGGTGGCCGCTGCTCGCCACCGACCGCGAAGGCCGCCGCCTGGCATGCCTCGAATACGAGGCGAAGCGGCTGCGCCTCTTCGACGCGCGCAGCGGCGAATTCCTCGCCACCCTGACCGACGCGACCACCTTCTCGGGATCGCCGCGATTCCTCGCCGACGGACGCATCGTCGCGCTCGGCCGTCGCGGCCAGCAGCGGGTCCTCAAGGTCTTCACGTCGGACGGACATCAGACTCAGGAGTTCGGCGTTCCAGGCGACTCGCTCGAAACGTGGACGCATTCCACGCTCGGCGGGGAGATCGCACCCGGAGCCCTGGTCCTGGCGACCGGCGAGTCTGGCGATCCGACCGCGTACGAGATCTTCCTGGACGGGCGGTCGGAGCGCCTGCTCGGTCGGCACCTGCGGCCGGTCGTACGGTGGCTCGCGTTCTTCGGGCGTCCCAACGCGGTTCCTCCTGCCGGTGACCCGAGCGCGGCGCTCTTTCAGAACGCCGATGGCACCCTCGTCCGCGTCGATCCCTCGACCGCGAAACAACAGGTGATTCTGGGCACACGCGGTCGCTGAGTTCCCTGCGGTATCGTCCGTCCCGCATGACCGGCTTCCAGCGCGAGAAGGAGGAGCTCTGCTGCGACGGGGTGTCGCTGCTCCGGATCGCTCGCGAAGTCGGCACTCCCTTCTATGTCTACAGCCGCGCGCTCATCGAGGAGAGCTTCCGGCGCTTCGACGCGGCGTTCGCCGGGTCGCCGCACCTCGTCTGCTACGCGATGAAGGCCAACGGCAACCTCGCGATCGTGAAGGCGCTCGGCGCGCTCGGCGCGGGCGTCGACGTCGTCTCCGGCGGGGAGCTGCGCGCCGCGATGGAGGCGGGGATCACGGCGGACCGGATCGTCTTCTCCGGCGTCGGCAAGACCGACAAGGAGATCCAGCTCGGCGCGGAGCTCGGCATCCTCGCGTTCAACGTCGAGTCGGAGCGGGAGCTCGCGAAGATCGACGAGATCGCGGGCATGCTCGGACGCACCGCGCGCGTCGCCCTGCGGGTCAACCCCGACATCGACTCGGGCTCGCACCCGTACATCGCGACGGGCCTGAAGCACAACAAGTTCGGCATCGACGTCGCGACCGCGCGGCGCCTCGCGGAGCAGGCCGGGCGTCTCTCCCACGTCCGCCTCACGGGACTCCAGGCCCACATCGGCAGCCAGATCCTGGAGCCCTCGCCGCTCGCGGAGACGGCGTCGTCGCTGGCCGCTCTGGCGAACGAGCTGATCGCGGCCGGCCTCCCGCTCGAGACGCTGGACCTCGGCGGCGGCGTGGGCGTGGGCGAGACCGAGGAGAAGTCGCTGTCGCCCGAGGCCTACGCCGCGGCGGTCCGTGTGCCGCTCGCCGGACTCTCCCAACCGCTCCGCATCCTGATCGAGCCCGGCCGCTCGATCGTGGCGCGCGCGGGCGCGCTCGTCGCGCGCGTCCTCTACCTGAAGGAGAGCCTCGGCAAGCATTTCGTCGTGACCGACGCCGCGATGAACGACCTGCTGCGTCCCGCGCTCTACGCCGCCTCGCACCCGATCGAACCGGTCGTGCCGCGAGGCGCGCCGTTTGTGGCCGACATCGTGGGACCCGTGTGCGAGACGGGAGACTTCTTCGTCCGCGACGGCGCGATCCAGCGGCCGGACGAGGGCGACCTGCTCGCGATCAAGAACGCCGGCGCCTACGGGTTCGCGATGTCGTCGAACTACAACTTCCGCCCGCGCGCCGCGGAGGTCCTCGTCGAGAGCGGATCCTTCCGCGTCGTGCGCCGCCGCGAGACCTACGACGACCTCGTTCGGCTCGAGAGGGAGTAGGGAGTAGAATCGGCGCAAGGATTCCGCGCATGCGAAAACTCACGTGGCTCGCTCCGGTGCTCTTCCTCTGTGCCGCGCCGCTGCTCCTCGCGCAGCAGCCGCCGATCCTGAAGCTGCCCGGCGCTCCCGACAAGCCGCTCGACCCGGCATCGCTTCTCGGAAAGAGCCAGCGGGACGTCCGCATCGAGGATTCCGCCGGCAACACGACCGTCTACCACGGCATGGCGCTGCTCGACGTGCTCGAGCGCGGCGGCCTCGACCTGAAGACCATGAACGGCCAGCGCGCGTCCGCCGCGCAGGTCGTCCTCGCCTCCGGGCGCGACGGCTACACGGTCGTCTTCTCGGTGGGAGAGCTGACCGCGAATCGCTCGAACCCCCGCGTCTTCCTGGTCGCCGAGTCCTCGGAGGGCGAGCTCCACCCGAACGAGGGTCCCGTGCGCCTGATCGTGTACGGCGACAAGGCGCGCTCGGCCTACGCCCTCGCGAAGATCGAGCTCAAGACGCTCGCCGAGAACAAGCCGAAGTAGATCCGGGCCGAGGCCGCCCGCCCCCCGAGCGGCAGTGCTAAGATCCCCCGCCCACGGTGGGTGTAGCTCAGCTGGTTAGAGCGCCAGACTGTGGATCTGGATGTCGAGGGTTCGAATCCCTCCACTCACCCCATGAATTCTTGCGTCGCCGTTCTTTGCGCCCGTAGCTCAGTCCGGATAGAGCGTTAGCCTCCGGAGCTAAAGGTCGCGCGTTCGAATCGCGCCGGGCGCACCAACTTTGGAAGTTCGGACGCGACGCCAGCCTGTCGCGTCTCTCCGCCAGATGAGCGCCGCGTCCGCTCCGACCTCCCCCATTCCGCCGGGACCCTGAAACAAGCCGTAGACGCTCTACGTACAGGGTAGTAGATTGTCTACGACTATGAGCA
Organism: Thermoanaerobaculia bacterium; assembly: GCA_036406835.1. Taxonomy (GTDB): domain Bacteria; phylum Acidobacteriota; class Thermoanaerobaculia; order UBA5066; family Gp7-AA6; genus DAHUXD01. The sequence continues at coordinate 3,895 of DASXAG010000080.1, forward strand.
AGACCTCCGGAGACCCGCGCCTCGAGCTCCTCCAGGGCACCCTGGACATGCTCATCCTGCGGACCCTCCAGTGGGGGCCCCGGCACGGCCACGGGATCGGCCAGGCCATCCGCCGGCAGTCCGAGGAGCTGCTCAAAGTCGAGACCGGCTCGCTCTACCCCGCCCTGCACCGGCTCGTGAAACGGGGATGGCTGAAATCCGAGTGGGGACTGAGCGAAGCGAATCAGCGTGCGAGGTTTTACCGACTCACGCCCGCCGGCCGCGCCCAGCTGATCCGGGAGCAGGACCGCTGGACCCAGCTCGTCCGCGCCATAGGTCGGATCATGAATCCCGCGCCGGCCGCAGAAGATTAGCCGAATAGTCGAGGACCCATGCGACCCGACGACCGCGACCTCGAGGACGAAATCCGCAGCGCCCTGGAGCTGAGCATCCAGGAACGGATCGAGCGCGGCGAGGATCCGCAATCCGCCCGGCGCGCGGCGCTCGAGGAGTTCGGATCGCTTCAGTCCGCCCGCGACGCGATGCACCGGGTCTGGTACAGCCGCTGGTCCGACGCCACGATGTCGTTCTTCCAGGAAGTGCGCATCGGCCTGCGGTCGCTCCTGCGCACCCGTGGGCTGGCCCTCACCGTGATCGTGACGCTCGCGCTCGGGATCGGGGCCAACGCGGCGATCTTCAGCGTGGTCCGCAGCGTGCTCCTGCAGCCGCTCGTCAATCGGGACGCGGATCGGCTGCTCTACATCCGGCAGACCGCCCGGGGCATCGGGACCGAGAACCTCACCTTCTCCATGCCGGAGATCGGCGACCTCAAGGCGCGCGTGAAGTCGATCTCCGCCTTCGGCGATTTCTCCACCGTCGACTTCACGCTGGTCGGATTCGGCAGCGAGCCCCGCGTCGTGACGGCGGGCGTGGTCAACGGATCGTTCTTCGACGTCATGGGGCTTCGCCCGGCGCTCGGCCGGCTGATCAACGCCGGCGACGACGGGCCCAAGGCCGCGCCGGTCGCGGTCCTGACGCACCGCTTCTGGGCGACGACTCTCCGTTCGGATCCGACCGTGGTCGGCAAGGTCATCCGTCTGGGCCCCGGCAACGCGACCATCATCGGCATCCTCGAGCCTTCTGTGCCCTACCCGGCCGAGACGCAGGTCATCGCGAACATCGTGACGAGCCCGCACCATCTCGGGGCGACGATGCAGGAAGAGCGCTGGCATCGGATGACGGAGCTCTTCGGGCGGCTCGCGCCGGGCGCCACGCTGGAAGGGGCCCGCGCCGAGCTGAAGGCCGTCCACGCTTCGATGATGCGCGCCCATCCGGAGTCGTACTCCGCGGGCGCCCGGATCGGGATCGAGGTCAAGACGCTCCGCGACCAGCTCGCGTCGCCCGCGAGGACGATCCTGCTCCTGCTCCTGGCCGCGGCGGCGGTCGTCTTCGTGATCGCGTGCTCGAACGTCGCCAACCTGATCCTGGCCCGGTCGGTCCGCCGCGAATCCGAGCTCGCGGTGCGCGCCGCTCTGGGAGCCAGCCGGGGCGCGCTCCGGCGCACCCTGCTCGCGGAGGGCCTCGTCCTCTGCCTGGCGGGCGCCGCGCTCGGCCTGCTGCTCGCGAAGCCGCTCGTGGCCGTGGCGGCCCGCTATGCCGCGCGCTTCTCGGTCCGCGCGCTGGAGGCCACGGTGGACGGCAGCGTGCTCTGGCTGGGGGCGGGGCTGGCCCTGGTGGCGGCGGTCCTGCTCGCGTACGTGCCGCGCCTGCCCTCCTTCGACCGGTCGAGCGCGCTGAATCCCGCCGTCGGCGGCGTTCGGATCACGCCCGGCACGAATCGCCGTCTCAAGATCTTCGCGACGACGCAGATCGCGTGTTCCTTCCTGCTGCTCGTGGGCGCCGGCATGCTGGTCGCGACGCTGAACGCGATGTCGACGGCGAATACCGGCTACGACATGCGGCAGGTCCTGGCGGTCGACGTCCCGCCGCCGGCGCAGGGCGCCGGGGACGAAACCACCGTCCACTTCTTCCAGGAAGCCACGCGGCGACTCGGCGCGCTGCCGGGTGTGGAGGGCGTCGCCTCCGGGATGGTCGTGCCCTGGCGCGACGACTTCAGGCACGTGAAGCTTCAATTCGAGTTCGAGGGATACCAGCCCGCCCACGGAGAGGACAATCCGGCGTGCATGTTCCGGCCCGTCTCGCCTCTGTTCTTCGCGGTGCTCGGCGTCCCGATTCTCGCCGGCCGCGACTTTACGGATCGGGACCGTTCCGACGCCGAGCCCGTCGCCGTGGTCAGCCAGAGCGTGGCGCAGCGCCTGTTCCCGAACGGCGAAGCGGTCAACCGGCACCTGTGGTTCGACAGTCGCAGCGGAATGCCGTCCGAGAAGCGCCGCATCGTCGGCGTCGCTGCCGACGTGGACGACGAGAACGTCGTGCAGGTGCCGACGATGACCGTGTACTTCCCCTGGCAGCAGCTCGGCGAGCCGAGCCGCCTGTTCGTCCGCGCCGCGGCGGATCCCTACGCGCTCGTCCCGGCCGTGACGCGCACCCTCCACGAGATCTCCGCCGACCAGGCGGTCGAGCGGCCGGCGACGCTCGAGGACGTCCGCACCCAGGTGCTGACGCCGCAGCGGCTGAACGCATTCGTGTTCTCGGCCTTCGGCGGCATCGCGCTGCTCATCGCGGTCGTCGGCGTCGCGGGAGTGCTGGCGTTCTCGGTCGGCGCCCGGACGCGCGAGTTCGGCATCCGGCTCGCGATCGGATGCCAGCCACGCGAGCTCCGGGCCCGCGTCCTCCGCGAGGGCGCCGCGATCGCCGCCGCCGGAATCCTGGCCGGAGGCCTCGGCGGCATCGCGCTGGCGTGGGCCGCGGGCCGGCTCTTCGGCGTGGCCCAGATGCCGGGCGTGGTCCCGATCGCCGGAGCGGCGGCGATCCTGGCGGCCGCGGCGATCCTCGCGTCGCTCCTGCCCGCGGTCCGCGCGTCGCGGGTGGACGTCATCCAGGCTCTGCGATCGGAGTGAAGAAACATGCCTGACACGAAGGAGCGGTTGTCTCTCCTGTGGCCCTGATGGGTTCGGCGGTCCTGATGAAAATACCCATCGCCATAATTCTGGCGAGTCGATTCCTTCCGGCGAGAGCGGACCGGCTGGCGAACATCATCGTCGGCAGCCTTCTCACCGACCTCCGGCGGTCCGCTTCGCAGACCGTCTAAGCGAGATGGGAAGTCTCGAACGCCTCCTCTCCCGAGGGCGTGATCGCGGTCTCACCTGCCCGCGCGCCGCAATGCGATAAAGTCCAGCCTCCCCTTCGAGGAGGCGAATCTGCTCGGAACGACCGTTTCCCACTACCGGATCCTGCGAGAGCTCGGCGCCGGCGGGATGGGCGTCGTGTACGAGGCGGAAGACACCCGGCTGCGACGCAGCGTCGCCGTGAAGTTTCTCTCGGCGAGCCTCGCGCAGGACGCGCCGATGCTCGAGCGGTTCGAGCGCGAGGCGCGGGCGGCCTCGGCCCTGAACCACCCCGGCATCTGCACGGTCCACGCGATCGAGCAGCACGAGGGGCAGTCTTTCATCGTGATGGAGCTCGTCGAGGGCGAGTCCCTTGCGCTCCGGCTCGCCGGCCATCCAATGGAAATCGGGCAGGTCCTCGATCTCGCGATCCAGATGGCCGACGCCCTCGAGTCGGCGCACGCGAAGGGCATCGTCCACCGCGACCTGAAGCCGATGAACATGATGGTGACTCCGCGCGGCCAGGTGAAGATCCTCGACTTCGGCCTCGCGAAATTCGAGGGCCCGGGCGCCGCGGGCACGCAGACGACCTCGCCGACGGCGCCGCCGCGCGCGGACCTCACCGCGGCCGGCACCGTGTTCGGCACGGTCCACTACATGTCGCCGGAGCAGGCGCGCGGGCTGCCGACCGACGCGCGCACCGACCTGTTCTCGCTCGGCGCGGTTCTCTACCAGATGGCCACCGGCGACCGCGCCTTCGAGGGAGAGACCCAGGCGGTGGTCTTCGACGCGATCCTGAATCGGGAACCCCGGCCGCTCGCGGACGCGAACCCGGCGATGCCCGAGTCGCTCGGGCCGATCCTCGAGAAGGCTCTCGAGAAGGACCGGAGCCTTCGCTACCAGACCGCGACGGAGCTGAAGACCGACCTCCTCCGACTGCGGAGGAAGCTCGACACGAAGTCCGGCCCGGCCATCGCCTCCGACTCCAGGCCTCCGACGAAGCGCGCGGAGCGCTCGATCGCCGTGCTCTACTTCGAGAACCTCTCGGGCGTGAAGGAAGACGAGTACCTCCGCGACGGAATCACCGAGGACATCCTGACGGACCTCTCGAAGATCACGGGCCTGAGCGTCTTCCCGCGCACGACGATGCTCGCCTTCCGCGACCAGAAGACGACGGCGGCGGACGTCTCCCGGCAGCTGCGGGCGGACTACGCGCTCGAGGGGAGCCTCCGCCGCGCCGGCAACCGGCTGCGGATCAACGCCCAGCTCGTGGACGCGGCCACCGGCTTCCCGGTCTGGTCGGAGCGCTACGACCGCGAGATGTCCGACATCTTCGAGGTCCAGGACGAGATCGCCCACAAGATCGCCGAGGCGCTGCGCATCAAGCTCACCCCGCAGGAGCAGGCGCAGCTGGCGGCCAAGCCGACCGAGAACCTCCAGGCCTACGACCTCTACCTGCGCGGCCGCAGCTATGCCCGCCGGCGCACGACCCGGGACATGGAGTTCGCCCTCCAGATGTTCGAGAACGCGGTTCAGCTCGATCCCAACTTCGCCCTCGCCTGGGCCGCGATCGCGAACGGCTGCGCCCATGCCCAGTACTGGTCCGGCCCCGGTGGGACGTACATGGAACGCGCACAGTCGGCCTCGCTGCGCGCCGTGGCGCTCGCGCCGGACATTCCCGAGGTCCTGGTCTCGCAGGGCTGGATCCTCTATGCCGGCGGACGGTACGAGGACGGCGAGCGGCTGACGCGGGCCGCCATCGCGCGCAAGCGGGATTGCGAGGGGGCGTACTACCTCCTGCTGCGGGCGCTGTTCGCCGCGGGCAAGTACCAGGAGGTGGCCGCCCTAAAGGAAGAAGCCATCGAGGCGGCGGGCACGGACTACAACGTCTACATCCCGATCATGAACGCCCTCGGCGCGCTCGGGAAGATCGACGCCACCCGCGACGTCCGGCTGCGCCTCATTCAAACCCTCGAGAACCACCTGCGCGAGGTGCCGGAGGACGCGCGCGCCCGAATCCTTCTCGGCGGGATGTATTCCCAGGAGAATCGCGTCGACGAGGCGATCCGCGAGACCAATCTCGCGATGACGCTGCGGCCGAACGAGGCGACCGTGCTCTACAACGCCGCCTGTACGTTCGCGAATCTCGGCCGTCGCGCCGAAGCGATCGAAGCGATCCGCAAGGCATGGGAGTCCGGATTCAGGGACGCCGATTGGACGCGCCGGGATCCCGACCTCGCGAGCCTCCACGGCGACCCGGAGTTCGAGAGGCTCTACCCCGCCCCGGAAGAGCGCTGACGGGCTCGGACCTCTAGACCGCGAGCGGTCTCATCCCCTTCGGGAGCACCGAGCGGGGCCCCGCGAACTCGCAGCGGTCGGTCGGAAAGGGAACCATGCCGGGCAATGTCACGCTCTCGGCGTGGACGCAGATCCGCGACCCGTCGCGGTAGCTTTCGAGCACGCCGTGGCGGCGGCACTGCGGGCAGCGGATCACGGTGCGCGAGGTCGCGACGAGCGCTCCGAGCGGCATGCGGGTGAAGTCCTGGGTCTCCATGGCGCCTCCTGGCAGCGCGGAGGATGGCCTCCGTCCATGGAGACGGGATGGTCCCCAGGTAAATTTTCGTGCCCGGCGGGCGCCGGACGCATCGACTTCAGAAGTGATCAGAAGTCATAACATCCCATGTAGTTAGCACATCCCATTGTGAGAACAAATACTTATTCACCATTACTTGCATGACCTACGGTCGGAATTTGCTTGACGCGCCCATGTTCGGAGCGGTACTGTTCGCCGCCCCTTTTCGCCACCCTCAGCGGGAGCGGGCCTGGAACGGAGGAGGGGTAATTCTTCTCGGAGATCCAAGGAACCATCATGCCCGTCAGCTACGAGATCGACCCCAGGCGCAACCGGATCACGACCCGCTGCATCGGCGACACCACCCTCTCCGAAGTCCTGGAGCATTTCGACCTTCTCGAGCGCGAGCCCAATCGCCCGCCCCACCTCGACGTGCTGCTCGACCTGACGGAGCAGACGAACCTTCCCACCGCCCAGCAGATCCAGGCCGCGGCCAGCCGCATCGGCATGGCGAAGTGGATGATCGACTTCCGCGCGTGCGCGATCGTCGTCAACCGAGACGCCCTCTTCGGCATGCTCCGCATGTTCGAGGTCTTCGCCCATCCGCACTTCGAGCGGCTGCGCGTCTTTCGCGACATGAGCCAGGCGCGGACATGGCTCGAGAGCCGGAACGGCAGCGGGCTGGGCAGCGGCAACGGGAACGGCAACCCCCGGGAGACACAGCCTCCCTCGGCGGCGTAGGCCTCCCCGGCGGCACGGATCCTGCTTCTCCAGTCCGCGGAGGCACTTTCACCATGCTGATGGCGATTGGTCTGATCCTTCTCGTGGCCTGGGCGCTCGGTCTCTTCGCGTTCCACGTGACGGGGGCTCTGATCCATGTACTGATCGTGCTGGCCCTCATCTCCTTCATCTTCCACATCCTGCGCGGCCCATCCCGAGCCGTCTGAACGAGGCTTAAACCGGCCCGCCGGCCCGGAATGCGACGATCCCCCCGGCCGGTTGAATCGTGGCCAGGAGGTGCAACCTTGAGAACACTTTCGCTCGGGCTCCTGGGAACCCTGCTCGCGGGGGCCCTGACCGCCGCCGAGGTCCACGGCACGATCAGCGAGGCCGGAAAGCCGCTCCCCCAGGGCGTCGCGGTGAAGCTCGAGTGTTCCGGCGGCGCGCCGGCGAGCGCGACGACGGATGCCTACGGCGGCTACAGCCTGAAGACCGGCGCCTCCGGCGACTGCAAGCTGTCGATCGACTACAAGGGCTCGACTCTCTCGTTGCCCATCACCGTCTACGACAAGCCCAGCCGCTACGACCTCGTGGTCAAGAACGACGGCGGCAAGGCCTCCCTGGCACGCAAGTGATCCCCGAACGCGCCGCCGGCGCGGATGCGGTTCCCGAGGGAAAGCGTCCGGCGGACCCGCCGCCGCCGCCGAAGCGGGACAACTGGGACAAGCTGGCGATCATCCTGCAGCCCGTCGGCGGCCTGCTGACCGCGCTCGCGGTCGCGATCCTGGGCTTCTGGACCTCGAGCTACCTGCGCGAGCGCGAGCAGCACCAGGCGATCGAGCAGGAGAGGCTGCAGACGCGCGACACCAACGCGCGCCTCTACTCCGAGCTGACCAGCCGTCGCGAGGAGGCCGAGAGCGCGCTGCGCAAGGACATGTTCACCTCGATCATCAACTCGTTCCTGCGCGAGGGTCCCGCGACGATCGACCAGAAGCTCCTCAACCTCGAGCTCCTGGTCTACAACTTCAACGACTCCCTCGACCTCAAGCCGCTCTTCGACCAGATCGGACGCGAGATCCCGCAGAGCGCGAAGCGGGCCGAATACGCCGCGCGGCTCGAGCGCATGGCCGAGGAGATCATCAAGAAGCAGATGATCGTCATCCAGGAGGGCGGCGACACCTTCGACGCCACGGTGAGCTGGAAGACCCTCACGTTCGACGGGGGCGGGGCAGCGGTCGCGAAGGACCTCACGTCGGACGGGCTCACGCGCAACTTCAAGCTCGAGATCCTGGCCGCGGACCCGGAGTCGAAGCAGATTCAGCTTCGGGTCACCGTCCGCGGAGGCCAGCGCGAAGCGGCCGAGACGACGTCGGCCGAGTTCTGGCTGGGCCCCTTTGATTTTCCAATGATCGACAACGTGCGGTTGCCGCACGACCGGCGCATGGCCGCCGTCCTGAACAACTTCGACTCGCGCTCCGGGAGCGCGGACCTGACGCTCGCCTATTTCCCCGGGAAGTACGCGGGTCTGCGCGAGAAGCCTTACTATGACGAGGTCCTGGCGAATCTGCTGGCGGCCAATCAGACCGCGGCGGCGTCCGCGCCCGCGAGGACGCCCACGAAGTAGCGGCCGTCGGCACGATCTTTCGCGCGCCTGGTGCGCAGGCGCACCGGTACAATTCGGGAATCTCCGCCCGGACGGCGGGATTCGTGGTACTTAGCACCCGGGAAGACGAGGTGAGCGTGGGGGCGGTGGGCGTGATGAGAATCGGTTCCGAAGAGCACAAAGAGCTCTTCTGCCTCGAGTTCGTCAAGACCCACAATCCCTTCGAGCCCGAGAGGATCCAGTGGCCGGACCTCGACGAGGAGACCCTCGGCCGCCTCAAGGCGCTTCCCATCTGGAACGAGGCCGTCCAGACCGAGGCGGAGACGGCGCTCAAGGTCCAGACGCTCGGGAAGGTCGAGCCGGACCCGGTCCTCGCGGAGGCCATCGCCCTCCAGGGATACGAGGAGGGCCGCCACGCGGCACTCCTGCGGCTCCTGACCCGGCGCTACGGCATCCCCGTGAAGCCGTTCGACGAGCCCCAGCCGCCCCGGAAGCCCGTCTGGGCGTTTCTCTCGACGGGCTACGGGGAGTGCCTCGATTCCTTCTTCGCCTTCGGCCTCTTTGCGATGGGCAAGCGGTCGCAGTACTTCCCGCTCGAGCTCATCGACATCTTCGACCCGATCATGCAGGAGGAGGCGCGGCACATCCTGTTCATCGTCAACTGGGCCGCGTACCTGCGCGCACGCGCCGGCCTCGCGGGACGCCCGGTGTTCGACGCGCGCCGCGCCTGGATCGTGGGAGAGCAGCTGATCGGGCACGCGAAGCAGGCGCTGCGGGCTTCCCGGAGCGACGGCGATTCCGAAGACGCCGGCGCCGGCTTCACGATGAACAGCCACTCGGCCTTCGGCGACATCACCGCCCGCTCGTTCCTCGAGCTCTGCCTCTCCGAGAACGACCGGCGCCTCTCGCTCTACGATCCCCGGCTGCTCCGCCCGACCATGGTCCCCTCCGCCGTCCGCCTGGCGCTCCGGTTCCTGCCGAAGAACGGCGCGGGCGCCAAGAAGACCGGTGAGACGCCGGCCGAGCCGCCTCGCGCTCCCGCGATCACGCCCTAGGAGGTCTGTTTGGCCAGTTACGCCCGGACGCTCTTCCTGAATCCGCCCTCCTACGAGGGCTTCGACGGCGGCGCCGGGTCGCGTTACCAGGCCAAGCGGGAGATCCGTTCGTTCTGGTACCCGACGTGGCTCGCGCAGCCGGCCGCGCTCGTTCCGGACAGCAAGCTGATCGACGCGCCGGCCCGCGGGCTGTCGCTCGAGGACGTCCTGCCGGCCGCGAACGACTACGAGCTCGTCGTGATGCACACGAGCACGCCGTCCTTCCGGGCGGACGTGGCCGTCGCGGAGGCGTTCAAGAGCGCGAACCCGCGGCTGCGCATCGGCATGGTCGGCGCGCACGTGGCCGTCTCCCCGGAAGACTCGCTCCGCGCCTCGAAGTCGATCGACTTCGTGGGGCGCAACGAGTTCGACTACACGATCGAGGAGGTCGCTCTCGGGCGGCCGCTCGACCAGATCGACGGCCTCTCGTACCGCACGAACGGGCACGTGATCCACAACAAGGAGCGCGCCACGCTCGAGAACATGGATCGCCTGCCCTTCGTCACCGAGGTCTACCGGCGCGACCTCGTGATCGAGGACTACTTCATCGGCTATCTCCTGCATCCCTACGTGTCTCTCTACACGGGCCGGGGCTGCCGCTCGCGCTGCACGTTCTGCCTCTGGCCGCAGACGATCGGCGGCCACCGCTACCGCACGCGCAGCCCCGAGAACGTGGCCGAGGAGATCCGGCGAGGCAAGGAGTACTTTCCGCAGGTCAAGGAGTTCTTCTTCGACGACGACACGTTCACGGACGACCTGCCGCGCGCGGCGGCCATCGCGGAGAAGCTCGGCGAGATCGGCGTGACCTGGTCCTGCAACGCCAAGGCGATCGTGCCCTACGAGTCGCTCAAGATCCTGAGGGAAAACGGGCTGCGACTCCTTCTCGTCGGCTACGAGACCGGCAGCCAGCAGATCCTGAACAACATCCGCAAGGGGACGCGCATCGACGCGGCGCGCCGCTTCACTGAGGACTGCCACAAGCTCGGGATCACGATCCACGGGACCTTCATCGTGGGGCTTCCGGGCGAGACGCACGAGACGATCCAGGAGACGATCCGCTTCGCGCGCGAGATCAACCCCCACACGATCCAGGTCTCGCTCGCGGCGCCGTACCCGGGCACCGAGCTCTACAAGCAGGCGATGGACAACGGCTGGCTCGAGGCGGACCGGCTGGTGGCCGGCGACGGCGTCCAGATCGCGTCGCTCAACTATCCGCACCTCTCCCGCGAGGAGATCTTCTCGGCCCTCGAGGAGTTCTACAAGCGCTTCTACTTCCGCCCCAAGAAGATGGCGGAGATGACGATGGAGATGGTGCGCAGCGGCGAGATGCTCAAGCGCCGGCTGCGCGAGGGCGCCGAGTTCGCGCGTTTCCTCTGGAGCCGGGAGGATCACGTCTGAAACGGCTCGTCGTGACGGCGGACGATTTCGGGTTCTCGCACGGCGTCAACCAGGCGATCCTGCGGGCGCACCGGGACGGCATCGTCACCAGCACGAGCCTGATGGTCACGGGCGACGCCGCCGGCGAGGCCGTCGCGATCGCGAAGTCCCACCCGAATCTCGCCGTCGGCCTCCACCTCGTGGTCGTCTCCGGACGCGCCGCGCTGCCGCCGTCCGAGATCCCGGCGCTCGTGGACGCGCGGGGATTCTTCCGCGGCGGGCCCGTCCGGGCCGGCCTGCGCGGCCAGCTCCGCGGCGACGCGCGCGCGCAGCTCCGGCGCGAGATCCGCGAGCAGCTCCTGATGTTCCGCGAGACGGGCCTCTCGCTCTCGCACGTGGACGGCCACCTCCACATGCACCTGCATCCGGTCGTCCTGTCCTGCCTCCTCGAGCTCGCGCCGGAGTTCGGCATCCCGGCGATCCGGTTGCCGAAGGAGGAGCTTCGCTGGAACCTCGCGTTCGACGGCCGCTCCGCGGCGCGCAAGGCGCTCTGGTCCTGGATCTTCGCCCGCCTGCGCCGCCACGCCGAACGACGGCTTTCCCCGCTCGGCATCTTCTTCTCCGACCGCGTCTACGGCCTCCTGCAGACCGGCCGCATCGGCGAGGACTACCTGCTCGACCTCCTGGCGCGTCTCGCGTCCTCCGAGGCGGCGACGGTGGAGCTCTACGCCCACCCGGACGCCGGACTCCCCGGGGAGCCGCTCAACGGTCCTCCCGGCGCCGGCCCGCGGGAGCTCGAGGCGATGCTCTCGCCCAGGGTGCGCCGCGCCGTCGCCGACGCGGGGTTCGCGCTCGCGGTTCCGCCGGCCGCGGCGATCCCCCCGCCGCTTTCGCGAGCGGCCCTCGCCGGCTCCTCGTCTCGGGGCCGCACGTCGTGATTCCGCACGGCTCGGTCCTCGCCTACGCCGGGACGGCGGCCGGGGCGGTGCTGGCGACCGTGTGCCTGACGGCGATGGCGTATTACGCGTTCGCCGTCTACTCGGCCCGGGCGTTCTTCCGGCGGCCGAAGGGCGCGCTCGACGGACCCTTCCCCCCGGTCACCATCTTCAAGCCGCTGCGGGGCCTCGACCACGAGGCGTATCGGAACTTCGCGTCGTTCTGCCGGCAGGACTATCCCGAGTTCCAGGTTCTCTTCGGAGCCGACGGCGCCGACGAGCCCGCGCTCGACATCGCCAGGGCGATCGCGCGCGACTTCCCGCACGTCGACGTCTCGATCGTGGTGGGCAAGCAGTCGCCGGCCGCCAACCCGAAGATCGGCAACCTCGCGGGCATGTTCCCCGCGGCGAAGCACCCTCTCCTGCTCGTCTCCGACAGCGACATCCGGGTCGGGCCGACCCACCTGCGGACGATGGTGCAGCCCCTCGCGAATCCGCGCGTCGGCGTCGTGACCTGCCTCTACCGTTCGCAGGCGCAGGGTCTCGCGGGCCAGCTCGACGCCCTGAGCCTCTCGACCGACTTCCAGCCCTCGGTCCTGGTGGCCCGGCAGCTCGAGGGCATCACGTTCGCGATGGGTTCGGGGATCTGCATCCGCCGCTCCGTGCTCGAGGAGATCGGCGGCTTCGAGGCCATCGCCGACTACCTCGCCGACGACTACTTCCTGGGCAATCTTCCCGCGCGCGCGGGGCACGCGATCGAGCTCGCCAATCACGTCGTGGAGCACCGCCTCGACACCGAGACGCTGACCGGACTCATCCATCACCAGATCCGCTGGAACCGCGGCATCCGAGCCGCCCGTCCCTGGGGCTACGCCGGGCTGCTCTTCACGCACGGCGTTCCCGCGGCGCTGCTCCTGCCTCTTCTGGCGATCGGCTCGCCCATGGCGTGGGCCCTCTCGGCCGCGACGCTCGGCGCGCGTCTCGCGATGGCGTGGTACGTCGCGGTGCGCCGACTGCAGGATCCGGTCGCGCGGCGCGCCCTCTGGCTCGTCCCGCTGCGCGACCTCCTCGGCTTCGCGCTCTGGGTGGCGGCGTACCTCGGCACGACCATCGTCTGGCGCGGACAACGCTTCCGCATGGGCGAGAGGGGAAAGCTCGTGCCGACGCAGGCGCCGTCGGCGGCGCCGGCGCCCTCGCAGGCTCCCGCGACGGCCGAGGCGGGCAAGGCCCTCGCGGCGACTCGTACCCGCGCCGTTTCCTAGCGGTTTCCCGGGCCGGCCCGCTAGACTTCCAGGCATGAGCGCCCCGAGGCTGCAGATCGCGCTCCGGGTGCCTCCCGAGCCCATCCCGGTCGCCGGGATCCCCGCGGCCCAGCGGACGGCGCACGCGCTCTCCAATCTGCCCGAGGTCGAGCGGTGCGTGCCGTCGGCATCGGATTCCGCCGGGGCGCCCGCCGCCGATCTTCCAACCGTGGCGCTCTCGGGCGAGGGTCTTCCCGATCCCGCGGCCTTCTCGCGCTTCGCCACCGAGGCGGCGGCGGCCTCGGTCCGGACGGCGTGGACCTGGCGGGGCGAGACGATCGCCGTCTGGTTTCCGGCGAAGGACGCGCCGCCGAGGGGAGACGAATGGCCCCCCGCTCGGGTCGCGGCGACGGTCGCGGCCGCCGAGGAGGCGTGGACGCCCGTGCGTGACGCGGCCGAGGCTCGCGCCGCGGAGGATCGCCTGTTCGCCGCTCTCGGCAAGCCCACCGACGGGTTCCTCTCCCGGTTCGACCGGCGCGTCTCGACGGCGCTGTCCCGGCGGCTGGCGCGGACCTCGGTGACTCCCAACCAGATCACCTGGGTGAGCATCGCGGTGGGGCTCGCCGGCGCGCTGGCCATCGGCGCACGCGGATGGGGGATCTGCCTCGCGGGCACGCTGCTCGTCTGGCTCTCCGCCGTCCTCGACGGCTGCGACGGCGAGATCGCCCGCGTCAAGCTTCTCTCCTCGCCGGCCGGCGCGCGTCTCGATCTCTTCGGCGACCACGTCGTCAACTTCGCGACGCTCGCCGCGATCGGCGTCCACGTCCGTCACCAGCGGCCCGAAGGCTTCGGCGTGGCCGCGGTCCTGCTCCTGATCGGCGTCGCCGCGAGCGCGATCACGGTCGCCTTGCTCTCGCCCGCCTCCGAGCCGGGCCGGCTCGACCTCATGATCGAGCGGCTCGCCTCCCGCGACTTCATCTACCTGGTCATTCCGCTCGCCGCGCTGGGCCGGCTCGACTGGTTCTTCTGGGCCGCGGCCGTCGGCTCCAACGTCTTCTGGCTCTCGCTCTGGGCGCTGCGCTGGAGGGCTCGCGCGCGTCCGCGCGACACGACCTCGCAGTCGCCCGCCTAGTCCCGTCATGAAACGCATCGAGCGGATCGGCTTTGCGGCCGGCGTCCTGCTGCTCTGCTGGCTGCTGTACCGCATCGGTCCGAACGCGCTCCTCGCGAACCTCTCCGAGGTCGGGTGGGGATTCCTCCTGGTCCTCGCGTTGCACGGCTTCAACGTGCTCTTCAACGCGCTCGCCTGGCGGCGCGTGCTCCCCGCCGATCACTCGGCCCGGCTTCCGCTTCCCGTCCTCGCGGAGATGCAGGTCGCCGGGGACGCCGTGAACGCCGTCAACCCGCTCGGCGTCGTCGGCGGGGAGCTGATGCGCGTGAGGCTTCTGAGCCGGGTCCTGCCCGTGTCGGCGGCGACGGCGTCGGTGGGACTCGTCGCGACCGCGCAGTTCGTCTCGCAGATCCTCTTCGTTCTCTCCGGGACGCCGCTGACGATCCACTGGATCCACGACGCCGGGGTTCGGAAGGCGCTGTGGATCCTCTGCGCGTTGCTGCTCGTCCTCTTCCTGCTGTTGCTCTGGATGTTCCTGTCCCGCTCCGTGTTCGAGTGGATCCGCGACCGCCTGCGCCGCGTCGGGTTCCTGCGGCGTCAGTGGGCCCGGATCCCCGAGCGCTGGAAGAAGACCGAGGCGGAGACGCTCGGCGTGCTGCGCGAGCGGCCGGGCTCGTTCATCCTCGCGGTCGCCATCACGTTCCTCGACTGGCAGCTCGGGGTGATCGAGGCCCTCGTGATCCTCCACTTCCTGCACCAGCCCGTCACGTTCCCGCAGGCCTACGCGATCGAGCTTCTCTCCGTGGTCATCGAGGGAATCCTCTTCTTCGTGCCGGCGAAGATCGGCACGCAGGAGGGCGGCAAGGTCCTGATCTTTCTGGCGATGGGCCTCGACCCGGCCAAGGGCCTGACCCTCGGCGTCATCCGCCGCCTCTGCGGGCTCCTCTGGGCGGGAGTCGGCCTCGTCTTCCTCGGCCGGTTCTCCCGCCGCGTGCCGGCCTAGGCGGCGGGCCTCTACCGGCTCGCGGAGCCCGCCTCCGCCATCATGCAGGGCGGATCGATCCCGAGGAGCGCGCGAGGGAGCTCGCCCCGCAGGGAGAGGAGGCGCGCGCGCTCGAGGAGCGAGCTCAGCGCGGCGCGGGCCGCGTCCTCGTCCGCGTCGGCGAGCACCATCTGCCGATCGTCGAGGTCCGCGAGCTCGCTCCGGCCCTCGCGCACCAGGAGCTGGAGAGCCGAGAGCGCCTGCTCCTCGATTCCCTGCGAGCGGCGGGTGAGGCTCTTCTCGGCCGTCGCGCGCGCGACGCTCGCCTCCGCGCGCCGGACCGCGATCTCGAGGTCGGATTCGCGCGCGTCGCGCTGCGCCTGGGCCTGCGCGAGCCGCGCCCGCGCGCGGTCGCGCCCGTCCTCGAAGCGGCCGCCGGTGAAGACCGGGATCGCGATCGAGACGCCGACCGCGACGGAGTCCGGCGTGAAGGTCACGTAGTACTTGTCGAAGTCGTTGTACTTGGACAGCCGCTGGTACGAGGCGGAGGCCTCGATGATCGGGGCGAAGCGCTTGTTCTCGAGCCTCGCGGAGTGGCCGAGGAGCTCGACCTCGCGAGCCAGCGACTGCAGCTCCGGATCCGACGCGCGCGCCGCCGTGAGGTTCTCGGCCGACGACAGCTCGGGCACGGCGAGGTCCGGGTCCGCGGCGAGCACGAGGGGCGCGCTCGCCGGCCACCCGATCAGGCGCTTGAGCTCGAGGAGGTCGAGGTCCCGGTCGGACTCCGCGTTCAGGAGCTTCTGCCGGGCGCGCGCCGCCTGGAGCCGGGCGCGCTCGAGATCCAGCTCGGTCTGCCGCCCTTCCGCCGCGAGCGCCTCGACGCGCCTGCGGATCGCCTCCGCCGCGTCGAGCCGGCGCTTCGCGGTGTCCGTCACGGCCTGGTCGACCCAGCTGTGCGCGTACACGGTCAGCGCCCGCTCGACCGTGTCCTGACACGACCGCGCCACCGTGCCCTCCATCCCCGTGGCCCGCGCCTCGGCCTGGTAGACGGCGGAGCGGCGGTAGGGGTCGTAGACCGTCTGGCGGAACTCGATGCCCACGACCGACGGCACGTGCCCGGCCACCGTGGCGGGCATGCCGTAGGTGTAGCCCGGGCTCGTCGTGATCCAGGCCGAGGGGTGGTAGACGTCCTGCGCGAGACGCGCGGACGCCTGCTCGCCCTCCTGCTCGGCCCGGACGGCCGCGAGCTGCGGCGCCCGTTCGAGCGCCAGCTCGACCGCCCTTCGCAGCGTCAGCGGCTCCGGCGCCTCCTGGCCCACAGCGGGCGGCGACGCGGTAAAGAATCCGAAGAGGAGCCCGACGAGGACTCCGACGAGAGTCTGCCACCGGAATTCCCTATTCATGGTGAAGCGCCTCCGCAGGGTTCAAACTCGAGGCGCGATAGGCCGGCACCGCGCCGAACACCACCGCCACCCCACACGAAAAGACGAAGGCCAGGACGGCCGAGAGGATCGACACGTGAATCTCGACGCCTCGGAGGAAGAGCCGGGAGAGGTACGGCAGCCCGAGGCCGAGCAGGACGCCGATCGAGGAGCCCGCCGCCCCGAGCGCCAGCGCCTCGAAGAGGAACTGCCCCAGGATGTCGCGCCGCCGCGCGCCGACCGACATGCGCACGCCGATCTCGCGCGTGCGCTGCTCGACCGAGGCGAGCAGGATGTTCATGATGCCGACGCCGCCGACCACGACCGAGACCGCGGCCGCCAGCACGAACACGATGATCAGCCCGGCCGAGATCGCGTGGGCGAGCCGGACGACCGTCGTCATGCTCTCCACCTCGTAGACCGAGCCCGGCCGGTGCCGCTCCTTCAGGATCTCCTCGACGGCCTTGACCGCCGCCGGCAGCTCCGCGAAGTCGCGTACCTCCGCGTAGAGCGTCTTCACCTCGCGGGTCGGCGTGTAGTACCAGGCGACGGTGATCGGGATCAGGATCGTTTCGGGCACGATGTCGCCGCGGCCGAGCGTGTCGACGGGCTCCTCGAACTCGCCGATCACCTGGAACGTCGTGCCCATCGTCCGGATGGTCTTTCCCTCGATCCCCTGATTGCCGAAGAGCCTCTGGTAGAGGTCGCGGACGACGAGGCAGACGCGCGCCCGCTCGAGCACGTCGTCCTCGTCGAGGAAGCGGCCCTTCAGGATCCGCGTGTTGCGCCGCACGGCCGGGTAGTTCGCCATCACGCCGAGGACGGTCAGCGGCAGCGTGCTCGACTGGACCGTGACGTTGCCGCGAAGGGTCAGCGTGGCCGTCGCGCCGGAGATCAGGTCGCTCCGGGCCTCGACCGCCTTGACGTCCATGTCGACGAGGACGTCGTCCTGGATCCGCGAGACGCCGGAGGTGACCGTGCCCCGGTAGTTGGCCCACAGGAGCCGCGAGCCGACGCCCTCGATCTGCGAGAGCACGAAGCTGCGGCCGGTGAGGCCCAGGGTGACCACGAGGATGATCGCGGCGGTGCCGACCGTCAGCCCCGCGAGCGTGAGCGAGGTCTGGACCGGATGCTTCCGAAACCGATCCACCGCCATCTCGAGGACTTCGCGGTTGAACATGAGGAACCTAGGAGCCGGCGCCGGAGCCCGTGCCGGTCGATGGCCTGACCCTCAGCCCCTCGGACAGGGGCACGGATCCGGGCAGGATCACGGTGTCCTTCTCGGTGAGACCGCCGACGATCTCGACCTCGTTCAGCCCGGTCAGCCCGACCTGGACCTCGCGGCGCCGCGCGCGCCCGTCGTCGAGGAGGTAGACGTAGCGGCGGTCGCCGTCCTTCGAGAGGCTCGCGCGGGGGACCACGAGCGTGCCGGCCTTCTCCCCCGTCACGATCTGCACCTCCACCGCGGCGTTGGTGGGAAGCCGGCCCTTGGGGTCCCCGATCTCCCCCAGCACCTCCGCGACCTCGCGGCCGCCGACCTCGGAGAGTCCGGGCGAGACGAAGCTGACCTTGCCCTCCCAGCGCTCCCGGGGCAGGCCGTCGAAGGCGATCAGGATCTTCTGGCCGACGGCGACGCGCGGCAGATCGGGCTGGTCCACCCGCGCGCGCAGGCGCCGGCGCTCGGGGTCGATCAGGCTCGCGACGACCTGTCCCGCCGACACCGACTCGCCGACGCGCCGCGGCAGGCCGTAGATCACGCCCGGAATCGGCGCGCGGAAGGTCAGCGCGGCCACGCGTTTCGCGAGGGTGTCCGCCGCGCGCTCGGCGAGCGCGAGGCGCGACTCGGGGCCGACGAATCCCGCCGCGCGCGTCTCCGCGGCGCGCGCCTTCTCCTCGGCCTCGGAGAACGCGCGCTCGCTCGTCTCGAAGGCGGCCTTCGTGATCGCACCCGCGGCGAGGAGCCGCTGGTCGCCCTCGTAGGTCTCCTTCGCGTACTTGAGCTCGCGGCGCAGGTTCGACAGGTCCGCCTGCGTCTGGGCGCGGTCGGCGGCGAGGGCCAGCGCCTCGGAGCGCGCGTCCAGCGCCTTCTGGGAGAGCTCGGGGTTCTCGAGGCGCAGGAGCGGCGCGTCCTTCGCCACGCGATCGCCGTCGCGCACGAGCAGCTCGGCCACGGTCGCCGACTCGGGCGAGCGGAGCTCCCCGCCGGGTGGCGGCTCGAGCGTTCCGTCGCACTGCACCGGGACCAGGAGGTCCTGCCGCTGCACCGGCACGGCCTGGACGGAGACGCGTCGCGGGCGCCCGTACGCCGCGACCACCAGGAGCAGCACGGCCGCCGCGGCGATCCCGACGAGCCACCGCCAGCCCCGGCCGGAGCCCTGGGCTTCCCCCTCGCGCCCGCTCATCCGGACAATTCTAGACGGGGACGAGCTAACAGCTCACAGCCAGAGAGGTTGCGGCTGTCTGGCTGCCCGCCGTGAGCCGTGAGCTTCTTACCGGGGCGGCAGCTCGCGGGTGGCCGGCGGGGGCTCGAGGACCGGGGAGATCACGCGCGGGGCGGCCTGCACCAGGATGTCGGCGGGCTTCTGCCGGGCGGCGGCGCCGCCGGAGCCGGTCACCGTCAGCCGCACGTCGTAGGACCCGGGGGCGTCGTAGACGTGGGTCGGGTTCCGCTCCTCGCTCGTTCCCCCGTCGCCGAAGTCCCAGTGCCAGGCGGAGGCGGCGGGCACGTTGGAGGCGTCCGTGAAGACGACCGGCTGGCCCGCGACGCAGGAGTCGACGTTCGAGGAAAAGTCGACGACGCCGACGTAGCGGATCCGGAAGACGTGCGCGCCGCGATCCACGGGCGTGGTCTCGCCGAAGTCCCTGTAGAGGTCCGAGAAGTAGAGACCGTCGGGGCCCGCCGCGAGCGCGACGGCGGTCGCGCGGCCGGCGCCGGTGTACGAGACGAGCGGCAGGGGCCCCGAGACGAGGTTGCCGGCCTGGTCGAGGACGAACTCCGAGATGCGCTTGCCGAGAGCCTGCGGTCCCGGCGCGTAGGTCGGTCCCGATTCGGTCACGAAGGCATGATCCATCTTGTCCGCGGGGAAACCGCTGCCGCCGAAGGTCCCGGGCTGGACGAACGCGATGTTCACCGGCGCCACCGACGGCGACCAGTTGTACGCGGCGAAGTTGTGCATGCTCGGATCGGTGCCGTCCCAGAGGTAGTTGCGTCCCGCGACGACCCTGGCCATCCGGTCGACGCTCGGACCGTTCTCGACCTCCCACTGCGCGCCGTCGGCGTCCCGCCACGCCCCGCCGAAGGGATTGCGGAGGCCGTACGCGTAGATGAGCTGCGTCGCGAGCACGCCGTTCGCGGTGGCGTAGAACGGATTGTCGGCAGGCGCGGAGCCGTCGAGGTTGACGCGCAGGATCTTGCCGCGCACGGAGGTCAGGTCCAGGGCCGGCGTCGTCAGGAGCCCGTCGCCGACGTGGACGTAGAGCTTGCCGTCCGGCCCGATCGACACGTTCGAGATCTGGTGCGACGGTCCGAGCGGCTCGGTGGGGAAGTCGAGGATCGTCGTGTTGGTCGCCATCGTGCGGCCGCCGTCCGTGCTGTGGAGGCGCATCACGCGCGGGTAGTGGAAGTCGACGTCGGGCGGCACGGCCTCGACCGCCGTGACGAACAGGTCTCCCGTCGCCGGCTCGACCACGATGCCCGCGAGGCCCTTCTCGCCCGAGCCCGGAAAGCTGCCGAGCGGGTCGAAGTTGAGGAGGCCCGTCGCGTACGGCGAGACCGTGCCGTCGCGGGCGACCGCCTGGACGTTCCCGTAGAGCTCGTTGACGTAGAAGAAGAGGTCGCCCGGATCGGCGCCGGGGTTGGGAAGGAACGCGATGTTGACGGGCAGCTGCAGGTTCGACGCGAAGACGTCGACGACATAGCCGGGCTGGAGCACTGCCCACGGGATCGCCGCGGCCGAGACCTGGGTCGTGAAGTCGGGCACCGCGCCCGCGGACACGTCGGCCGGAGCGGCGAAGGCGTCGCCCGCGACGTCGACCCAGAAGCCGGTGGTGCCTTGCGCGGGAAGCGCGATCGCCGGCAGCGCGATCTCGCGGTCGATCCCGCTGCCGTCGGTGAAGAGGAGGCGCGAGGCCGGAAGCGCGAGCGCCTGTCCCCCCGCCGCGACGAAGACGTGGACCGGACCGTGCGCGGCGATCGCCGACGGATTCGTGACGTGGTTGCCGGTCTCGGATCCGCCCGGCGGCGTCAGCTGCAGGAGCGTCCCCGCTCCGGGAACCTCCAGGCGAAGCGCCGTCGGGGAGGCTCCCGGGAGCGCCACGTCCGCTCCCGAGCCGTCCTTCCAGCGCGGGACCGGAAGCGCCGCGACGTCCGAGAGCACCAGGGGCAGGATCGCGCTCGGGGAGGCCGTGAAGAAGGGACGCGTCGACCAGTCGCTCCAGTCCGTGTCGGGCGGCGGGGCGTCGCCGAGGAAGCGGACGCGCAGGGTGTAGGCGCCGCTCGGGCGAAGCTCGTGCTGGCCCGCGAGCGAGCCGCCGAACTGGCCGTCCCCCAGGTGGATGTGGACCGCGAGCGTGCCCTTCACGCAGGACGCCGACCAGACGAGCTCGTTCGACGCCGTCACCCGGATCTCCCAGTCGCTGCAGACGTGGGTCTCCCCGGGCGAGCCGACGAACGGTCCGGCCACCATGTGCACGTCGTAGGGGCTGATCACCTGCCCGTCGAACTCGGGCTCGGTGATCGCGGGAGGAAGGACCGTGGCGCTCGCCTGGCACGCCGCCGCGAGCATGCCCGTGGCCAGAAGAAGCCGGGAAATCCGTCTCATCGCGTACGGCAGCCTAAACCAAAATCCGGAATCACTTCCCAACGACGCCGCGTCCCACCAGCACCCGCCCGGGCAGCGCGCCGGTCGCCTTCCCGTCCTGCCAGACCGCCTGGCCGTTGACCGCGACCCAGACGATTCCCTCGGAGAGCTTGCGCGGCTCCTCGAAGGTCGAGCGGTCGATCACCGTGGCGGGATCGAACAGCACGAGGTCCGCCTTCATCCCGGGCGCGATCCGGCCGCGGTCCGTGAGCCCGACGCGGCGGGCGGGCAGCGAGGTCATCTTGCGGACCCCTTCCTCGAGCGGGAAGAGCTTCTTCTCGCGCACGAAGACGCCGAGCACGCGCGGAAACGTTCCCGCGCCGCGCGGATGGTCGGACCCGATGCCGCCGTCGCTCGCGACCATGACCCAGGGCTGGCGGTAGAACGTCAGCACGTCCGGCTCGAGCATCGTGTGGCCGATGACGTCCGCGCCGCCGTCGCGCATGATCTTCATGAAGAGCTCGGTCGCCGTGATCCCCTCCGCCGCGGCGATCTGCTCGAGGTTGCGGCCCGCGTACGACGGGTGCGCCTGGCAGTCCGTGACCGTGATGTTCGCCGGGCCGCCGACGTCGTGGAGGCCGCGGTCGACGCTCTCCTTGTCGAAGTACTGCTTGTTCGGGACCAGGGTGTAGAGGTCGGAGTGCCACGCCTCGTAGGGATAGCAGTCCGCCGTGACGTCGTCGCCCTTCGCCCGCGCGCGGTCGATGAGAGCGACGGCGTCCGCCGCCTTGTTCCAGACGCCCACGGTCGCGAGCTTGATGTGGGAGATGTCGAGCGGCACGCCCGCGCGCTCGGAGATCGCGATCGCCTCGGCGAAGGCCTCGAACGCCTTGTCCGCCTCGTCGCGGACGTGGGTCATGTAGAAGCCGCCGTACGGCGCGGACGCCTTGCACAACGCGACGAGCTCGTCGGTCGAGCCGTAGCTGGCCACGTCGTACTCGAGCCCCGACGAGACGCCGAGCGCGCCCTCCTTCATGCCCTGCTCGACGAGCGCGGCCATCTTCGCGACCTCCTCCGGCCGCGCCACGCGCTTGTAGTCCTCTCCCATGACGAGGCTGCGCACCGTCGCGTGGCCCACCATCGTCATGACGTTGACGGCGGGCGGGCTCTTGCGCCTCGCCTCGAGGTATTCGCCGATCGGCCAGGGCGAGCCGCCGTCCGGACCGATCACCAGCGTCGTGATGCCCTGCGAGACCTGCGTCTCGGCCGCGGGGTCGCGCTTCAGCCCTCCGGTCGAGTGATTGTGAACGTCGATGAATCCGGGCGCGAGCACGAGGCCCTTGCCCGCGACGACCGTCTCGCCCGGCCGCGCGGTGAGGGTTCCCACCTCGGCGATCGCGTCTCCGGCGATGCGCACGTCGGCGTTGCGCAGCGGCGAGCCCGTGCCGTCCGCGACCTGCGCGCCCGAGATCAGGATCGACGCCGCCGGCGCAGGGTGTGCCGCCGCCGAGGGCGGAGGCGGCTGCGTCGTGCACGCAGACAGGCCGAGGAGCGAACCGAGAAACAGGGCACCAGCGACTCTTCTCACGATCATCCTCCCCCCCGAATCAACTCAAGTCCAAAATCCAAAATCTAAAATCTAAAATCTAAAATTGGTCAGACCCCGTGCCTCTCCATGTCCGCGAGTGCGGAGCGCACCTCGGCCAGGTCCCTGCGGTACTGGGCCTGCGGCGCGGTCGCGACGAAACGCTCGAGGGCGGCCCGCGCCTTCTTCCAGTCGCCGATGCGGCCCGCGACGCGGCCGATGTTGTAGAGGGCGTCGAACTGCTCGGGGTTCAGCTCGAGGCACGTTTCCCACGCCTTGATCGCCTTCTCGGGCTGGTCGAGGCTCATCCAGGCGACGCCGAGCGCGTTCCACGCCCGCGTGTGGCGCTTTCCGAGCGTGATGGCCTGCTCCAGGTTCTTGCGCGCGTCCTCGGGCCGATCGAGCTTGAGGAGCGCGATCCCGGTGTTCTGGTAGGCCTGCGAGTTGGAGGGATCGACCTCGAGCGCCCGCGCGAACACCGGCAGCGCGTCGGCCGGCCGGCCCGCGTCCGTCAGCGCGATCCCGAGCGCGTTCATCGTCTCCGGATCGTCGCTCTCCTTGTAGACCTCGAGGACCTTGACGGCGTCCCTGGGCCGGCCCAGCTCCGACAGCAGCAGCGCCCGCCGCCGGTCGAGGCTCTCGCCGCCCGCGTCGTGCGCCGCCGCCGCCTCGTAGGTCTTGAGCGCGCCCTTCTGGTCGCCCTTCGCCTGCTGGACGACGGCGAGGTGGATGTACCCCATCTTCATCTTCGGGTTCTCGGCCACGATCTGCTTCGCGACGACGAGCGCCTCGTCGAATTTCTTCTGCTCCTGAAGGTCGATCACCGTGTGGATCTTCTGGTCCACGCCGATCAGGGTCTTGGGATCGTCGGCGGGACCGTAGGTCTCCTTCTTCTCGACGGAGCCGGCCAGGTAGCCGAGGCTCCGCAGGCGCGCGGCCTCCTCGGACCCGATCGTGCCGCGCTCGTTGATCGCCATGGGAAGCTCGAGCAGCCGCTTGCGCAGGCGGCGCAGCGCGTCGGGCGTGCCGGGCGCCAGGTTCTTTCCCTCGGCGGGATCGGCCGGAAGGTCGTAGAGCTCCTGGATCGGCAGGTCGATGTACTTCTCGCCGCCGTCCATGAGCCCCCGCAGCGGCGCCCAGCCTCGGTTGAACGACGCCGAGAGCGCCTCGAAGTAGCTCTCCCCCTCGTGGCGGCGCGGGTCGAGGAGCGACTGTCCGTGCAGCTCCTCGGGCTTCGGCTCGCCGATCGCGTCGAGGATCGTCGGCAGAATGTCGACGTGGCGGGCGGGAGTCGGGTCCTCGCCGCGCGGCACGACGTCGCCCCAGATGAAGAGCGGGATGTGGAGCGTCGCCTCGTAGCAGAAGAGCCCGTGCGTCAGCTCGCCGTGGTCGCCGCGCGCCTCGCCGTGGTCGCCCGTGACGACCAGGAGCGGATGCGTCGGGTCCGCGCGCACCTCCGCGAGGAGCGGCGCGAGGGCGGCGTCCGCGTAGGCCACCTCGCCGAGATAGAGATCGTCCTTGTACTGCTCGCGGTAGGGCGAAGGCGGCTCGTACGGCGCGTGGGGGTCGTAGACGTGCACCCACATGAACCGCGGCTTGCCGCTCGAGGCCTGCGCGCGGAACCACTCGAGCGCGGCCTTCACGACGTCCTCCGCGCGCGCCTGCTGGATGTTGAAGTCGAGCTGCTCGTCGAGGTGGCGGTAGAGCTCGTCGTAGACGTCGAAGTCGTGGTTGAGCCCGTAGCGCGAGTCGAGCACGAAGGCGCCGACGAACGCCCCGGTGACGTAGCCTCGGGCCTTGAGGCGCGACGCCGCGGTGGGCGTGTGCTGACTGAGCCGGAAGCCGGCGTTCTCGCGGACGCCGTGCTGGTAGGGAAACATTCCCGTCAGGATGTTCGAGTGCGACGGCAGCGTGATGACGTTGTGCGAGTGCGCGGAACGGAAGACGCGGCCCTCCGCGGCGAAGCGGTCGAGGTTGGGCGTCGTGCCGCGCGGATTGCCGTCGAAGCTGGTCGCGTCGTAGCGCAGCGTGTCGATCGTGATGAGGACGACGTCCCGCGAGACGCGCGCGCGCGGCGTGGGAGGCGGCGCCGAGGAAGCCGTCGCGGCCGCGTGCTCCCCCGCCTTGCGGCAGGCGGCTCCCTGAAGCAGCAGCAGCAGGGCGGCCGCGAGGATCGCGCCGGATCGTCTGTGCATCCGATGAGCGTTCATCCGACCCGAAAAGCGGAAGGGCCCGCCCAGAATTCCCTGGACGGGCCCTTCGGAGTGACAGGCTGGTTTCAGAAGGACAATCGAATGCCCAGACGCAGGATCCGCGGGCTCTGCGTCTCCTGAATCGTGTAGAACGAGCCGTCATCGGAGAACCCGTCGTCGCTGTTGAACGTCCCGACGCGCGAGTACCTCTGGAGGACGGTGGACGAGTTGATGACGTTGAAGACCTCCGCCGCCGGCGTCACGGTCACCGGGCCGATCTGGAACGCCTTCTCCAGGCGCAGGTCGAGCTGGTAGAGGTTGTCGAGGCGGAAGTCCCCCGTCTTGCCGATGAGCAGCTGCGGACGGCTCGACGCGACGTCGAACGTGGATGCCCGCACGTACGGCAGGAAGGGATACCCCTGCCGCCCGAAGAAGTTCGCCCCGAGGTTGATGCCCAGCGGGAACTGGTACAGACCCGTGACGTTGAATTGCCAGTGTCCGTTGATGAAGAGGTACGCCTTCGACGAGTAGCCCACGGCCAGAGTGTCGTTGTCGTTCTGACCGCCCAGGGCCCAGAGGTTGTTCGGGTCCTTGATGGACTGAGGCGAGATGAATTGTCGGAAGTCGTTCCAGCCGAAGCTCGCCCGCATCATCCAGCAGTTCGACAATCGTTTGACGATCGAGACGTCGGCCCCGAGGTATCGCTGATACGCCCCGGGACGGTTGTAGAGCAGGACGCCGCTCGGGGAATCCGCCAGCGTCAGCCCGAAGTACGGTTCGCTGAAGTCGTGGTTGACCCCGTTGATGGCGAAGCTCCCGGTCGCGTTGCCCAGGAACTCGTACGTGGAGAGGTCCGTGCCCTGGGGGATCGTGTCCTGCAGGTCCTTCGTGTAGCGGTACGTGAAGGTGCCGGAGACCGCCCAGTCGGAGGTGATCTGGTGGTCGGCGCCGATCGTGAACTCGTCGGTCAGGGGCGTCGTGTAACCGTTCGCGATCTTGTTGGGGATGTTCGGGAGCACCGCCGGGTCGATGTCGTTGTAGAAGCGTCCCAGCGGATCGTTCTGGTCGAACTCCCCCGGATCGACGTGGTGGTTTCGGTTCGAGTCCGTCCAGTAGTAGTAGTAGCCGTTCGAGATCGGCACGCCGCTGCCGTAGTAGCTGACGAACCCGAGCTGATCGGCGAAACGGCCGTAGGAGGCGCGCAGGAGCGTCTGCTTCTGGTCCCCGATCGCGTAGGTCGCGGACGCGCGGGGCTGCCAGTTCTTGTAGACGAACTGCCAGTTCGGGGCGCCGTGATACACGACCTCCGGCAGCAGATCCGGATAGGTCGGATTCGCGAACGAGATGCCCGCGAGGTTACGGCCGCGCTGGAGGTCGTAGCGGACGCCGGCATTGACCGTGAGGTTGCCGACCGTGATCGTGTCGCCGATCGACCCGGTCCAGAACTCCGTCTTGAAGGGGGTGCGGACGCCGCGCGAGATCAGCGCCGTCGCCGAAGAGTACGAATATTCGTAGCCCCAGACGTGGTCGCCCGGCAGACCCGTCGTGGAGTCCGCGATCTGCTGGCGGTAGTTGAAGCCGACCTTGAGCTCGTGGTTGAGGCTCCCGGTCGAGAAGAACTTCGAGACGCTCGCGTTCGCCTGCTTCTGCGGATCCTTGGCCAGGTACGTGAACCAGGAATTGTGCCAGGCGCCGTTCGGATGCGTGTCGTCGGCGAAGAAGTCGAGCTGGACGTTCGGATCCGGGGGAAAGTCCGAGTAGTGCACGTTCTGGTAGTTGAAGGCGACCGACGCGAAGAGGTCGGAGGAGAAGACGTGGTTGTCTTCCGCCTTGTAGAAGTCGGTCGGCACGATCCGCAACGTGCGTGTCTCCGGCGGACGGCGCGTGACGTCGGCGCTCGAGATGTGGCCGTCTTCGGTCCGGTCGCTGCGCTGGTAGAAGAGGTTGAGCGCGTTCGAGTCGACCACCTGCCAGTTCAGCTTGGCGTTCCACGGAACGAGCTTGACGGTCTGGGCCGCCTGGGTCGATTCGCTGTCGACCTGCGTCGGATTCGTCGAGATGTCCTGGCGCGAGCCCGCCGCCCACAGCCACAGCCTGTCCTTGACGATCGGTCCGCCCGCCTCGCCGCCCCACTCCCGGATGTAGCGGATGTTGTTGGTGGTGAACCCCTGGTCGATCGCCTCCTGGGTGGTGTTGTCGGACTGCCAGCTGTGCGAGGCGTACTGGTAGCGGGCCGAGCCCTTGAGCTCGTTGGTGCCGCGCTTCGTCACGACGTTGATCGTGACGCCCGAGTTCTCCTGCTCGAGCAGCGAGCCGCCCGTCGCGACCTCGACGTTCTGGAACGTGTCGAAGTCGAAGAACGTGTTCGTTCCGCCGTTCTGGCGGCCGAAGGGATTGCCGTACGTGTTGTCGGTGATCGTCGAGCCGTCGACCTTGTAGGAGACGTTGCCCGAGCCCTTGCTGATGAAGTCCGGGCCGCCGGTCTGCGCGCCCGCCGCGCCCGCGACGTCGACCGTGTCGAGCTGCACGCCCGGCACCTGCTGGATCAGGTTCCAGACGTTCCGCGCGGTGGGGATCTCGGTCAGCTCGTCGTGCGAGAACGTCGCGCCCGTCTCGACCTTGCGCGTGTCGATGAGGGGCGTCGCGCCCGAGACGACCACGTTCTCCTGGACGTTGGAGATCCGCATCTTGACGTCGACGTTGGTGTTCTTCCCGAGCACGACGATGACGTTCTCCTGCGTCACCGTCGTGAAGCCGGGCATCGTCACGACCACGGAGTAGCGGCCCGGCGGGACCTTGAGGAAGCGGAACTGTCCGCCGGCGTCGACCGTCGTCGTCATCGGCGCGATCGGTCCCTGCAGCGTCGCGCTGCCGCCCGGCAGCCCCGCGCCCTGCTCGTCGGCGACCGTGCCGTAGACGTTACCGGTGTTGGTCTGGGCGGTCGCGTAGAGTCCGAGCCCGGCGAGCGCCACGAACCAGATGAGCACTCGAGCCAAGAAGGATCTCCACATAGACAGCCTCCTCAAATGTGAGTTGGGGTCTCGCGGCCGCTTTGAACCTTCCGATCCATTCGCGCGAAGCACCTCGGTTCGAAACGAAAGAAACGTCGGGGTGGTCGTTGCCGTTATGCTATCGCGGTTTACGGCGGACAGATCCAGAACAATCGTCGCGTCACCGCCTCGGGCGGGCGATTCAAAATCGCGTACGCCGCGGCCGACTGCGTCACGGGGTGACCTGAAGTCAGGAGGGTCCATGGGAAAACTGCGGCGCGACTCTTGGAACCTCGGGCTTCGGGCGGCGCTTCTCCTCGGGGCGGTCGCGTGCGCGTCGACGGGAACGGCGGGGAAGTCGGCTCCGGCGCCGTCGGCCGCGGCCCGGCCCGAGTCCGGAGCGCGAGGATCCCTCCTGATCGTGGGCGGCGGACCGATTCCCGACGCGCTCCTCGAGCGGTTCGTGACGCTCGCCGGAGGCAGGAGCGCCCGCATCGTCGTCTTCCCGATGTCGTCCGAGGATCCCGACGCGGGCATCGAGCTGACGGGCGACTTCCGCAAGCTCGGCGCGAACGCCGAGCGTATCGTCCTGACACACGAGCAGGCGGACACCGACGCCGCGGCCGATCGTCTCACCGGCGTCACCGGAATCTGGTTCGGCGGCGGCGATCAATCGCGATTGACCGCGGCCCTGCGGGGGACGAAGACCGAGAACGCCATCCATGCCCGGTATCTCGCCGGCGCGGTCGTCGGAGGCACTTCGGCGGGAGCCGCGGTGATGTCCACGCCGATGATCACCGGTGACGAGAAGAAGCCGGGCGGCGATCGCCCGCTCGCGAAGGACTCGCCGGATGCCTGGATCACGATCGCCCGCGACGACGTCGTGACCGCGGGGGGCTTCGACCTGCTGCCCGGAGCGATCGTGGACCAGCACTTCGTGAGGCGGCGGCGCAACAACCGCCTGCTCTCCACGGTGCTCGAGCATCCGGACCGGATCGGCGTCGGCATCGACGAGTCGACCGCCCTCGAGGTCGGCCCCGACGGGAGCTGGCGGGTGCTCGGGGCGAGCGTCGCCGTCGTGTTCGACGCCCGGAACGCCCGGATCACCCCTGCCGACGCCAAGGTGCTGGGAACCGAGGGGGTCCGCCTCCACGTGCTCCCCGCCGGCAGCCGCTTCGACCCGCGCTCGGGCGAGGCGAAACTGCCCTGAGAAGGCGACAGTCCGGCTCCATTTAAGCCCTTCCTAAACGGCGCCCCGCCGGGCAGCGGGTCGCCATACCCTCGCGGAGGGAGCCGGCGCGCTTGCCGGATCAAAGATGCGCAAAATTCTCTTCGCGGTTGCCTTCGTTTCCGTGGCGGCCGGCCTGCGGGCCGAGGAAGTGGTCCTGCCGGCGGTCGCATCGGTCCAGGGGCTCAACCCGTTCTTCTCGGACGTGCGGGTCTTCAACACCTCGTACAGCACGAGCCTCACCGTGATCGCCACCTACCGCTGCTTCATCAGCTGTCCCGGGGGTCTGCTGCCGCAGATCACGATCAACCTCGCGCCGCGCCAGTCCAAGTCCTACGACGACATGGTCGCGAACGCCTTCGGATCGCCCAACTCGGCCGGGGGCGTGGAGTTCGAATTCTCGGGACAGGAGGACCAGCTGGTCGTGACGAGCCGCCTGTACTCGACGACGCCGGTGCCCACGGTCGGCATGTTCATCGCCGGCGTCGAGTCCTCGAAGGCGCTCACGACCTCCGTTCTCACCTCGATCCGTAATGGCGGGACGGGCGCCGGCTTCCGGACCAACGCCGGCTTCTACAACGAGAACGCCATACCCGCCTCGGTCACGTTCCAGATCTTCGACGGCGGCGCGCCGATCGGGAACGCCATCATCCAGACGGTGGGCGCCCACTCCGGGGCGCAGGTCAACAACATCTTCGGCGCCGCGGGAGTCGGCGCGACCGCGACGGAGAACGCCATCATCGTGGCGACCTCGGGAACGGCGGTCTTCGCCTACGCGGCCGTGATCGACAACAACACGACCGACCCGATCTTCGTGCGCGGAGCGCCCGACCCGCCGGCCCAGGCGAGCGCGCCGCAGACCCGAGTCGTCCACGTCGGGCGCGGCGGCACCAACTTCGTCGACGACGTCAGCGGCAACAACGTCACGACCGTCAACGTCGGCGACACGGTCAACTGGGTCTGGGAGGGCGACCTCCGGCACGGTTCGGACTCGGGCTCGTGCGCCGCGGGCGGCGGAGGAAACCCGTATGGAAACGTGCACCCCGAGGGGTACGGCGGCGGCGGCTGCACGGCCGCGGGAGTCTGGTCTTCCGGCGCGCAGATGGCCCCGTTCTCCTACTCGTACACGTTCACGCAGAGCGGCACGTACAAGTACTTCTGCGACGTGCACCAGAGCGCGATGACCGGGAAGGTGGTCGTCAACGGCGCGGGGAGCGCCGGAGCTCGGCCCCAGAAGAGATCGCCGAAGCCCTAGGGGACAACCGGCTACTTGGCGAGATCCGCGACCGAGAGGATCCGCGGGCTCGGGGCGACCGCCTTGCGGCGATCCCCGCGACGCCGATCGCCCTGGCGGCGCTCGCCGACGCGGCGGTCGTGGATGAAGAACTCCGCGGGATCGGCGAAGGCGGGGACGGGATGTATCCGGATCCTCACCTCGCCCGGGCTCTCGGGCCGCGGCACCAGGATCTCGCGGATGAACCCGGCCTCGAGGGCCGCGGTCGGTATCGCGAGGACGTCGTTGATCGCGGCGACGATGCGTCGGGCGTCGGCCTCGAAGATCGTCTTGCCCAGAATCCATCCACTTGCATTGACGATGGATCGTCCGTCGAAGGCCCAAGGCTCGGGCTGGTGCTGCTCTCTGCCCCGTCCCACCATGCTGAATCCTCCTACGAACCAGGACCCGCGCGGCGGTGCCGTCAGGTCGAGAAATTTTAACACCGAGAGTCGCCAGTTCGAAGTCGGAAGTCGGAGATAACAAACTTCCGACTCATCGCGGCCGCACCGCCGCGACGGAGCGGCGCGGCCTCGTCGCCCAGAAGATCGCTCCCAGCGCGCACCAGAACGCGAACGCGATCCACTCGGAGCGCGAGAAGCTCCCCGGAATCGCCGGGAGCACCTTCATCACGACGATCGCGGCGGAGACGACGGCGCCGGCCGCCGCCTCGAAGGCTCCCCCGCGCGCGAAGGCTCCGTCCGGCGCACGCCGCGCGCGGGCCAGGAACGCGACGCACGTCGCGAGCCATCCGACCCCGACCGCGAGCGAGCCCACCTCGGTCACCGGCACGAGCAGGGCGTCGCCCAGGAAGGCGGCCGCCGCGGTCAGGACGGTCATCAGCGCGACCGCGAAGGTCGGTGTGCCGAACCGCGGGTGCACCCGCGCGAGAGCGGGATGCACGAGGCCGCGCCGCCCGATGCCGAACAGCAGGCGCGTGGACGCCACGAAGTTCCCGTTGAAGATCTTGATGAGCGACAGAAGCGCGGCGAAGAGGATGAGCCGAGCCACGGCCCGGGAGGAGAACGCGCGCTCGAAGGCGGCCTCGGTCCCGAGGTGGCCCGCGACGAGCTCCCGCCAGGGAAAGACGAGCGTGACCGCGAGGATGATCGAGCCGTAGAAGAGGATCCCGCACGCCAGGGCGAGCGGGATCACGCGCTGGAAACCCTTGGGATCGAAGCCCTTACGGGCCTCCTCGGACTCCTTGCCGACCGACTCGAAGCCGGTCATGAAGTAGGGCACGATCTGGAGGACGAGCAGGGTCGAGAGAATCGCGCCCCCCGTTCCGGGCCGGGCGAACAGAGGCGAAAGCTCCTTCGGGTCTCCGCGGAGGAGCCCGGCGCCCGTGAACGCCGCGAACAGGGCGAGGAGCCCGAAGGTCAGAACGTTCTGGAAGATCCCGGAGATCCGGATCCCG
Organism: Thermoanaerobaculia bacterium; assembly: GCA_036406835.1. Taxonomy (GTDB): domain Bacteria; phylum Acidobacteriota; class Thermoanaerobaculia; order UBA5066; family Gp7-AA6; genus DAHUXD01. Next base: position 35,641 of record DASXAG010000080.1, read on the forward strand.
ACCGTGTTGACCGCGGCGACGAGGCCGGTCAGGAGCAGCCCGGCGCAGAGACGGGGGGCCGTGATGGTCTTCCCCGCGACGGCGTAGAGCGGCGCGTCGTTCATCGCCGGGAACAGCCTCGCGAGCAGGTTGCCGACCGCGACGGCCTCCCAGGGGCAGACGATGGCGTACGCCAGCACCATGGTCCACGCCGCGCCGAATCCGACCGCCGGAGGAAACACGCCCTCCGTGTACGCGATCTCGGCGCCGGCGTCCTGGATCCGGACCACCATGCGGCCGTAGGTCCGCGCGACCGGCATGAGGAGCAGCCCGCCCACGGCGAAGCCGAGGAACGCGCCCGCCGGCCCGCCGCGCGCCAGCCAGTCGTCCATCAGCACGACCCAGCCGACGCCCACCATCGTGCCGAAGCCGAACGTGAAGTATTCGACCGCGGTGAGGCCGCGATGGAGATGCCTGCTCTCCGGCCGATTCACTTGGTCTAGTCTGTCACCCCGTGAGGTTTGCTTCCCTCGGTCATCCCGAGGACGCCGAGCGAAGCGAGGGGGACGAGGGACCCCTTTGAAGCGAGCTCGTCGCGCGAAAGGGCTCCCTCGGGCCGACGGCCCTCGGGATGACAGGGTGCGGATCCGCCGGCTCTCCTCCCGCACCCGTCCCTTCCAGGAGTCCGTGATCCGCGAGATGACGCGCCTGCATGCGGAGGTCGGCGGCGTCAACCTCGCGCAGGGCCTGCCGGACTTCGATCCGCCCCGCGAGGTCTCGGACGCGCTCGCGGCGGCGATCCGGCGCTCCGAGAACCACCAGTACGGCTTCACCTGGGGCGTCCCGGCGTTCCGCGAGGCGATCGCCGAGAAGACCCGGCGCACGAACGGCATCGCGGCGGATCCCGAGACGGAGGTCACGGTGACCTGCGGGGTCTCCGAGGCCGTGGCGTCGGCGGTGCTCGCGTTGACCGAGCCGGGCGACGAGGCGATCGTGCTCGAGCCCTGGTACGAGAACTACGTCCCGGCATGCCGGCTCGCCGGCGTCACGCCGCGGTTCGTCCGGCTGACGCGGCCCGACTTCCGGCTCGATCCCGCGGCGCTCGCGCGCGCGATCACGAAGAAGACGCGGATCGTCTTCGTCAACAGCCCCGCCAACCCCTCCGGCCGCGTCTTTGCGCGCGAGGAGCTCTCCGAGATCGCGCGTCTCTGCCAGCGCCACGGCGTGGTCGCCGTGACCGACGAGATCTACGAGCACATCTGGTTCGACGGACACCGGCACGTGAGCCTCGGCTCGCTGCCGGGGATGGAGGACCGCACGGTCACCCTGTCGGGACTCGGGAAGACCTACGCGGTGACCGGCTGGCGCATCGGCTGGGCGGTCGCCGCGGCGCCGCTGACGGCGCTCGTCCGCAAGGTCCACGACTACCTGACGATCTGCGCGCCGACCGCCTTCCAGGACGCGGGGCGCGCCGCGCTCGCGCTCCCCGAGAGCTACTACGAGCAGCTGCGGAGCGCGTACGGCCGCCGCCGGACGATCCTCCTCGACGCGCTGCGCGCCGCCGGCTTCGCGTTCGCGACGCCCGAGGGCGCCTACTACGTGATGGTCGACGGCGCGCCGCTCGGCTGGAAGGACGACTGGGCGCTGGTCGACTTCCTGGCGCGCAAGGTCGGCGTGACGGCGGTGCCGGGATCCAGCTTCTATGCTTCGGGGAGTCGTGGCGGACGCAGCCAGATCCGCGTCAACTTCGCGAAGACGGAGGAGACGCTCCGCGAAGCCGCGCGGCGGCTGAGCGGGCGGAGCCTCAGGGCGCCGAAGACGTAGCGGCGCGGCCGGTCCCCCTCAGGGACAGGTCTTGAACGCCCCGGTGTCCTGGACCGCCACGAATGCCGCGCCCTGCGGATTGGTCTTGTGGACGACGGTGCTCGTCTGGGTGTCGAGGTACGTGATGTCGACCGCCAGGTTGGTCAGTCCCGCCGCGAAGACCCAGATCGAGTTGAACGGATTGGCGCAGAACGGAAGCACCTTCGTCACCACCTCGACGTTGGTGTTGTCGAGGAACCAGAAGTAACCCGTGTTGGACGTCAGCGCCACGGCGTGCGCGGTCTGGACGGCGGCGTTGGGCTTCTGGAACGTCGCCGTCACCTTGAACCGGTTGGCCGAGAGGCACAGGGTCGTGTCGTCGGGCGTGCACGCGCCGCCGCCGCCTCCGCCGCCGCCCTGCACGGTGACCGGTTTCGTGATGCTGCTGCCGCCGTTCGCGTTCCCCGCGATCAGCTGGACGTTGTAGTTGCCGGGCGCCGCGTACGTGTGCGACGGGTTCCGGTCCCGCGAGACGTTGGCGTCCCCCGCGGAGGCCTCGCCGAAGTACCACACCCATCCGGTCGGCGCGCCGGTCGAGGTGTCGCTGAACGCGACGGTGTTCCCGAGCGTCTGCGCGTTCGCGAACGTGAAGTTGGCCGAGGCCGGCATTCCGACCGCGCCCGTGCCGTAATAGAACTGCATGCCGGCGATGTCGTCGGCCTGCGGCGCGGTGACCGCCGGGTTGTGCGCCGACGAGTACATGATCGCCGCGCTCTCCTGGGCCGGCGTGGACGTCGAGAACACGCTGCGGTACTGGTCCGGGTGATTCAGGCCGAGCACGTGCCCGAGCTCGTGCGTCAGGACGTTGACGAAGGAGTCCGAGGGATAGTCGCACGTCCACCGGCGCATGGAGACCGTGCCCTGGGTGCAGGCGTAGTACGGCGAGAGGCCGCGGTAGGTCTGCCCGCCGCCGCCGAACATCGGGCCGCCGAGCCCGACCACTCCCTGCCCGTTGCAGCTGTAGGGAGTGGACCAGGCCGTGCCCTGGAACGGCGCGTCCTGGTCGAGCTTCACCTCGATGTTGCCGCTCGCCGCCGGTCCCGTGATGCGGATGTCCGTGTTCGCGATGTCGTGCCAGTTGTTGAGCGAGGCCTGGATGAGGCAGTCCTGGTCGATCCCGCACGGCGCGAAGTGCGAGGTGAGGTGCGTCTGCGTGCCGGTCTTCTTGACGGTCGCGGCGGTCGAGGCGAAGTACCAGCGCGCGAGGCAGGGAACGGGACCGCTCTGCCCCTGGCACACTCCGGGCTCCACGCCGCTCAGGTTGGCGAACCGCTCGCGCAGCAGGGGCCTGGGCGATTGATAGTCGCCCGTCGGGATGACGTAGGTGAGCGGCGCGAGCGGCAGGCCGTCGACGACCTGGCGCAGGGCCGAGAAGAAGGACTCGGCGTCGCGCGCCGCATACGAAGACGCCGGCGCGTCCACCGACTGCGGCATGAGCGGGTACTCCCGGCGGGAGAGGACGAGGTCCTCGCGCGGCGTGAAGACCGGCCGCACCAGGAAGGTGCGACCCGTCGCGTCGGCGACGAGGTCGAACTTGGAGAGGCCGAACTCGGTCAGGCCGTACTCGCCCGGACGGTTCGGCAGCGGGTGGAGCATCAGGAGGACCTCGGCCCCGCTCTGGAACGCCGGCGCGCCCGGGACCCACCAGGTCAGGTCGCCGACGCGGCCGCCCGGGACCACGACGCGGAACGTGTTCTCGAGCGCGCCCTTGAAGAGCTCCACGGTCCGCAGGGTCACGACGGTGTACGGGCGCTGCACGTCGCCGTCGGGATCGAGACGCGTCTCCACGCTCGCCACCTCGGCGCGGACGGCGATGCCCGCGTTCGCCACGAGGTCGGCGTCGGACATCGGGAAGTAGGACGCCGCGAAGAGAGGGCCGGAGCACACGAGGCACAGAGCGAGCGAGGTAAGGAGGAGGCGGCCACGCGCGATCGACGTCATGAGACCTCCGCTGAAGGCCTCGAAAGCATACGCCCGCGCCGGCGGGCGCGGAAGGGCGCCAGGAGCCGGGCCGCCGATCGAGCGGCCTGCGAAGGCCGACCTCCCTGGCAGGTACCTCTGTGCGAAACTCCGCACCCTCATGGACGCGCCGGAACCGACCGCCCCGACCGCCCCGCCGGCGCGACCCCCGCTGACACCGGGGTTCATCGGGATCATCGTGTTCAAGTACCTCAAGGCGTCCGCCTTCGTGCTGCTCGGGCTGGTCGCGCTGCGGATCGCCCGGCTCCCGAACCACTCCGAACCGCTCGAGGTCGCGCGGTTCCTCGGAGTCACCGAGCGCAGCCGCGTCGTGCAGGACGTCTCCAAGGTGGTCGCCGCGCTGACGAGCCGGCAGGTGCGCGTGATCGGCGCCGCGTGCTTCCTGATCGCGGGCGTCTTCGCGGCCGAGGGCACGCTCCTCGCCGCGCGGGTGTGGTGGGCGACCTACTTCACGATCGTGCTGACGGCGCTCGGCATCCCGCCGGAGATCCTGGAGATCGCGAAACGCCCGGGCAGCGTCCGGCGCTACCTGCTCCTCGCCGTCAACGTCGCGATCCTGGTCTACCTCTGGAGGCGGCGGAACGAGTTCAGGACGGAGACGAGCTCGCGGCCGCCGTAGCCGCCGCGGCGTCCGGGAACCGCTTCGCGAGCCACGACTCGACCTCCTCGGGGTGATAGCCGAAGGGACCGGGCTTCCCCTTGTAGACGATCGTGCCCGACTCGTCGACGATGTAGAAGCGTTCGGGCCAGCCGGCGTAGGCCGCGTTGGCCGGGTTCTCGATCGGGTCCACGTAGAGCGGCATCGCATAGTGGAAGCGTTGCACGAAGTCGTTCGCGATCTTCACCCGCTGCGCGAGCGTCGTGGGCTGCGGGTAGCACACGCTCTCCTTCTCGTTGCTCTCCATCTGCCACTCGTCCAGCGGATGGGCCTCCTTGATGTAGAGGGTCACGAACCGCACGCGATCCCCGTAGCGCTTCCGGATGCCGTCCACGCGCTCGACCGAGCGGCGGAAGGGAGGTCAGGTGAAGCTTCCGAAGACGAGGACCGTCGGCTTCGCGCCGATCTGCTCGGAGAGCTTGACCGGCGTCGTGCCGTCGAGGGCGATGAGCGTGACGTCGGGCGCGCGGTCGCCGACCCTGAGCGTGCCCTCCTTCCGCTGATCGTAGCGGAGCATCCCGATCAGGTTCTTCGGGCCGCCGATCATGTACGTCATCCCGCCGAGGGCGAGGACGACGACGACGGCGAGGCCGAGCAGAACCCGCTTGAGGATGCGTTTTCCTTTCTCGCTCACTTTCCCGCTCCCTTCTCCTTCCTGGGCAGCCGCGCCTTGGGAATCTTGACGAGCACGGTGTACTCCGGATCCACGAGCTCGACGATCGGCGCCTTCGCGTTCTGCGACACGAACTCGTAGGCGTCGAGCATCGCCATTCCGGTCTGCTCCATGACCCAGTGGACCATGTCCTTGTACGCGATGCGCGCCGCGTCCTCCAGCGGCCGCGCGGCGCCGAGCGACATGATCCATTCGTCGTTCTCGATCCGCGGCCACGGCGTCTCGCGCTTCTTGATCAGGTCCACCGTCAGCTCGACGTTCATCGCGCCCTCGATCGCGGTGCCCATGATCTCGCCGTCTCCCATCGCGAAGTGGCCGTCGCCGAAGGAGAGCAGGCCGCCCGGAACGCGCACGCCGAGGTAGACGGTGTTGCCGGCGCGCACCTCGGGGCAGTCCATGTTGCCGCCGAAGTCGCCGGGCACGATCGTGGACTGCGCCACGCCGTAGGCCGGCGAGACGCCGAGGCAGCCGAGGAACGGCGCGAGCGGCACCTCCCAGGTGAACCGTCCGTCCTGCGACTTGCTCCGCGCGACGCCGCGGGCGCGGTCGACCTCGTAGGCCCACACCGTCTCGGGGAGATCGGGGTTGAGCAGCGCGGTCTTGTCGGTGCCCTTCAGCGCGCCGAATCCGGGGAACGCGACCGAGAAGGCGGTGTCTCTCGCGGGCTCGAGCTTCTCGATGTGGATCGCGAGCGTGTCGCCGGGCTCCGCGCCGTCCACGTAGAAGGGCCCCGTCTGCGGGTTGTCGTGGCCCGGCGGCTGGACCTCGGTCGGCTTCTGGCTCGCGTTCTTCAGCGCGCCGTCGTAGCAGTCCTCGCTCCAGCTCACGATCCGCGTGCCCGGCGCGACGTGGTGCGTGGGCGCCACGCCGCCGAAGGTGTACTTGAGCTCCTCGTGTTTGGGCACGTAGCGCAGGACCGGACGCTCCGCGACCGGCTTCGTCGCGGGCCCCGACAGGAGAAGCACCGCGATCCCCACCCCGATCTGAAACATGGAACCCTCCGGGCGGGCATTATCGGCTGTCCAGTGTCAGCCGCATGCCGAATTCTTTGACAATGCCCGTCAGGTGACGGGCGTCACGGCCCGCAAGCCGTTGCCCGCCCTACGCTTCGAAGGACCCGCCGGATGGCCCGACTCTTGATACTCCGGGATCGGCAGGGAGACGTCTTTTCGAACGGAGGAGTCCCATGAGAGATCGGACACGCTCGCGCTTGACCCTCGTGCTCGGAATCGTGGCCCTGGCCGCGGCGTGGTCCGCGACCGCGGCGACCGTTTCGAGCCCCCTGCGGCCGATCGCCTCGCCGAGAGACGCGGCGCAGCTCGCCGCGCCGGGCCAGGAGGGACTGCAGCTCGATCCCGCGGGACTCTCTGCGCTTCGCGCGCTCCGCGCGACGACGTCGGGCCAGGTCACGATCGACGAATTTCCGACGGCTCCGGGCGTGCGGGGCCGCCTGATCCTCCGCCGCTTCGAGCTGACGTCGAAGGACGCGCGCCTGACGCTCTCCGGAACCGGCGGCGAGCGCTCCCTGCCGCTGCCCTCGATCGTCCACTTCTCGGGAATGGTCGACGGCGAGCCGGACTCCCGCGTCTACGTCGCGGCGCAGGAGAACACCCTCGTGGCGTACCTCGAATCGAGCGCCGGGCACACGTACGCCGGACCGGACGAGTCGAACGCCCACTACGTCGTCCGCTCGGCCGACTCGCCGCTGAACGCGGCCGCGATCTCGGGCAGCTTCTCCTGCGGCGCCGAGCGGCTTCCGGCCGCGCTCTCGGGGCAGCCGAGCGCGAGCGTCCCCGTCTCCGAGCTTCCCGAGGCGCCGGGCTTCAAGCAGGCGAACGTGATGATCGAGACCGACAACCAGCTCTACGTGCATTTCGGCAGCGACCCGAACGCCGTCGCGGCCTACGCCCTGACGCTCTTCGGCGCCGTCAACGTCGTCTACGAGCGCGACGTCCAGATGCACCTGACGGTCTCGAACGTGCACGTCTGGACCTCCGCCGATCCCTACACCGGCGGCGACACGCTCACCCAGCTCCTGCAGCTCGGCGACTGGTGGCACGCCAACCGGCCGATCGCGAGCAATCCCCGCACCTACGTGCACTACCTGAGCGGCCACCCGGTCTCGGGCGGCATCGCGTGGGTCGGCGTGCTCTGCACGGGCGACTTCGCGTACGGGAGCGACTGGGGCGGCGGCTACGGTCTGACGCAGGTGTACGGCACCTATCCGCTGCAGCTGTGGGACCAGTACGCCTCGGCGCACGAGATGGGCCACAACTCGGGCTCGGAGCACACCCACTGCTATTCGCCGCCGATCGACCACTGCTACAACGGCGAGGCGGGCTGCTACGCCGGCCCGGTCGAGAATCCGGGAGTCGGCAACGGCACGATCATGAGCTACTGCCACCTCCTCGGCTGGCAGTACGTCTCGTTCCTCTTCCACGCGCGCTGCATCAACGAGCAGATGATGCCCGAGATCAACGCGGCGCCCTGCCTCGTCGCGGTCCCGACCTTCCCCGACGTGCCCACGAACCACCCGTTCTTCCACTGGATCGAGACGCTCTACCGCGTGGGCGTCTCGGCGGGCTGCGGCAACGGCAACTACTGTCCGGATGCCTCGGTGACGCGCGCGGAGATGGCGATCTTCCTTTTGAAGTCCAAGTTCGGCGCAGGCTACGTGCCGCCGCCGGCGACCGGCACCGTCTTCGACGACGTGCACGCCGGGGACTTCGCCGCCGACTGGATCGAGGAGCTCGCGAGCCTGGGCATCACCGCCGGCTGCGGCGACGGCACCAACTACTGCCCGACCGGCACCGTGACACGCGACCAGATGGCCGTGTTCCTTCTGAAGACGCTGAAGGGCTCCGCCCACGTCCCGCCCGCCGCCTCCACGGTCTTCGCCGACGTCGCGAACGGAAACCCGTTCGAGCCGTGGATCATGGAGCTCTACAACATGGGAATCACCGGCGGCTGCGGCACCTCGCCCCTGCGCTACTGCCCGAGCGATCCCAACACGCGTGGCCAGATGGCGGTGTTCCTGGTCAAGACCTTCGATCTGGTCTGGTAGTTCCTTAGCCCGGCAAGGGATTCTGGGAGAGAGTCCGGAAGGGACTTCCGTTGGGCCGCGAAGCGGCCCGCTTAGAATCCGAGCCATGCGGGCCCTGGTGCTGGAGGACGACGAGCGGCTCCGCTCGATCGTGGTGCGCGCCCTGACCCGCATCGGGCTCGCGTGCGACGAGGCCTCCACCATCGCCGAGGCCGACGAGCTGCTCTCGCTGCACGGCTACGACCTGCTGGTCCTGGACCGCCGGCTGCCCGACGGCGACGGCCTGGACGTCTGCCGCCGCGCGCGGGCGAACGCCTTCCGCAACTCGATCCTCATGCTCACCGCGATGGACGACGCCGAGCAGGAGGTCCAGGGCCTCTCGGAGGGCGCCGACGACTACCTGGGCAAGCCCTTCGAGCTCGAGATCCTGACCGCGCGCGCCCGGGCGCTCCTGCGTCGCAACGAGATCCGCGCGCCGCGCGAGCTCAAGGCGGGAGACCTGCGCCTCGATCCCGGCAAGCGCCAGGCGTGGCGCGGCGAGGAGGGGCTGCGCCTGACCTCCCGCGAGTTCACGATCCTCGAGCTGCTCCTGCGCTCGCCGGGGGCCGTGATCTCGCGCGAGGAGATCCTGGAGCAGGCGTGGGGCGAGCGGGACGAGCCCATGTCCAACACCATCGACGTCCTCGTCGGACGCCTGCGGCGCAAGCTCGACACGCGCGGCAAGCCCTCGCGCATCGAGACCCTGCGCGGCATGGGCTACCGGCTCCGATGAGGTTCCTCCACCTCGAACGCGCGCGCACCCGACTCGCCCTCTCGGCGGCCGTCGTGTCCGCGGCCTTCCTGATCGTGCTCGCCCTCGGCGCGCGCACGCTCATCCGCCGCATGGCGTTCCGCGAGATCGACGGCGAGCTCGACACGCTCGCGATCGCGATCGGCTCCGACTACGAGCTCGTGGGGCTGCCGGAAGAGGAGCGGCAGGCGCTGAAGGCGGGCCTCGACGCCAACTCCTTCGAGTTCCGCCTGGCCAACCACTCGGCGATCCTCTTCAACGGCGAGGTCCCCGTCGCGCTGACGGGCAACCTCCTTCCCGAGCAGGCGAAGGTGATGATCGCGCCCTACCGCAACCGGCCCGAGATCCCGTACACGGAGCTCGAGCCCTACAGCGGACAGAACCGCATCTGCCGCTTCCTCGTCACCCACCTGCAGGGCAAGGCGAAGGGCGCGACGCTCGTCCTGTTCCGCTGGATCGGCCCGACCATGCGCGGGCTCGCGCGCGTCGACCAGGCCCTCGCCGGGATGGTGCTCGTCGGCTTCCTCGGGACCGCGACGATCCTCGCGTTCGCCGTGCACCGCGCGATCCGGCCGGTCGAAGAGGTCACGCGGCTCGCCGAGGAGGCGGAGGCGACCGACCTCTCGCGGCGCGTCCGCGTCTCCTCGGGCGGGGAGGAGTTCCGGCGGCTCGCCAACGTCATCAACTCGCTCTTCGACCGGCTCGAACGCGCCTTCGCGGCCCAGCGCCGGCTGATCGCCGACGCGGCGCACGAGCTGAAGACCCCGACCGCGGTGCTCCTCGGGGAGGCGAGCGACGCGCTGCGTCCGGAGGCCACCGAGAGCGAGCGGCAGCGCTCACTCCAGACGATCGCGGAGGTCTCGCGCGGCGTGGCGCGCGAGGTCGACGGACTCCTCCACCTCGCGCGGGGCGACGCCGCGGCGCCGCGCAGCATGGAGCCGATCGACCTCTCCGAGATCGCCGAGGAGGCGATCTTCGCCGCCGCGGCGCTGGGCCACCACCGCGGCGTCGTGTGCGCGTTCGCGAAGAACGGCGAGGCGAGGCTGCGGGGCGAGCGGGCGGGGCTGCTGCGCCTCGTCTCGAACCTCGTGTCGAACGCCGTGATCTACACGAGACCCGACACGATGGTGGAGGTGCGCGTCGGCTCCGAGGACGCGAGGGTCTTCCTCGAAGTCGCCGACCACGGCCCCGGCATCGCGCCCGACGACCGCGCGCGCATCTTCGAGCGGTTCGTCCGTCTCGACGACGCCCGTGCCCGTAATCCCCAGGGCTCGGGCCTGGGGCTCGCCATCGTCGAGCAGGTCGTCGAGGCGCATGGCGGCGCGATCGAGGTCCGCGAGAACGCGGGCGGCGGCGCGATCTTCCGCGTGACTCTTCCGGGCGGTGCCTGAGGCCGTCACGCCGGATAAACTGCAGCCGTGACAGCGAGCCGGCCCGTGGTCCTGATCGCCGGCTACTACGGCTTCGGAAACACCGGCGACGAGGCGATTCTCGCGTCCCTTCTGGACGGCCTCCACGCGCGGTCGCCCTCCTCGCGCGCGGTGGTGATCTCGGGCGACCCGGCCGACACCCGGCGGCGTCACGGGGTCGAGGCGGTTCCCTGGCGCGACATCGCGGCGATCGATCGCGCCGTGCGGGAGAGCGACCTCGTCCTCGTCGGCGGCGGAGGCCTCTTCCAGGACCACTGGGGCGTGGATCCCGAGAGCCTGCTGACGCCGCAGCACTACGGCATCACCTTCTACGCGGGACCGGCGGTCCTCGCGGCTCTTCACGGCAGGCCCCTGGCGCTCCCGGGCGTGGGCTTCGGTCCGCTCGCCTCCGAGGAGGCGCGTCGCCTCGTGCGCGGCGTATGCGAGGCCGCGTCGTTTCTCTCGGTTCGGGACGAGGCGTCGCGCGAGCTTCTCGTCGCCTCGGGAGTCGACGCGAAGGGGATCACCCTCTCCGCCGACGCCGCCTTCGCCCTCGCGCCCGCGAAGCGCTCCGCCGCCGACCTCGTTCGCGAGACCGGCGTCGAGCCGCGAGCGCCGGTGGTCGCCGTCGCGCTGCGGCCGTGGGCCCTCGGTGCGGACCCCGAGCTCTGGGAGGGCGAGGTGGCCGGCGCCCTCGATCGGCTGATCGAGAAGACGGGAGGGACGCTCCTCTTCGTCCCCCTCCAGAAGAGCGGCCGCGCCGACGAGGACGACGCCGCCGTCGCGGAACGCGTGAAGGGCCGCCTCGGGCAAACCGCAGCCGGACGCGCGGTCCTCCTCTCCGAGCCGCTCTCGCCGTCGGAGACGCGCGGACTCCTCGGCTCGTGCGACCTGGTCGTCGCGATGCGGCTGCACGCCGCCGTGTTCGCGATCGCCGGAGCGGTGCCGCTCGTCGGCCTCGGCTACGACCCCAAGGTGCGCTCGCTCTTCGCCCGGCTGGACCTGCTGTCTCTGCTCGAGCCTCTCGAGACGCTCTCGGGCTGGAGCCTCCAGGCCCGGCTGGAGAGCGCGCTCGAGGCCGGCGACGGTCTGCGGGGCCGCCTCGCGGACGGCGCGAAGGAGCTCGCGCGGCTGGCCCGGGCCGACGTCGCGGCCGCCGCCTCCCTGCTCGAGGGCCCCTTCGAGGCGCCTCCGGTGACCGATGCGCAGCGGGAGCTCTTCGCGCGGGCGGTCGTCGGGAACGTCGCGCGCGCCTCGCGGCTCGACGGGCAGACCGAGGAGCTCCGCCAGGCGCTCGCGCACGAGAGCCGCCGTCTCGAGGAGGCCCGCGCCGCGCACGCGGCGCTCGAGACCTACCGCGAGCGGATCCGGGACGAACAGGCGCGGCTCTCGGAGGAGCTCGCGCAGCGGAGCCGCGAGCTCCACGAGATCCACCGCTCGCGCTTCTGGAAGGCCGCGAACTTCTACTGGCGCCTCCGCCGCCTCGCCGCGCGCGTGACGAGGCCCCGGGGCGCCGCGGCGTCCTCGGACTGGGTCGGCCGCAATCCCGCGCCGCAGGCGGCGGTCTCGGCGCCCGCGCCGGCGATCGAGAACCGCCACGACGTCGTGCTCCTCTCCGGGAACGGCGGCGAGCTCTCGGCCCTCGCCCGCCGGCTCGCGGCGTCGGGGCATCGCGTCTACCGCGTCTCTCGCGAGCTCCGCCGGGACGGTCCGCCGTACGCCATCGCGTCGCGCAGCGAGGGCGTCGCGGAAGTCACGCTCCTCGCCGCGGGCGGCGCGGCAGAGGCCGACGCCCCGTTCGCCGCGCTTGACGCGCTCCGGCGCGAGGAGTCGCTCGGCGCGACGCTCACGCTGGTCGAGGACCCCGCCTGGATGCCGGTTGCCGAACGGCTGCGCGACCGGAGGGCCTGGCCGCTCCTCGCGCGCTCTCTCCCGCCGGAGGAGCTCGCCCACCTCTTTCCGCGGCTCTCGGTCGTGGTCGTCACCTACGACAACCGCGAGCTCAACCGCGTCTGCATCGAGAGCCTCGCCGCGCGGACGGAGTGGCCCAACTGGGAGCTGATCGTCGTCGACAACGGCTCGACCGACGGGACGCGTGAGCTGCTCGAGGCCGAGGCGAAGCGCCTGGACCCGAGGCTGCGGGTGCTCTTCCAGGGCGAGAACCGGGGATTCGCCGCGGCGTGCAACGCCGGACTCGCCGCGGCCACGGGCGAGTTCCTCGTGCTCCTCAACAACGACACGGTGGTGACCCGCGGCGCGCTGACGGCGCTCGTCCGCCACCTATCGGCCGACCGCTCGCTCGGCCTCGTGGGTCCGGTGACCAACGCCATCGCGAACGAGGCGCGCGTCGACGTCGGCTACTCCGGCCTGGCCGATCTGCCGGACTGGGCGAGGCGGTACGTGCGCGCGCACGACGGAGAGACCTTCGCGCCTCCGATGCTCGCGCTCTTCTGCGCGGTGATTCCCCGCCGCGTCTTCGAGGCCGTGGGCCCTCTCGACGAGCGCTTCGGCATCGGCATGTTCGAAGACGACGACTACTGCCGCCGCGTCGCCGAGAAGGGGTTCGCGATCGCCTGCGCGCGCGACGCGTTCGTGCACCACTGGCAGATGGCCTCGTTCCGCAAGATGTCCCAGGCGGACTACCTCGCGCTCTTCGCCGCGAACAAGAAGAAATACGCCGAGAAGTGGGGGCGCGCGCCCGCTCCCCGTCCCTCGGCTCCGGGCGAGCCCGTCGGCGCGCAGCTCGTGCACGTGATCGAGCGCGCCGCCGCCGCCCGCGGCGCGGTCGTCTTCCTTCCCTCGATCGGCTGGAACATCTCCCTGGTCCAGCGGCCGCACCACCTCGCCCGGATCCTCGCCCGGCGCGGATACGTCGTGGTCTTCGACTGCAGCAACGCGGCCGACGCCGTGGAAGGATTCCGGGAGGTCGAGAAGAATCTCTTCCTGTACCGGGGAGAGCCCGAGCGGCTCCATGCGATCCCCCATCCCCTCCTGTGGGCCTTCCCGTACAACGTGCACGCCGCCGACGCGTTCCCCTCCGGCGCCCGCGTGATCTACGACTGGATCGACGATCTCGAGGTCTTCCCGTACGACCGCGCGATGCTCGCCCGCAATCACGCGCGCGCCCTCGAGCGCGCGGCGCTCGTCCTGTGCGTCGCGCGCCGGCTGCACGAGGAGGCGCGCCGGATCAGGCCCGATGCCCTCTACGTGCCCAACGGCGTGGAGTACGAGCGCTTCGCCGCGCCCGCCGCGCCGCCGCTACAGGCAGACGAGGCGCTCGGCCGATTTCTCGCGGGCGGACCGCACCCGGTCGCCGGCTACTACGGCGCGCTCGCACGCTGGTTCGATTACCCGCTCCTCGACGAGGTCGCGCGGAGAAATCCGGACTGGCGCTTCGTCCTGATCGGACAGGAGCTCGACAAGAGCCTCGCGCGCGAGCCGGTCCGGAAGCGCGAGAACGTCCTCTGGCTGGGGCCGCGGGACTACGAGACGCTGCCGGGGTATCTCGCGTCATTCGACGTCGCGACCATCCCGTTCCGGATCAACCCGATCACGCTCGCGACCTCGCCGCTCAAGCTCTTCGAATACTTCGCCGGCGGAAAGCCCGTCGTCACGACGCCGATGCCCGAGTGCGAGGCGTTTCCGGAGGTCGCGATCGCGGCCGACGCGGGGGCGTTTTCCGACGCCCTCGTCCGGGCGCGCGAGCGGGGAAAGGATCCCGCCTTCCGCGATCGCCTGCGCGCGCTCGGCCGGGAGAATTCCTGGGACGCGCGCGTCGACACGGTGCTCGCGGCTCTCGGCGGGCCGGACGGCTCCAGGCCGTCCTCGGGAGACGGCTCCAGGCCGTCCTCGGAGATGCCCGGCGAGACCGGCGTCTGCAACATCTGCGGTGAGGCCACGCGCTTCTCCTGCGACGACCCCGCGCTCGCGCGCGAGTCGCTGACGTGCGCGCACTGCCTCGCGACCAGCCGCTACCGCTCGATCGCGCGGGGTCTCCTCGAGGCGTTCCGCCGGCTGGCCGGCGTCGAGGCGAAGAGCCTCGCGGCGCTGCCCCGAAACGGCGTCGGGCGGCGCGTGTCCGTCTACGACACGCAGACCCCGTTCTCGACGGGCGCCTCGGCGTACCCGATCCCCGATCTCCTCGCGAAGTGCCCCTGGATCGACCTCCATCTCTCGACCCTCCGGCCCGGAGCCGAACCCGGACAGGCGCTGGGCGAGCGCACCACGAACCAGGACCTCGAGCGGCTGACCTTCCCGGACGCGAGCTTCGACGTCGTCGTGACGAGCGACGTCATGGAGCATGTCCGGCTGGAGGACCGCGCGCACAAGGAGATCCGCCGCGTGCTGCGGCCCGGCGGCGTCTACCTCTTCACGGTCCCCCACTTCCGGGACCGCGAGACCATCACCCGCGTTCAGATCGTGGACCCGGAGGATCCGTCGCGGGACCGGCACCTGATGGAGCCCGAATACCACGGCAACGCCAACTCGGAGGACGGCCGCGCGCTGGCCTATCGCGCCTACGGGATCGACCTCGATCGCCGGCTGCGGGAGCTCGGCTTCACGGTCGAGTACACCAGGCAGGACTTTCCCGAGAACGGGATCCGAAACACCGAGCTCTTCTTCTGCCGGCTGGAGGGCTAGGAACCGGACCGATCGGGACAGACGTCATCCCGGCCGACGGTGACCGAGCCGTTGTTTCCGATGCAGCAGAGGTCCATCTCGACGGGACGAAACGGCCAGGCCGTGACCCGGACCGTGGGGAAGCGGCGCTCGGGGCCCCAGAAGCAGACCGCGCCGTCGGACCCGGTCGTCAGGATGAGTTGCAACGACGGCACCTCGACGGTCGCGTCGGGCATGGGCTGATTCGCTGTGTCGAGTACGCGCACGCGCCACTCCTGTGGCCGTCGCTCCCGAAGCGGAGCGGTCGCGGAATCGATGATGGGATCGCAGATGCAGACCCTCTGCTCGCGTGGACTCACGACGAGAACCATGTCGAATCGCGCCGGCCGTCCAGGAGCGATGACGACCTGTCCCTCGCGCCGATCGAAGCCGGGGATTTCGGCCGCGACTCGGTAAGCGCCCGGAGGAAGTCCGACCGCCAGAAACCTTCCCGTTCCATCGGTGGCGGTGACCCTGTTCGAGATCGCTCCGTCCAAGCTCGTCAGCCTGACCCATACACCAGGAAGGGGATCGTCGTTGAGGGTTGCGACGCGGCCGCTGAGCTCCTCGGCACGAACCCTCGCGGCGATGCCGATGAGGCTCAACGCCAAGAGAGTCAGGATCGGGGGCGATCTCCGGCGCATGCCGAGATTAGACAACGGAAGGCCGCGATGGGCCCCCGGAGCCCCGGGGTTACCGGCTGCCGGCCGGAGCGGCGGTCGGGGTCACGGCCGCGACGGTTGGAGGCTCGACGCGGACCGAGGTCGCGATCTTCTTGCCGTCCTTCTCGAGGAAGCGGACGGCCACGTGGTCCCCGGGCTTCAGCCCCTCGCCCTGCACCCGCGTGGCGCTCGTGCGCACGAGGGTCGTCTCCGCGCCGGAGGAGGCCCGCACCGCGAAGGTCTTCGCGGCGGGATCCACGCGGACCACGACGCCGGCCACCGCGAATCCGTGGCCGTGGGGATGCGTCGGGGTCTTCGTCGGGGCCGCGGCGCTCGAGAGGGAGGCGAGAGCGAAACCGGCGAGGCCGATCAACAGGCGCCGCATGACCCGAACCCTATGCCCCAGGACGTGAACGCAGCGTGAACGGGCGGACGGGAGTCGGCATAGAGTTGCCTCCATGAAGAAAGCGATCCTGGCCGTCCCGCTCTCCGTGTGCCTCCTCGCGGCCCTCGCCGCCTGGAAGCCCGCCGACGCTCCCTTCGACCTCCTCCTGACCGGCGGCCGCGTCGTCGACGGGTCCGGCGCGCCGTGGTTCGCGGCCGACGTCGGGGTGCGCGACGGCAAGATCGCCGAGGTCGGCGTCCTGACCGGACGGTCCGCGAAGCGCACGATCGACGCCCGCGGGCTGATCGTCGCGCCCGGCTTCATCGACCTCCTCGGCCAGTCCGAGTACACCGCACTCGTCGACAAGCGGGTGGCCTCGAAGACGACCCAGGGAATCACGACCGAGGTCACGGGCGAGGGCGAGTCGATCGCGCCGTTCAACGACCGGGTCCTCGCGAGCCGGAAGGACCTCTACGCCAAGTACGGCTACACGCCCGACTTCCGGACCATCGGCGGATTCCTCGACACGCTCGAGAAGCGCGGGACCGCCGTCAATCTCGGCACCTTCGTCGGAGCGGGCAGCGTGCGCGACCTCGTGATCGGCCAGGCGGAGCGGCGAGCGACCCCGGAGGAGCTCGCGAAGATGTGCGACGTGGTCGACCAGGCGATGCGCGAGGGCGCGCTGGGCGTCTCCTCGTCGCTGCAGTACGTGCCGGACATGTACAACTCGACCGACGAGCTGATCGCGATGTCGAAGGTCGCCGCGAAGTACGGCGGCGCGTACTTCACGCACCAGCGCTCCGAGACCGACCGGATCGACGAGTCGCTCGACGAGGTCTTCCGCATCGCGAAGGAGGCGGGGATCCGCGCCCAGATCTGGCACCTGAAGACGGCCTACGCGTCGAACTTCGGCCGGATGCCCGAGGTCCTCAAGAGGATCGAGGACGCGCGCGCCCGCGGCATCGACGTCGCCGCCAACCAGTACCCTTGGAACCGCGCCTCGAACGGACTCGACGCCTGCCTTCCGCCGTGGGTGCGCGAGGGCGGACGCGACGCGCTCCTGAAGCGGCTCGCCGATCCGAAGACGCGCGCGCGCGTCAAGGAGGACATGGACAAGGACGCGAAGGACTGGGAGAACCAGTGGAAGGGCGCGGGCGGCGCCGAGGGCGTCATGGTCGCCGAGGTCCTGAGCCCGCAGCTCAAGAAGTACGAGGGGCAGACGATCGCCGCGATCGCCAAGGCGGAGAACAAGGATCCGCGCGACGTCGTCATCGACATCGTGATCGCCGACCGGGCGAACGCGTACCAGATCATGGCGATCATGGACGAGAAGGACGTGCGGACCGCGCTCGCGAGCCCGATCGTCTCCTTCGGCACCGACTCGCAGGGCAAGGCGATCGACGGGCCCTTCGGCAACGAGACCTCGCACCCGCGCGGCTGGGGATCGGCCACGCGCATCCTGGGCTACTACGTGCGCGACCAGAAGGTGCTGCGCCTCGAGGAGGCCGTGCGCAAGATGACCAGCTTCGCGGCGGAGGCGGCGGGGCTCGAGAACCGCGGCCTGATCAAGGAAGGCTTCTGGGCGGACCTCGCGGTCTTCGATCCGGCGACCGTCAACTCGCGGGCGACGTTCGAGAAGCCCAATCAGTACAGCGAGGGGATGCCGTACGTCGCCGTGAACGGCGTGCTCGTCGTCGACGGCGGCAAGGTCACCGGCGCGGCTCCCGGAAAGGCGCTGCGCGGGCCGGGCTACAAATAATTTTAGATTTTAGATTTTAGATTTTTGATTTGGGACTCTCGCGGCCTTCCTCGCCGAGCAGCTCCGAGGGCGTGGGCGCGCTGTGCTGGAGGCCGAACGGCTTCACGGCGTGCCTCTCGATGTGGGCCACCGCCTCCTCGATCGAGTCCGTCAGGAGCAGGAGGTCGAGGTCCGTGTTGGAGATCGTTCCCGCGGCGACCATCTTGACGAGCACGGCCATCAGCGGGCGGTAGTACTCGACGCCCATCAGCACGACCGGGAAGTTCTCGATCTTGTGCGTCTGGATCAGCGTCAGCGCCTCGAAGAGCTCGTCCATCGTGCCGAGGCCGCCGGGCATGACGACGAACGCGTACGAGTACTTCACGAGCATGACCTTGCGCACGAAGAAGTGGTCGAAGGAGACGGAACGGTCGATGTAGGGATTGAGCGTCTGCTCCTCCGGCAGCACGATGTTGCAGCCGACGGTGTAGCCGCCGGAGTCCTTGGCGCCGCGGCTCGCGGCCTCCATGATCCCCGGTCCTCCCCCGGTCATGACGGTGAAGCCCATTCGCGCGAGCGCCGCGCCCATCCGCCGGGCCAGCCGGTAGTAGGGGTGGTCCTCCAGGAAGCGCGCCGAGCCGAAGACGGTGACGCAGGGGCCCACGAAGTGCAGGACCCGGAATCCGCGGATGAACTCCCGCATGAAGCCGAGCGAGGAGAAGAGCTCCTTCCATCTCGATCGCGGACCGGCGAGGAAGCGCCGCTCGGACCAGCCCCCGGCGGAATCGGACTGCGCCGGAACGGTGTCTCCGGCCTCGGGAGTGGGGTCAGTCATCGGTACGGAGTCTCCCCCGTCCCAATCGAAAATCTAAAACCTAAAATCTAAAATCTTTCAGGCGGGCCGGCGCGCGACCTCGAGCTGCGCCGTCGCGAGCTCGGCCCGCGCCCGGGCGTCGTCGAGGGTGTCGACCCCGGCGGTCTTCATCTCCTCCTCGGCCTTCGCGCGCTCGCGTTCGGCCGCGGCGGCGTCGATCTCGCCGGATCCCTGCGCGGAGTCCGCGAGGACCGACACGCGATCGTCGAGGATCTCGGCGAAACCCGTCGACACCGCGTAGGCGCCCGAGCGTCCACCGCCCCTGTAGGAGAGGACGCCGGTCTTCAGGAGCGTGATGAGAGGCGCGTGGCCCGGCAGGATCCCGAGGTAGCCCTCGGAGCCCGGAAGCTGCACCTCGTCCGCCTCGGTCTTGACGACCTTGCGTTCGGGGGTGACGACGACGAGCTGGAGCGGCATTCGTCAGGCGGCCTTCGACAGCTGCGCGGCCTTCTCCCGCGCCTCCTCGATCGTGCCGACCATGTAGAACGCCTGCTCGGGCATGTCGTCGCACTTGCCGTCGACGATCTCGCGGAAGCCCTTGATCGTGTCGGCGATCTTGACGTAGCGGCCCTCGAGGCCCGTGAACTGCTGGGCCACGAAGAAGGGCTGGGAGAGGAATCGCTGGATCTTGCGCGCGCGCGCGACCGTCAGCTTGTCGTCCTCGGAGAGCTCGTCGATGCCCAGGATCGCGATGATGTCCTGGAGGTCCTTGTACTTCTGAAGCACCGCCTGCACGTCGCGCGCGCACTTGTAGTGCTCCGCGCCGACGACGCGCTCGGACAGAATCGTGGAGGTGGAGGCGAGGGGATCGACCGCGGGATAGATGCCCATCTCGGAGATCGCACGCGAGAGAACCGTCGTGGCGTCCAGGTGCGCGAACGCGGCGGCGGGCGCGGGGTCGGTCAGGTCGTCGGCCGGCACGTAGATGGCCTGGACCGAGGTGATCGAGCCCTTCTTGGTGGAGGTGATGCGTTCCTGCAGCTCGCCCATCTCCGTCGCGAGATTGGGCTGGTAACCGACGGCCGAGGGCATGCGGCCGAGCAGCGCCGAGACCTCGGAGCCCGCCTGCGTGAACCGGAAGATGTTGTCGATGAAGAGGAGGACGTCCTTGCCTTCCGTGTCCCGGAAGTATTCGGCGACGGTCAGCCCGGTCAGGCCCACGCGGAGCCGCGCGCCGGGAGGCTCGGTCATCTGGCCGTAGATGAGGGAGCACTTGGACTTCTCGGAGTTGCCGGGCGTGATGACGCCGGACTCCGACATCTCATGGTAGAGGTCATTGCCCTCGCGCGTCCGCTCGCCCACGCCCGAGAAGACCGAGTAGCCGCCGTGGTGCATGGCGACGTTGTTGATGAGCTCCTGGATCATGACGGTCTTGCCGACGCCCGCGCCGCCGAAGAGCCCGGTCTTGCCGCCCTTGGTGTAGGGCTCGAGCAGGTCGATGACCTTGATGCCGGTCTCGAACATTTCGACGGAGGTCGCCTGCTCGTCGTACGCGGGCGGCTCCCGGTGGATCGGCCAGCGCTCCTTGCTCTTGACGGGTCCGAGGCCGTCGACCTCCTCGCCGATCACGTTGAGGATCCTCCCCAGGGTCTCCTTGCCCACCGGGACGGAGATGGGCGCGCCGAGATCGACGGCGGACATGCCCCGGACCATCCCGTCCGTCGGCTTCATCGACACGCACCGTACGACGTTCTCGCCGAGCTGCTGCGCGACCTCGGCGATGACGTCGATCTTCTCGCCCGTCTCCTTGCCGTCGTCGGTGATCTGGACCGCGTTGTAGATGGCCGGCAGCTGGCCCTCCTCGAACTGGATGTCGAGGACGGGTCCGATGATCGCGACCACTTTTCCGACGTTCTTTTCGGCCATTGCTCTTTCCTTCCTGAGTTTTCAGTTCTCAGTCTTCAGTTTTCAGTTCGGAACCGAAAACCGACGACTGAAGACTGACGACTACTCGAGCGCCGCCGCGCCCGAGACGATCTCGATCAGCTCCTTCGTGATGCGCGCCTGCCGCGCGCGGTTGTAGGTCAGCGTCAGCTTGTCGATGATCTCGCCCGCGTTCTTGGAGGCCGAGTCCATCGCCGTCATGCGCGCGCCCATCTCGGCCGCGGCCGACTCGGCGAGCGCCCGGAAGACGGTGAACTCGAGGTAGCGGGGCAGGAGCCAGGCGAGAATCGACTTCGCGTCGGGCTCGAAGAGATACTCGACCCGGGCTTCCCCTCCGGCCGGCTCGCCCTTCTTCTCCGGTTCCTTCACCGCCTCCGGCGCGAGCGGGAGCAGACGCGTCACGGTCACGACCTGCGAGAGGATCGAGCGGAACTCGTTGACCACGATGTAGGCCGCGTCGATCTTCTCCTCCAGGAACTCCCGGGCGAGAAAGCGCGCGATCTCCCGCGCGTGGTCGTACTTGAGGCTCGCGAAGATCTCGGGGTAGGTCTTCTCGGTGAAGGCGAGCTTGCGCCGCCGCCAGTACTCGACGGCCTTCTTGCCGACCGGCAGGATCCGGACCTCCGACCAGCCGGGATGCGCGGCGAGCAGATGCGCGGTCGCCCGGTGGACGTTGGTGTTGAAGGCCCCGGCGAGTCCGCGGTCTCCCGCCACGACCATCACGACGACCCGCTTCTCCTCGCGCTCCGCGAGCAGCGGGTGCCGCACCTCTTCGGTGTGCGCCGTGACCGAGGCGAGGACGTCCGTCAGCAGCTTCGCGTAGGGCCGCGCTCCGACGACGCGGTCCTGCGCCCGGCGCAGCTTCGCCGCCGCGACCATCTTCATGGCCTTGGTGATCTGCTGGGTGCTCTTGACCGAGCGCAGCCGGCGGCGAATGTCGATCAGTGACGGCATCGGGCTCGACTAGGCCGCGACCTGCGACTTCGGATTGTCCTTCACGAAGGCGTCCTTGAACTCCTTGATCGCCTTCCCGAGAGCCTCCTCCGTCGTCTTCTCGAGCTTGCCGGTCGCGACGATCGCCTGGAGGATCTCCTTGTACTTTCCCTTGAGGTGCTCGTGCAGGCCGGTCTCGAACGGCCGGACGGCGTCGAGGGTGAGGGAGTCGAAGAAGCCCTTGGAGCCGGCGTAGATCGACGCCACCTGGAGCTCGACGTCCATCGGCGCGAACTGGGGCTGCTTCAGCAGCTCGGTCATCCGCGCGCCGCGCGCGAGCTGCGCCTGCGACGCCTTGTCGAGGTCCGATCCGAACTGGGCGAACGCGGCGAGGTTGCGGTACTGCGCGAGGTCGAGGCGGAGCGTTCCGGCGACCTGCTTCATGGCCTTGATCTGGGCGTTGCCGCCGACGCGCGAGACCGAGATGCCGACGTTGACCGCCGGCCGCACGCCCGAATAGAAGAGATCGCTCTCGAGGTAGATCTGGCCGTCGGTGATCGAGATGACGTTGGTCGGGATGTAGGCCGACACGTCGCCCGCCTGCGTCTCGATGATCGGGAGCGCGGTGAGCGAGCCTCCGCCGTTCTCGTCCGACAGCTTCGCCGCGCGCTCGAGCAGGCGCGAGTGGAGGTAGAAGACGTCGCCGGGGTACGCCTCGCGGCCCGGCGGCCGCCGGAGGAGGAGCGAGATCTCGCGGTACGCCGCGGCGTGCTTCGAGAGGTCGTCGTAGATCACGAGCGCGTGCTGCTTGTTGTAGAGGAAGTACTCGCCCATGGCGCAGCCCGCGTACGGCGCGATGTAGAGCATCGGCGCGGGGTCGGAGGCGGTCGCCGAGACGATGATCGTGTGCGCGAGCGCGCCGTTCTCCTCGAGCGTCTTCGCGACCTGGGCGACCGTCGACTTCTTCTGGCCGATGACGACGTAGATGCAGACGACGCCCTTGCCCTTCTGGTTGATGATCGCGTCGAGCGCGATCGCGGTCTTGCCGGTCTGGCGGTCGCCGATGATGAGCTCGCGCTGGCCGCGTCCGATCGGGATCATCGCGTCGATCGCCTTGAGCCCCGTCTGCACCGGCTCCTTGACGCCCTGGCGGTCGATGACGCCCGGCGCGATGCGCTCGGTCGGGTAGGACTCGGCCGCCTTGATCGGGCCCTTGTCGTCGATCGGCCGGCCGAGCGCGTCCACGACGCGGCCCACGAGCGCGGGGCCGACGGGCACCTGGATGATGCGCCGGGTCCGGCGGACTTCCTGGCCCTCCTTGACCTCCTGGGACTCGCCGAAGAGCACGACGCCGACCTGGTCCTGCTCGAGGTTCAGGGCGAGGCCGTACACGTCGTGACCGAAGTCCACGAGCTCGCCCGCCATGACCTTGTCGAGGCCGTAGATGCGCGCGATGCCGTCGCCCACCGACAACACCGTGCCCACCTCGGCCACGTCGATCGTCTTCTCGTAGTCGGCGAGCTGTTGCTTGAGGATCGCCGTGATCTCGTCTGCCTTGATTTCCATTTCACGCCCCCAACGTCTGACTGATTCGAGTCTTGAATTGCCGGATCGCCGCGGTCACCGATCCGTCGAACACGCGGGAGCCCGCCCGCGCGACGAAGCCGCCGATCAGCGTCGGATCGAGGTCGATCTGCATCTTCACGGTCTTGCCGGTGCGCGCCGCCAGCGCGTCCTGGATCGCCTTCTTCTCCGCGTCCGTCAGCGGCCCGGCGACCGTGACGCGGACGCGCAGGACTCCCTGGACCGCGTCGATCAGGTCGCGCAGCGCGTGGAAGACGTCCCCGGCCTGCAGCAGCCGGTGGTGGCGGAGCATGACGAGCAGGAATCGGGTTCCGTACTCGTTCATCCCGGTCTTCGCCCCGATCTGCCGGATCGCCTTGTTCTTCGCCTCGCGCGGAACGTTGGGGGCGAGCAGAAACGCGCGCAGCTTCGGATTGCTCTCGAGCGCGCGCGCCATCGACTCCCCGGCCTCGAGGAAAGCGCCGAAGTCGTAGTCCTTCGGAGCGGCCTCGACGAAGGCCCGGGCGTAGGGACGCGAGAACGCGGTGCTCATCGCGAGGCCTGCTTCAGGCGGTCGACGCCGTCGTCGATGAGCCGGCGGCGGTCGTCGGCGGTGATCTCGCGCTGGAGGATCTCGGCCGCGCGCTCGGCGGTCAGCTCCGCCGCGGACCGCCGGAGCTCCGCCTTCGCCTCGAGGAGGCGACGCGCGATCTCCTCCTGCGCCTCCCGGCCCGCCCGCGCGACCTCCTCGTCGGCGCGCGCCACGAGCTCGGCCCGGGCGCTCTCGCCGTCGACGATGCCCTGCTTGCGGATCTCCTCGATCTCCTTCTCGAGACGGACCGTACGCTCCGTGATCTCGCGGGTGAGCCGGTCGACCTCCGCCCGCCGGTGCTCGGCCTCCTTCGTTCGCTTCTCGACCTCGAGCTGGCGGTTGCGGAACGCGGCCGCCATCGGCTTCGCGACGAAGTAGATCAGCACGGCGAGGAAGAGAACGAGGTTGAGCAGCTGCCAGAGCGGCAGCGGGATCCCGAGGAACTTCTCCGCGTGGTGCGCCTCTTCCTGGAGTCCGAGGAGGGCCGCGGTCGACAGGGCGAGATTCACGCCGCGAGCTTCCGCCCGAGGACCTTCTCGGCGAGCTCCCGGGCGAGGCCGGCCGCGCGTTCGGGCAGCGTCCTGGCGGCCCCCGCCGCCTGCTCCTCGATCTCGCGGCTGCCCCGCGCGATCTCCTCGGTCGCCCCGGCGCGGGCCTCGTCGAGCCTCTTCTCGAGAACGCTCAAGCCCTGCGCGCGCAGATCCTCGCGGGTCTTCAGCGAGTCGCGCCGCGCCGCCGCGAGCTTGTCCTCTCCCTGCGCGACCGCCCGCTCGAGGCGCTTCACGCTCTCGGCGTACGCCGCCTCGGCCTCGCGCTCCTCCTGCTCGCGCGCCTCGAGGATCGCGGAGAGCGGCGAAAAGAGGAAGCGCTTCAGGATCCAGTAGCTGATCCCGAAGGCGAGAAGCGCATAGAGACTGGTGACGTCAGGCAGTCCGATCATGGGAGTCCGATCATTGGTTTTTCGGCGACGAAACCGCGGATCAATAGCACAGGACGCCGTCTCGAGTCGAGTCGCGAGACCCGGGTGAAGATCCCGCGACACGGCGCCCGTGCGGAGATGCCCAAGGAGCCGTACCGGGACTACTTCCGCGTGGCCGGAGCGGGCATCTCCACGAGGCGCGAGGACTGGGGCGTCATGTCGCAGGTCCCCTGGAAATAGGCCCCCTCCTCGATGCGCAGGAGCGGCGTCTGCAGGTCGGCCGTCACGCGCGCGTGGGAGTGGAGCTCGATCCTCTCCGCCGCGTGAACGGATCCCTTCAGCGAGCCGTTGATCGAGACGCGGTCCACGTGGATCTCGGCGTCGACTTCGGCGGAGTCGCCCAGGATGAGCTCGCTCCCCGAAGGAATCTTGCCCTCGAACTTCCCGTCGATGCGGAAGGTCTCCTCGAAGACGAGCTCACCCTTCAGGTGGCTGCCCTTGTCGAGGAACCCGTTGAGCGTGGCGCCGTCACCGCGTGGCTTCATGGACGACCTCCTGGGGTTGCGTGACCATTTTCATGGCTTTCCGATCAGCCTCTCGTAAAGCCCGACGAGCTCCTCTTCCGATCCGAACCCGATCTCGATCCTCCCGCCGCGGCGCCGCCGCACGATGCGAACCCGCGCGGAGAGCCGGCGCGACAGCTTCTCCTCGGCGTCGCGAGTGAAGGGATCGCGCCGCTTCTCGTGGCGAACCTTCTCTCCGGCCGCGAGGCTCGCGACCCGCTTCTCGGTCTGCCGGACGGAGAGAGCCCGGCGGACGACTTCTTCCGCGAGCCCTTCCTGCTCGTCGGGAGAGGCGAGGGCGACCAGCGCCCTGGCATGGCCTGCGGAGAGCGTACCGGATCGGATCCTGTCCCGGACAGTAGCTGGTAACTTCAATATTCTCAATGAGTTAGCTATCGTCGCGCGGTCTTTCCCGACCCGGTCGGCGATGGCCTCCTGGGTGAGCGAGAACTCCTCGCGAAGGCGCGCGTAGGCCTCCGCGGCCTCGAGCGGGTTGAGGTCCTCGCGCTGGAGATTCTCGACGAGCGCGGCCTCCAGCATGTCGCGGTCGGACGACTTCTCGCGCACCGTGACCGGAACCGATTGCAGCCCGGCGAGGGACGCGGCGCGCCACCGCCTCTCCCCGGCCACGATCTCGTAGTGATCGCCGCGAGCCACGACCACGATCGGCTGGAGAATCCCCTGCTCCTTGATCGAGCTCGCGAGGTCCGAGAGCGACGCATCCGAGAACTCCCGCCGGGGCTGAAACCGCGACGGCTTCAGCCGCGAGATCTCGACCTCCGAGGGCCGGGAAGGCTGTGTTCCACGTGGAACGTCGTCCTTCCCGGGCAGGAGCGCCGACAGGCCTCGGCCCAGAACGGGCTTTCGATTGGTCACGCCAGGTGCTTCTCGAGGAACTCGCGTCCGAGCGCCAGGTAGGCCTCCGCTCCCCTCGACTTGATGTCGTAGGCGAGGACGGGCTTCCCGAAGGAAGGCGCCTCCCCGAGGCGGACATTTCGCGGAATCACGGTTTCGAACACTTTCTCGCCGAGGTGGCTGCGGATGTCCTCGACGACCTGTCGTGCGAGGTTAGTCCGCTCGTCGAACATGGTCAAGACGACGCCGTCGACCGCGAGGAGCGGGTTGAAAGACTCCCGGACCCTCTCGACCGTCTCGAGTAGCTCGGAGAGGCCCTCGAGCGCGAAATACTCGGTCTGGATCGGAACCAGGACCGAATCGGCGGCCGCCAGGGCATTCACCGTCAGAAGCGAGAGCGAGGGTGGGCAGTCGATCAGGATGAGGTCGTAGGCGCTCCGGACGCCGCCCAGCGAGAAGCGCAGGCGAGACTCCCGGTCGGGATGCCCCACCAGCTCGATTTCAGCGCCCACCAGATCCCGTCCCGAAGGGGCGACCCAGAGATTCGCGAAGCCGCTCGGACGGATCGACGGACCCATGTCGCCGGCGAGCAGGCCGCGGTACGTCGTGAGCTCTTCGCGCTTCGAGAAGCCCAGCCCCGAGGTCGCATTGGCCTGGGGGTCCAGGTCCATGAGGAGGACCTTCTTGTCCAGGGCCGCGATCGCGGCCGCGAGGTTGATCGCCGTCGTCGTCTTGCCGACGCCCCCCTTCTGGTTCGCGATCGCGACGATCCGGCTCATAAGGGGCGGCTCATGCGGGGCGGATTATGGACCATGGTTCCACGTGGAACGCCTCTCAGCGGTATCGAAACTGCGCGATGACCCGCCGGGCGGAGCCGGGGACCGGGAGGAGACTCTCGAGCCGGAAACGGCGCGACAGGGCCCGGTCGAGCTCGTCCGGGGAGGTGGTCCAGGCCAGCAGGGCGCCACCCGCGCGCAGGAGATCGGAATGCTGGAGCCAGCCGCCGGGACTGCCGACCGCCCGTACGGTCGCGATGTCGAAGGTCTGCCCGCCGACCTCCTCAGCCCGGCTTTCCACCACGCTCGTGTTCGTGAGCTCGAGGTCTCGAACGACGTGTCGCAGGAAGGCCGCGCGCTTCGTCCTCGGCTCGAGGAGGCTCATCGTCAGGTCCGGGCGTGCGATCCCGATGGGCAGACCCGGGAACCCCGCACCCGAGCCGACGTCGATAACTCGTGCACCATGAGGAATTAGGTTGGCTCCTAGCACCGACTCCATGGCGTGATCGGCGAGGTCCTCGGGCGAGAGGTCGCCGGTCAGGTTGGTCGATCGCCTCCAGCGGGTCAGCTCCGCCAGGTATCGGCTGACAGCCGTCCAGGAGACCTGATCGGAGTAGCCGAAGCGGTCGGCGCTATCGGCCAGGAGCTCCTGGAATCGCTCCGGAGGAAGCGGCTCCAGTGCCCTTTGCGACATGGGCGGAGATTATCGCGACCGCCGCCGGCGTCACGCCGGGAATCCGCGCCGCCTCCCCGACGGTCGCGGGCCGGCGCCGCGCGCACTTCTCGACGACCTCGCGCGAGAGCCCCGGGATCTCGGCATACGCGAATCCGGCCGGGATGGTCCGGCTCTCGAAAGGGCGGAGTCTCTCGATCCTTTCGAGCTCCCGCCTGATGTAACCGTCGTATCTGACTCTAGACAGTAACGCGCCAATTTCCTCTCGCGAGAGCGCGGCGAAGACCTCCGGAGCGAACGCCGTGAGCACGCGGTCGGCCTCCAGGTCGCGCCGCTGCAGGAGCTTGTAGAGGCTGGTCGGCTCCGCGACGCGGATTCCGACCGCCTCCTCGAGGACCGCGAGAGTCTCGCGGGAGGGCGTCACGACGCGGCCGCGCAGAGTCTCCTCGGCCTCCCGCAGCCGGCCCTCGGACCGCATCGCGGCCGCGTACTCGGCCTCATCCAGGAGCCCGAGCCGACGGCCGTGGGGCGCCAGCCGTCCGAGAACGCTGTCGACGCCGAGCAGGAGCCGGTACTCCGCGCGCGAGGTGAAGAGCCGGTAGGGCTCGTCCAGGCCCTTCTTCGTGAGGTCGTCGATCATCACCGCGGTGTAGGCCTCGCTGCGCTCGAGCACGAACGGCTCCTCGCCGCGCACGGCGCGGGCGGCGTTGATCCCCGCGCAGAGGCCCTGCGCGGCGGCCTCCTCGTATCCGGAAGTTCCGTTGATCTGTCCCGCGAGAAAGAGGCCCGGCAGATCGAGCGCCTCGAGGGAGAGGCGGAGCTGCTCGGGAAAGACGAAGTCGTACTCGACCGCGTAGCCGGGCCGGATCATGCGCGCGCGCGCGAGCCCGCGGATCCCGGCGAGCACCTCGCGCTGCACGTCCTCCGGAAGCGAGGTCGAGAGGCCGTTGACGTAGATCTCTTCCGCGTCCCAGCCGTCCGGCTCGAGGAAGATCGTGTGCTCGCTCTTGTCGGCGAACTTGACGACCTTGTCCTCGATCGACGGGCAGTAGCGCGGGCCGATGCCCTGGATGCGGCCCGAGTACATCGGGCTTCGGTGCAGGTTCTCGCGGATGCGGTCGTGCACGCGAGCGTTGGTCGCGGTCAGCCAGCAGACGGCCTGCCGGCGCGGCAGCGCGGCGCTCGCGGTCCGGAAGGAGAACGGGACCGGGGGCTCGTCGCCCTCCTGAACCGAGCACTGCGCATAGTCGATCGTGTCGCGATGCAAACGCGGCGGCGTGCCCGTCTTGAACCGGCCGAGGCGGAGACCGAGGCGCGCGAGCGCGGCGGAGAGGCCCTTCGCCGGGGCCTCGCCGACGCGTCCGCCCTCGGTGCGGCGCTCACCGGTGTGCATCAGCCCGTTCAGGAAGGTCCCCGTCGTCACCACGACGGCGCGCGCGCGGATCCGCTCGCCGCGCGCGGTGATCGCCCCGACGGCGCGCCCGCCCTCCTCGAGGAGCTCCTCGGCCATGCCCTCGAGGATCGTCAGGTTCGGCGCCGCCCGCAGGCGCTCGCGGGCGAGGCGCGCGTACGCCGCGCGGTCGCACTGCGCGCGCGGTCCCCAGACCGCCGGCCCGCGCGAGCGGTTCAGGATGCGGAACTGAATGCCGGCGGCGTCGGCGAGGGACCCCATCAATCCGCCGAGCGCGTCGATCTCGCGAACGAGCTGGCCCTTGGCGAGCCCGCCGATGGCCGGGTTGCACGACATCCTCCCGATCGCCGCGGGATCCCCCGTCAGCAGCGCCGTGGAGAGCCCGAGCCTGGCCGCGGCGTGCCCGGCCTCGATGCCGGCGTGCCCGCCGCCGATGACGAGGACGTCGTACCGCACGGCGGGATTGTCTCTCAGCGGCAGTCTACATTGCATCATAAAGTACTTTGCGATAGTATCGCGCGTATGCCCGGCCGGCCGATCCGACGCGTCACGCTCATCCTTCCCGCCCTGACCGAAGCGACGAGCCCGTTCTGGCGGCCGATCAAGTATTCGCTGTTTCCGCCGCTGGGCCTCGCGACTCTCGCCGCCTACCTCGATCCGAACCTCGAGATCCGTCTCCAGGACGAGCACGTCGAGAAACTCGACCTCGACAACCGGCCCGATCTCGTGATCATCCAGGTCTACATCACCAACGCGTACCGCGCCTACCGGATCGCGGACCATTACCGGAAGCGAGGCTCCTACGTCGTGCTGGGAGGCCTCCATGTCACGTCTCTGCCGGACGAGGCCGCGGCGCACGCCGACACGGTCTTCCTGGGACCCGGCGAGCACACGTTCCCGAGGTTCCTGCGCGATCTCGAGTCGGGAAGGCCCGAGCGCCGCTACGCATCGGCGGCCCGGACCCTCGAGGAGCTGCCGCCGATTCGCAGGGACCTCATCCGGCGGCATCTCTACCTCGTCCCCAACTCGATCGTGGTCTCGCGCGGCTGCCCTCACCACTGCGGCTTCTGCTACAAGGACGCCTTCTTCGCCGGAGGCCGCTCGTTCTACACGCAGCGCGTGGACGCGGCCCTCGCGGAGATCGCCCGGCTCCCCGGGCGCCATCTCTACTTTCTGGACGACCACCTGTTCGGGGATCCCCGCTTCGCCAGGGAGCTGTTCCGCGGCATGAGGGGAATGGGACGGATCTTTCAGGGCGCCGCGACGGTGGACTCGATCCTTCGGGACGACGTCGTCGAAGAGGCCGCTGCCGCGGGTCTGCGCAGCCTCTTCGTCGGTTTCGAGACCCTCTCCCCGGAGGGCCTCGCCGGCGCGGGCAAGCGCCAGAACCTCGGGCGAAACTACCAGGACGTCGTCCGGCGCCTCGACGATCTCGGCGTCATGATCAATGGGAGCTTCGTCTTCGGGCTGGACGGGGATGACGGCGACGTCTTCCGCCGGACCGTCGACTGGGCGATCCGCAGCGGGATCACGACCGCGACGTTCCACATCCTGACGCCGTACCCCGGAACGGCCCTCTTCTCGGAGATGGCCTCGCAGGACCGCCTCGTGACGCGGGACTGGGACCTCTACGACACGAGACACGTCGTCTATCGGCCCCTCGGACTCTCGCCGTCCGATCTGAAGCGCGGCTACGACTGGTCCTATCGGGAGTTCTATCGCTGGAATTCGATCTTCCGCGGCGCCTCGGCCCACCGTTCGGTGAAGCACGTCCTCAAGCACGTCGCCTACAGCGCGGGCTGGAAGAAGTTCGAGCGGGCCTGGAACCTGGTCATCCGGATCAAGCAGCTCTCCCAGATGCGCCCGCTCCTGGAGGCCGTCCTTTCCTCCGTGGCGCGCGAGTCGGAAGGGCCCGCCGCGCGGCTACTTCCCGATGCAGAAGCTCGCGAACACGCGCGCGAGCACGTCCTCGGACGTGGTCTCTCCGACGAGGTCGGCGAGCGCGTCGAGCGCGGTGTGGCAGTGCGTCGCGGCGTACTCGGGTGAGAGTCCGTCGCGCAATGCGGCGACCGTCTCCTCCGCGGCGCGGCGCGCGGCCTCGACCAGGTCCCGCTGGCGCAGCGAGCCCAGGACCTCGGAGGCCTCCTCGCCGCGAATCGACTCGGAGAGCGTCTCCGCGAGGAGCCCGCGCAGCGCCTCGCCCGCGTCGGGGGCGAGCCCGCACAGAAGCCGCGCGTCCGGCGGCAGCGCGGGGGCGCTCGCGCCGCGCCGATCGGCCTTGTTGGCGATGAGGAGGCGCGGCGTTTTCGCGGTGACGGGGATGAGCGGCTGGCCGGCGCCCGCGCCCGTGAGACGGCGCGCGTCGTCGTCGGTGAAGCCCGCGGAGGCGTCGAAGACGTACACGATCGCGTCCGCCCTCTCCGCCTCGGAATGCGCGCGCGCGACGCCGATCCGCTCGACGGGGTCCTCGCTCGCGCGCAGGCCCGCGGTGTCGATCAGAGTGACGGGGATGCCGCGCACGTCGAGCACCGCCTCGAGCGTGTCCCGGGTCGTTCCCGCGATCTCGGTCACGATGGCCCGCTCCGAGCCCACGGCCGCGTTGAAGAGGGTGGACTTCCCGACGTTGGGTGGCCCGAGGATCGCGACCCGGCAGCCCTCGGAGAGCAGCCGGCCGGTCTCCCAGGTCCCGGCGAGCCGCGCGAGATCCGCGATCGCCCCGGACAGCGCGGCCTCGACGCCCGGCGGCACGCCCTCGCCCACGTCGTCGGAGAAGTCGATCGCCGCCGCGAGGCCCGCCGAGGCCTCGAGCAGGCGGTCGCGGACCCGGCCCGCGGCGTCGGAGAGCGATCCGGCGAGGCGCCGCGCGCCCGCGGCGGCCGCGGCGGCGGTTCTCGCCTCGATCAGGTCGCGCACGGCCTCGACGCGCAGCAGATCGAGCTTTCCCGCGCGAAACGCCCGCTCGGTGAACTCCCCCGCCCGCGCCAGCCTCGCGCCCGTCGCGCTCGCGGCGCGCAGGAGCCGCTCGACCGCCGCGGGGCTCCCGTGCACCGAGATCTCGCCGACGTCTTCCCCGGTCATCGACGCGGGCGCCGCGAAGTAGGTCAGAAGCGCCCTGTCGATCGGCGCGCCCGTCTCGTCGACGATCCCGACGAGGTACGGCCGGCGCGGCGACGGCTCGGCCGGGAGTCCCGGCGCGAGGGCCGCGAGGATCGCGAGCGTGCGCGGTCCCGAGAGACGGACGAGCGCGATCGCCGATCGGCCCGGCGGGGTCGCGGGCGCGACGATCGTGTCGAGCAGCGCGTCGGAGGGCCGCATGGGTGCACGCGGCCTCTCAGCGGCTCTTGAGGCGGACCTCCACGCGTTTGAGGAAACCGTCGCCCTCGCTCTCCGTCTCGACCTCGGGATCCTCGGCGAGCGCGAGGTGCACGAGGCGCCGCTCCCACGGCGAGAGGGGCGGCAGCAGCTGCGGGCGCCGGGTGCGGCGGACCTCGGCCGCGGACTGCGCGGCCAGGTCCTCGAGCGCGCCCTTGCGCTGCGCGCGGAATCCCTCGGCGTCGAGCCGCGGGTGGACGGGTTGGCCCAGGCGCTTCGAGGCGATCCGGCCGACGAGGACCTCGAGGCCCGTGAGCCCCTCGCCCTGGTTGGCGAGCAGCGGCTCGGCGTCGTCGCCGATGAGCTCGAAGAGGATCTCGTCGCCGGCGGCGTCGCGGCGCCGGATCTCGAGGAGGAGTCCCGCCGCGGAGAGGAGCTCCGTCAGCGTGGATTCGACGGCCGCGACGGCCTCGGGCCCCGTGGCGGCCGGAAGGTCGCGCGCGGGAGCGCCCGTGCGCGCGGATGCCGCGGACCGGGACGGGGAATCCGAGTCGACGTAGACCGGGATCTGCGGCTCCGTGATCGCATCGGGATCGGCGTCGCGCCGGGACGGCGCCTCTCGCCGCTCGGCCGGCGCTCCCTCGACCTCGATCTCGACCACCCGTCCGCCCCAGAACGACTTCTCATCGCGCACCACGTGGTAGCGCAGCTCCTGGGCCGGCCGTCCGAGCGAGCGGGCGGCCTCTTCGACGGCGTCCTGTTCCGACTTTCCTTCGTATCGCATCGTTTCTTCCTTCGACTCAGGCGCGAGCCTGCTTGAGAGCCTTGGCGCCGCCTCCGGAGGGAGGCGCGGGATCCTCCTTGACGAGCCGGTTCATCACGAGCTGCTGGACGATCGTCAGGACGTTCGAGAACAGCCAGTACAGGACGAGCCCCGAGGGCATGTCCTTCAGGAAGAACGCCCACAGGATCGGCATGAACATGAAGACCTTCTTCTGGGCGGGGTCCATCGTCGACGGCGTCATGGCCTGCTGGACGTACATCGACACGATCATCAGGATGACGAGCACGTAGCTGCCGTCCATCGCCGAGAGGTCCTTGATCCACAGGAAGAACGGCGCGTGCCGCAGCTCGATCGTCTTCGAGAGCACGTTGTAGAAGGCGACGAGGATCGGCAGCTGCAGGAGCACCGGGAAGCAGCCGCTCATCGGGTTGTAGCCCTCGCTCTGGTAGAGCGCCATCAGCTCCGTGTTCATCTTCTGGCGCTGCGCGGCGTCGGTCTTCGCCTTCTTGTACTTGTCCCGGATCGCGTTCATCTTCGGCGCGAGCTTCTGCATCTTCTTCATCGACGTGTAGCTCTTCGCGGTCAGCGGGAAGAGGAGCAGGCGGATGAGGAAGGTCACGACGAGGATCGCGACGCCCCAGTTGTGCACGATCGCGTAGCTCTGCTTCATCATCCAGAGCAGCGGGCGCGCCAGGATCCCGTACCAGCCGAAGTCGACGGTGCGCTCGAGACCGAGTCCGTAGCTCTCCAGGATCGACACGTCCTTGGGCCCGAAGAAGGCGCGCGCGTCGAGGGTGCCCTGCCCCGAGATGCCCGTGGCGATCTCGACCGCGGGCTTCCCCTCCGGGCGCGGCAGGCTGAAGGTCAGGACGTTCGCCGTCGACGCGGCGCGCGGCAGGAAGACTTCCAGGAAGTAGTTGTCCTCCACGCCGGCGAAGCCTCCCGCGAGCAGCGGCCAGGCCGCCGCCTGCGCCTTCTCGGGACGCATGACCTTCATCCCGTCGGCCGACGCGGCCACGGCGGACGCCGGCATCACGTAGCGCGAGGCGCGCTCGGTCTCGGTCGGGTTGCCGAGTCCGGGACCGGCCAGGAGCTGAAAGGCGCCCGGCTGCCCGGATACGCCGACCTTGACGTCGAAGAGATACCCGCCCTGGATGGCGATCTCCTTGGTGACCGCGATCTTCCCGTCGGCGTAGCGGAACCGGACCCGCTTGTCCGAGTCGCGCTCGACCACGAAGAGCGCGTTCGCGACGCGCCTGGTGGTCTCCGCGTCCTTGCCGAAATCGAGCCCGAACGGCCGCGGCAGCTCCGGCGGAAGCGTGCGGATGAGCTCGAGCGGCCGCTTCTGCTCGTCCGTGTAGTGCGTCAGCACGAAGGACTGGAGCGCGGCGCCGCGATTCGAGAAGCGGGCCCGGAAGACGTCGTTCTCGAGCGTGACCGCCGTCTCCTCGGCGGCGCTCTCGGGCGCGGCGGCGGCCGCGGGAGGCGCCGGCTCCGGGGCGGCCCCGGCCGATGCCGCGGCGGATGCGGTGGGAGCGGCGGCGGCCGCCTGTCCCGACGCGGGCCGCGGCGGCGGAACC
This sequence comes from Thermoanaerobaculia bacterium, assembly GCA_036406835.1. Lineage (GTDB taxonomy): Bacteria > Acidobacteriota > Thermoanaerobaculia > UBA5066 > Gp7-AA6 > DAHUXD01. The sequence goes on from DASXAG010000080.1 coordinate 70,199, forward strand.
GGCCGCGGAGGCTTCGGGACGGCCCACTCCCAGAACATCAGGACGGCGAGCGAGAGCGCGGCCGCGAGGAGGAGGCGCTTTTCCATGGGTTTCGGCGACCTCTCGGCGCTCAGGGCACCGGGTCGAAGCCTCCCCGGTGAAACGGGTGGCAACGGCAGAGGCGCTTGACGGCGAGCCATCCGCCGCGGGCGAGCCCGTGCTTCGCGATGGCGCCCGAGGCGTACACCGAGCACGTCGGCTCGAAGCGGCAGGCCCGGGGAAGGAGCGGCGAGATCCAGCGCTTGTAGCCCGACAGCAGCGCGACGGCCGCTCGGGCGGGCCAGCTCATCGCCGAGGCGGACGCAGGGCCCTCGAGACCGCGCGGGAGTAGTCCTCCGAGAGCTCCCGGAAGGACGCCGAGGCCGCCGACGGCCGCGCGTTCACGACGAGCGCCCCGCGACAATCGCCGAGCAGCGCGCGCGAGCGGCGGAAGATCTCCCGCAGTCGCCGGCGGACCCGATTGCGCGCCACGGCGTTGCCGACCCTTCGCGGCACCGAGATCCCCAGGCGCGCCCGCTCTCGCGAAGGCTCGGCGAGAAGGAAGACCTGGACGTGTCGACCGGAAACGCGCACTCCGGAGGCGTAGCACTCTTCGAATTCCCTGCGTTTTCGGAGGCGATCGTCCCGGGAGAATTTCTCGGAGACGACCGGGCTCGAGTTCACACCGTGAGCTTTTTGCGACCCTTGCGCCGGCGCGCGGAAAGGACGGCGCGCCCCGAACGCGTCCGCATGCGGACCAGGAAGCCGTGGGTGCGCTTGCGGCGCCGGTTGTTGGGCTGATAGGTGCGCTTCATAAAGAGGGCGAAGAGTAAGGGCGAGGGGGCGAGAAGTCAAGGAATCAGCCATCGGCTCGACCGAACGCTATATACTCCCCGCCCCCGGGCTTCCACACGAGCTTCCACAGCTGTGGAAATTCTGTGGAAAACCGGCGGACCGCGAATGACGGAGATCTGGAGCGCGATCCTCAAGCGGCTCGAGGGCAAGCTCGACTCGAAGGAGCTGAAGACCTGGTTCGGCCCCACGCGCCAGGTCCAGTTCGAGGCACAGTCGGGAGCGGGAGTCCTCCACGTCTCGGTTCCCTCGCGCGTCTTCGCGGACTGGATCGAGAGCAAGCACGGCGATCTGCTCGCGAAGGAAGCGGACGCCTCGGGCTTCCCCGGCCTGCAGCTGCGCTTCGAGCCCGAGCAGCTCGAAACGCCCGCCGCCCCGCCGGGCCTCGAGGTCTCCCCCAACACCTCCTCGCGCGATTCGGTCACGAGCCCGCGCTTCACGTTCGAGAACTTCGTCGTCGGATCCTCGAACCAGTTCGCGCACGCGGCCGCGCGCGCGGTCGCGGAGTCGCCGTCGCGCTCCTACAACCCGCTCTTCCTCTACGGCGGCGTCGGCCTGGGCAAGACGCACCTCATGCACGCGATCGCGCAGGAGATCCTCCGCCGCTCGCCGCAGACGCGGGTCCTGTACCTCTCGGCCGAGCGTTTCCTGAACGATCTGATCAACGCGCTGCGCTTCGAGCGCATGCACGAGTTCAAGCGCCGCTACCGCGAGCTCGACGTGCTCCTCATGGACGACGTGCAGTTCATCGCGGGCAAGGACTCGACGCAGGAGGAGTTCTTCCACACCTTCAACGCGCTGCACGACGCCCAGAAGCAGATCGTGGTGACCTCGGACGCGCTGCCGAAGGAGATCCCCACGCTCGAGGAGCGGCTGCGGTCGCGGTTCGAGTGGGGACTCATCGCCGACATCCAGCCGCCCGACCTCGAGATGAAGGTCGCGATCATCCGCAAGAAGGCCGCGGCCGAGAAGATGGAGGTCCCCAACGACGTGGCCCTCTTCATCGCCGGGACCGTCAAGAGCAACGTCCGGGAGCTCGAGGGGAGGCTCAACCGGGTCATGGCCTTCTCCTCGCTGACCGGCCGGCCCCTCTCGGTCGAGCTCGCCCGGGAGACCCTCAAGGACATCGTCGGGACCGAGGAGCACCGGGCGGTCCCCTCCGAGATCCTGAAGGCGGTCGCCTCCCACTACGGGCTCCGGGTCTCGGACATGAAGGCCCGGTCCAACGCCAAGCCGGTCGCCTTTCCCCGCCAGGTGGCGATGTACCTCTGCCGGAAGCTGACGGACCTCTCCTACCCGGACATCGGGAGGCTCTTCAACGACAAGCACCACTCGACGGTCATGCACTCGGTCGAGAAGATCGGCCGGATGATCGAGGACGACGCCGATTTCCGCAGGGTCGTCGAGGGCTTCATGCAGCCCTACCGTTGACGCGCCGCGTCGGGCTCCGGATTTTTCCGCGACGGCGTTTTCCACACCGAATTTCGCGACGCGCGCGTGTGAGAGTTCTGTGGAGAGCGCCGGAATCCTTCCACAGGACCGACCCTCGTTTTGACCCCATTTTTATTGGGTTTTTTGGGCCTCCTCGATTTTGGAACGCCCCTACGATTACGGTTAAATGTGATAGACTTTTTTCTCTTTCCGGAGGTGGGTTTTTCCCATGGAATTGACCGTCAAAAGGGGCGATTTCTTGAATGAGCTCACGCTCATGCAGGGAGTCGTGGAGAGGAAGAACACGATTCCGATCCTCTCCAACATCCTGCTCAAGGCGGCCGACGGTCACCTGAGCTTCACCTCGACCGACCTCGACCTCACCCTGCTCTCCCAGACGGAGGCGAAGGTCTCCCGCAGCGGGAGCGTGACGGTCCCGGCGCGGAAACTCTTCGACCTGATCCGCAACCTGCCGGAGGCCGAGGTCTCCCTGAAGCTCATGGACAACCACTACCTCGGGGTGACCTGCGAGCGCTCCAAGTTCCGGCTCGTGGCGCAGCCCGCCGAGGACTTCCCGACGGTCCCGAAGGTTGACGCGAAGAAGGGAGTCTCCTTCCCGCTCGACCTGTGGAAGCGATTGACTCGTAAGGTCTTGTACGCCGTGTCTGCCGAGGAGACCCGCTTCCAGCTGATGGGTGTTCTCCTGAAGGACAAGGGCAAGGAGTTCGAGCTCGTCGCGACGGACGGGCACCGGCTCGCCCTCATCAATTTCCCCAAGGAGGACCCCAAGGCGACGCTTCCGAACGTGCTGATCCCGAAGAAGGCCCTCGCCGAGATCCTCAAGATGGACGGCGGCTCCGACACGCGTGTCGAGATCCGCCACTCCGAGAATCATCTGCTCTTCACGGTCGGCAACCGGCAGCTGATCGCGCGGCTGCTCGACGTGAATTTCCCGGACTACGAAAAGATCCTCGCGAAGTCGAACGACCGCGCCGCGATGGTCGCGACGTCGGCGTGCCAGGCGGCGATCCGCCGCGTCGCGTTGTTCTCCTCGGAGCGCTCGCGCGGTGTGAAGCTGACCTTCGAGAAGGATTCCCTCACGGTCGCCTCCGCGAGCCAGGAGCTCGGCGAGGGCACCGAGACTCTCGACGCGAATTTTTCGGGCGAGCCGCTCTCGATCGGATTGAACGCGCAATACCTGCTGGATTTTCTCGAGGAAGCCGAGTCGCAGAACGTGAGGATGGACCTGAAGGACGAGAACACTCAATGCCTGTGCCAGCCGGAAGGCGGCATCGAGGGAGCCTCTCGTTACACGTACGTCGTCATGCCGATGCGCCTCTGATTTTCAAGGTGGGACAGGACCGCTTGCAGCTCTCGCAACTCTCGACCCAGGGCTTCCGCAACCTCTCCTCCGACCCGGTCTCCTTCGGCACCGGCGTCACGCTGATCACGGGAGAGAACGCGCAAGGCAAGACCAACCTCCTCGAGGCCGTGGCCCTCGTGTGCGGACAGCGCTCGTTCCGCGGCGCGTCGCTCTCGGCGATGGCGCGCGACGGCGAGCGGTTCACGATCGCGGCGAACGCCGAGCGGCGCGCCGGCACGGAGCGGATCGCGCTCTCCTGGTCCCGCGAGGGAGGCCGCGAGTTCTTCCGCGGCGAAAAGCCCGCGGGATTCCGCGACGTCTCGGGGATCTGCCCGGCGGTCTTCCTCTCGCCCGAGCATCGCGAGCTGCTCTACGGATCGCCCGCCGTGCGCCGGCGGTTCGTCGATCGCCTGGTCCTGGGCTGGAGGCCGGCCGCGGGCGACGACCAGGCCCGCTACGCGATGGCCCTGAAGGAACGCAACGCGCTTCTCCTGCGCGCGCGTCACGGCCATGCGGTCGCTGAGGGGGAGCTCGAGGCCTGGACGGAGGAGCTCTGCGTCGCCGGCGCGGCGCTGCGGCGTCACCGGCGCGCGGCCCTGGCGATCTGGCAGCGGGAGCTCCTCGAGCTTTCGCGGCAGGCCGGGCCGGAGTACGCGGCGATCGAGACGAGCTACGCGGCGCACGCCCCGGGAAGCGACGCCGACGGCGGCGACGAAACCGAGGATCTGAGGCGGGCGTGCGAGCGCGTCCGGCACCTCGAGCGGCGCCGCGGATACTCCCTGGCCGGCCCGCACCGCGACGATCTGCTCTGGACCCGCCGCGGCAAGCCGCTCGCGGCGCAGGCGTCGGCGGGGGAGGCGCTGCGGACCGTGGCGCTCGCGAAGCTCGCGGAGTGGAGCGCCGTCGCCAAGGCCGGCGGAGAGGCGCCGCTCTTCGCGGCCGATGACTTCGACGCCGGCCTCTCCGAGGCCTGGGTCGAGGAGTTCTGGGACGCGCTTCCGCGTGAGGCGACCGTCCTCCTGACGACGACCTCGGCGCCGTCCCGCTGGGCCCGGCGCGCGGCCGGGCTGCTGGAAGTCTCTCGAGGGACCGTGGCGACGCGGCCCGTCCTGCGCGCCGTGGAGGCCTGATCCCGTCATGAGCACGAACAGCAATTCGAGCGCATACACCACCGACTCGATCAAGCTCCTGAAGGGGCTCGAGGCCGTGCGCAAGCGGCCGGGCATGTACATCGGGGACACCGACGACATCTCCGGCCTGCACCACATGGTCTTCGAGCTGGTCGACAACTCGATCGATGAGGCGCAGGTCGGTTACGCGGACCACGTGTCGGTCACGATCCACGCCGACAACTCGGTGACCGTCGAGGACAACGGCCGCGGCATCCCGGTCGGGATGCACAAGGAACACAAGCGCGAGACGCTCGAGATCATCATGACGGACCTCCACTCGGGCGGAAAGTTCGACGACAACTCGTACAAGGTGTCCGGCGGACTGCACGGCGTGGGCGTCTCGGTCGTCAACGCCCTGTCGAAACGGCTCGACGTCGAGGTGCGCCGCGACGGCAAGGTCTGGCAGCAGTCCTACGAGCAAGGCAAGCCGGTGGCGCCGATCAAGGCCGTCGGGACCTCCAAGAAGTCCGGCACGAAGGTCACGTTCTGGGCGGATCCGAAGATCTTTTCGGTCACCGAGTTCCACTTCGACAGCCTCTCGCAGAGGCTGCGCGAGCTTTCGTTCCTCAATCCGGGCGTGCGCATCTCGATCGTCGACGAGCGCACCGAGAAGAAGCACGACTTCGCGTACGAAGGCGGGATCAAGAGCTTCGTCGAGCATCTCAACAAGGCGAAGCAGGCGATCCACGACAAGGTCATCTTTTTCCAGGAGGTCAAGGGGGGCACCGGAGATCCCAAGCGCGACGCCGACAAGGAGCGCGTCGAGGTGGCCCTGCAGTGGAACGAGGGCTACGCCGAAACGCTCTTCACGTTCACCAACACGATCAACAACCGCGATGGCGGCACCCACCTCGAGGGCTTCAAGACGGCGCTCACGCGGGCCATCCAGAAGTACGCCGAGGCCAACGGCCTGACCAAGGGCCTGAAGGAGACGACGCTTTCGGGCGACGACTGCCGCGAGGGTTTGACGGCCGTCATCTCGGTCAAGATCAAGGATCCGAAGTTCTCGTCGCAGACCAAGGACAAGCTGGTCTCCTCCGAGGTCAAGACCTGGGTCCAGCAGGTCGTCTACGACAAGCTCGGCTCCTACCTCGAGGAGACGCCTCGCGTCGGCAAGAAGATCGTCGAGAAGATCGTCGAGTCGGCGCGCGCCCGCGAGGCCGCCCGCAAGGCGCGCGAGTTGGTCCGCCGCAAGGGCGCGCTCGACTCGGGCGCGCTGCCCGGAAAGCTCGCCGACTGCCAGGAGAAAGATCCCGCATTCTCCGAGCTCTTCCTCGTCGAGGGAGACTCGGCCGGCGGCTCCGCCAAGATGGGCCGCGACCGGCGGTCCCAGGCGATCCTGCCGTTGCGCGGCAAGATCCTGAACGTCGAGAAGGCGCGTCTGGACAAGATGCTCGCCTCCGCCGAGATCCGGACGCTGATCACGGCCGTCGGCGCGGGGATCTCGACGGATTTCGACGCGGCGAAAGTCCGGTACCACAAGATCGTGATCATGACGGACGCGGACGTCGATGGATCCCACATCCGCACGCTGCTCCTGACGTTCTTCTTCCGCCACATGGCGACGCTGATCGACAAGGGATTCCTCTACATCGCGCAGCCGCCGCTCTACAAGGTGACGGAGAACAAGAAAGAGACCTACCTGAAGGACGAGAAGGAGATGTCCAAGTTCCTTCTCGGCCGTCTTGGCGAAGACCGCACGCTGTCCTCGGAGATGTCGGGGACGACGGTGTCGGGCGCCAAGCTCGCGGCGCTGCTGGAAAAGATGGAGGAGTACCGGGGGCACGTCGGCAAGCTCTCGCAGCGCGGCATCCCCGAGGGCCTCGTGCGCGCGCTCCTCGACCGGGGGATGACGGGGAAGGCGGAGTTCGCCGAGAAGAAGAAGGTCGAGGACATCGCGAAGGCGGTGCGCGCCTTCGGCGTCGAGAAGGCCGAGGTCGTGGACGACGAGGAACATTCGGGCTGGGCGCTCGAGATCACGCGCAAGGTGAACGGCGTGCCGCGCTCCGCCCGGATCGACCCGGAGTTCGTCACGGCGTTCGAGTTCAAGCGAATCCGGGAGACCGCGAAGGCGATCGGCGGCTTCCTCGACGGGCCCTACGTCGTCACACGCAACGGGGAGACGGCCAAGCACGAGACGCTCTCCGCGGTCGTGGACGCGGTCTACGAGTCGGCCAAGAAGGGCCTCGTCATCAATCGCTACAAGGGCCTGGGGGAAATGAACCCCGAGCAGCTCTGGGACACGACGATGAACCCCGAGACGCGCCGGCTCCTGCAGGTCACGGTGGAGGACGCCGTCGAGGCGAACGAGGTGTTCTCGATCCTCATGGGAGACGCCGTCGAGCCTCGCCGGGAGTTCATCGAGGAGAACGCGCTGAATGTGCGGAACCTCGACATCTGACCGCGGCGCCTAGGAACACATGGCCAATCTGCTGACTCCCGAAGAGAAGCTGCCCGTCACGATCGAGGACGAGGTCCGACGGTCGTACCTCGACTACGCCATGTCCGTCATCATCGGACGGGCGCTCCCCGACGTGCGCGATGGTTTGAAGCCTGTCCACCGCCGCTGTCTGTACGGCATGTGGGAGCAGGGCAACCTCCACAACAAGCCGTACCGCAAGTCCGCCCGCATCGTCGGAGACGTCCTCGGCAAGTACCACCCGCACGGCGAGGGCGCCGTCTACGATTCGGTCGTCCGCATGGCCCAGGAATTCTCGCTGCGCTATCCGCTCGTCGACGGCCAGGGCAATTTCGGCAACGTCGACGGCGACAACGCCGCGGCGATGCGCTACACCGAGGTGCGGCTGACACGGCTCTCGGCCGAGCTCCTCGGCGACGACATCGACAAGGAAACGGTCGACTGGACGCCCAACTACGACGGCTCGCTCGTCGAGCCGATGGTGCTGCCGGCGAAGTTCCCGAACCTCCTCGTCAACGGCTCGACGGGCATCGCGGTCGGCATGGCCACGAACATCCCGCCGCACAACCTCTCCGAGGTCGTCGACGCGACCATCGAGCTCATCAAGCACCCCGACGCGACGCTCGGCCAGCTCATGAAGAAGCTGCCGGGCCCCGACTTCCCCACCGGCGCGTTCATCCACGGCGCCCAGGGCATCAAGGACGCCTACAAGACGGGGAGAGGCTCCGTTCAGGTACGGGCCCGCGCGATGATCGAGAAGGCCGCCCGCGGCGACAAGGAATCCATCATCGTCACGGAGATTCCGTACCAGGTCAACAAAGCCAACCTGGTCACACGCATCGCCGAGCTCGTCAACGACAAGAAGATCGACGGCGTCGCGGACCTCCGCGACGAAAGCAACCGCGAGGGCATGCGGATCGTCGTCGAGTTGAAGCGCGGCGAGAACGCGCAGGTCGTCCTGAACAAGCTCTACGCGCTGACGCCGATGCAGTCGTCGTTCGGGATCATCTTCCTGGCGATCGTCGAGAATCAGCCGCGCGTCCTGCCGCTTCACGACCTCCTGCGGCACTTCATCGACCACCGCAAGACCGTCGTCATTCGCCGCACGCAGTTCGACCTCAAGAAGGCGGAGGAGCGGGCGCATCTGTTGCGAGGCCTCGCCCTGGCCCTCGCGAATCTGGACCTCGTCATCAAGATCATCCGCTCGTCCAAGGACCCGCAGGAGGCCAAGAAGCGCCTGACGGCGGAAGTTTCCATGACGCGCGCGGCGCTCGAGAAGTTCATCGGCACGTCGCTCGGCGACGAGGGCGGAAAGGGCAGCCAGGTCCTTCGCCTCGACGAGATCCAGGCCCAGGCGATCCTGGACATGCGGCTCCACCGCCTGACGGGCCTCGAGCGCGAAAAGATCGTGGCCGAGTTCAAGGAGGTCCTGGAGCTCATCGGAAAGCTGCGGGAGATCCTGGGCTCGGAGAAGCTCGTGCTCGAGATCATCGTCGACGAGCTCCAGCAGATCAAGAAGCAGTTCGGCGACGAGCGGCGCACCGAGATCGTGGCGGAAGCCACGGACATCGACATCGAGGATCTGATCGTCGAGGAGGACATGGTCATCACCGTGTCCCGCGGCGGCTACATCAAGCGGTCTCCCCTGTCGCTCTACCGCGCGCAGCGCCGCGGCGGCAAGGGCCGCATCGGCGCCACGACGAAGGAAGAGGACGTCGTCGAGCATCTGTTCGTGGCGTCGACGCACGCGTACATCCTCGCGTTCACCTCGACCGGCCGCATGCACTGGATCAAGGTCTACGACCTGCCGCAGCTCGGCCCCGCGACGCGCGGCAAGGCGATCGTCAACCTGCTTTCGCTCGGTCCGAACGAGCGCATCGTCGCCATGGCCGCGACCAAGGACTTCCCGGACGAGCGCTTCCTGATGTTCGCGACCAAGAACGGCGTCGTGAAGAAGACCGCGCTCTCGGCGTACTCCAACGTGCGCTCCGGCGGCATCATCGCGATCAACCTGGAGGAGGGCGACTCGCTCCTCTCCGTGCGCATCACCGGAGGCGAGGACCAGATCTTCATCGGGACGCGCCAGGGCATGGGCATCCGCTTCTCGGAGAAGGACGTCCGCCCGATGGGCCGCGACACGACGGGCGTCATCGGCGTCACGCTCAAGAAGGACAACGACGAGGTCGTCGAGATGGACGTCGTTGACGAGAAGGCGCACCTGCTCTCCGTGACCGAGAGCGGCTACGGCAAGCGCTCCGAAGTCACCGAGTACCGTTACCAGGGACGCGGCGGCTCCGGGGTCATCAACGTCCGGGTCACCGAGAAGAACGGGCCCGTCGTCGGGATCAAGTCGGTCACAGACGCGGACCAGCTGCTCCTGATCACGCAGAGCGGCATGCTGATCCGCATCAAGGTCAAGGACATCCGCGAGACCGGCCGCGCGGCCCAGGGCGTGCGGGTCATCCAGCTCGAGAGCGGGGATCGCGTCGTCGCGGTCGCGAAGCTCGCCGAGACCGACGAGAGCGAGGACGAGCCGCAGGCCAGCCTGCCCGGAAGCGCGCCGGCCGGGGAGAAGGGCAAGTCCGCCGAAGCCGCGCCGAAGGGAAAGACGGGGAAGAGCGAGAAGGCGGAAAAGTCCGCGGCGACCGACTTCCTCGACGACGACGAGGACGAAGAAGACGACGACGAGGACGAGGACTAACCCACCCACGGAGCCCCGCGTAGAAACGGGGCATGAGCCCTGCACTCGTCTGGTTCCTCGGTGTCCGCCTCGCGCTCCTCTCTCCCGCCGGGTTCGCGCCGCCCTCCGCCGCGATGTTCCGCGGAGGTCCCCGTCATGAGGGCGTCTACGCCTCACCGGCCGAACCGGCGCTCGCCGGGGTGCGCTGGAAGTTCGATGCGCACGGACCGGTGCGCGGCTCGCCGGTCGTGGCCTCCGGCGTCGTTCTCGTCGGAAGCGGCGATGGCGATCTCTACGCCGTCGACGCCGCGAGCGGGAAGGAGCGTTGGCGCGCCGCGCTCGGCGGAGCCGTGGTCTCGACGCCCGCCGTCTCCGGGAACCTGGTCGTCGCGACCTCACGCGAACGCACCGTGGCCGGCGTGGATCTCGCGACGGGGAAGATCCTCTGGCGCTTCGAGGCGGGCCGCGATCTGCCCTTCGACTGGGGGTGGGACTACTGGCTCTCCTCGCCGACGATCTCCGGAGGAACGGTGTACGCGGGATCGGGCGACGGCAAGGTGTACGCACTCGAGCTTCGAAGCGGCAGGAAGCTCTGGGAGTTCGCGACCGGCGGCCGTGTGCGCTCCTCCCCCGCCGTGTCGGAGGGCGTCGTGTACTTCGGCGGGATGGACGGAAGGGTCAACGCCCTCGCGGCCGACTCGGGGCGACCGCTCTGGAGCTTCGACACCGAAGGCGTGTCGCTCGACCTGAAGGCGGCCGGGTTCGATCGGCGCTCGATCGTCTCCTCCCCCGCGTTGTCCGACGATCTCCTCTTCGTGGGCTCCCGCGACGCCCATCTCTACGCCGTCGATCGGAAGTCCGGCCGCCAGGTCTGGCGCTTCGGGCATCCGGTGGACAGGATGGAGGGCGCCCCCGAGCTCAGCTGGGTGCTCTCCTCGCCCGCGATCGCGGACGGCGTCGTCTACACGGGAAGCTCCGACGGCCGCTTCTTCAACGCCATGCGCGCGAAGACCGGAGAGGAGGCCTGGCGGTTTCGCACTCCCGGCAACGTCCTCTCCTCGGGCGCGCTCGCGGGCGGAGAGGTCTTCTTCGGCTGCGAGGACGGGCACCTCTTCGCCCTGGACGCGCACAGCGGAGCCGAACGCTGGCGGTTTCGCACCGGAGGCGCGGTCACCTCGGCGCCGGTCGTCGACTCGGGAACGATCTATTTCGGCAGCGATGACGGCTTCGTCTATGCGCTCGCGACCGGGCCCGAGCCCACCGGGGCGCGGCACCGGCGCGCGGTGTACTGGAAGGACCCGGCGGGGCACGCCTGGTTCGCGGGCAACGCCGCGGTCAAGGACTACTTCGTCTCCGAGGGCTACGCGCTTCTCGACGAGGCCGGGCTCGCGCGATTCCTGGGGGCGCGAGGCGAAGACGCGGCGCGCTCGGTGGTCGTCGTCGCGATCGACACCGTGCCGGCGGACCTCGTCGCCGGATCTCCCGAGGAGACGCCGCTGCGGAAGTACCTCGCCGCCGGCGGCCGAGTGGTCTGGCTGGGTCTCCCGATCGACGTGATCGAGAGGGACGCCTCGGGAAACGCGATCCGCCTGGATCCGACGCGCACCGGACGGCTGCTCGGCGTCGACCACACGGTCGGCCGGGCCGACGGGATGGGGGCCCGCGCGACGGCGGAGGGCCGGAAATGGGGAGTCCCCGAGTGGTACGTCGGCGGCTTCGGAGTGCCGCCCGGCGACGTGACCACCGTGTTGGGCCTCGATGAGTGGGGGCTCGCGAGCGCCTGGGTGAAGAGCTTCGGAGGGCCGCCCGGCTCCGGGTTGGTGCGCCTCTGGGGACGCAGCGAGCCCATCGGTGACCTCTCCTGGGTGAAGGCCGTCGCCGAGTACGCGGAGTAGGTGGGACTCATGACCTCACATATGATCCGCCCCTCATGCGCTTCTTCCTGGACAGTGCGAGCGCCGAGGAGGCCAGGCGGATCAAGGACCTGGCGCTCCTGGACGGCGTCTGGGTGTCGATCGGCGCGGCCGAGGCGGCCGGCGTCGAGTACCGCAAGGCGGTGCGCGACCTCTCCTCGCTGACCGACGGGCCGGTTCTCGTCGAGCTCTCCGCCGACGATCCCAAGGGCATGTACAAGGAGGCCCGGGAGCTCGCGAAGCTCGGCAAGGACATCATCGTCCGGTTGCCGCTGCGGCCCGAGGGCCTGCGCGTGGCGCGGCTGCTTTCCGAGGACTCGATCGCGGCCTGCGCCGCGGGCTGCTTCTCGACCGCCCAGGCGCTGATCGCGGCGAAGGCCAACCTCTCCTATGTCGCGCCGGCCGTCGGGCCGCTCGACGACTCCGGCACGATCGGCATGGACCTGGTCGAGCAGGTCATCCGCGTCTACGACAACTACGGGTTCCAGACCCAGATCGTGGTCTCGGACGCCCGGAGCCCGATCCACGTGTTGGATGCCGCGCTGATGGGAGCGGACGTCGCCGCGCTGCCTGCCGCCGTGCTCGAGCAGCTCTTTCGCCACCCGTTCTCCGCCGAGCTGCGCGCGGGGAGGCCGTCATGAAGCCGTCGGCCGACCGGATCCTCTACCTCGCCCGGGTCGTGATGCGGGCCCTCAAGGAGAACCGCAACCTCGAGCTGAAGGCGGACGAGGAGACTCTGCGGCGCGCGGTGGTCCGGGACCTCACCGACAGCTTCGACGAGCTCGACAAGATCGAGGAAAAGGTCCGGGCCTCGCTCGAGAAGCGGCGGATCTCGGAGAAGGACCGGGAGTTCCAATTCTCGAGGATGGTCGAAGACGAGCTCCGAAAGCACGGCGCCTGAGTCCCCATAAGCAACTGATGACAAAGGGCTTGTCGGCGGGGTAGCGTCCGGCGGCCTGCCTCGGTACAATTGGCTCGATGTCAGGCCAATTGGATCTGGGCCAGCTTTCGATCCGCCGAGAGGCCGGGATCCCTCTCGCAACGCAGGTCTTCGAAGCGATCGAGCGGCAGATCGCGGGCGGGGCGCTTCCGCAGAACAGCCGGCTGCCGACGACGCGCGAGCTCGCGGCGGCCCTGGGCGTCAACCGCGGCACCGTCCAGACCGCTTACCGCCGCCTCGCGGAGCAGGGCCTCGTCGCCGGCCGCGTCGGCAGCGGCACGGTCGTCGTGGGCTCCCCCGCCGAGCGTCCCGAGGAATCCTTTCGGATCGAGGACCTGATCTCGCGCAAGGCGGCGGCGGTTCCCGACGAGGTTCCGATCGCCGTGACTCCCCCGCTGCTCGCCGATTTCTCGCGGCTCGCGCCCGACGAACGCTTCTTTCCGCTCGAGGAGTTCACGCGCACGGTCTCCTACGCCTGGAGCCGCCGGCGCGAGCTCTGGCAGTACGCTCCCCCGCTCGGTCTGCCCGAGCTGCGCGGGGAGATCGCGCGCCGCCTCTCCGAGAGCGGCCTCGAACGCGACCCGGACGAGATCCTCGTCGTCAGCGGCGCGCAGCAGGGCCTGGATCTGCTCTTCCGCACGTTCACGGATCCCGGCGACCTCGTCGCGGTCGAGTCGCCGACGTATTCGGGCGCGCTCGCCCTCGCGCGGCTCGCCGCCGTCTCCGTGCTGCCGCTGCCGGTGTCGGAGGCGGGCGCGGACCCGCGTCCGCTGCACGGCCGGCGCGTCAAGCTCGCCTACCTCATGCCCGAGCGGCAGAACCCGACCGGCATCACGACGTCGGACGCCCGCCGGCGCGAGCTGCTCGACGCCGCGCTCTCCGCCGGGGCGTTGATCGTCGAGGACGGCTTCGAGGAGCCGGAGTCCGGGATCGCGACGCTCGCGGCGCGCCGGAGGGATCGGGTCGTCTGGCTCGGCACGCTGTCGAAGGACCTCGTGCCGGGGATCCGCATCGGCTGGATCGCGGCGGCTCGGCCGATCGTCGAGAGGCTCGCGCGGGTCAAGCGGGCCGCGGACTTCCAGACACCCGTGCCGATCCAGGCGGCGGTCGCGGCGTTCCTGCGCGCGGGATCCGACCGCAAGCCGCGGCGTGGACGCGCCGAGGAGATCGAGCGGCGTGTCGCCGCGGCGGCGGAGGCGCTCGCGCGGCACCTGCCGGAGGTGTCGTGGTGGGGCGGCGAGGGCGCGAACCCGCTCTTCTGGCTGCACCTGCCGGAGGGCGTCTCGGGGCGGCGCGTGGCCGAGGCCGCCGCGGGCAGGGGAGTCGCGGTTTCGCCGGGACAGGACTTCGATCCGCGAGGCGAGGACCGCGCGAACGTGCGGCTCTCGGTCTCGCGCGTCGAGCGCAAGGACATCGAGCAGGGGATCGTCCTGCTCGCGGAGGCCGTGAGGGAAGTCGAGTCGAGGTCGCGCGCGGTCTACGCCGCGCCGGTGGTCTGAGAAAAGGGAGGCAGTGTCCATGACCGCGAACGAAACGTTTCGAGTCAAGGTGGGTCTGGCCGAGATGCTGAAGGGCGGCGTCATCATGGACGTCGTCAACGCCGAGCAGGCGAAGATCGCGGAGGCGGCGGGCGCCGCTGCGGTCATGGCGCTCGAGCGGGTGCCGGCCGACATCCGGCGCGAGGGGGGAGTCGCCCGCATGTCGCCGGTGTCGAAGATCCGCGAGATCCAGCAGGCGGTGTCGATCCCGGTCATGGCGAAGTGCCGCATCGGCCACCTGACCGAGGCGCGCGTGCTCGAGGCGCTCAAGGTCGACTTCATCGACGAGTCGGAGGTCCTCACGCCGGCGGACGAGGAGAACCACGTCTACAAGCACGACTTCCGCGTCCCGTTCGTCTGCGGCTGCCGCAACCTCGGCGAGGCGCTGCGGCGCATCGGCGAGGGCGCCGCGATGATCCGGACGAAGGGGGAGGCCGGCACCGGCGACGTCGTCCACGCGGTCAAGCACCTGCGCGAGGTCCACCGGGAGATGAGGATGCTGACCCAGCTCTCGAAGGACGAGCTCATGGCGGCCGCGAAGCGCCTCGGCGCGCCGTACGAGCTGGTGGTCGGCGTCGCGGCGACCGGCAAGCTGCCGGTGCCCAACTTCGCCGCGGGCGGGATCGCGACTCCGGCCGACGCCGCGCTGTGCATGACGCTCGGCGCCGAGGCCGTCTTCGTGGGCTCGGGCATCTTCAAGTCCGACGATCCGGAGAAGCGGGCGCGCGCGATCGTCAAGGCCACCACGCACTGGCGCGACGCGGAGGCCCTGCTCGACGCCGAGGAGTCCCTCGGGAGCGGCATGAAGGGCATCGAGGCGGCGAGCCTCGCCGAAGAGGCGCAGCTCCAGACGCGCGGATGGTGAAGAGCGCGAGCTCCGGAAGGGGCGTCGCGGTCCTCGCGCTTCAGGGCGACTTCGAGGCGCACCGCAAGGCGCTCCTCGAGATCGAGGTCGAGAGCTTCGAGGCGAAGCGTCCGCGCGACCTCGACGACGCCCAGGGCCTGATCCTGCCGGGAGGGGAGTCCACGACCCTCTGGAAGTTCTTCGAGATGGAGCCCTGGGAGGAGAAGATCGTCGCGTTCGCGGCCCAGGGCCGGCCGATCCTCGGGACCTGCGCCGGCGCGATCGTGCTGGCCCGGGAGGTCACGAACCCGCGACAGAAGGGCCTCGGCCTGATCGACATCGCGGTCGAGCGCAACGCCTACGGCCGGCAGGTCGACTCGTTCATCGGGGAGGTCGATGCGCCCGTGCTCGGCGCGCCGATGCCGGCCGTCTTCATCCGCGCTCCGCGCATCAAGCGCGTCGCGGCGTTCGTCGAGGTGCTGGGCACGCACGCGGGCGAGCCCGTGCTCGTGCGGCAGAATGCCGTCGTGGCCGCGACGTTCCACCCGGAGCTGACTCCGGACCGCCGCCTCCATCGGATGGTGTTCTCGAAGCAGCCGGCTCGGAGGAGCGCGTGAACGGCGCCGGTGCGGGGAGCGGGACAGGATCCGCCGGCCTCGTCTCGGTCGAGATCCGCGACGAGATCGCGATCGTGACCCTCGACCGCCCGAAGGCCAACGCGTTCAACCCGGAGCTCGTCGCGGATCTCTCTTCCGCTCTCGCGGACCTGACTAAGGCGAAGGCGAAGGCGCGCGCGGTGGTCCTCGCGTCGTCGACGCCGGGGATCTTCTCGGCGGGCTGGGACCTGCCTCTCCTGATCGACAAGAAGCGCGCCGAGATGGAGGCGTTCGTCTCCTCGTACTCCGACCTCGTGCGGCGGCTCTTCGTCTTCGGACCCCCGGTCGTGGCGGCGCTCTCCGGGCACGCGATCGCGGGCGGGCTCATCTTCGCGATGGCCGCCGACGAGCGGATCGCGGCGCAGGGGAGGGGGAAGTTCGGCCTCTCCGAGGTCATCCTGGGCGTCTCGGTCCCGCAGTGCCTCATGGAGCCCTTCCGCCACGTCGTCGGCGCGCGGCACATGGAGCGGCTGGCGTCGACGGGCGAGAACGTGGACGCCGACGGCGCCCTCGCGATGGGTCTTCTCGACGCGGTCGTTCCGGCGGAGGAGCTCCTCGACCGCGCGCTCGCGCGGGCCCGGGTCCTCGGCGGGCTCTCCGGCGCGGCGTACGCCGCGGTGAAGCTGCGCTCGCGCTCGGCGGCCATCGCGCGGTTCGACCAGGCCCGCGACCACGATCCCTTCCTCGACTTCTGGTTCTCCGAGGACGCGCAGTTCCGGATCAAGGACATGGTGGCGAGGCTCAAGAGCCGCTGAGCCGCCGTCGTCGATGATCCCGACCGACGACATCCTCGAGAGCCTCGATCTCTCGCGGGCCCGGCCCGGGGTCGGGTTCCTCGAGGCCCTCTTCACGCGCTTCAACGCGCGCGTTCCGTTCGAGAACGCGACGAAGATCCTGCGCGACCGCGAGATCGCGGATCCCGCGGCGAAGCCGAGGACGCCCGAGATCTTCTGGGCGGATCACCTCCAGAGCGGGAGCGGCGGCACCTGCTTCGCGCGCGTCGCGGCGTTCGACGCGCTGCTCACCGCGCTCGGCTTCCGCACGCACAAGCGGCTCGGGAGAGTCGAGCGCGACTTCGACCACGCGGGACTCCTCGTGGAAGCCGAAACCGGGACTTCTTCGGGAGGCGTCCTCGCGGACGTCGGGTTTCCCCTCCCCGCGCTGATCCCGGCGGGCGCCGACCGTGTCGAGAGCGCGCTCGGAGAGCTGTCGGTCGCGCGCACCGGCCGCGGCACGGCGGTCGCGTGGGTCGACGGAGTTCCCGAGGGGCCGCGGGCGCTCGAGCTCTTCGACGAGGCCGTCTCCGAGGAGCGCTTCGCCGAGGAGTGGAGGAAGACGTTTCGGTCGAGCTCGCGCTTCCTCACGCGGCTCTCGATGCGCCGGGATCTCGAGAACCGCTCCGTCTCCTTCGCCGGCGGCGAGGTTCGCGTGGACGATCGCCACTCACGCCTGCGAATCCCGCTCGCGCCGGCCGACGCACCGGCGAGGCTCGAGGAGATCTTCGGGATCGACCGGGAGATCGTGGAGCGGGCCGCGGCGCTCGTGCCGGCGGAGGCGGGCGAGGGCGCTCCGTCGACCGGAGCGACGCTGACCGCCTACCTGGAGGTCTCGGCGGCGCCGGAGGACGCGTACGCGCGGATCGCGTCGCCCGCGGGCTACCGACGCCTCGTGGAGGGCGTCGCCGAGGTGATCGCGGAGGAGCCGACGACGTCGGAAGGGGGCTTCCGCCTCGTCCTCGGCCCGCCCGGCCGGACGGAAGACGCTGCGAATCGGGCCACCGACACGGTCGCGCCGGATCCGTCGGCGCGGCGGTTGCGCCAGGAGCGGCAGAGCGGCGCCTCCGCCGCCCTCTCGCGCTCCTCCTGGTCGGCTGAGTCGCGCGGCGGCAAGACCTACCTCCTTCGCGAGCTCTCTCTCCCGGGCTCGCGCGAGGATCTCCTCCGCAACGACTCGATGCGCGGCCGGCTCGCCGGCGCGCTCGCGCTCGACCTGCTGGCGTGGGCGCGGATGCTCTAGACGCGACTCAGAACCGAAAGCTGCGCTCGGAGTCGAGCAGCCGCAGGCGCGGCTCCCCGAGGGCGCGGACCTCCCGGCGGATGCGGGGAAGCGACGGCGGCTTCATGTGGTACAGGAAGACCGGCACGCGCGGCGGCGCCTTCTCGAGCTCTCCCTCCAGCAGACGCGGAATGAGATGGCAGGAGTCGCGGGCCACTTCCGCCTGCGCATCCGAGAAGGAGACCTCGAGGAAGATCGCCTTCAGGTCCTTGCTCCGCCGCGCGGCCTCCCAGATGCGGCGCGTCGGCTGCGTGTCGCCCGAGAAGACCACCGCGCGGCCGGGCTTCGTGACGATGTAGCCGAAGGCCGGCACGAGATGGTCGACCGGAACGGGCAGAAACGTCGCGGCGCCGCAGCGGAGCGGACGCCCGGGCCGCGCCTGCCGGTACACGAGGCTGGGGCGGGCGCGGGAGGGGAGACGGGTGAAGTCGGGCCACGTCACGTCGTTGAAGACGTGCCGCCGCAGCGCCTGCAGGACCGGGGCCGGGGCGACGACCTCGAGCGGGCGCGAGCGGCCGTAGAGGTTCTCGATCAGAAACGGCAGCGACGCGATGTGGTCGAAATGGGCGTGGGTGAGCACGACGCGGCGAATGCGCCGCTGCGCGGCGAGCGGGAGCGCCTCGGTCAGGGCGCCCGCGTCGAGCGCCGTCTCGCCGTCGATGAGGAAGGTCGTGATGCGGTAACCCGGCGCGGAGCCCCCATAGGGTCCGAGGACACGAACCGTCAGAGGTTGGCGAGACGACACGGTGCCCGAATTGTAAGCGAAACCGCGAGACGGAAGTCGGGCTAGAACTCCGGACCGATGTAGAAGAACAACTTGAACGGGCCGATCGACTGCTTGACGTTCCACAGCCGCGAGAAGTCGAAGTGCAGCGGCAGGCCGAGGAAGTTGAGCGAGATGCCGAACCCGTAGTCGGCGATGCCGTTGACCAGCTGACCGTCCTTGTAGAACGTGAAGTCCTGGTTCTTGTAGGCGGCGGCGCCGATGTCGAAGAACGCCTTGCCGCGGATCTCGCGCAGGCCCAGGATCGGCGTCGCCAGGAAGTCGATCAGCGGGAAACGGAACTCGAGGTTGGCGAAGGCGGCGGTGTTGCCGGAGATGCCGTAGATGTCGATGTTGCGCAGCGTGTCGAGGCCGCCGAAGGAGAGGACATCGGGCAGCGCGCCGGTCGCGCGGAAGCCGTAGAGCCGCACCGCGAGGAGCGTCCGCGGCAGGATCTTGAAGTAGTGCCGCAGGTCCGCGGTCAGGTCGAGGGTCAGGGTGGCGGAGTCCTCGCCCGGGATCTTGGTGCCGGAGACGTACGGCGACCAGCTGACGCCGAGCGACATCGCGCGGCCCGAGATCGGCCCGAAGGACTCGTATTGCACCGTGTCGCCCACGAGCTTGGTCCCGATCGTGGGGAAGTTGTTGCTCGTGGGGATGTAGCTGAGCTCCTGGGTCTCCTTGTCGACGACCGGGTACCCGTCGTACTTGCGCGACTGGAAGCCGACCTGGTTCTCGATGCGCCAGTAGCGGTTCAGGGGGTAGTTCCCGAAGACGTCGCCGCCGGTGAATCGGTATCCGAGCCGGCTGCGCACGACCTGGCCGGTGTTGTTGTCGACCGCCAGGAAGTAATAGCGCTGGTCATAGGCCTCGGCGCCCCACTGGAGGCGGTGGGAGAGGTTCGAGTACGCGAAGAGGATGTTGGTGAAGGAGGAGACGGTCTGCAGGGCGGCCACGAACTGGCGGTCGCCGAGGTTGTCGCCGAAGGTCAACACCGTGTTGGACAGAAACGTCTGGTCCGAGGCGAGGCCGGCCACGACCTGCGCGTTCTCGAGGTACAGCTTGCGGCTGGGCTTCTTGGTGATCTTCTCGGGATCGAGCGAGACCTCGATCGACGGCTGGAACGGCGGGATCGTGGTCGGGCCGGCCGGCGAGGGCGCCGGGTTCAGCTCCGCGAGCTTCTGGAACGGCTTCTTCGAGTCGTTGACGTAGATCCCGAAGCGGCGCTTGTAGTACGCGGAGAAGACCAGCCGCTCGGAGCCGTCGCGCGCCAGGAGGACCGTGGGCGAGAAGCAGCCCCCCACGACGTTGGTGTGGAGGAACGTCTCGCCGGTGTCCAGGTTGATCGAGTAGATGTTGTAGATGCCGCCGTCGCGGTCCGAGGTGAAGAAGAGCCGCTTGCCGTCGGGGGAGATGTTGGCGTCCTCGTCGTCCCAGTTGCCGTAGGTGATCTGCTCGCGCGATCCCGCGACGCCGGGCTTCAGCCGGAAGATCTTGGCGTAGGAGCCCTGGAACGAGGAGTAGTAGAGCCACTGCCCGTCGGGCGAGAACGTGGGCGCGAAGTCGTACGCGTCGTCCTCGGTCAGGTTGGCGACCGTCTTGTTGTCGATGTTGTAGGCGTAGATGTCCGAGCGGCCGTTCTTGAGCGCGCGGAAGACGACGGTGCGGCCGTCGGGAGAGAACGAGGGGTTGAGCTGCTGGTCGAGCCCCGGCATCCCGATCATGTCGCGGATGTCGCCGTCGAGCGCGTTCAGCAGCAGGAGCTCGCGCCCGCGCTCGCGCCGGACGAAGAGCGCCAGCGTGTTGCCGTCGGGCGCCACCGCGAGGTCCACGCCGCCCACGGGCCCGGTCGTCAGCCACTGCGCGACGATGTACTCGTAGTGGGTCTTGTAACCCTTGGTGAGGTTCTTGAACAGCTTGCGCTCGCGGCTCGAGAAGACGACGACGTTGGCGTCCTCGCCGAGCGTCGAGATCGCGGCCCCGAGGTCGCCGGAGGGGAACGCCCGCACCGAGAGCTCGGCGGACTGGTCCTCGGCCAGCCGGACGCGGTCGCCGAAGTCGATCGGCTCGCCCTTCTCGGTCAGGATCTTGATGTACTTCTGGCGCAGGTAGCGGCGGAAGCGGACGTCGAAGTCCTCGGCCGAGACGTTGAACGTGTGCTTGAGGGTCCGCTCGATGCTCGGGCCGATCGCGCCGCGGTAGTCGAAGACGAAGTCGCGGACGCCGTCCTTGCCCCATTCCGACTCGATGAAGTCGAAGACCGCGTGGCCGAATCGGTAGGCGAAGAACCCGTAGATTCCGGTCTCGGCGATCTCGGGGACCTGGTCGGCGAGCACGGCGTCTCGGAGCACCATCTTGTCCTTGGCGTCCTCGTCGTTGGCGAAGTAGGAGGCCATGCCCTCCGTCAGCCACTGCGGCGCGCCCGAGGTATAGGCCCGGATGAAGCTGCCGCCGAAGAGGATCTCGAACTGGAAGACGTGCGTCAGCTCGTGGGCGATCAGCTTCTGGAGCTTCTCGTCGGATTCGTCGACCGGGAGCACCATCCGGTTGCGGGTCGGCAGGGCGAAGGCGCCGATGCCCTCGGGGATGAAGCTGCCGAGCGTGTTCGTCTGCTCGAACTCCGAGTGGGTCGTGTAATAGATGATGTTGACCGGCTTCGGAATCTGGAAGTTCAGCGCGCGCGAGATGTCGTCGTACGCGCTCTCGGCGTAGGACGCGACCTTCTGGAGGGAGACCTGCGCGCGGTCGTAGAAGTAGATGACGAAGTGGGTCGAGCGGTACGTCTGCCAGTTGAACTTGTCGTAGACGATCTTGTTCTGGCCGAAGTAGTCGTAGTACGGCGTGACGACCTGGGCGCTTAGGGTCGACGGGATCGCCGCGAGACCGACGGTGAGTGCGAGAAACAGAAGGATCTTCTTCATGGCGTTCGTTTGGGGGACAACTAGTCGCTGAAGATGTACCGTTCGGCCTCGCGGTCGCGGGCCACGAAAGTGTTCAGGATCTGGTTCTCGAGCGAGAACAGGTTCTCGAAGAGCCCCTGCAGCTCGTCGGCCTGCCGCTTGCTCGCCTGGCGGAAGTCCTTGTACTCGTCCTGCAGGAGCTTCTCGCCCGTGCGGCCGTCGAAAACCAGGAAGACGATGTCGAAGAGGAAGCCCGTCTGCTCGACGTACACCTGCCTGTAATAGGTGCGGCCGTCGATGGGGGAGACGTACTCCTCGCTCTTGTATCCGGAGCGGTCCTCCACCTTGAACTCGAGGCTGCCGGACACGATGATCTCGGCCGTCGTCGAGGCGCCGACGGACGCCCAGAACTCCTGCGCCTTGCCGAGCTCGGTCAGGTTCTGGGTCGGGAGCTTGATCTCGGGCGGCGTCTCGATGACCTCGAACTTCGTCTTCTTCTCGAGCTGCTTCTTCAGGAAGCGGTGGAACTCGGCCTGGAGGTCCACGTTCGCGAGCCTCTTGTCGCGCGCCTTGTCGGCCTCGGTGACCAGGATGAACGGCGCGAGCGCGATGCGCTCGTTTCCGCGCAGCGGCAGCTTGGGCTTGAGCGGGAGGCGCAGGTGCACCGAGTCGACTCCCGCCCACGCGGGGGTGGCGAAGAGGGTCGCCGCCGCGACGAAGAGCGCCATCGCGCGCCGCAGCGGGGCGACTTCGCGGACGGGTCCGCCCGGCGCGATCACTCTACGGAGCACCGGCGGCCTTTCCCGTCGTCTTCGTGTACGAGGTGTAGAACTCGGCGAAGCGGGCGTAGTTGCGGCGGATGTAGTTGTTGTTGGGCTCGAGCTCGAGCGCCCGCTTGTACTCGGCGAGCGCTCGCGCGAAGTCGCCGTTCGCCTCGAGCGCAACCGCGAGGTTGTTGTGGGCGCGCGCGTTGTTGGGCTCCCTGGCGGCGGCCTGCTCGTAGCGGAACGCGGCCTCGCGCCACAGTCCCTTCTTCGCGACGTTGGTGCCGAACGCGAGTTGCGTCGACGCCTTCTCCGTGTGGCTGTAGGAGGTGCAGGCTCCCGCGACAAGAAGAAAGAAGACGGCGATGCGGGCCTGCTTCAAGCTCTGCTGCTCCTCCAGAGGGTGGCTATTATAGGTTCGGGTTGAAGGCGAGATCGGAGAATTGTCGTCGACACGAGGATGAGGGATTCGTTAAACACGTGAGCTCGGCAGCGCTCGGACGGCATGCGGCGCTCTCCTGGGCGCACGGCCGCGAGCTGACCCCGCAGCGGCTGTGGCCCGTCCTGCGTTCCCACGGAGGCCTGGATGGCCTTCTGTCCTCCAATGAGGTGGATCTGTCCCAAAATTTGGGCTCCGCCGACCGCGCCCGGGCCGTTCTGCGGGCGCCGGAGGACCGAGAGGCCCTGCGCTGGGCCTCCGACATCGAGCGCAGCGGCATCGCGATCGTGACGGCCTTCGACGAGGCCTATCCGCGACTGCTCCTCGAGACGCCGGATCCGCCCTTCCTCCTCTTCGCGATGGGACGCATCGAGAAGCTGCGGCTGCCCGCCGTCGCCGTCGTGGGCTCGCGCGAGGCGTCGCGCTACGGGCGGGACGTCGCGTGGCGGCTCGCGCGTGAGCTGTCGAGCGCGGGCGTCACGGTCGTCTCCGGCTTCGCCCGCGGCGTGGACGCCGCCGCGCACGAGGCCGCCCTCGAGGGGGCGGGGGGCACGATCGCCGTGATGGGCTGCGGGCTCGACGTGAATTACCCGCGCGAGCACGCGCGATTGAAGGACCGGATGACGGCGCAGCATCTGCTCCTCTCCGAGTACTCTCCGGGAACGGAGCCGCGGCCCCAGAACTTCCCGATTCGCAACCGCATCATCGCGGGGCTCTCGTCCGGCGTCGTCGTGGTGGAGGCCTCGCGGCGCTCGGGATCGCTCATCACCGCGCGCCTCGCGGCGGATTTCGGCCGCGACGTCTTCGCGGTCCCCGGCTCGATCTTCTCCGAGACCTCCTCCGGATCGCACGAGCTCCTGCGCGACGGCGCCATCCTCTGCCGCGGGGCGGAGGACGTGCTCGCGGAGCTCTTTCCCGCGGTCGGCCCCGCCGCGACCCAGCCGCCGCGGACCGCGGCGGGCGCGGAGCTCTCCGCCGACGCGCGGCGCGTCTTCGAGGCGCTCTCGCACGAGGAGTCGCTCTCGGCCGAGGAGCTCGCGCAGAGCCTCGACCTTCCCGCCGCGACCGTGCTCGCGAGTCTCTTCGAGCTCGAAGGCAGCGGCTTCGCCGCGACCGTCGAGGGAGGACGCTACGGCATCCCGAGACGCTGAGAAAGGGGTCTTAGTCCCTTTCGCGGTACGGACTTACGCGGATCGGGAATGCGAATGTGTTAGACAGGGTGCGGCGAGGGAGGCAGACGCTCGCGTTTGCGCTTTCCCTTCCGTTGTGAGAGTGTCCGCGACTTTCTGAATATGCCCAAGTCGATCGTCATCGTCGAATCTCCGGCCAAGGCCAAGACCCTCGAGAAATTTCTCGGCAGGGACTTCAAGGTCATGGCCTCCTACGGCCACGTGCGCGATCTCCCGCGCAAGGGGCTGGGCGTGGACCGCGAGGACAAGTACAAGCCGACGTACGAGGTCCTGGCGGGCAAGGAGAAGACGATCAACGAGCTCAAGAAGGCGGCGAAGACCGCCGAGAACGTCTACCTCGCCGCCGACCCCGACCGCGAGGGGGAGGCGATCTCGTGGCACCTCCAGGAGACGCTCAAGCCCGGCGCGAAGAAGACCACCTTCCGGCGCGTTCGCTTCAACGAGATCACCAAGAAGGCCGTGCTCGCGGCGATGGAGGCGGCCGGCGAGATCGACGGCCGGCTCGTCGACGCGCAGCAGGCGCGCCGGATCATCGACCGGCTCGTCGGCTACGAGGTCTCGGACCTTCTGTGGAAGAAGATCTGGCGCGGGCTCTCGGCCGGACGCGTGCAGACCGTCGCGCTGCGCATCATCTGCGAGCGCGAGAGCGAGATCGAGGCGTTCGTCCCGGTGGAGTACTGGACGGTCGACGCGCAGCTGGAGTCGCCGCAGTCACCGGCGCCGTTCACCGCCCGCCTCTTCTCCTACGACGGCGAGAAGCTCAAGTTCGACGGCAACGATCCGCGTCTCGCCGACGAGGCCGCGGCGCGCCGGGTGCGCGAGGACGTCGAGAAGGCGGCCTGGACGGTCGCCTCGGTCGAGACCTCCGAGCGGCGCAAGAATCCGGCGCCGCCCTTCATCACCTCCCAGCTCCAGCAGGCGGCGGCGCGGCGGCTCGGCTACGCGGTGCGCCGCACGATGCAGATCGCGCAGCGCCTCTACGAGGGCCGCGAGATCCCGGGCCGCGGCACGGTCGGCCTCATCACCTACATGCGCACCGACTCGACGCGCGTCTCCGACGACGCGCTCCACGCCGTGCGCGAGCTGATCGAGAGGGAGTACGGGGCCGAGTCGAAGCCGGAGTCCCCTCGCTACTTCAAGAGCCGGCGCGACACGCAGGACGCGCACGAGGCGATCCGCCCGACCTACCTCGATCTCCCGCCGGACGAGGTCGCGAAGTACGTGGCGCCGGACGAGGCCCGGCTCTACAGGTTGATCTGGGAGCGCTTCGTCGCCTCGCAGATGACTCCGGCCGTCTACGACACCACCTCGGCCGAGATCGCGGCGGGCAAGGCCGTCTACCGCGCGTCCGGCTCGACGCTGAAGTTCCCGGGATACCTCGCGGCCTACGGCGTCTCGGGAGAGGAAGAGGAAGAGACCGACAAGGACTCGCCGAAGCTGCCTCCGCTCAAGCAGGGCGAGACGCTGAAGCTCCTCGGCATCACGCCGGAGCAGAAGGCGACGCAGCCTCCACCGCGGTTCAACGAGGCCTCGCTCGTCAAGTTCCTGGAGGAGAACGGCATCGGGCGCCCGTCCACGTACGCCGAGATCCTGCGCAAGCTCGAGGAGCGCCGGTACGTGCACAAGAAGGACCGCCGGTTCATCCCGACGGCGCTCGGGCGCACGGTCATCGAGATGCTGATCCCGTTCTTCGACGACTTCTTCGAGACCTCCTACACGGCGCGGATGGAGGAGGCCCTCGACGAGGTCGAGGAGGGCAAGCTTCCCTGGACCAAGGCGCTCTCGGAGTTCGACAAGACGTTCACGCGCGACCGCAACCGGGCGCTCGAGGACATGGTGTCGGGCAAGGCGGGCATCCCTCTGGCGAAGGCGAAGAAGCTCAAGCTCTCCGTCGTGCCTCCCATCGACGAGAAGTGCCCCAGCTGCGGCAAGAAGCTCAAGCTCCGCATGGGCAAGAACGGGCTCTTCGTGGCCTGCAGCGGATACCCCGACTGCACCTTCACGCAGAACATCCCGGATCCCGAAGAGGACGCCGTCGACATGACGGAGATCGAGAAGATCACGTGCGACGAGTGCGGCGAGCCCATGAAGGTCCGGCAGAGCCGGACGGGATCGACGTTCCTCGGCTGCAGCGCGTTTCCGAAGTGCCGCAACGTGATCAACATCGCGGTCGCGGGCGGCAAGGCCGAGGCGCGCCCGGACGAGCCGACCGGGCAGACGTGCCCGCGCTGCGGAAACCCCCTCGTGCGGCGCCACGGCCGCTTCGGCGCGTACGTGTCCTGCTCGAACTACCCGGCGTGCAAGTACAAGCCGCCGAAGCCGATCCGCGACACCGGCGTGCGGTGCCCCAAGGACGGCGGCATCCTGGCCGAGCGCCGCGGCCGCTTCCGCCCCTTCTACGGCTGCGTGAACTACCCGAACTGCGACTTCGCGCTGTCGGTGCGTCCGATCCCGGAGAAGTGCCCGCAGTGCGGGAACCCCTACCTCCTCTACCGCGAGCGCAAGAGCGGCAACGTCTTCGCCTGCGACAACCCTCAGTGCGGGAAGGGCACCAAGCCGCTCTTCGAGAAGCCCGCGGGCGAGCTGCCGCCGATCGTCGAGTTCACGCCCGAGCCGCCGCCGGAGGTGCCCGGCGCCGTGATCGAGGCGGCGGCGAAGGCGGGGAAGAAGCCGCGCGCGCGGCGCGCGAAGGCGTAACCTTCAGCCGTCATCCCGAGCGATAGCGAGGAATCCCGGACTCGGCAGGCTAACGAGACGGGGACTCGAGTCGAGGCGGCATCCGTCCGTTCCGCGACGGGATCCCTCGCCGCTTCGCTCCTCGGGATGACGCGCCGCCTTCGGCGAATGCCGAGCGGCGCGTCAGTTCTCCCCGCCCGGCACGTTCAAGAACCGCCGGAACGGGTCTTTCCACGGGAACGCCTGCGCGTAACGCCAGAGGCGGTCCGTGAGGGGCGGCTTCGCCGCCGGATTCTTGAAGCACTCCGCACAGCGCGGGAGTTGCGCGAAGTCTCCCGCTCGGAATCCGGCCTCGATCGTGTTCAGGAACGGGGACCGGGCGATCTCGGCGATCGGCGTCTGCCGCACGTTGCCGAGCTTCTGCGTGCCGTCGTAGTCGTAGCAGCAGTGCGTGACGTCGCCGTTGCAGAGGATCACGAACCACTGGTACGGCGTCCCCTGGAAGCAGCCGTAGTAGGCCTGGTGCAGCTCGGTGACCTCGGAGGTGTCGAGCCCCTCGCACGTCTTCTGGATGACCGTGGCCTGCGGGTAGCGGTCGAGGTGGAAGAACTCGCGGAAGCTCTTGACCGACTCGTCGTGGGTCTGCGTCGTGATCATGCGCTGGATCTCGACGACGATCTTCTTCCCCTTCGACATCTCGAGGAAGCGCCGGATGTTCTCGACGACGGCGTCGAAGCGGCCTCCCTTGCGCACGATCGGGTAGACCTCGGGCTT
Source organism: Thermoanaerobaculia bacterium (assembly GCA_036406835.1). Lineage (GTDB taxonomy): Bacteria > Acidobacteriota > Thermoanaerobaculia > UBA5066 > Gp7-AA6 > DAHUXD01. The sequence continues at coordinate 97,586 of DASXAG010000080.1, forward strand.
CAGGGTGTCGATGCAGATGCGCAGCTTCGAGAGCGACGTCGCGAGGATGTCCTTGCTCCACTGCTCGCTCAGGAGCGTGCCGTTGGTCGAGACGCAGACGCCGGGGAAGAGGTCGATCGCCTCGCAGAGGCGCTTGTAGAGGAACGGCTCGCCCATCTCGTGCAGGTACTTCATCGGGAGGTCGAGCTCGCGCATCTGGCGCGCCACGTCCTCGACCATGTCGAACGGCGCGTCCTCGAACGGGCGCGTGAGCACGTCCATCGGGCACATGCCGCAGCGGAGGTTGCAGCGCGAGGTCAGCTCGAGCATGTACTTGAGCGAGCGCAGGCGGAGGCCGTTCTTTCCCTTGCTCATGAGGGGCGCCTCGCCTCGACTCCCGCCATCGCGGCGAGGACCGGCAGCGCGTTGGCGCGGTCGAAGAGGATCATCGTCCGCGCGTTGCACTCGTGGGTGCAGCGGCAGAGCCGGTCGTGCTTGTCGGCGACGAACCGCCGCGCTTCCTCGCTCTCCCGGATCCGCCCCCAGTCGTAGCCGGCCTCGCGCACGTTGCCGAGCACGGTGCCGATCAGCTCGCAGCCGTGGATGTTCCCCTCCTCCGTCAGCACGTATTCCCGCTCGCCCGCCAGGCAGAACCCCTCGAACCCGCCGCCGCGCGCCTGTCGCGCAATGTACTCGAAGCGCCGCCGGTTGACCTCGCGGCGGGCCCGCGTGCGCGCGCCCTTCCAGCCCGTTCGGGCCTCGTCCGGAGGATAGCGCGAGTCGATTCTCCGCGAGAGCCGCTCGTAGAGCCCGACGTCGAGGTCCTCCTTGACGCGGGGGTCGAACGGATCGCCGCGGACGAAGCCCAGCGCGTGGTGGTTGGGGCGGTAGGTGTCGTAGACGAACTCGCAGAAGGCCTCGATCTCCTGCTGGTTGTCGCGCATGAAGACGGTCGTGACGCCGACCGTGAGGTTCGGCGTCCCGCGCGACAGCTCGAGGAGCGCCGAAAGCGTCGCGAGCGCGCGGTCGTAGAGTCCCGGCACCGCGCGGACGCGGTCGTGGAAGTCGCGGAACCCGTCGATCGAGACCGTGACGCCGAGCGAGAGCTCCGGCGAGAAGTCGCAGATGCGCTTCGCGGCGCGCGTGACCTCCTCGGGCGAGAAGCCGTTGGTCGGGATCGAGGCGTTGAAGAAGCCGCAGCGCTCGAAATAGACGCGGATGAGCTCGGGCAGGTCGCGGCGGAGAAACGGTTCCCCGCCCGAGATGAGGAGCAGGCGGATCGGAGGCAGCGTGGCGGCGAAGCGGTCGAGCTCCTCGACCGTCAGCTCGTTCTTGCCGGCGTTGATGGGGTAGAAGCAGTGCGCACAGCGCGCGTTGCAGACCGACGTGACGAAGTGGGTCCACTGCGCGATCGCCTCGCCCGGCGCGATCCAGTCGCGGGCGAGCGCGAGGCCCTGGCGCAGGCGCCTCGCCGCGGTCATGCGCGGGCCTCGCGCGCCGACTCGGTTCCCTCGACCGGCTCCGGGCTCCGCCGCCCGCGGCGCGCCTGGAAGAATCCCTGGATCCTCGCGACCTCCCCGGCGAGCAGCCAGGGGAAGAGCGCCACGGCCCTTCCAGCGTAGCCGGCCCGCGCCATCCGTACGAGCGTGATCCACAGATGCGGAAGGAGGAAGAGGAGAATCGGGGCGCGCACCAGGATCTTCCCGGGCCGGTCCAGGGTCGAGCGGGTCAGGAAGATCGTGCGTCCGCAGGCGCGCTGCTTCTCCCAGAACGAGGGGAAGTCCAGGCGCTCGTGCCGGTGAGTCACGCGGATCGCGGGCTCGTACCAGAGCCGGCCGCCGCGCGCGGCGACGGCCAGCGCGAACGCGGTGTCCTCGCCCGAGTTGGACTCGGGAAACCGCGCCGGGCCGACGGAGGCGCGCCTGTACACGATCGCCATCGTCGGAATGCTGCTCTTCGCGCCCGCGCGGCCGCCGATCCATTCGGAATGGTTCAGGAAATAGTCGAGCTCGCCCCAGCGGCCGAGGCGCCCGTTGACGATGCTCCCGCCGACGCCCGCGAGCGTGGGATCCGACGCGAGGACGTCCCGGGCGCGTGCGAGCCAGTCGACGGGGGCGACGGCGTCGGCGTCGAGGAAGGCGAGCAGCTCTCCCGAGGTGGCCTCGATGCCGGCGTTGCGCGCGCCGCCCGCGTTGCGCCGCGCCGGGTTCACGAGCACGCGGGCGCCGGCCTTCTGCGCGATCGCGGCCGACGCGTCGGAGGAGGCGTCGTCGACGACGAGGACCTCGCATGGCGGGTCGCTCTGGCGCAGGGCGGACGCGACCGCGTCGGCGACCGTCCGCGCGGCGTCCCGGCACGGGATGATGACGCTCGTGCGCATACGCATGAACCGACCAGTCTATCCGCGGTCCCCGCCGGGCCGTTCGGCCCGGGGTCCGGAGACCGACGCCCGAAGGAGGATGCGGTACCGGAACAGCCGCCCGACTCCCGGGAGCGGGGCGAGCAGCCGCTCGGCCCACCGGACGCCCGGGAAGGGAGCCGTCGCGTAGCGCATCTCGTCGGCGCGCCAGCCCTCCTCCTCGAGGAGCCGCCGGATCTCCTCGGGCCGCCGCACCGCGATGTGCTCGGGGAACTGCGCGAGGACGACGTTGTGCGCCTTCATCCGCTCGACGTAGTGCTCGCGGTTGGGGGTGTACGCGACGAACACGCCGCCGGGCCGGAGGACGCGTCTGAGCGCGCCGAGCATCTGCCGCACGGTCGCGTCGTCCACGTGCTCGAGCAGGTCGAAGGCGCCGGCGACGTCGACCGACGCGTCCGGGAGGGGCGCGAGCTCGGCCACGTCGCCCTGGACGAAGCGGACGTTTCGGAGACCGCGCCGCGCCCGCTCGCGCTCCGCGATCTCGAGCGCCTTCGGCGAGGCGTCGATGCCGATGGCCTCGCGGACGAGCGGCGCGAGCAGGAAGCAGACGTCGCCGCGCGCCGAGCCCAGGTCGAGCAGGATGGTGTCCTTCGTCGGCCGGGCCAGCGCCAGGATGTCTCGGTCGCGTTCCTGCCACTTGCGCTCCGGCGCCGCGAAGGACGTGACCTTGTGCAGGCCGTCGAAGTACTCGTCGGGATAGAGGTCGGACTCGAACGTCACGGCACCATAGTAGAGCGCCGCTTCCCGCGGCGACAGTTCGGTCGGCTTCCGCCCGTACAATGGACACAGTGAAAGCCCCCTGGGAGAAGTTCTCGCTGCCCGGCGATGGGGCCGCGTACGCGCGGGGCTCCACGCGCGAGTTCGTTCGGACGATGCGCGAGACCTTCGGCCCGCTGGTCGAGCGCGTCGAGACGCTGCCGGCCGGACGCCACCCCTGGCTGATGGTCGAGGTCCCCGCCGAGGGATCGCTGTCGGCGTTCTTTCGCGACATGGAGAGGCGGCTGGAATCGGACGGCGCGCTCTGGACCGTCTTTCCGAAGAAGCCCTACCTCGAGACGCTCGGGTTTCCGTTCCTGTGGCTCGACGTGCAGAAGGCGGGCCTCGCGGCGGGCCTGGTCGACAACAAGGTCGCGGCCTTCTCGCCGCGGCTGACCTCGATCCGCTTCGTCGTGCCGGTCTCGAAGCGGGCGCGGAGGACGGCGTGACCCGCTCGAGGATGCGCGGACTCGTCGCGGCGCTGCTCCTCGCCTTCGGCGTCTGCGCGCCCGCGAGCGCGCGGGTTCTTCGCTGGAAGTCCCTCGACGTGAAGGCGAAGCTCGACGCGGCCGGCAACCTCTCCGTCGTGGAGACCCACGACATGGTCTTCGACGGCGACTGGAACGGGGGCGAGCGCACCTTCCGGGTGTTCCCCGGGCAGTCGCTCACCCTCGGGTCCGTGACGCGCATCGACGCGGACGGCGTCCGCCACCCCATGGAGCAGGGCGACCTCTCCGCGGTCGACGCGTGGAGCTGGACCGGCCCGTACGTGCTGCGCTGGCGCAGCCGCCTGCCCTCGGATCCGCCCTTCTCCCAGACGGAGCTCGTCTACGAGATCACCTACGTGCTCGGCGGGATCCTCGTGAAGCAGGGCGGCACGTCCTACAAGCTCGACAACGACTTCGCGTTCCCCGATCGCGAGTGGCCGGTCGACGCCTTCACCCTGTCGCTCACGCTCGACCCGGTCTGGAAGCCGCAGGCGCCGTTCACGGGAAGCGCGGGTCCCACGCCGCTCCACGGTCGGCAGGGATTCGTCGTCACCCTTCCGCTCACCTACACCGGCACGGGCACGCCCGAGGCCGCCCACGGAATCGCGAGCCGGCGGCTGCGCTGGGCGCTGCTCCTCCTCTACGGCGCGGCGATCGTGCTCCTCTACTCCCGCTGGCGCGCGCGGGAGCGCGCCCTCGGCCGCTTCGCGCCGCTCCGGCCGCCCGACACGATCGACGAGGGCTGGCTCTCGAAGAACCTCTTCTCGCTCGCGCCGGAGGAGGCGGGCGCGCTCTGGGACGAGAAGATCGGTCCGCCCGAGGTCTCGGCCGTGATCGCGCGCCTCGTGTCGGAGAAGAAGATCGCGACCGAGGCCGACGGCAAGAAGATGACGATGAAGCTGCTCGTGCCGCTCGAGCGTTTCACGGGCTACGACCGCGACCTCGTCAAGGCGCTCTTCTTCGGCCGCCAGGAGACCGACACCGATGCGATCAAGGCGCATTACAAGTCGAGCGGCTTCGACCCCGCCTCGAAGATCAAGAAGGGGCTCGAGGAGAAGCTCGCCGCGCATCCCGATTTCCAGGACACCTCGCCGGCGCCGTCGCGCTGGCCGACGGCGTTGCTCGTGCTCGCGGGGCTCGGCCTCCACCTCTCCGCCGTCCTGACCGAGAAGGAACCGCCGGGAGACCTCTTCTCGATCGCGTTCGTCTACGGGATCGTCTCCATCATCGGCGTCACGTGCGCGTGGGCGTTCCAGAAGCGCATCGTCGCCGTGGACGCGTCTTCCGCGGCGTTTCTCTGGGTCCCCGCGTTTCTCTTCCTCTACGCGTTCCTGGGCGCGAGGGACCCGAGGCCCGCGCCGCTCGTGCCGGTACTCGGCTCGCTCTGCCTGCGCCTCGCCGTCCTCAACGGCGTCTTCAACTTCGCGAAGACGCGCAACGGCCCGCACCGCATCGCGCGGCGCAAGACCCTGGCCTCGGCGCGCGCGTACTTCATCCACGAGCTCGCACAGCCGGCGCCGCGCCTGCACGACGACTGGTTTCCCTACGTCGTCGCCTTCGGCCTGACCTCGGAGGCGGACCACTGGTTCAAGGCCTACGGCGGGGCGGCGGCCGCCGCGGGCGCGGCCGCGAGCCGGGGAGGATCCGACGGATCGTCGGGGTCGTCGAGCTGGACGTCCTCGGGCGGGTGGTCGGGCGGAGGCGGCGCCTTCGGCGGGGCGGGCTCGTCGGGGTCCTGGGCGGTCGCGGCGGGCGCCCTCGCCTCGGGAGTCGCCTCGCCGTCCTCATCGGGCGGCGGCGGGGGAGGCGGGGGAGGCGGCAGCTCGGGCGGAGGCGGGGGCGGGGGATGGTGAGCCTCCTGTCATCCCTCGCTCCGCTCGGATGACAAACCTTAGAATCCCCTCTCCATGACGACGGTCTCCATCATCGGCGCCGGTCTCGCCGGGTCCGAGTGCGCGTGGCAGCTCGCGCGGCGCGGCCACCGGGTCCGCCTCTACGAGATGCGGCCCGCGGTCGGCACCTCGGCGCACCAGACCGACCGCTGCGCCGAGCTCGTGTGCTCGAACTCCTTCCGCTCGGACAACCCGCGCAACGCCGTCGGGCTGCTCAAACGCGAGATGGAGGCCCTCGACTCGCTGATCGTCCGCTGCGCGCGCGCCGCCGCGGTGCCGGCCGGGGACGCTCTCGCGATGGACCGCCACGTCTTCGCGAATCTCGTGACCGAGGCTCTTTCCGCGCGACCGGAAATCGAGCTCTCGCGCCGGGAAGTCCGCGCGATTCCCGGCGACGACGCCGGCTACGTCGTGATCGCGACCGGCCCGCTGACCTCGCCCGCGCTCGATGCCGCGATCGGGGAGCTCCTGGGCACGAAAGACCTGTACTTCTACGACTCCATGGCGCCGATCGTCGAGGCCTCCTCGCTCGACCTCTCGAAGATGTACGCCCTCTCGCGCTACGGCAAGGGCGACGGCGAGGACTACTGGAACTGTCCGCTCTCGCGCGAGGAGTACGAGGCATTCGTCGGCGCGCTGCTCGCGGGCGAGACGGTGCCGGTCAAGGACTTCGAGAAGGGCGTCTACTTCGAGGGCTGCCTCCCCATCGAGGTCATGGCCGAGCGGGGGCGCGAGACGCTGCGCCACGGGCCGATGAAGCCGATGGGGCTTCCCGACCCGAGGACCGGCCGGAATCCCTGGGCGGTCGTGCAGCTTCGCCAGGACGATCTCGCGAAGGAGCACTACAACCTCGTCGGCTTCCAGACCAAGCTCAAGATCGCCGAGCAGCAGCGGGTCTTCCGGCGCATCCCCGGGCTCGAGAACGCGCGCTTCGTGCGCTACGGCATGCTCCACCGCAACACCTACATCCACGCGCCCGCGCACCTCGACCGCTTCTGGCGGATGCGCCGGCGGCCGCGGATCTTCTTCGCCGGGCAGATCACGGGCGTCGAGGGCTACGTCGAGAGCGCGGCGACCGGGCTCGCGGTGGGTCTCACGCTCGCGCAGCTCCTGGAGGGGCGGGAGCCGGTGCCGGTTCCGTACACGACCGCGATCGGCTCGCTCGCCCGTCACTGCTCGGAGCGGCCGCCCGAGGAGAGGTTCGAGCCGATGAACGTGACCTTCGGCCTGATCGAGGACACCTCGCACTCGCCCGTGCGGGACAAGCAGATCCGCCGCCAGATGATGGTGGACCGGGCGCTCGCCGCGATTGCCGAGTGGAAGCTGCAGATCGAGCCGCAGCCGGTCGCCGTATCCTGACACCCACATGCTGACCTGGACCGACATCGAGAAGGCGAGGAAGCGTCTGGAGGGCGTCGCCCACCGCACGCCGGTCCTCCGCTCCCGGCAGTTCGACGCGGAGGCCGGGTCCACCGTCTTCTTCAAGGCCGAGAACCTGCAGCGCGGCGGCGCGTTCAAGTTCCGCGGCGCCTACAACAAGATGAAGGCGGAGACCGAGAAGGGGAAGGTCGAGGCCGTCGTCGCGTTCTCCTCGGGCAACCACGCGCAGGCCGTGGCGATCGTCTCGAAGCTCCTGAACATCCGCGCCACGATCGTCATGCCGAGGGACGCCCCGCAGACGAAGGTCGACGCCACGCGTGGCTACGGGGCGGAGGTCCTGCTGTACGACCGCGAGAGCCAGAGCCGCGAGGACCTGGCGGACCGGCTCTGCCGCGAGCGCGGGGCGATCCTCGTGCCGCCGTTCGACGACGAGCTCGTGATGGCGGGCGCCGCGACCGGCGCGGTCGAGCTCCTCGAGGAGGTCCGCGACATCGACACCCTCGTCGTGCCCGTCAGCGGCGGCGGGCTGATCAGCGGCTGGGCGACCGCGGCGCGGCACCTGAGGCCCGACATTCGCATCTACGGCGTCGAGCCCGAGGCCGCCGACGACACGAAGCGCTCGCTCGAGACGGGCACGCGCGTCGAGAAAGCGACCAACCAGACGATCGCGGACGGGCTCCGCGTGTCGATGCCCGGAAAGCTGACCTTTCCGATCGTCCAGGAATCCGTGGCGGACATCCTCCTCGTATCCGATGACGAGATGATCGAGACGCTGACCTGGATGCTCGAGCGCATGAAGGTGCTGATCGAGCCCTCGGGGGCGGCCTCGGCGGCCGCGGTGCGCCACAGGAAGGCGGACTTCTCCGGGCGCCGGGTCGGCGTCGTGCTCTCCGGCGGCAACGTCGACCTGGCGAAGCTCGCCGAGTTCGTCGCGTCGCGGGCTTGATGCGGTCCCGACGATTCCGGTTCCCGGCGCTCGCTGCGCTCGCGGGTGTGCTCGCGAGCCCGCTCCTCGCCCACGACTTCTGGATCGAGCCGTCGAGCTTCCGGCCGCCGGTGCACGAGACGGTCGCCGCCCGGCTGATGGTGGGGCAGAACTTCCAGGGCGAGGCCGTGCCCCGCAACCCCGCGCTGGTCCAGAAGTTCTCACTCGTCTTTCCCGGCGGCGAAGCGCCGCTCGACGGGAGGTCCGGAGACGATCCCGCGGGAGTGGCCGAGATCGTCGTGCCCGGACTCCAGGCTCTGGCGTACCGAAGCGGCAACAGCCTCGTGTCCCTGGAGGCGCAGAAGTTCGAGGACTACCTGCGCGAGGAGGGGCTCGAGAAGATCGTCGCGGAGCGCGCGCGGCGCGGCGAGTCGCAGAAGCCCTCGCGGGAGCTCTTCTCGCGCTGCGCGAAGGCGCTTCTCTACGCGGGTCCCCTCGGGCACGCGGGCGAAGATCGCGACGTCGGCCTCACGCTGGAGCTGCGAGCGGAGAAGAATCCCTACGGCCTTCGCGCGGGGACCGAGCTTCCGGTGCGGCTGACTTACGAGGGCAAGCCTCTCGAGGGCGCGCTCGTCGTGGCGCTTCCGAAGGGGCACGCCTCGGAGAAGCTGTCGCAGCGGACCGACAAGAACGGACGCGTCCGCCTGCGCGTGCCCTACGGCGGGGTCTGGCTCGTGAAGGCCGTGCACATGGTCCCCGCGCCTCCGGACTCGGGTGCGGACTGGCAGAGCCTTTGGGCATCGTTAACATTTGAAATACCGACCTCGCTTACTGTAGGAAACGCTCCGTGAAACGCCTTCGATCCTCGGGACTCCTCCGCTCCGCGGCGCTCGCCTTGCTCGCGGGAACTGTCGTCGCGGTGGGCGCCGCCTGCCGCGCGCGCGAGGCCGCCGTGCCGGCGAACGCGCCGACGCGGGCGCCGCTCTCGATGCCGGCCCGCGTCTCGGCGAACGCGAAGAAGTATCCGTTGAAGGGCGTGATCACCGCGGTCGACCCGGCCGGCGCCGGGATCACGGTCGCGCACGAGCCCGTGGAGGGAGTCCTCGGTGCCGCCACGACGTCCTTCACGGTTCGCGACGACCCCAAGGTCGTGGCCCTCTTGCGGCCCGGGGACCGGATCGAGGCGAGGCTCGTGGTGGACGGAAACGAGCGGTTTCTCGAGGAGATCCTGACGAAGGGGTTCGTGCCGAGCCCGGCATCCGGCACGCCGGCATCCGCGCCGGCGTCATCGCCCGGGAGCACCGGCGCTTCGATGCTCGCGCGGCCGCCGGGAGAGAGGCCCGACCTGCCCGAGCCCAACAAGGGCGTCGCGCCGGGAGACGCCGTACCGGACTTCGCGCTCGTCGACCAGACGGGGAAGACCGTGCGGCTCTCGCAGTTTCGCGGAACGCCGGTCGCGGTGACGTTCGCGTACACGCGATGCCCGGTCGCGACGGCGTGCCCGATGACGATGACCAAGTTCGCGAAGATCGACGCGGCGCTTGCGAAGAAGAATTACGGCGAGCTGCTCTCGATCACGGTCGACCCCGCGAACGACACGCCGGCCGTCCTGCGCGACTTCGCGTCGCGGATCGGCGCGGATCCGAAGCGCTGGAAGTTTCTGACGGGCGACCCGAAGGCCGTCGCGCGCGCCGCGGAGTCCTTCGGCGTTCTCTACTACCCCGACCACGGCCAGATCGTCCACGGACAGGCGGTGGCGGTGGTCGATCCGCAGGGAAGGCTCGCGGCGATCTATTTCGGAGAAATGTGGGACGCGGAGACGGTGTTGCGCGATTTGGAGAAAGCGAGGAACGGATGAAGGGATCGAGACTCCTGGCGGCGCTCGCGTTCGGCGTGATCGTGGGCTTCGGGCTCACCCTCTATGCGAAGGATCGGGACGAAGGGCATCCTTCGGACCTGTTCAAGCAGTACTGCGCGAAGTGCCACGGCGAGGACGGCAAGGCCGAGACGGCGAAGGGCAAGCAGATGAAGGCGCGCAACTTCACCGACGCGGAATGGCAGCAGAGCAAGAGCGACTCCGACTTGATCGACTCCGTGACCAACGGCAAGGACGACGACATGCCTCCGTTCGGCAAGAAGCTGACGAAGGAGCAGATCGAGGGGCTCGTCAAGGGAGACGTGCGGAGCTTCGCGAAGAAGTAGACGCTCAGCGGGAAGGCCGGACTCGGGAGAGCACGGCCTCCCAGTCGTTGGGAACCAGCGGAAGTCGGAACTCGGGAGACGCGCCCTCGGGCGCGTCTTTCCATGTCCGGGGAACCCACTCCTCGACGATCGCCGCGAAGCGCTCCTCGAGGACCCGCGAGCCCGGGTCGAGCCGCGTGACCACGGCGAGACCCGTCGGGTAGGTCGGGATCACGAAGACGTCGAGATCCGGTCGAAGCCGCTGCAGGATCGGCACGATCTTCCAGACGTCTCCGGTCCAGAAGCCCGTCTGTCGCGCACGGGTCGCGGTCGCGGCGTCGAGCGGCAGGCAGTCGTGAAAGAGGACGACCGACTCGGGGGCGGCGTGCCGCTCGACGTGCAGGAAGTCCCGGAGCGCCTGCTCGAACAGGTGGAGGCCGTCGACGAAGGCGAGGTCGATCGCGTGGCCGAACTCCGCCTCGACGTCGTGCATGGCGAAGAAGACGTCGCTCTCGAGGGCGAAGAGCTTCGTTTCCGCGGCGAACGGAATGCCTTCACCCTTCGCCGCCGGATCCACGCCGATCGCGACCGTGGGCGGACGCGCGAGCGAGAGCGTGCGTCCCGCGTCGACGCCGATCTCGAGATAGGTCCGCGGCCGCAGCGCCCCGTGGAAGCGGCGCAGATAGCCGAGGAAGTCCTCGCCGGGGAGCTTCGCGTGCGCCATGCAGACGTGCGCCGCGAGGCAATCGGGGTCGATCGCGAGCGCTCTCCGGCTCGCGGCGATCGCGCCCGCACGATCCCCGGCGTCGAGCCGAACCTGAGCTCGAGCCGCCTCGGCGGCGGCGGCGGGCGACTCGCCCACGGCGGCTAGTACACCCCGTCTTCGAGCGAGACGCCGAAGAGGCCGGAGTACATCTTGGGAAAGAAGTGCGTGGACTTCTGAGGCAGGCGGTCGCCCTCGGAGACGACCGCTTCGACGTCCGACACCGTCGTCGGCCGCATGAGGATCGCCGCCTGGACATCGCTCGTCGCGTCCGTCGCCCCCTTCTCGGCGGCGGCGATGGCCGCGGCGGCGTTCGACGTGAACGAGACGAAGTCGCCCTTCGCGATCTGCTCGGGCCCGATCCCGAGGAGCTTCTGGAAGAGCGCGACCTCGAGCGCCGCCGTGTCGAGCGCCTTCCACGCATTCGAGCGATCCGCCGGCCAGGGAAGGCCCGCCGCGTCCTCCCGCAGGGTCCAGAGCGCGGCGCGCGCGGGCGGCGCGAGCACCACGAACGCGGGCAGGAGCCGCGAGTGGGTCTGGAGCGCGTCGAAGGCCTCCTGCGGCGAGGCGTATTCGCGCACCGTGAAGATCGCGCGCGCCGACTCGAGAAGGCGCTCCGGCCGCCAGTCGGGCACGCCGGCGAGCAGCCGGTGGATCGGGCGCACGATCAGGCCTTCGGACGCCATGTCGACGATCGCGCAGAGCTTGTAGCGCGCGCCGGGAAGCTTCGCGGCCGCGGGGTTCTCGGAGAACGCGAGCGCGGTCTCCCAGCGGTGGTGGCCGTCGGCGATGATCGCCTCGGCGTTCTTGACGAGTCCCTGCAGCTCGACGTGCGCGGCGTAGTCGCCGATGCGGAAGGCGTCGTGTCGGACGCCGTCGGCGTCCTCGGCGGAGAGATCCGGCGGGCGCCGCGTCGAGAGGGCCGCCGCGAGCGGCGCCCGAGTCAGCAGGAAGACGAGCTCGAAGTCGGCGCGCGTCGCGGCCAGGAGCGAGAGGCGATCCGCCTTCGGCTTGGCGAGCGTGAGCTCGTGGGGATGGACGATGCCCGCCGCGTACTCCGAGACGCGGACGAGACCCACGAGCGCGTTGCGGACGAAGGTCTGCCCGTCGACGGCGAAGGTCTGGCGATAGATCCACAGCCCCGGCCTCCGCTCCTTCTCGAGGGTGCCGTCCGCGAGGAAGGCGAGGAGCGACACGGTGGCGTCCTGGTACGGGTTGCCGTCCTTCTTCGGGTAGGTCACGCGCACGATGTTCTCGGGCGCGCGCGCGTACAGGGACTCCTGCAGCGCCGGCGAGATCTGGTCGTACGGCGGCGCGAAGACGGCGGCGAGCCCCCGCTCCCGCAGGACGCGGGAAGAGAAGCGCAGCGAGCGAAACGGGCGAAGCTCCATGGAAGTCGGAGCGCATTCTAGCCGCTGATCCACGGCACCGCGCTACACTGAGGTCGAGGTGATCTCGCTCTCTCGGGCCATCGATTCCTTCCAGGCGTACGTCGCCGACGAGCGGCGCTTCTCCCCGAGGACCGTCCTGGCGTACCGGACCGACCTCGACCGCTTCGCGAACTTCTGGGAGACCGAGTTCGCGCACGAGAACGCGGGCAAGACTCCGCTGTCCCGCATCGACACCCTGGCCGTCCGCTCCTACCTCGCCTCCCTGCATCGGGCGAAGCTCTCGAACCGCTCCCTCGCGCGGCACCTCTCCACGCTGCGCTCGTTCTTCCGCTGGGCCTGCCGCGAGGAGCACCTCGAGAAGAACCCCGCCCGCGGACTGCCCGCGCCCCGCATTCCGCGGACGCTGCCGCGCGCGCTGACGCTCCCCGACACCGAGCGGCTCCTCGACGACACGATCGCCGGGGAGGAGGGACCCGTCCCCGAGCGCGAGCGCGCGCTCTTCGAGCTGCTCTACGCGACCGGCCTGCGCGTGTCCGAGGCCGCCGGGCTGGACCTCGAGGACGTCGATTTTTCCGCGCGTCTCGTGCGCGTGACGGGCAAGGGGAGCCGCGAGCGCATCGTCCCCTTCGGCGAGACGGCCGCCGAGGCGCTGCGCGACTACCTGCCGGCGCGCGCGGCGTTGCGGAGAGCGGTCGAGGACGACGATCCCGAATCCGGCGAGCCGCTCTTCGTCAACGCGCGCGGCGGCCGGCTGACGACGCGCTCGATGGCGCGCCTGCTCAAGCGCCGCCTGCGCGCCGCGGGCCTGCCCGAGGAGATCTCGCCGCACGCGCTGCGGCACACCTTCGCGACGCACCTGCTCCAGGCCGGCGCCGACCTGCGCGCCATTCAGGAGCTCCTGGGCCACGCCTCGCTCTCGACGACGCAGAAGTACACCCACCTCGACGCGGCGAGGCTGCGCGAGGTGTACCGGAATGCGCATCCGAAGGCCTGAGCGGCTCCTGTTCGCGGCGTTTGGAATGCTGGCCTTCGGGGCCGGGATCGGCTTCGCCCAACGGCCGCCGACCGCGCCGCTTCCACCCCTGCTCGCCGAGATCGACAAGGCGGTCCATGAGCTCTTCTACGACCCCACGCTGAAGGGCGTCGACTGGGACGGCGCCCTGAGGAAGGCGGCGCAGGAGCTCTCGCAGACCGAGGAGAAGGCGCGGCAGGACGCGATCTACGACCGCCTCCTCGCGACGCTCGAGGACTCGCACACCTTCCGGCTGCCGCCGGGGAGGCTGCCGGAGCACGACTGGTGGACTGCCGGTCTCCGCATGGGGCAGGACGGCGACGGCTACGCCGTGAAGGGCGTTGTCCCCGGCGGCGCGGCGGATGCCGCGGGACTCCGGATCGGCGACCGCATCCTCGCCGTCGACGGCGTCGCCTACGGGAAGTCGCGGGTCTCGTTCCGCGACCTCTTCTTCGTCTTCGAGGGAGGCCCGGGCGGCTCGGTCGAGGTCACGTGGCAGCGTCCCGGCGAGTCCGTGCGCAAGGATCGGCTCGCGCTCAAGCCCGAGGATCCCGGCGAGGCCCTCGTGTGGAAGAGCGCGCGCGTGATCCGGCGCGACGGGAAGAACTGGGGCTACGTGCGGCTCTGGGGCATGAGCGCCGAGACCGCGCTCGCCGTCGTCGACCTGCTCCTCGACCGCGACGAGGTCGCGCGCTCGCGGCCGGGTCTCGCCGGCTGGAACGAGATCGAGGGCCTGATCCTGGACGACCGCGGCAACAGCGGCGGCTACGATCCCAACATCCTTCCCACGTTCCTGCGCGGACAGTGGAGCTCCGGCGATTACTACAAGATCTCGCGCCGCGGGAAGCGGCTCGTGCCGCCGGTCTACAAGACGTTGCCGGTGGTGCTCTTGATCAACTCGGGAACGGCCTCGGCGGGGGAGTCGCTCGCGCTGAAGTTCCGCGCGCACGGCATCGGGCCTCTCGTCGGCGAGGCGACGTCGGGAATGGCCAGCGGCGGCGCGAACCCGACGAAGCTCTCCGACGGTTCGATGCTCTGGCTCGCGCGGGAGGCGATCGAGACCCTGGACGGCAAGAGCTTCGAGGGGCGCGGGATCGAGCCGGACGTGCCGGTCGCGGACCGGCCCGCCGCCAGGGCGGGTCAGGAGGAGGCCGTGATCGAAGCCGGCCTGAAGACGCTCGCGGCCGCGACGGCTCCCGCCGCGGCGCCCGCCCGATGAAGCAAACGGCGCCTGCTGTATCCTCCGCGTCGATGGAGAAGTGGCATTCGACGACGGTGGTCTGCGTGCGCCATTCGGGGAAGGTGGCCATGGCCTCGGACGGCCAGGTCACGCTCGGCAACACGATCATGAAGGCGTCCGCGGCGAAGATCCGCCGGCTCAAGGGCGGCGAGGTGCTGGCCGGCTTCGCGGGCTCCTCGGCCGACGCGTTCGCGCTCTTCTCGCGCTTCGAGGCCAAGCTCGAGGAGCACCGCGGGAACCTCGAGCGCTCGGCGATCGAGCTCGCCAAGGAGTGGCGCACCGACAAGATGCTCCGTCAGCTCGAGGCCCTGCTCGTGGTCGCCGACAAGAAGAGCTCGCTCCTCATCTCGGGCACGGGAGACCTGATCTCGCCCGACGAGGGCGTGCTCGCGATCGGATCCGGCGGCGCCTTCGCGCTCGCGGCGGCGCGCGCGCTGCTCAAGCACAAGCCGGAGCTCTCCGCCGCGGACGTCGCGCGCGAGGCGCTCCTGATCGCCTCGCAGATCGACATCTACACGAACGACCGCGTCACGATCGAGGAGCTCTAGGGCCCGGCGCCCGACTAAGCCCTTTCCATCCAGATCCTTAGCGTTCGGCGGGCGCTTCCTCTCGCGGGCGGGCATAGGATTTCCTCACGGAGGAAACCTCATGAGGACGCGTCTGGCGGTCCTGGTGGCCTCTCTTCTCGCCTGTCCATTTCTGGTCAGCGCCGAGGCGCGGCACGCGCCCGGGGGAGCACGGCCCACCAACGTGTACGGCGCGCCGACGATCGGCGACCACGGTGAGCGCATCACGTACACGCGCGCGGAGATCGACGCGCAGCGATCGATGGCGGCGCCGAGAGTCGTGTCGACGCCGGCTGGAACGACGGGAGTGCCCGCGATCTGGTCCTACAAGATCTTCGGCGCCGGGATCGGCGTCTCGAACATCCTCATCGGGAGGTCCGGCGGAAAGCGCGAGGTCTACGTCGGCGCTGCGCCCGAGGGGTTCGGGCCGGATCAGTACTGGTACGCGCTCCGCCGCTCGAGCAGCGGTCCCGATTACCAGCAGACGTTCGTCAGCGAGATCCTGCCCGCGCCGATCGTCCGCATGGCTCTGGGGCAGCTGGGGCTCAGCGCGAGCCGGCAGATCGTCCTCGCGCTCGAGGACGGCGAGATCCTCGTCTACGACGAGGAAAGCCGGCTCCCGCTGCCGGGGTTCTCGACCGTCGCCGAGCCGAAGGACATGGTTCTTCGGGACCTGGACGGAGACGGGAACGACGAGCTGATCCTGACGACCGATTCGGCTCTCTACGTCTATTCGAGCGACGGCACGCCCCTCTGGAACGTTCCCGGCGTCGGCGGGGGCGTGACGGTGGGACAGATGGATTCGGACCCGGCCCTCGAGATCGCGACGACGAGCGGCGACGTCGTCGACGCGGCCACGCATGCGGTGCAGTGGCACTGGCCCAACGGATTCGGCTGGATCGTTCGAGCCGCGGACATCGACGACGACGGCCGCGACGAGCTCGTCGCGGCGGACCCGTGGAACTACGTCTGGGCCTACGACGTCGAGCGCCAGCTTCCCAAGTGGTCGCTGACCGCGAGCGATCACGACATCGGAGCGATCGAGCTCGTGGACGTCGACTGCGACGGCCGCCCCGACCTGATCGTCGGCGAGAACCAATGGGGAAGCGTCAAGGCCTTCGACACGGTTTCGATGGCGCTGAAGTGGTCGATTCCCAACCCCGAACACGGCGTCACCGGCATCGCCATCGGGGACTCCGACGGGGACCTCCTGGACAACGTGCTCTGGGGCGCCGGATGGACGAGCACGGGCCCCGATCACCTGTACGTCGTGGATCTGCCGACACAAACGATGCAGTGGACGAGCCTCGACCTGGTCGGTCCGCTCCTCGGTCCCGCGGTCGGCGACATCGTCGGGGACGGCTCCGAGGAGATCGTCGCCATCGCGAGCCTCTCGGACGCGGGCTATTCCGGCAGCCGGATCCTCGTCTTCGACGCGAAGACCCGGGCGCTTCGCGCGATTTCGGATCCGATCGACTACGGGTTCTATCCGACGCTCGACTTCAAGCTCCGCAACGTGGACGCCGATCCCGCCCTGGAGATCGTGATGGGATCCGACTATCTCTACAACGGGCGCGTTCAGGTCTTCGACTTCGACGGCGCTTCGAATGCCTTCACGCAGATCTGGAGCACCCCGACCCCCTCGGACATCTCTCCGATCGAGTCCGTCGAGGTCGCGGACTCGGACGGCGACGGCGGGCTCGACGTGATCGCGGGCGGTAGCAACTCCGGCGGGGTCGTGTACGTCTACGACTACGCGACGGGCGCGTTGAAGTGGAATACGTTCATTCTCGGGGGGCCGGTCCGCGACGTCGCCGTGGAGTCCGCGGGAGGCGGCCATCCGGACCTGCTCGCGATCCGCGACGACGGAGAGCTCTATGCCTTCGACGGCGTGACGCACGAGGCGCTTCAGATCACCCCGGGCCCCTTCACCGCGATGCGCCCCAGCCCGGATTCGGGCGTGCGCTCGGTCTTCGTCGGGGACACGAGCGGCAGCGTCTACCGCTACGACCGCGGCCCGGACAAGTACGAGCTCGCGGCGACGTACCCCCTCGGTCTCGGTCGGATCGACGGCATCACGTTCGTTTCGGGCGGAGCGACGCTCATCGGTTCCGAGGGAAAGCTCTCCTTCTACCCATCGCTCATCGGAGCACCCGCCTGGACGACGGCGGACCTCGGCGCGCCGGTCGGCCGCTACGTCTGCCAGGGCCAGGGCGCGCACGCGCGCTTCTTCACGGGCACGGGGCTGGCCGTCGTGGAGGTCAGTCCCGGGGTCGTCTACGGCAGTTTCGCGACAGGTTCGGGGCCGGCCTCCGGAGGCACGACCGTCGTCATCGGCGCCGACGGGATCCAGTCGGGAGCCGGACTCTTCTTCGGCGACGATTCCGCCACGAACGTTTCGGTGAGCGTGCCCACGCAGATCCAGGGCGACACGCCGCCGATGGAACCGGGCACGCTGAGGCCGATGCTCATCTTGAATCCGGACGCGACGTTTCTGGCCGTGCCGTCGCCGTTCTTCGCCGATTTCCTGGACGTTCCCGCGGACGACCTCTTCCACGACGCGATCGAGACGATGTTCCGCCGGGCGGTCACGGGGGGCTGCGGGTCCGGTCTCTTCTGCGGGTCGCAGGCGCTGACCCGGGCCCAGATGGCCGTCTTCCTGGTGCGCGCCGGCTTCGGAGCGTCGTTCGTGGCGCCGAAGGCGCAGGGACGGATGTTCTCGGACGTCGCGTGCGGCGATTTCGGGGCCGACGAGATCGAGTGGATCGGACGGAAGGGCATCACCGTGGGCTGCGGCGGCGGCGCCTATTGCGCCGACAACCCCGTGGCGCGGGAGGAGATGGCCGTCTTCCTGCTGAAGACCCTCGAGGGATCGGACTACGTCCCGCCTCCGGCGCAGGGGATCTTCGACGACGTGCCTCAGGACGACCCCTTCGCACCGTGGATCGAGGACCTCGCCACGCGCGGGATCACCGGAGGCTGCGGCGACACGACGTATTGCCCCTTGCAGCCGGTGACGCGCGAGCAGATGGCGGCCTTCGTCACCAGGACGTTCTTCGTTCCCTAGGCACGGCGCCCCGGGCGGGGAGGAAGGCGCGAAACCCGCGTCTCTGCTATTTTTGTGGCGATGGTTTTCATGATGCCCGGCGAGAAGGAAGCGGAGGCGCCCCCGGCGGCGGCGCGGACGCCGCGCGAGATCGTCGTCGAGCTCGACAAGTACGTCATCGGGCAGAAGCGCGCCAAGAAGGCGGTCGCGATCGCGCTCCGCAACCGCTGGCGGCGCCAGAGGCTCTCGCCGGAGATGTCCCGCGAGATCCTGCCGAAGAACATCCTGATGATCGGCCCGACCGGCGTCGGCAAGACCGAGATCGCGCGGCGCCTGGCGCGGCTGGCGGACGCGCCGTTCATCAAGGTCGAGGCGTCGAAGTTCACCGAGGTCGGCTACGTCGGGCGCGACGTCGAGTCGATCGTCCGGGACCTGACCGAGGTCGCCGTCCAGATGGTGCGCGAGGAGAAGACCTTCGAGATCCGCGATCGGGCGCGGGCTCGCACCGAGCAGCGGCTGCTCGATCTCCTCCTGCCCGCTCTCTCCGCCGACGACGCCGAGGAGACGCGCAACCGCCTGCGCGCCCTCCTGCGCGACGGCAAGCTCGAGGACCGGATGGTCGAGATCGAGGTCGCGGACAAGACGTTCCCCTCCTTCGAGATCGTCACCAACCAGGGCGTCGAGGAGATGGACATCAACGTCAAGGAGATGCTGCCCGGGCTCTTCGGCGGCAAGAAAAAGCGCCGCAAGACGAGTGTCGGGGAGGCGCGCCAGATCCTCCAGGCCGAGGAGGAGGGACGCCTCGTGGATCCGGGACAGGTCGCGCGCGAGGCCGTCGAGCGCGCGCAGTCGTCCGGCATCGTCTTCCTCGACGAGATCGACAAGGTCGCCGGCCGCGAGTCGGGCCGCGGCCCGGACGTCTCGCGCGAGGGCGTCCAGAGGGACCTCCTGCCGATCGTCGAGGGCACCTCGGTCAACACGAAATACGGCTTCGTCAAGACCGACCACGTGCTCTTCATCGCCGCGGGCGCGTTCCACGTCTCGAAGCCGGCCGACCTCATCCCGGAGCTGCAGGGACGGTTTCCGATCCGCGTCGAGCTCGACTCGCTGACCGAGGCGGACTTCGTCCGCATCCTGACCGAGCCCGAGAACGCGCTCCTGAAGCAGTACCGCGCGCTCCTCGGCGCCGAGGGCGTCGACCTCGCTTTCTCGGACGAGGCGATCGGCGAGATCGCCCGCGACGCCGAGCGCGTCAACCGGGCGCTCGAGAACATCGGGGCGCGCCGCCTCCACACGATCCTCGAGCGGCTGCTCGAGGATCTCTCGTTCGCCGGCCCCGAGAATTCGGGAAAGTCCATCCGCATCGAGCTCGCCGACGTCCAGGCGGCTCTGGCGGACCTGGTGCAGGACGAGGACCTGTCGCGATATGTCCTGTGAGCCCCGGGCTGTCGTCACGACACCGAGCGGAGCGAGGGGGAGGGATCCCGGACTCGATGGCGATGGAACCCGTTAACGCAAGGGATCCCTCGTCGCTGCGCTCCTCGGGATGACACGCTTCGGTCCAAGCCGCTGCATACTCCTTCTCTCGGTCATCGGCAGCCTCGCCTGCGGCAAGAAGGGCGACCCCCAGCCCCCTCTCCCCCGCGGACCGCACGCCGTCTCGGATCTCGCGATCGAGCAGGAGGGTGACGACGCGGTCCTGACCTTCACGTTTCCGGACCGGTTGCTGACGGGCGCGCCGCTCACGGACCTCTCCTCGATCGAGGTCTATCGCGTGATCAAGCCATCCCCCGAGCTGACGTCGCCGCGCCGGCCGTCCGCCGGCCCGGCCGCCGGAAGCGTCCCGAGCTCCAGCACCGGCGGCGCGGGACCGCTCCACCTTCCCGGCGAGGGAGCGCGGCGCGAGGCGACCAACGTCCGTCTCGCGGAGGAGGCCTTCTACCGCGACGCGAAGAAGGCGGCCGTGCTGTCGCTCTCGGCCATCGCCGAGCACACGCGCGGCGCTTCGGTCATCTACCGCGATCCGCTCTCCGAGCTCTGGAGCCGCGGCCTGGGCGGCGATCCGCTCGCCTACGCCGTCATCTCCGTCCGCCGCAACGGCGAGAGGAGCCCGGTCTCGAACATCGTGACGCTGACTCCCGCCGTGGCGCCCGGCGCGCCCGTCCTCGCCGAGCCGCTCCCCGAGGAGGGCCGGCTCTGCCTCGAGTGGCAGGCGCCGGAGACCGACGTGCTCGGACATCCCGCCGCGATCGCGGGGTACCGCGTGTACCGCCGCGGGCTCTCCGAGGACGAGTACGGCCCGCCCCTGAACGCGGAGCCGGTGAAGGGGACGTCGTACGTCGACGCGACCGCTCCCTACGGCGTGCCGCTCGTCTACACGGTGCGCGCGGTGCTGGAGGGGAACCCGAAGGTCGAGGGGCTGCCCGCCGAGGAGATCCCGGTCCTCTTCGCCGACGTCTACCCGCCGCCGGCGCCGACGCGCCTCGACGCGCTCTCCGAGGGGAACCTCGTCCGCCTCCTCTGGGATCCGGTCGACGCGCCGGATCTGGCGGGCTACCTCGTCTTCCGATCGAAGGATGGCGGCGCGCCCGAGCGCCTGACGAAGGAGCCGCTGACCGATCCCTTCTTCACCGACGAGACGGCGCGCCAGGGAGCGCGCTACCGCTACACCGTGAGGGCGATCGACCGGAACGGCAACCAGAGCGCGCCATCGCCCGAGGCGACCGCGGAACCGTTCTAAGTTCCGGACCGCTCGGGGACGACTCTGCCCGCAGGCTTAACGTAAACTCCGCTCTCCATGTCCCTGCCCGATTCGTTCGTCAAGATGGCCGGGGGCGGCAACGACTTCCTCGTCTTCGAGGCGGACGGCCGCTTCCTCGACATGGAGGACCGGCGCCGCCTGGCCCTGATCTGCCGCCGCGGGCTCTCGGTCGGCGCCGACGGCGCGCTCTTCCTCTCGCCCGGCGAGACCGGCCTGGTCCGGCTGGACTACTTCAACTCCGACGGCGGCTACGCGACCTTCTGCGCCAACGGCACCCGGTGCGCGGCGCGCTACGCCGTGCGGCACGAGCTCGTGTCGTCCCCGAACCCGACGATCGAGACGGGCTGGGGCCCCATCGAGGCCAGTGTGGACGCCGAGGGGGAGCTCGTGACCCTGTCGCTGCCGGCCGTGGCGCCGCCACGCGATCCGGTCCCGATCTCGGGACGGGGGCTGCCGCCGACCGCCATCCCGGTCGAGGTCGGCGTGCCCCACCTGGTCGTCTTCCTGCGAGGCAATCTCGGCATGCTCGCGATCGACCGGCTCGCGCCGCCCCTGCGCAATCACCCGGCGATGCCCGACGGGGCGAACGTCAACTTCGTCAAGGCGGCGGGCGAGAACCGCATCGAGGTCCGCACGTTCGAGCGGGGCGTGGAGGGGGAGACGCTGTCGTGCGGCTCCGGCGTCGTCGCCTCCGCCATCGCGGCCGGCCGTCAGGGGATGGCCGCGTCGCCCGTCCTCTGCGGGACGAAGAGCGGCGTCGCGCTTCGCGTCGATTTCCAGGACGAAGGCACGACCATCACCAACGTGCGCATCACCGGGGACGCGCGCGAGGTCTTCCGGGGCGAGCTGACCCAGGAGTCGTGGAAAGAGTGACCGACGCCTTCGCGCCGTCCAAGATCGTCGCGGTCGGCAAGAACTACCGCGACCACGCCGCCGAGTTCGGGAGCACGGCGCCCGAGGACGAGCCGATGCTCTTCCTCAAGGCGCCCTCCGCGCTGATCCGCGAGAACGAGCCGATCGTCCTGCCGCCGGAGTCGCAGCGCGTCGATTACGAGGGCGAGCTGGCGCTCGTCATCGGCCGGAGGATCAAGGGCTGGCCCGCCGATCGCTGGCTCGAGGCGCTCGCCGGCGTCTGCTGCGCCAACGACGTGACCGCGCGCGACCTGCAGAAGAAGGACAAGCAGTTCGCGCGCTCGAAGTCCTTCGACACGTTCTGCCCGATCGGTCCCTCGGTCGTCACGGGCGTCGACCCCTCCGACCTCGCGATCGAGACGCGCGTCAACGGCGCCGTGCGCCAGTCCTCGCGGACCTCCGCGATGGTGTTCTCGCCGCAGTTCCTCGTCGCCTACGTGTCGCGGATGATGACGCTCCTGCCGGGCGATCTGATCCTGACCGGAACGCCGGCCGGCGTGGGGCCGCTCGCCCCGGGCGACGTCGTCGAGGTCGAGATCGAGAGGGTCGGCGTGCTGCGCAATCCGGTTCGCGGCGCCGCCCCCTGATGGAACCGCCTCCCCGCGCGCTCGACGCGAAGACACGCGCGCGCGCGGCGAGGCTCTCTCTCGCCGCGATCGCTTATGCGGTGCTCGCGGTCTCGCTCCTCTCTCCCGTCCAGCCCGCGGTGACGAAGACGCGGCTCGAGCGGCTGGGGAGCGCGCTCCGCGGGGATCCGACCTATCGCCCGGAGAACATGGGGTTCTGGTTCGACGCCGACTACCTCGCGTTCCTCGACGATCTGGACCGCAGGCTGCCGAAGACGCCGGCGCTCACCGTGGCGGTGCTCGTCCCGCGCAACCCGGACCTCTACCGCTTCCAGGCGAACTACCGGCTCGCGCCGCGCCGGGTGGTCGAGGAGCGCTGGAAGGACGAGGCGGACGCGGTCGCGACCTACAGGACCGAGGCGGGGCGCGGGCCCGGCGGCGAGCCGGTCGCGGGCGGATGGCTGTGGACGCGCCCATCTCGATGACGCTCGTCGAAGCCCTGTCGCGGGCGCTCGTGGGGCTCGCGGGCGCGACCGGGGCGGGCTGGTTGGTGAGCCGACCCGTCACCTGGGGACTGACGCGGCGCGAACGTTTCGCCTGGGCCCTCGCGTCGGGACTGCTCGTGCAGGCGGTCGCCCTGCTCGCGCTGCTCGCCATCGGAGTCCGCCCCTCGGGATGGAGGCTGCTCCTCCTCGAGGCGATCGCCGGCGGGCTCGCGCTCGCCGCCCTCCGCCGCCGCCCGGAGGCGGCCGCCCTCGAGCGGCGCGCCGATTCCTCCCTTCTCGCGTGGCTCCTCCTCGGCGTGGCCGCGCTGGCGTGGCTGGTCTTCCTGGGCGAGTCGGTCGCGGACGGGATGTGGGGAACGGACTTCCTGGCGTTCTGGGGCTACAAGGGCAAGATCGTCTTCCTGACGTCGGGACTGCCGCGGCGGCTCTTCCAGGACCCGGCGCTCTACTTCGCGCACCGGGAGTATCCGCTGCTCGTCTCGCTGTCGCTCGCCGCGCTCGCCGCGTTCGTCGGACGTTGGAACGACCAGGCGATCGCGCTCCTCTATCCGGTCTGCGCGCTCGCGACCCTGCTCGCGCTCTCGGGCTTTCTGGAGCGGCGCGTCTCGCGGCTGGCGGGCGCCGGCGCGGCGGCGCTCGCGGCGCTGTGCGCCTTCCTCTACAAGGCCGGCAACGCGGGCACGGCCGAGATCCCCTTCGCCCTCTCCGCGGTCCTCGCGTCGTCGGCCGCGATCGACTGGCTCTCGCGGGACCGCGCGGCGAATCCGTGGCGCCTCGCGCTGGCCTCTCTCTTCTGCGCGGCGCTCAAGCAGGAGGGAACACTCTTCGCCGTCCTGCTCGCCGCCGTGCTGTGGCTGAAGACGCGCGGCGAGGGCCTCGCGCCGAGGCGGCGCCGGCTCGCGGTCGCCGCTCTCGTCCTGCCGGCCCTCGCGCACTGGATCCTGCTGTACCTCCTCCGCGGCAACCAGACCCGCCGCGACTTCGACTTCACGTTGTTCACGCCGGAGCGGTGGAGGGAGCTCCCGGCGCTCTTCGCCCTCGTCGCCGGGCGCTTCCTCCGCATCGGATGGACCGAGGCGCTCGTGCCGATCCTCGCGATCGTCGTGATCTTCCTCGTCACGCGCCGCGGGATGGCCGCGCCGATCCTGCCGGTGTTTCCCACGCAGATCTTCTTCTACGCGGTCGCGTTCACCGTCTCCTCGTTCGACCCGCTCTATGCGATCGACGGCGCGTTCCGCCGCATCACGATGAGCCTCTTCCCGGCCTTCACGCTCGTGCTGTGCTCGCGCGAGACTCGCTGAGCCGAGCGGCGGCCGCGCGCCGCGGGGCGGCGATGGTCGCCGCCTGCGTGATTCTCGGCGCCGCCGCGCGGCTGGTCGCGCTGCGCGCGCTGCCGGTCTTCGGCGACGAGGCGCTGAACCTGCGGATGGCGGTGCTGGCGCGGAGCGATCCCCTCGCGCGGCTCTGGATCTCGCTCCAGGAGGCCCAGCCGCCGCTCCACGTCTGGCTCCTCGCGTTCTTCCTTCCGGCCTCTCCGGACCCGGTCCGCGCCGGGCGGCTCCTCTCGGCCGTCGCCGGAGTGCTGTGCATCCCGGCCGCGGCGTGGACGGCGCGCCGCACTCTCGCGCTCTTCGGGCAGCCGGAGGAGCCGGCCCGGATCGCGTCATGGTCGGCGGCGGCGCTCGTGGCGTTCTGCCCCTTCTTCGTCTTCGCGGAGCGTCTCGCCCGCGTCGACGGGCTCTTCCTCCTGGAGACGATCCTCGCGGCGGGGCTGTCGGCGGCGCTCGCCGGCCGCGTCGCATCCGGATCCCGTACGCCGCTCGGGCTCGCGTCGGCCTTCGGCGCGCTGATGGGAATCACGATGCTCACGCGGCAGGCGGTGAGCTACCCGCTGTGGCTCCTGCCGCCGGCCGCGTGGGTGCTCCTGCAGCGCGAGCGCCGACGAGGGGCCGGACGCCTCGTCGCGGCGATGGCGATGGGCGCCGTCGTCGCGGGAGCCCTCTGGCTTCCGATGCTCCTCGCGCCGGGAGAGCCGGATACGTTCACGCGGATCTTCCACTCCTCGGACTACCGGCCCGCCATGACCCCCTCCGACCGCCTGCGGATGACGCTCGCCAACGTGCGGCTCGCCGCTCACGGCTTCCTCGTCTACCTCACGCCGCCGGTCGCCGTTCTCGCGGTTCTCGGCATCCTCGATCTCGCCGCCGCTCGCCGGTGGAGGCTCCTCGTCTACGGGATGGTCTGGCTGGCGATCCTTCTCGCTCCGCCGGCGGCGTTCGCCGCGAGGTACTTTCCGCGCTACGCGCTGCCGGCCGCGTTGCCGGTCTGCCTTCTCGCGGGCTGGGGAGTCGCGCGCCTGTGGGCGCTCGTCCGGCAACGCGTCCCGGCCGCCGTCGCGGCGGCCGGCCTCGCCGTCGCCGTGCTGGGGCCGTCGGCGGTGGATCTCGTCCGCGGCGAGCGGAACTGGCTCGACTGGCGGCTTCTCCCGATCGACCGCGAGCAATTCGTCTCCGGAACGGCGGCCGGCTTCGCGAGCGAGCAGGCCGCGGCCGCGCTCCGGCGAATCGCCGCCGAACGAATCGTCGTCCTGACTCCCGGGATCTCGGGCAACCCGACCGACGCGGTCTGGCTCCTCCTCGGAAGCGATCCGCGCATCCGGCTGTCCTACACGGCCGACGCGCTCGCGGAGCCGCTCCTGCCTGCCGCCGGAGTGAACGGGATGCGCCTTCTCCCCGGGGACTCGCGGGACCCGCGGCGTCGGCCCGAGCCGCTGCCCGAAGGCGTTCCCGTCTACGCCCTCGCCACCGATCCGCTGTTGACGCGCTCGGGATGGGTCGGGGCCGTGCCGTTTCTCGCGCGGCTCAATCCGGGACTGACCGAGACCGCGCGCTTCGAGAACCCGCAGGAGCCCGGACTCCCCGCGAACGCGGTCGTCGTGCTGCGCGTGCGCTGAGCCCCCGTCGACGGTTCACGATTCAAGGCGGCCCGGCGTGGGCCCACCAGTCGAGGGCGCCCTGCGCGATTCCCGTTTCGGGAGAGAGCGACGCGCTTCCCTCGCGGATCGTCTCCGCGGACCACGGCGGCGGGATGATCGGGAAGAGGAGAAAGTGCGCGGCGTCGTACGCGCCGCTCGAGACGATCGAGAGCCGGACGTCGCGCTGGAGGTTCGCGCTCAGGATCGACTCGGGAAGCGAAACGGTCAGAAACGGGACCGCCGGGTCGTAGTCGGCGTCCGTGGACGCGAAGAGCGGCTCGCCGGTCTCCGACCGGACCTCGAGCCCCGCCCCGGTGGGAAGCGAGAGCGGCGCGATGCGGACGTGAAGGGTCCCGGGTCCGCGCTCGGGCTGAGGTCGGGGGAGGCGCCCGCGCGGGATGACGAGCCGCAGCCGGACGCCCGCGGCCTCGATGCGGCCCCACTCCCAGTCCAGCACCTGCCGCTGCCACGCGACGAATCCGACGAGCAGCGCGAACGCGGCGGCCGCCGCGAGCCGGCGCCGCCGCCCCTGCAGACCCGGGACCGCCGCGATGCCGTAGAGCAGGAGCGACGGCAGGAAGGGGAGCGCGAGCCGCGGGAGCGCTCCGAGCACGAGTCCCTGGACGACGCAAAGCAGGAGCAGGAGCAGGCCGAGGAACTTCGCGAGCCGCGCGGGGCCGCGCCGCCCGACGACGAGGAGCACGACCATCGCCGCGAGCACGAGGAGCGGCGAGAAGACTCGGGAGACGGCGGTCGCGAGCTGGTACCCCGGCGACCAGCGGGCGTCGTAGTAGTCGGTGCCGAGGATCGCGTGGAGTCCGCGCCAGGCGAGCTGCCGGCCGCGATCGCCCGAATGTTCGGTGAAGGTCACCTGCCAGTTCGCGAGCGCCGTCCGCACCTGTTCGAACGGCGGCGGCTCCGGCCCCGGGTGCGGCGGCGTCCAGCCGTAGTCGAGGCTCCCCGTGACGAATGCGGGTGACATGCCGCGGAACGGATCGCCGGGCACCCGCGTGAGAAACCAGATCGGCGCGGACACGACGGCGAATCCGAGGAGGAGCATGCCGAGGCGCCGGAGCCGGGCCTCGCCGGCGAGCGCGATGCTCGCGGCCGCGAGCAGCACGAGCGCCGCTCCCGCGTTGGGCCGCACGAGGAAGAGGACGCCCGTGGCGCATCCGAGGAGTCCCGAGGTCCATGCCCGTGCAGGAGGATCGAGCAGCACGGCCGTCAGCGGGAGGAGCAGAGCGGCGGTCACGGCCTCTGACATCAGGGTGCTCGACGCGTCGCGCAGCCGCAGGAAGACGATGCAGGCGACGTAGAGGAGGATGCCGAGTCGCGGGCCGACGCGCCGTCCGAGCAGGATCGACGCGGCCGCGATGCCGAGCCAGAGGAGCACCGACTGGACGACGACGATGCGGCGATCCGCGCCGTCTTCGGGCCCGGCGGCGAGGACCGCGCTGAGGAACAGGATGTAGCCGGGCTTGGGAGGATGGTGCGGCGAGACGACCGGCGTCACGATCCCCTCGCCCTGGCGCGCCCACCCGAGGTCGAGCGTGCTGTCGGACCACGAGACGACCGGCGCGACGAGCGCGGGGACGAGGTAGACGGCGAGGCCGACCGCGGCGAGGCCGGCGTAGAGGAGACGCCTCACAGGCTCTCGAGGAGCGTCTCGGGCAGTCCGCCGAAGGCGCCCGACGACATGAGGAGCAGGACGTCGCCGGGCTTCGCCTCGCGCCGCAGGATCTCGGGAATCTCGGCGATCGTCTCGGGCGCGAAGGCCGGTCTTCCGTTCGCGGCGAAGCCGCGCGCGAGCGCATCGCGGTCCAGGCGGACGTCCTCCGCCAGGCGCCGCGCGTGAAAGACCGGCGCGAGCACGAGCGCGTCGGCTCCCGCGAAGGCCTCCGCGTACTCGTCCTCGAACATCTTGCGTCCGGCGGTGTTGGAGCGGGGCTCGAAGAGCGCCCAGATCCTGCGGCCGGGAAATCGGGCGCGGGCCGCCTCGAGCGTGCTCGCGACCGCGGTCGGGTGGTGCGCGAAGTCGTCCACGACGACGATGCCGTTCTTCTCGCCCTTGACCTCCAGCCGCCGCCGGACGCCCGCGAAGCGGGGAAGGGAACGGGCGACCTCGGACGCCGACAGTCCGGCGAGGCGCGCGAGCGCGATCGCCCCGAGAGCGTTGCGGACGTTGTGCGTGCCGAGGAGGGGCGAGCGGAGCCGCGCGGTCGGCAGGCCCGCCTCGAGGAGGGTGAAGTCGGTCCCCTCCGCGTGGAACGCGACGTCGCGCGCCGAGAAGTCCGCGCCGGGATCCGCGAGCGAGACGCGGATGAGCGGCGCCCGCGCGTCCCGCGCCGTCTCCATCACGCGCGGATCGTCGGCGTTGACGACGACGGCGCCGCCCCCGTCGCCCGGCACGAGGGCCACGACCTTGCGAAAGGCGTCTTCGATCGAGGCGATGTCCGGATACAGGTCCGCGTGGTCGTACTCGATGTTCCCGACGAAGAGGAGCCTCGGCTCGTAGTGGAGGAACTTGGGCCCGCGGTCGAAAAAGGCGGCGTTGTACTCGTCGCCCTCGAGCACGAAGTGCGGGCCCGCGCCCCGGCGGTACCCGCGGCCGAGGTTCCTGAGCTCGCCGCCCACGATGAAGCCGGGATCGCGTCCCGAGTCGAGCAGGAGCCACGCCGTCAGCGCCGAGGTCGTCGTCTTGCCGTGCGTGCCCGTGATCACGATCGACGTCTTCCCGGGCAGCAGGTACTGGCGCACGGCCTGTGGCAGGGAGAGGACGGAGAGGCCGCGGCGCGTCGCCTCGGCCGCCTCGACGTTGTCCCTGAGGGCCGCGTTGCCCACGATGACGACGTCGCAGTCCGCGGGAACGTGCTCGGCCGCGAAGCCCCGGGCGACGGAGACGCCCAGCCGCTCGAGCGTCGTGGACATCGGCGGGTAGAGAGGGCCGTCGCTTCCGGTGACCTTGTGCCCGCGCTCGATCAGGAGGGCCGCCAGCGGAACCATGGCCGTCCCGCCGATCGGAACGAGGTGGAATCGCCGGATTTCCGTCATGTTTCGAGTGGAGTCTGGTCTAATAGAGGGGATTTAGGAAATAACCCGTAATTTCCGGGCGTTTCGCGCCTTTGGCATCCCATACAGGAGGAAACGGAAGATGCGTCACGTTTTGAGAATCGGCCAGCTCGCGCTCGCCGCGGTCCTGGTCTCGGGCGTCGCCCTGGGCCAGAAGCCCGCCGACGCCAAGCCGGCGGCACAGGCGCCCCCGGGCCAGACGGCCAAGGCACCGGCCCCCGCCGCCGCGGGCAAGGCCGTCGCCGCCCCCAAGATCGAGATCGCCCAGGAGACCAAGGAGATGGGGACGGTCCCGAAGGGCCAGGTCATCGAGACCGACTTTCTGATCAAGAACGTCGGCGGCTCGGATCTGGTCATCACCGACGCGCGTCCGTCCTGCGGATGCACGGTGTCCTCGTTCGACAAGCTCATCAAGCCCGGCGCCGAGGGCAAGGTCCACACGAGCGTCGACACGAAGAGCTTCTCCGGCCCGATCTCGAAGTCGGTCCTGGTCGTCTCGAACGACCCCGACCGGCCGCAGATGAACCTGTTCGTGAAGGCCCTCGTGAAGCCGTTCGTCGACGTCGCCCCGCAGGCGTACGTCCGCTTCTCGGTCGTCAAGGGCGACCCGGCCTCGCAGGACGTCGTGCTGATCTCCGAGGAGAAGGGCTTCAAGCCCACCGTGGCCGAGACGGCGCAGCCCTACGTCAAGGCCGAGGTCTCGCCGGCCGGCGACAAGGACAAGATCGCCGGACGCCCGGGCGAGCAGTACAAGCTCGCGATCTCCGTCACGCCCGACGCGCCGGAGGGACTCCTCAACGCGCCGGTGCGCCTGACGACCGGCGTCGCGCAGCAGCCGAACCTGGAGATCCCGGTCTCCGGCATCGTCCGCCCGCGCGTGTCGGTCACGCCGATCACGGTCAACTTCGGGAACTTCACGCCGAGCAAGGACCCCATCACGCGCAACATCGTCGTCACCAACAACAAGCCGGGCAACCCGGTGAAGGTGACGAAGGCCGAGGTCTCCGTGCCGGGCTTCATGACCGACGTCGTCCCCACGCAGGAGGGCGTCTCCTACACGGTCGTCGTCAAGGCGAGCGACAAGGTCAAGAAGGGCGCGGTCGACGGGAAGGTGACGCTCTACACCTCAGACAAGGAGAAGGGCGTCATCGAGATCCCGCTCAAGGGCGAGGCGCTGTAAAGAATTTCAGATCTTCGATTTTGGATTTTGGATGGGGCGGGTTGATCCCGCCCTTTTCATTTTTGGATTTTCGTCGGAGGCTCGGGGCGCAATCCAAAATCGAAAATCCAAAATCAATCTGGCGGTTTGGTCGAGACCGCCAGCCCGCCGTTCACGGGAATGACGGCCGGAACGTTGACGTGGGTCGCCGAGGGCGCGCCCACCCCCGCCCGCGCGCCGCTTGCCGCGGCGCCGCCCGCACCACCCGCCGGCGCCCCGCTGCCGCCCTGCATCGGGAGGTCGCGGATCCGGACGAGGTCTGCCTTCGCGGGCACTGCGGCCTCCTCCGCGGTGATCGGCGAGACCTTGCGCAACTCGGTCTTGCGAATGCTCATCATCTTGCCGTCCGGATAGGCATGGAAGATCACCGCGTAACCCTTGTCGATCGGCGCTCCGATCGCGACGAAGCTGCCCGAGGGCGCCACCTCGATGCGGTAGTACTGGGGCGGCTGAGGCTGCGAAGCCTGAGCCTGCGGAGGCTGAGGCTGCGAAGGCTGCGCCTGCGGCGGCTGAGGCTGCGGCGACTTAGTCTGTGGCGGCTGAGGAGCGCCCGCGGCAGCCAGCGAAACGGCGGCAGCGATGCAGAAAAGGACGACCGTGATCGACGTGCGCACGATTTGTTCTCCTGCGGATTGAGTTGGATCAATGGTACGCCGGGGGTAGCGCGGCGGGTGTGATCCGCCTCACGCCTCAGGGTGTCGGAGGCGGGGTGACCGGGCCGGCTCGCGCGGACGTCACGTCGACCCTCCAGCCGAACGCCTCCGCGGTCCCGGAAAGAACCTCCCGCGCGTGAACCACCGCGCGCGCCTCGATGCCCGAGTCCTTCGCGGCGCGGGCCAGCTGGCCGCGCGCCCACAGCATCCAGCGCGTGCGGTCCTGCGGCGTGATCGGGTTGATGATCCCGCTCGTCTCGTCGAACCACTCGAGGCGCGGGTCGATGGCCAGGATCCGAGGCGCCGGCAGCCGGATGGCGAGGAGACGCTTCGCCGCGTCGGGCTCGACCCGGAACTCGGGCGCGTTCAGGTCGAATCCCGCGATGACGCGCCCGCGCATGCGGATCGTGGCGGTCTTCGGAAAGTCGAAGATCAGGAACGACTTGATCTCCTCGAACCGAACCACGTCCGAGATCTCGGCCTCGACGGTCGCGAGCTGCGCGATCTTCCGGATGGCGGCCACGACCGGCGCCGCGGTCACCGAGCGGCTCTCGCTCCGCGCCCTCGTCAGCTGCGCGAAGAGGAAGCCGCAGAGGATGGCGAATCCGAGGGCGACGATCCAGGGCAGGGGCGAGCGGGTGCGGGGCGACGAGCCTCTCGCCGGAGGCTCCCTCACGTGAGGATGACCAGCCGGTCTCCGATCGCGACCTCGCCGTCGCTCTCGGGCGTGAACACGTATCCGCGGGTGCCCTCGCTCAGGAACTGCAGGACCGGCTTGAGCTCCTGCGGGGACGCCTCCGGAGCGCGGGTTCGGATCGCGAAGCGCGAGAACTCGACGCAGGGCTCGGCGACGGTCACGTTCGCGAGGCGCAGGAGCGAGCCGCTCTCCGCGCCGCGGAACGCGAGGCCGGCCGACCGAGTCAGGTCCTCGAGCGTCCAGACCTCCGTGCTCTCGACGAGCACGTTCTCGCCGGCGCACCCGTTCACGAGGTGGCCGCCATACTCGTCGCGCATCCGGCCGTAGTGGCTCGTGAAGCCGAACGAGGCCTCGCGGCCGGCCTCCCACTTCGTCGCCGGGTGGTCGCCGTGGTGGACGTCGAGCAGCGGAGCTCCGTCCCGGACCCCGGCGGCCCCGCGCGGGGTGAGCCGCAGGCACGGGACTTCCCGCAGCGGCGAAGGGTCGTAGACGCGATTGGGCCGCTCGCCGAGCTTGAGCGACGCGGTCTGGACCTGCAGGCGGACGATCCTCCCGATCTCGATCACGGTCTGCCGATCTCCCTCACACGCGCCAGACGGCCTTCAGGATGTCGTCGTCCCACTCGTACGCCAGCCGCTTGCGCCCGCGGGCGGAGTTCTTCTGCAGCGCGTAGCCGTACAGCATGGGCAGCGCCACCGAGGTCTCGATGAACGCCATCTCGTGCGTGGCCTTCTTGGAGACCTTGCCCCACGACGTCGCCTCCGAGAGCGTCGAGCCGCCGAGCCCTCCCCAGTGCGGGGCGTCCGTCGTGACCTGCAGCGCGTACTTGTGGCCGCCGGTGTCGAGGCCGAAGATGTACGACATCACGATCGAGTCGTTGATGTAGTTCTTGGGCACGCCTCCCGAGACGTAGAGCGCGGCCGACGCCGGGCTCTGCACGACGATCTGGGTGAGCTCGTAGTTGTCCGAGATGGAGCTGATCCGGAACGGCTCCCGGCCGTCGGTGCGCGCGCGGTGGTAGTGCTCCGTGAGACCGATGCCGATCGAGGAGTCGTTGAGAGCCGGGACGAAGAGCGGCACGCCGTGCCGGGCGCAGGCGCCCAGGATCGAGCCCTTGTCGTTCCGCGCGCGCTCGGCGAGCATCGCGAGGAACTGCCGCGACGACATCGTCCGTCCCGACAGGGAGTCGGCGAACTTCGAGATGTCGAGGTCGGTCGCCCAGTACTTCTCCTCGTCGATGTAGGTGTCGTAGAGCCGGTCGATGTAGAGGTCGCGCAGCTCCTTGTCGTCGGCGTCGACGTGCCCGTGGTAGTGCTTGCCGCCGCGCACCTGGTAGAAGTCCTGGGAGATGATCGCGCCCGTCGAGACGACCACGTCCACCATGTTGTTCTCGATCAGGTCCACGATGACCTGCCGCATGCCGGCCGCGATCAGCGACCCGGCCATGCCGAGGAAGATCGTGGGCCGCTCGCGATCGCGCAGCATCGCGTCGAACACCGCGGCCGCCTTCCCGAGGGCGCGTGCCTGGAACGACGCCTCGCGGTAGGAGTCCAGCAGCTCCGAGACCGTGGTCGACTTCTGGACCTTTACCGCCGTCGTCGGGCGGCCGAGGAGCGCCTTCTTCCTCTTGCGGTCGACGCCGACCGCGGCGGCGTGGATGTACTCCTTGGCGGTGCGGGTGGTGTGGCGGAGTCTTTTCGATCCCATCGGCGAGGTCCTCCTGAAAGAATCCGATACGCCGCCATCGCGGCGGCGTAGCCGGAGTCGATGTTGACCGCGGTGATTCCGTTGGCGCAGGAATTCATCGCGGAGAGGAGCGAGGCCAGTCCCTGGAACGCGGCGCCGTAGCCGCGCGAGGTGGGGACGGCGATGATCGGACGGCCGACCAGCCCGCCCAGGACCGAGAAGAGCGAAGCCTCCATGCCTGCCAGCGCGATCACGATGTCGGCGCGCTCGATCTCCTCCAGGCGCGACAGCAGGCGGAGCACGCCGGCGACGCCGACGTCGGGGACGACGGTGGAGGAGACGCCGAGGTACTCGAGCGCGCGCTGCGCCTCCGCGGCGACCGGCGCGTCCGAGGTCCCCGCCGTCACGATCGCGACCGAGCCCTCGACGCGCTTCATGGGCTTTCCCACGGAGAGCTGCAGCGTCTCCGAGCGCGGGTCGTAGTCGGCGCGGCCCGGAAGCGCCGAGGACGAGACCTCTTCCCACGCCTCGGGCGTCAGGCGCGTCACGAGGACGTCATGAGCCCGCGAGAGCTGTCGGCAGATCTCCACGATCTGCTCCGCGCTTTTGCCCTGGGCGAGGACGACCTCCGGGAACCCGACGCGCCGCAGACGGTCGAGGTCGAGCGTGTAGTCCGGTCCGCGCATTTTTCCCGACTATATCCGCGGATCGTCATACGCATGAATCGATCGGTTGAAACCCGATCGGCCTCGCTGTATGTTCTCGCCTCGCTCTTTGCATCGTTCGGCCAAGGGAAGCGGGTGAAAATCCCGCGCGGCCCCCGCCACTGTCACCGGGGACGCCTCGGGCGGCAATCCACTGGACGCGAGAGATCGGCTCACCTCGGGAGACCGGTCGCGCGCCCGGGAAGGAGCCCGACGGCGGTCGATCCGGAAGCCAGGAGACCTGCCGGACGAAACGCTTCTCGGACGGGGCCACACGAGACCGACGCGCCTTCGAATTCCCGGAGCGCGGGACGCTCTCGCCCGTCGCGAGAAATCCGTCCCCTCGAACGGGAGGTTCGAATGGCGATCCCAGTCCGATGCGCTGCGTCTTCTCCTCGGGTTCTCCTCGCCGCCGCCGGAGTCCTCCTCGGTTCCGGTCTCTCCGCCCAGAGCGTGCCCGCGAACGCGACCGAGTCCGTCGTCGTGACCGCGACCTCGGTCCCGGAGGAAGAGAAGGAGATCGGCTCGGCCGCGACCGTCATCACGCGGCAGGAGATCGAGAAGCGCGAGACCCCGGTCGTCTCCGACCTGCTGCGCACGGTGCCCGGCCTCGACGTCGTCACGCTGGGCTCGCCCGGATCCCAGACCTCGCTCTTCACGCGCGGCACCAACTCGACGCAGACGCTCGTCCTCGTGGACGGCGCGCGCATGAACTCGCCGTTCTTCGCCGGCTACGACTGGTCGGCGATGACCACCGAGAACGTCGAGCGCATCGAGATCGTGCGCGGTCCCTTCTCCGCGCTCTACGGCTCCGACGCGATCGGCGGCGTCGTGCAGGTCTTCACGAAATCTCCGGCGCAGGGCATCGCCGGAAGGGCGACGGGCGAGATCGGCAATCTCGGCCAGGGGAGAGGCGCGGGCTCGTTCTCGATCGGCGAGGGCGTCTTCGGCGCGACCGGCAGCTACAGCTACAACGCGTTCGACGGGGACCGTCCCAACACCGACTGGCGCCAGCGCAACGGCTCGGCGCGCCTCGAGGCGCGGCTCTCCGAGGGCAGCCGCGTCGCGGTCGAGGGCTCGATCCTGGACGGCGAGGTCGGCAATCCGGGCGCCATCGGCTCGCCGTTCGGTTCGCCCACGGCGCGCGGCCTGTTCCGCGAGGAGCGCATCGCCGTGCCGGGGACCTTCGCGCTCTCCGACACCAACCATCTCGACGTGCTCCTCGCGAACGTGCGGTCGAAGCCCGGGTTCGTGGACGTCGGATTCGAGTCGCAGACCGACGCGCGGACCTGGCAGGCGCGCGTGGCCGACACGGCGAAGCTCGGCGACCACCAGCTCACGGCCTTCGGAAACTGGGAGCAGTGGAACGTCGACGACGGATCGAACTTCGGGCCCAACCTCACGGACCAGCGCACGACGATCTGGGGCGCCGGCGCGCAGGACGCGGTCACGCTCGGCCCGGTCGTCGTCACGGCGGGCGTCCGCTACGACCATCACTCGGTCTTCGGCGAGGCGTGGAGCCCTCGGGGCACGATCTCGTGGCTCTCGGCGGACGGCCTGTGGAAGGTGCGCGCGTCCGGCGGGACCGGCTTCCGCGCGCCGACGGTCGGCGAGCTCTACTATCCCTTCAGCGGCAACCCCGACCTGAAGCCCGAGCGCTCGACTTCCTACGAGGTGGGCGCCGAGCGCTACCTCGACGCCGTCGGCGGCCGGGCCGAGATCTCGCTCTTCTGGAACGACCTGAAGGACCTGATCGTCTACGACTTCAACCAGCAGCTCAACCTGAACGTCGGCAAGGCGCGCACGCGCGGCGTCGAGGTCGGCTGGCGGCAGTCGCTCCTCCCGAACCTGGCGGTCTACGCGAACTACACGTACCTCGACGCGCAGAACCTCGTGACCGACGAGCGACTCGCCCGGCGGCCGCATCACGCCGCCGGCCTCGGCGTCAGCTGGCGGCCGATTTCGGCGATCGAGGTGTATCCGAGACTGATCTTCGTCGGCTCGCGGCCGGACGTGTCCGAGGTCGTCGGGCCGGTGACGGATCCGTCGTACCTGACGATGGACTTCACCGGCCGCTGGCAGGCGACCGAGATCCTCGCGCCCTACGTCCGGCTCACCAACGCGTTCAATCACGCGTACGATGAGGCCGCCGGCTACCCGAACCCGGGCCGGCTCGTGTCGGGAGGGCTGGACGTGAGGTTCTGACGACGATGCCGCGCATCACGAGGGTCTACACGCGCACGGGCGACGACGGGACGACGGGGCTGGGCGGCGGCCAGCGCGTCCCGAAGGACTCGCTGCGCATCGAGGCCTACGGCACCGTCGACGAGCTCAACAGCCAGATCGGCGTCGCGCTCGCGCTCGGCGTCGGCGACAATCCGGCTCTCGCGGAGCCGCTCGCGGCGATCCAGAACGACCTCTTCCACCTCGGAAGCGACCTCTGCATCCTGGAGGAGGACAAGGCCAGGCGGCCGGCGCCGCGCATCGAGGAGCGGCACGTCTCCGGGCTCGAGCGGCTGATGGACACGCTCTCCGAGGAGCTCTCGCCCCTGGAAAACTTCATCCTCCCCGGCGGCTGTCCGGGCGCCGCCGCCCTGCACGTGGCGCGCACGGTGTGCCGGCGGGCCGAGCGGCTGGTGCTCGCGCTGTCCCGCAAGGAGGCCGTGGGCGCGTTCACCGTGCCGTACCTGAATCGTCTCTCGGACGCGCTCTTCGTCATGGCGCGGCACGAGAACAGGCGGCGCGGCGTTCCCGACGTGCTCTGGGACAGCCGGGCCTAGGGCCGTCGGAGCCGCCGTGAGGCCTCGAACGCTCGTCGCGTGGAGCAGCGGGAAGGACAGCGCCTGGGCGCTGCACGAGGTTCGCCGGGCGGGCGAGCTCGAGGTCGTCGGCCTCCTGACGACGCTGACCGAGGACTACGGGCGCGTCTCGATGCACGGCGTGCGCGAGGAGGTCCTGGATCGACAGGCGCAGGCCCTCGGTTTGCCGTGCTGGAAGATCCGGATCCCGGCGGGATGCGTCAACGCCGACTACGAGCGCGCGATGGGCGCGGCGATCGAGGCGGCGCGCCGCGACGGCGTGACGCGCGTCGTCTTCGGCGACCTCTTCCTCGCCGACGTGCGCGCGTACCGCGAACGGATGCTCGCGGGGACCGGAATCGCGCCGGTCTTTCCGCTCTGGGGAACGCAGACCGCGAGCCTCGCCCGCCGGATGGTCGCGGACGGCCTCGAGGCGGCGGTCGTCTGCGTCGACCCGCGCCGCCTGGACGCGGGCTTCGCCGGACGCCGTTTCGACGCGGCGTTCCTCGCGGACCTTCCGGCGGAGGTCGACCCGTGCGGCGAGAACGGCGAGTTTCACACGTGCGTGACGGGCGGTCCGATGTTCCGCGGTTCTCTTCCCGTGTCCGCCGGCGAGACCGTCGTTCGGGACGGCTTCGTCTTCTCGGATCTCCGCGTCGGCGCCGGGTCGATGGCCGAGAACGCATGAGCCCCCCGCGGGTCGTCTCGCTTCTTCCGTCCGCCACCGAGATCGTCGCGGCGCTGGGGTTCGCGGACGCGCTCGTCGGCCGCTCGCACGAGTGCGACTTTCCCGAGGAAGTCGTCGAGCTCCCGGTCTGCACCGAGCCCAAGCTGAATCCCGCCGCGCCGTCGGAGGAGATCCATCGCTCCGTGGAGGCGCTTCTTTCGCAGGCGCTGTCGGTCTATCGGGTGGACTCGGAGGCGCTGCGCGCGCTCGAGCCGACGCACGTGGTGACACAGGTCCAGTGCGAGGTCTGCGCGGTCTCGCTCGAGGAGGTCGAGGCCGCTCTGTCGGGCTGGACCGGAGCGCGTCCCCGACTGACGCCGTTGAACCCGTCCCGTCTCGCCGACGTGTTCGACGACGTGCGGCGCGTCGCCGCCGCGCTCGATGTTCCGCGGCGCGGCGAGCGGCTCGTCGAGGGCCTCGCGGGTCGGATGGAGTCGATCGCGCGACGGGCGGCGGCGCTTCCGAGCCGCGCGCGGGTGGCGACGGTCGAGTGGCTCTCGCCGCTCATGACGGCGGGCAACTGGATGC
Organism: Thermoanaerobaculia bacterium; assembly: GCA_036406835.1. Taxonomy (GTDB): domain Bacteria; phylum Acidobacteriota; class Thermoanaerobaculia; order UBA5066; family Gp7-AA6; genus DAHUXD01. Next base: position 135,424 of record DASXAG010000080.1, read on the forward strand.
CGGAGCTCATCGCGATGGCCGGGGGGATCGACCTTCTCGGAAGGGCCGGCGCGCACTCGCGCTGGATCGCCTGGGAGGAGCTGCGCGCCGCCGACCCCGACGTCCTCCTCGTCTTTCCCTGCGGATTCCGGCTCGATCGCGTCGAGAGCGAGATCGGGCTTCTCGCGGGACTCCCCGGATTCGCCGACCTGCGCGCCGCCCGCGGAGGACGGGTGTATCTCGCCGAGTCGAACCAGTTCTTCAACCGGCCCGGTCCGAGGCTCGCGGAGACGCTCGAGATCGTCGCCGAGGTCCTTCACCCCGAGGCCTTTGCGTTCGGGCACGAAGGTAAGGGCTGGCTTAGGCTGGACCCCTCGCGGCATCCGGCTTGAATAGAATTGCCTCGTGCGACGCCTCTCCTGCGCCCTCGCGGCGTTCCTGCTGATCGCGCCGGCGGCGCTGCGGCTGACCGCCTCCGCCGTCGGGGCCGACTGGGAGGCGGTGCGGTGCGCGATCGCCTGCGGGCACGCGGTGAAGGCGGGTGTCGTCTGCTGCCCGATGGGTTCGGCGGAGGGCGCGACGATGACCACCTGTCCGCCGGGCGAGTCGCCCGCCGCGGCGCCGATGCCCGCCGGAACGCTCGCGATCCTGACGCTGACGACACCCCTCGCCGCCCCCGATGGCGACTCCCGCTCGTTCACGCATTCCGAGTCCGTTCCGCTCGGTCCCGCCGCGCGGCCGCCGGATCACGTCCCGCTTCTCCTTTCCTGAGCCTCGAAATTCGGCGGCTCCCGCGGCCGCCGCTTCGACTCGAACAGGAAAGGAGTCTCTTCGATGCTTCGTCTCCGCGTTCTCGCGGTTTCTCTTCTCTTCGCCGGCGGCCTTCTCCTCGCGCCGCCGCGCGCGCGCGCCTGCTCGATCTGCCGGTGCTCGGATCCGACCTTCAACGCCCTCGGCACCAACGTCTACTCCTCCGGTGAGTTCCACCTCGCCGTGGACTGGGACCGCTTCGAGAAGTCCCAGGCGACGGAGGAGGGCGGGACCGACGAGGAGACCGAGAACCGCTTCACCGCGACCTTCTCGTACTCCTTCGGCGAGCGCTTCCTCCTGGTCGCCCGGCTCCCGTTCTCCCATCGCGACCTCGTCGAGACCAACGGCGACGAGGTCGAGCGGACCAGGACCTTCGGTCTCTCGGACCCCGAGTTCTACGGTCTCATCAGCCTCTGGTCCTCGCCGTTCGGGCCCGGGCTCGGCCGGCGTGCGTGGGTCTCCGCGATCTTCGGCGTCAAGACGCCGTGGGGCCTGAACGACGTCGAGAAGGACGGCGTCCGCGTGGACGAGCACGCGCAGCCGGGAACCGGCTCGACCGACCTCTTCGGCGGCTTCTCCGGTTTCTACCTCTTCGACCTCGACTCGTCGATCTTTCTCTCGACGCAGTACCGCGGCACCGGGCGGAACGACTTCGGCTACAAGTACGGCGACAGCCTGATCGTCAGCACCGCCTACGAGCGCAAGATCTCGGAGGTCTTCGACGCGGTCGTGGAGATGAACTTCCGCCATGCGAAGCGCGACCAGGTCGACGTCTCGGGCGAGATCGACCCCAATACGGGCGGCAGCGTCCTCTACCTGACCCCGCGCATGCTCGTGAATCTGGGCAAGGGCATCGTCCTGCGCGTCGGGGCGCAGATCCCGGTGGGCGAGTGGCTCTACGGGATCCAGGACGAGAAGGTCAATTACAACGTGGGGATGACGTTCCTCTTCTGATCACTCGTCCGTCCCCGTATCCGCCCTTCGCTTCGGATGAACGGCATAGCCGAGGGCGAACAGCACGCCGAGAGCCGCGTGCGCGTAGCCCGCGGCGTGCGTCGGCCCGCTCGCGACGAGGACCTGGATCAGGTAACCCGTCAGGGCGAGCGGCGCGAAGATCCAGAGCATCGCGACCCCCGTCCTCCGGCCGTTCTTCTCTCCGCTGCGGATCCGCGCGAGGGCGTGGCGGCGCAGCAGCAGCGCCACGCCGAAGACGGCGAACGGCGCGATCAGGACGTGCGACTTGAGCCACAGCGGCTGCAGGGGATGCCCCGCGCGCGACTCGGGGTCGGGACTCGGCACCCAGTACTTGAAGATGCCGTAGAGGAGGCCCGTCACGGAGATCGCGGCGAGCGCCGCGTGGTTCCACCAGGCCTCCCAGCGTCTCATCGCAAGGGACTCTTCGTCGCGGCGTTCGTGGCCGCCGCCGCGGGCGTGGGCGAAGGCGCCGGCGACGCCGGGCTCGCCTGCAAGACGCGGTGCAGGGCCAGCACGCGGCGCGCGGCGTCGGTCGTGGCGCGCACGGTGAGGGTCGCGCCCGTGACCGGGTGGATCGCGCGCTTGGTCGAGAGCTCGTCGTCGAGCGCCTTTCCCGCGAACTGCTCGTACCACCGAGGCCGCGGGAGGTACTCCTCCGGCTCCAGAAACGAGAGGACCTCGATGCGCGCGATCGCGCCGGCGGGGTCGACCACGACCATGATCGTCTCCGGCATCGTCCGGACGACGTGGGTGTCGAAGTACGCCGTCCCGACCGCGTGACCCTCCTTCGAGGTCGCGACGTAGAAGTTCACGAGCGCCGCCGGCGAGTCCGTGTCGCCCGAGAGCCGCTGCGCCTCCTTCTGCTGAGCCGGCGTCAGGAACGCCGACCGGTGCGCGACCGCCGCGCCGGGAAACGCCAGCCGGAGCGCCTCCTCCTGAGTCAGGAAGACCCTGGCGGACAGCGTCGCGGCCGCGCCCGCGAGCAGGAGCCCTGTCGCGAGCACGGCCGGGGCGCGGCGAAGAGGGATCCGTCTCACTTCAGAAAATGTATCCGAGACCGACGTTGAACTGGTTGACGCCCGTCTTCGCGGCGTTGTGCCGCTGCTGCCAGTCGGCCTTCAACACGAGGCGGCTGATCGGGTAGTACGAGAGGCCCAGCGTGAGCTGGTGGATGTGGTTCTCGGGGTTGCGCTCGTAGCCGGCCGGCACCTCGTGCTGGGTGTCGTACTCCTCGTAGCGCACGAAGGGAAGCAGCGCGGACTTCGACGTCGCCGACCCGAGCGAGAGCAGGTCGTAGGCGCCCTGCAGGTACCAGCCGTACTGCGCGCTGCCGATCGACTCGTCGCCCTCGAAATTGTTGAGCTGGTTGATGAGCGCGGCCTCGTCGATCTTGGTGTGTGCGTACAGCCCGCGCAGCCAGAGCCCGCGCCAGCGCCAATCGGCGTGCGCGTCGACGACCGTCGTCAGGCCGTGGACCTCCTGGCCCGACGGCGTGAAGCGCCCCTGGCCCGAGTCGCCCGTGAAGAGCGAGGCCCCGACCGCGAGGCCGGGCACGCCCACGAAGTCGACGCGGCCCGTGAACGCCCAGTTCTTCGCGAGCGCCTCCGAGCCTTCCTGCGAGCCCTCGTGGATGCCCTCGTCGGCCGAGTAGCCGGCCGCGTTCAGGCCGTTGACCATGTAGCCGCGGTAGGCGAACGGGCCGGCCTCGCCGTAGACGCCGAAGCCGATCTCGCGCCACGTGGACGGGATGATGACGTCCTCGACGTCCGGACGCCGCACGCCGAGAAACGCCGTCGGCTCGTGCTGCTCGTTGACGAGGCCCATCGGGATGAGCATGAGTCCCGCGCGCGCGTTGAACGGACGCGAGTTCATGTAGTCGATGTAGGCGAATTCCACTTCGGCCTCACCGCCCTTGTCGGATGCCACGACCGCGTTCTCGTACTCGATCTCGGTGTTGAGCACGAAGTGACGGTCGAACTTGTAGCCGAGGTACACGACGGCGCGCGCGACGGTGGTCTGGTCCTCGCCGCCGGACGGCTCGCCGCTCTGGTCGTTGTCCGCGAAGTGGGCGTAGGTGATCTCGCCGTACCCGCCGATCGACACGCCGCTCTGGCGGTTGTAGACCTTGGCGGCGGACAGGCCCAGGCCGAAGCGCTGCGCGGTCTCCTGCGCGGTCATGCGCTGCGCGACGGCGCTCGCCTCGCTCCCCGCGGGCGGAGCCAGCACGCCGGGTCCGGTCTCCGCGGGCGCGGCCGCCACGCCGGCGCCCTGCGCGGCCTCGCCGATCTTCAAGGCCTCGATCTCCTGCGCGAGGATGTCGATCCGGCGCTGGATCTCGGCGAGCTTCGCGTCGACGTCGCCGCCGGTGGACGCCGCCTTGAGCGCGGCCACCTCGGCGCGCGTGTCGGCGAGCAGCTTCTCGAGCTTCTGGATCCTCTCGTCGAGGGAGCCGGACTCCTTGGAGCTCGTCGGCGTCTGCGCCGACGGAGTCGGCGTCGGCGCGGGGGCCTGGGCGAGCGCCGAGACCGCGACGAGCATCCCGACGAGGACACCGACACCGAGTCTTCGAAGAGTGGCGAACATCGAACCTCCTCTAGGGTGTGGAAGGAAAGGGCAGACCCGGCAGATTCGGGTCAGCCGAAACGACGTAGCGGGAGAAGCCCGGCGAGGCGACGGCCTCGAGACCTCCATCCCGCTCGATCAAGAAGAGAACCTCCTGCGGCACGCCTTCCGCGCGCAGCCGCCCCGAGAGCGCGAGGCCCTCGACGGGACCGAGCACGAAGAACGCCGTGGAGAGGACGTCGGCGACGAGCCCGCTCGGCGCGACGACGGTCGCGGAGCCGAAGTCGGGTGCCGGCTCGCCCGTGCGCGGGTCGAGCTCGTGGCCGATGCGGCGGCCGTTCACGGTCCGGCGGCGCTCCGAGTTCGCGGAGGTGGAGGACGAAACGTCCGTGAGCGAGAGCAACACGACCGGACGCTCGCGGTCGCGCGGATCAGCGACGCCGATCCTCCAGGCGTCCCCCGAGGCGTCGCGGCCGAGGGCCAGCGCTTGTCCGCCGAGGTCGATCAGCGCGTCGGCGACGCCCGCCGCCGCGAGGCGTTGCCCCGCGCGGTCGAGCGCATAGCCCTTGCCCCACGCGCCCTCGTCGATGGCGGCGGAAGGGTCGAGGCGCGCGACGGATCCCGGCTTGAGTGAGATGTGGAAGTGTTCCGGTCCGGTCGCGGCGACCGCGGCGATGAGCTCCGAAGCCGCCGGAATGCGTCCCACCCCGCGCAGGTCCCAGGCGCGCAGGAGCGGAGCGACGGTGGGGTCGAACGCGCGGCCCGTTCGCCGCGCCCACTCGAAGACCTCCGTGAGCACGTGCACGATCTCCTGACCGACCGGGACGTCGACGCCGGGAGGCGCCGCGTTGAGGCGCGCGAGCGGGCTGTCGCGCCAGGTCGTCAGGAGGTCCTCGACGCGGCGCGCCTCGGCGACCACGATCTCCGACGCGTCGAGTCCCGCGTCTCGGGTGGGCGCCACGATCGCGACGTCGAGGCTCGTGCCCATCGAGGCGACGCGGCGCTCGACCAGGGTGCGCGGCGAAGCGGCCGCCAGCCCGAGCGCGATCGCCAAGGGGATCGCCGGCATCAGTTGTAGTCCTCGTTGAGCGCGCGCAGGAAGGCGGCGAGCGGGTCGATGTCGCCCTCGCCGAGGAACATCCCCGAGAGCTCGTCGGCGCCGTTGCGCAGCCCGCCGGCCCGCTGCTTCGCGGAGGAGGCCGCGTAGAGCTCGAGGACCTCCTCGAGATCGCGCTTCCTGCCCGTGTGCAGATACGGGCCGGACTGGCCGAGGTCCCGCAGTCCCGGCGTCTTGAAGCGGGCGATGGAGTCGCGCAGGGTCTGCGCCGACAGCGGACCGAGGATTCCGGCGAGCGCCGCCTGCGGAGCGGGGAAGTCCGGATTGCCGTACACGTTCCAGACGCCGAGGTCGAGCGGCGGGCGGCGGAAGACGCCGCTTCCCGCCGGGTGGGCCGCCGTCGCCGGGAGGAACGCGTCGGGATGCGCCGCGCGCTCGCCGAGGTCGGGGACGAAGAGCGCCGCGAACGCGCCGTCGCCCTCGGCGGCGTCGAACTCCTCCTGCGCGACGCCGGTGTTGTGGAAGGAGAAGTCGGTGAAGTTCGGCGCCGCGTGGCACGCGATGCAGTTGCCGGTGCGCGGCGAGAGGTAGCGCGGGTCCCCGGCGAGAGTCTGCGGGAGGGGCTCGCGGAAGAAGATCTTCATTCCCTTCAGCTCGTCGGGTCCGAAGACGAACTCCTGGTCGTGCTCGGAGAACTCGCCGTCCCCGGGGCCGACGAAGACCGGGTCCGCGAGCGCCTCGACCGCGGCGCGGAGCCGGCGGCTGTACGCGAGGTCGCTCTCGCCCGGATCGGGGGCCGCCGGGAGACCGTTCTTCGCGAGGAAGGCGTCGTAGGGGGACGCGTTCGCGAAGGCGAGCGACACGGTGTACGCGGAGATCAGCCTCGCCACGGCGGCGAAGATCGCGGCGTCGTCGGCCGAGGCGGCGTCGAGCCGGTATTCGGCCGGCAGGACGAGCTCGGCGGGGATCGAGGGATCGGTTCCCGTCAGGAGCGTGCGGTACGGCACGCCGCCGAAGCCCTGCGCGTTGGCGTCCGAGCCGTCGTCCTCGCGGATGACGCGCGCGATCTGTGCGATCGCCTGCGGCGCCTCGCCGGGGAGCCAGCCGAAGTTGCGCCCCGTCAGCGTGCCGCGGACGAGGTCGTCGAGGCTCGCGAATTCGCCGTCGAAGTGGAGGAGGAAGGGGACCGGCCGCGCGAGGTTGGCGTTGACGAGCGAGGGCGAGTTGCGCGGCGTGCGCTCCTGACCGTCGGCGCGCGAGGGGACGAGGCTCTGCCGGCTGTAGTCGGCGTACGTGCGCGTCGGGGCGCCGGCGGTGTCGTCCACGAGGTGGCAGTTGCGGCAGTTCATCGACAGCCCGGCGAAGGGACCGGGGAGCGGCCCGTCGGAGGTGGGAAGCGCCTCCATCGCGGGATCGCCCGCCGCGAGGGGGACGTTCGTGCCGGCGCCGTGCGCCGCGAAGTACTGCGCGAAGCGCGTCTCGAGGAAGAGCCGCTCGCCGACCTGGACCTCGGGCGGATCGACGTCGGCTCCGGAGGGCGGGTGCGCCGCCGGCGCG
>DASXAG010000081.1:0-4612 GCA_036406835.1 Thermoanaerobaculia bacterium
AGCCGCGGTACTAGAGCCGCTTGAGCCCGTCCAGTATGATGCCGGTCGCCCCCGCCGACCCGATGTAGCCCACGATCCCACACATGCCCTGGTCACCTCGCTGGGAGTGTCTGCCCCTGTCGCGTCGTCGGAACAAAGCAACACGCATGCCAGGTCCGGACGGTCTGCAAGTCGTGTCCCCGGACGCAGCCGAACAGGGCCTGTTGCCCCGGCGCAACTTCGCCGGCCGTCAGGCGTTTCGCATGTGGTGGCCTCGGCCCCCCCAGCCGTTCCCCGGGGAGGGGCCCTCAGGAGCCGGAGTTGCCAGATCGCGGGGCTTTGTCCGGCTTGGCATGCCGCCGGGCCCGCCAGCCCTCCTTGACCACCTGAGGGGCGCGCTCCAGGGCCAGCGCACCCGCCGGCACGTCCTGGGTGATCACGGAGCCCGCGCCCACGTAGGCGTCCTCGCCGATGGTGAGGGGGGCGACCAAGCTCGCGTTCGTCCCCACGAACGCGCGGGCCCCGATCCGGGTCTCGTGCTTCCGCACGCCGTCGTAGTTGCACGTGATGACGCCGGCGCCGATGTTCGTCTCGGCGCCGATCTCGGCGTCGCCCAGGTAGGAGAGGTGCAGCGCCTTCACGCCGCGCCGGAGGATCGTGTTCTTCGTCTCGACGAAGTTGCCGACGCGCGCGTCCTCGCCGATCTCGGAGCCGGGCCGGATCCGCGAAAACGGGCCGACGCGGGCGCGCGGACCGATGCGGGCGCCCTCGAGGTCGCTGTGCGGCCCGACCACCGCCCCGGAGGCGATCCGGGAGTCGAGCACGCGGGTGAAGGCCAGGACTTCGCAGCCCTCCTCCAGGACCGTCGTGCCCTCGAGCGAGACGTAGGGGTGCAACACGACGTCGTGGGCGAGCACGACCGAGGGCCCGATCCGCACGGTGTTCGGGTCCAGCACGGTGACGCCGGCGTCGAGCGCGCGCTCGACACCGCGGCGATGCTCCATCTCCTCGGCGGCGGCGAGGTCGCGGCGCGTGTTGACGCCCCAGGCCTCGCGCCAGTCCTCGACCGTGATCGCGGCGACGCGCCCCTGGCCCTTGCCGCGGGCGAGGATCTCGACGGCGTCGGTCAGGTAGAACTCCCGGCTCACCGGGTTCTTGCGCAGGCCCGCGAGCGCGCGCGCCAGGGCCTCCGGCGCGAAGCAGTAGACGCCGGCGTTGACCTCCCCGATGCGTCGCTCGCGCGGCGAGGCGACCGCGAGCTCGACGATGCGCTGGACCCGTCCCCGCGCGTCACGCACGACGCGGCCGAAGGCTCCGGGCTCCGGAGGCACGAACGAGAGAAACGCGAGGTCCAGGCCGTCCTTCCGCTGGAGCTCGACCAGCGTGCGCAGCGTCTCGGTGCGCAGGAGCGGCGTGTCCCCGGAGAGCACGACGACCGGCCCGCCGCCCGAGTCCGCGCCGAGCGCCTCGAGGCCCCTCCGCGCGGCGTCGCCCGTCCCGAGCGGCGGATCCTGGACCGCGAACGCGACGTCGCGGCCCTCGAGCGAGGCGGCCACCGACTCGCGGCCCTTCCCGATGACGACGACCACGCGACTGGGCGCGAGGCCGTCCGCGGAGGCGAGCACCGCCTCGAGGAGCGTGCGGCCGGCGACCCGGTGGAGCACCTTGGGCCTGGCGGAGCGCATCCGCGAGCCCAGCCCGGCGGCGAGGATGACGACGCGCGGAGCCGCCGCCGAAACGGAAGCCGAACCCCCCGGCTTTCGCTGACGGGTCCGCGCGCGGCGCTTCATCCCCGGAGTATAGGTCGGGAGCGAAGGACGCTGGGGCCGCTCAGGACGCCAGCAGCTTCTGGAACTCCGGAGTCTCGCGAACCGGATCGAAATCCCGATCGTGACGCGCGAGGACCCGGTGGCGCTGATCCTCCTCGATGGCTTTCTGCAGGTGCGCCAGCGCCGTCCCGTGATCCCCCTGCTGCGCGTAGCAGCACGCCAGCAGGAAGTCGACGCGGCCGCCGCCGTTCTTCCGCGCCGCCTGGTTCAGGTGCGCGATCGCCTCGGCGACGTTGCCGCGGTTCTTCTCGAGGACCGCCGCGTAGTAGAAATCCTCGGGCTCCGAGAGCGCCGGACGCGGGTCGCGCCGCTGCCGCTGGCAGACGGTGAGGTACACGCGCGCGCGGTCCACGAGCTCGCGCTCTTCGGGGTATTTCTGGATCAGGTCGAGAAAGTGCCGCTCGGCCTCGTCGAGCTTCTTCTTCTGCAGGCTGGCCACGCCGCGGTCGTAGTCCTTCCGCGCGTTCTCCGTGTGCTTCGAGAGCTCCTTGAGGGTCTGTGCCTTCTTGGGCTCGGGCGCGCCGGCGACCTTGCCGAGCAGCCCCAGCTTCTCCATCTTCTTCTCGAGTTCATCCACGCGGACCGAGAGCGCGTCGGCGAGGGCCTGGACGCTCATCTTCTCCGCGTTGTCCGTCAGGAATCGGAGTTCCGCTTCAGCCCAACGCTTGACCATTGCACCTCCAGGCCGCGACAAAAAACGGCGTATTCTAGGGAGGCGCGGGCCCGCTGTCAAATGGGGAATGGCCGGGTCGGCGGCGCGGGTTCTGCCGGATAGAGAAAACCCATGCGCCACCTCGTCTCCTGCATCGTCGTGTCGTGCGCCCTGGCCGTCCCGGCGGCCTCCGCGCGGGAGGCTCCGGTCGACAGGACGCCCTCCGTGACGGGCACCGTGGCGAAGGTCACCGCCTCCCGGCGCCTGGTCGAGGTGACGCTTTCGGACGGCACCGTCCAGAAATTCCAGTGGAACAACGAGACCAAGATCAGCGGCACGCTGACGCCGGGCGCCGCCGTGACGGTCCGCTACAGCCCCGGGACCGACGGCAACAATCTGGCGCTCCAGATAACCGTTTCGCGCAATTGACGGTTCCCCTCGCGCCTCCGCTCACCTGCTAGAATCCGGCACGCCACCGCGAATCGCGGTGCGGAGGAAACCCGATGGGAATGTACATCATCGCGGAACCGTGCATCGGCACGAAGGACACGGCGTGCGTGGACGTCTGTCCGGTGGATTGCATCCACCCGCGAAAGGACGAGAAGGACTTCGAAACCGCGACGATGCTCTACATCGATCCCGATGTCTGCATCCAGTGCGGCAACTGCGAGCCGGCCTGTCCCGTGACCGCGATCTTCACGGAGGAGACGATCCCCGAGAAGTGGAAGCACTTCCAGCAGGTCAACGCGGACTGGTACAAGAACCGAAAGTAGCCGGCCTCACTTTCCCTTGAGCGTCCTGCCGAGGAACGCTTCGGCGCGGGCGTCGGCGTCCCGGGCGTCCGCCTCCCGGAACACCTTGGGATCGGGCGACGACGCGAAGCCGTGGCCGGCGTCCGGATAGATCTTGAAGTCGACGCTCCGCCCGGCACCTTTCGCGTCCTTCTCGAAGGCGCGGACGCTCTCCGGCGAAATTCCCTGATCCTGGCCGCCGAAGTTGCCGAGCAGCGGCACCTTCAGTCCCGCGACCGTTGCCGGATCGGTCACGAGACGCCCGTAGTAGATGACCGTGGCCGCGAGCGTGGGCTCGGCGAACGCGAGCGCGAGCGAGTAGCCGCCTCCCATGCACCAGCCGATCGACCCGATCCGTTTGGGGTCGACGTCGGGACGCGCGCGCAGCACCGCCACGGCGGCCTTCAAGTCGCGCATCGCCCGGTCCTCGGGCATGCCGCGCATGAGCTGGTGCGCCGTGTCCGAATCGGTCGCGACCTTGCCGCGGTAGAGATCCGGCGCGAGCGCCACGTAGCCTTCGGAGGCGAAGTGGTCGGCCTTCTTCTTCACGAAGTCGTTCAAGCCCCACCATTCCTGGATCACGACGAGGGCGGGCTTCCTGCCCGATCCTTCCGGGGCCGCGAGATATCCCGAGATCGTCTCGGAGCCGCTCGGAAACGAGATCATCTTGCCGCCCGACTGCGCGCGCCCGATCGCGGCGGAGAGAACGAGGACGGCGGCGAGCGAGAAGGTCCTGCGTGTCATGACGCCTCCCTTTCGGACTAATCTTATCCGGTGGATCTGCTCTTCGAGCTCGCGGCTCCCGAGGAGGGCGAGGATCTGCAGCATCTCTACGACCGCCTCGCGGAGCGCTTCGGCTTCGGTCCCGCCGAGGTCCGCCTTTCGCGCCGCAAGCTGACGGGCGGCGAGATCCGATACGGCCGGCCGCACACGATCACGGTCTCGGCCCACCTGTCCGAATCCGAGCGGCGCGAGACGCTCCTCCACGAGGCCGCCCACGCGTGGGCCTTCGCGCGGCGCGGCCGGCGCGAGGGTCACGGCCCCTTCTTCCGGGAGCTCGCGCGGCGGCTCGGCGCCAAGGGCCGCGCCGCGCCGGTCACGGCGGCGCTGTCGGACTGGCGCGCGCGCCGGCGGCAGATCGTCTATCGATGCGAAGGCTGCGCCGCGCTCTTCCGCCGGTTCCGCCCCTTCCGCGGCGCCCGCTCCTGTGTCGCGTGCGACCGCGCGGGGCGCCCGTCGAGGCTGCGCCGCGTCCGGGACTGACGGGCCGATCCCTTGCGACGCCGGAAGATCATCGTCCTCGTCGCGGCGAGCGCGGACGGGTTCCTCGCCCGGAAGGACGGCGGCGTCGACTGGCTCGA
>DASXAG010000082.1:0-21243 GCA_036406835.1 Thermoanaerobaculia bacterium
CGAGGTCGACCTCGGCCAGCGCCGCCTGGCTCAGGCCGACCCAGGCGGAACGCGGCACTCGGCCTCGAAATCTCTCGGCGAGCTCGAGAGCGCGCCGGGCCCATCGATCGGCCTCCTCCACGCGGGCCGCCTGCAGCTCGAGCCGAGTCAGGCCGAGGAGGGTCTCGACGTGCGACGGGTACCGCTCGGAGCTCTTTTCGAAGATGCCGACGGCCTCGGTCAGGAGCCGGCGAGCCGATTCCTCATCGCCCGCGGCGGCGGCCAGCAGACCGCGCTCGGCCGAGAGTTCCGCGATGAACCCGTGGGTCGCGGGGAACGATGACCTCAACGCCGGATCCGCCTCGCGCAGAGCCTCCCGCGCGCAGGAAAGGTCGCCGAGGCTGCGGCAGGCGCGGGCCAGACCGAGGCTCGTCGTGCCCACCGTGAGGACGTTGTCGTGCTGGCGAGCCTCGGCGCGCGCGCGCTCGTAGACCGAGCGCGCCTCCCGGTACCGGGCGAGTCGATTCAACAGTCTTCCGTAGTTCGCCCGAAAGGCGGCGGGAACGGCCCCGGCCGTCTCCCCGGCCTCCATCACGGCGATGGCCCTCGCCTGGAGATCGAAGCCGCCGAGGATGTCCGTATTGGAACGCGCGATCGCCCAGTTGTTCAGGAGCGTCGCCGCCTCGTTCGAGTCGTCTCGCCCGAAGCGATGGAGCTGGTTCCAGGCGTCCGTATAGGCGTCCTCCGCGCCGGCGGTGTCGCCCCGCATGTCGTAGCCGAGAGCGAGCAGGTGCGTCGCGTTGATCCGAAGCCCCGGAAACGCCGCGGGGTCGCGTCGAATCCGTGCGATGGCCTTCCGGGCATTGGCGACCGCCGCCTCCGCGTCTCCCTCCGTGGTGGAGATGTAGCCCTTGTCCACGAGACACCCCGCGGCGACGTCGTCGAACCGCGCCTCGTCCGTCGTCTGGGCCAGCGCGGAGTCGATCAGCCGGCGCGCCTCGGTGAACTCGCCCGAAAGCGCGACCGTGCGAGCCCATCCGCAGGCGGCGTTGGCCCGCACGGACGGGTCCGTGAGGCGCAGAGAGGCGTCGTACGCCCGGCGCATCGTTCGCGTCGCGTTGTCCGTCTCCTCGAGGGCGTTGTAGATGTCGCCCAGCTCGACGAGGAGCTCGACCTCGATCGCCTGGTCGTTGCCGAATCGCTTGTCGACCAGCCTCTCGGCGCGGCCGAGCAGCTCGTGCATCGTGACCGGCTTTCCGGCGGGAACGGCCTCGCCGAGGAGGAAGGCCGTGAACTCGTTCACGTCACGCGACCGCGTCAGCTCTTGGAGGGCGAAGTCGCGCTCGTCGGTGGCGCGGCGCGCCTCGCGCTGCGCCCGCGCGGCCTGCTCGGTGGCGCGGCGCGCCTGCGTGACCGTGCCCGCGAGGCCGGCGGCGAGCGCCAGGACGGCGACCGCCGAGAGAGCGACGGCCAGGGCGTTCCGCCGCACGAACTTCGCGGCGCGGTACCGGAGGGTGTCGGGCCGGGCGCCGATCGGCTCGTGGCGCAGGAATCGGCGCAGGTCGTCGGCGAGCGCGGTGACCGACGGATAGCGCTCGGCCGGATCCTTCTTGAGGGTCTTGGCCACGATCGTGTCGAGGTCGCCCCGCAGCTCTCGCCTCAGGGCGTCCGGAGTCGTCCCCCGCGCCTCGGCCGCGCGACGCCCGTTCTCGACGTCCGCGTCGCGGCCCGCGGAGAAGGCGTCGGAGACCCGCGGCGGCTCCGCGTCCACGATCGCCCTGACGATCTCCGCCGGCGACCGCGCGCCCCCCGCCGGATGACGCCCGGACAGAAGGATGTAGAGCAGGGTGCCGAGGGAATGGACGTCGGTGGCCGTCGTGACCGCGCCGCCCGTCACCTGCTCGGGGGCCGCGAACTCGGGCGTGAGCGCGCGGCCCGCCTCGCGCGTGAGCGCGGTCGCGGCCCCGCCCTCGCCCTCTCCCTCGAGCAGCTTCGCGATGCCGAAGTCGAGAAGCTTGACGCGGCCGTCGCGGTCCACGAGGACGTTCGAGGGCTTGATGTCGCGGTGGACGATCAGGTTGGCGTGGGCGTGCCCGACGGCCTCGAGGACGTCGAGGAAGAGCCGGAGGCGCTCCTCGATCGAGAGCGACCGTGCGTCGCCGTAGCGGTCGATGGGCTCGCCCTCCACGAACTCGAGGACGAGGTACGGCTGCCCGGACGGTGAGACGCCCGCGTCGAGGAGGCGGGCGATGTGGGGATGGGCGAGCCGCGCGAGGATCGAGCCCTCGCGGCGGAAGCGCTCGGCGCCGGCGCGGCCGACGAGGCTCGCGTTCAGGAGCTTGACCGCCGCGGCGCCCTCGAAGCGGCCGTCGCTGCGGCGCGCGAGCCAGACGTTGCCCATCCCTCCCTGTCCGAGAAGCGACGTCAGCGTGTAGGGTCCAATCGCCTGCCCCTCGAGCGAAGCCGGCGAGGAGGTCACCGGCGGCTCTCCGAGGAATCCCTCCCGGCTCGCCTGGCCGTGCTCCTCGATCAGCGTCTCGAGATCCTCGACGAGCGTCGCGTCGGTCGCACGCATCCGGTCGAGCCACGTCTTCCGCTCGTCTCCCGACATCTCGAGCGCCCGGTCGAGATGCGGGCTCAGCTCTCGCCAGCGCTCGTCGCTAAGCGGACGCACGGGACTTCACGTCACGACTCCGCGGCCTCGCGGAGCCTTCGATGGAGGTAGAGCCGCGCCTTCTCCCACTGGCGCTGGATCGTGCGCTCCGAGACCCCGCGCATCCGCGCGATCTCGGGGCAGGAGAAGCCGCAGAAAAACTTCAAATCGACGACGTCGGCGAGCGGCGGATCCACGGCCGCGAGCTGCTCGAGGGCCGCCCCGATCGCGACGACGTCTCCGTCCGGGGCCGCCGCCGCGGACTCCTCGTCGAGGGTCGTGATCGCGAAGTCGCCGCCCCGTTTCTTCGCGTCCCGGCTCCTCGCGTAGTCGATGATCAGGCCCCGCATCACCTTCGCGGCGTAGCCCAGGAAGCGGTCGCGGTCCGGGAAGACCGGCCCCTCCCGCCGCGCCATGTCGAGGTACGCCTCATGGAGGAGCGTGGTGGGACCCAGCGTGAGGCGGCCGCCGGCGCCCGCCAGCTTGCGCCGCGCGAGCTCGTGGAGCTCGGCGTAGAGCGCGGAGAACAGGGCGTCGGCCGCCTGACGGTCGCCACCCTCGGTCGAGGCGATCAGCGCGGAGATCGTGGTTTCCACGGGATTCTCTGGGAGCGCCGGCAAGGCTACCACCGGGCCGGGGCTCGTGTCGGATCCGCCCTCGATTTCCGATGTCCTGTGTAGGCGGCTCCCGCGGGAGCCGGGGAGGCGAAATGGCGAAGGGGACGGCGAGGCTACTCGTGTGCGCTCTGGCGGTGTCGGCCCTGCCGGCGGCCGTGGCTCGCGCCCAGTCCTACGGGACCGGCGATCAGGTGCTCACAATCGGGCCGGCGGAGTTCCAACCCGGCGACTGGTTGACGGCCGGTCGCTTCACGAGAGGGAGTACCGACCGATACATCTACGGCTGCTGCGACTACTTCGC
This sequence comes from Thermoanaerobaculia bacterium, assembly GCA_036406835.1. GTDB lineage: Bacteria > Acidobacteriota > Thermoanaerobaculia > UBA5066 > Gp7-AA6 > DAHUXD01. The sequence continues at coordinate 3,551 of DASXAG010000082.1, forward strand.
GCCCTTGAATCTGCCGGACGGCGCGGTGGTCACGCTCATGTGCCTCTACGCCTACGACGCGGATCCCGAGGCGGCCGTGCAGGCGACCCTGCAGGAGGTCAGCCTGCCGGCCGGCGGCCAGTCTCCCGGCTACGGACCGGTCGCCTCCGTCGCCACGACGTTCGACATCGGCTGGGGGACGGTCTGTACATCTCCTCTGTCGTACGTCGTGCATTCCTCGGACGCGATAGGAGTGCACCGGGCGCATGAGATCGAAGTCGAATCGCACGACAGTCTCGGCCTCGGCGGCGTTCGCATCACCTGGCACCGCCAGGTCAGCCCGCTCCCCGCGGCGTCCTCGTTCGACGACGTGGCGCTCGGCAGCCAGTACTCGCAGTTCATCGAGGCGCTGAAGGCCGCCGGGATCACGGGCGGCTGCCAGGCCGACCCGCCGCTCTACTGCCCCGACCGGCCGATCACGCGCGCCGAGATGGCCGTCTACCTCTCGCTCGCCCTCGGGCTGCACTGGGCCGAGTAGGGCAGCGGCGCCCCACTGTCGTCTTTTCCCCGTGCTTTGCGATTTAGGAGTGGGGGTTATCCATGTCCACTCCGAAGTCCGCGAAGCGCAGGCCGTGGCTCTGGATCGGTCTCTCTCTGATTCTGGCGGCCGGACTCTCGACCGCCCGCAAGGCGTCGGCCCGTGTCCCCTCGACCGCCGTCACCTCGTCCGCGGCCTCGGCTGCGCCGGAGATCCTGCCCGGTGTCGCGCAGGCGGACGCGGACACGCTGGACCTGCAGCTCGACTGACGCGGCGACGCGGCCGCCGAGAGCTACGGCCCGGCGGATCGCGCGCGCGCCGCGGCGAGGGCCGTCAGGCGCGCCCGTGTCGCCTCGGCCTCCTGCGCCGGGACGCCCGGAACGTCCTTGATGACCCGATGCGCGTCGCGCAGGAGCGGCTCGGCCTCGTCGTAGCGGCCGAGGGCGGTCAGCGTGGCTCCCAGGACGCTCTTCGGCACGCCGATGCGCCAGTCGTCCGGGCGAAACGTGTGCTGGCGGATGCGGAGGGCGTCCCGAAGCAGCGGCTCCGCGAGGGAGGCTTCGTTCCGGGCGAGGTGCACTTCGGCGAGATAGATCTCGCCGAAGGCGATCAGGGGATGGTCCTTCCCCGAGCTCATCGCGGTGATCCGGATGCCGAGCTCCGCATCGGCCGCCGCCTCGTCGTACTTGCCCAGCCCGAGCAGCGTCCGAGAGAAATGGACGAGGTCGTACGCGTAGTCGGGGTGGCCTTCCCCGAGCGTCCGGCCATCGATCGCGACGCAATGCCGGAAGAGCCGCTCGGAGGCCTCGTAGTCCCCCCGATCCGCGGCGAGTTGTGCGAGCTGAAACAGAGTGCTCGCGACGTCGGGATGCTCCGGGCCGCTCGCCTTCCGAAAGATCTCGAGCGCCTCTCGAAAGAGAGACTCGGCTCCAGCGATATCTCCGCGCCGTCGCAGCACGAAGCCGAGATCGCCGAGGCTGACCGCGATGTTGTGATCCTCTGTGCCGAGCACTCGGCGTCGGATCGCGAGCGCCTCGCGGAGGAGGGGCTCGGCAAGGTCATCGCGATCCAGATCGCCGTAGACCCGGCCGAGCTCGACGAGAGTGATGGCGACCTTCTCATCGTCGGGGGCCAGGACCTTCCGGCGGATCGCGAGCGCCTCTTCGAGCAAGGGGCTCGCGGCGGTCAGGGCTCCCTTCCTCCGGATCAAGACGCCGAGATTGTTCAGATTCTCGGCGAGGCGCTCGGTGCCCGGAAAGGACCTTCTTCCGATCGCCACGCCCGTTCTCAGGACGGCCTCGGCCCGATCGTGAAGTCCCAGACGCTGATACGTCTTTCCGATGGCCGCGAGCATCTCCACCTCGAGCTCGGGCTGTTGGGCCAGCTCCTTCTGGACGCGCTCCGCTCCGGCGTCGAGGAGCTCGTGCACGGTCGGTTCCTTGTCCCGGTGCTCCGTAAAGGGATCCGCGCCGGTGAAGAGATCGGTCAGCAGCTCGCTCACCTTCGTCGCCTTTTCGGCCTGAAGCCGTGCGCGGTCGCGCTCACGCGCCAGGCGCGCCGTGTAGAAGCCGACCAGGCCGGCGAGCAGCAATGCCACGACGCCCGTGACGGCGACGCCCCCGGAATGCCTGCGCACGAACTTCGTCGCGCGGTAGCGGAGCGAGTCGCGGCGGGCGGCGATCGGTTTCTTCTCGAGGAAGCGTCGCAGGTCGTCGGCGAGCGCCGAGACGGCGCCGTAGCGCTCGTCCGGGTTCTTCTTGAGCGCCTTCGCGACGATCGTGTCGAGGTCCCCGCGGAGGACGCGGCGGCGGTCCTGCGGCGCGCTCTCGGAGACCCGGGAGGGCTCGGCCTCGACAATCGCCATCAGGAGATCGGCGGGCGAGCCAAGCGCCCGCTCGGCGGGATGCCGGCCGCTCAGCAGCACGTAGAGCAGGATGCCCAGCGAGTAGACGTCCGTGGCCGTCGTGACCGCACCGCCCGTCACCTGCTCGGGCGCCGCGTACTCGAGGGTCAGCGCGCTCCCGCCATCGCGGGTCAGCGCGGTGACCTCGCCGCCGGCCGTCTCGTCCTGCAGGAGCTTGGCGATGCCGAAGTCGAGGAGTTTCACTCGTCCGTCGTCGTTCACCAGGACGTTGGACGGCTTGATGTCGCGATGCACGATCAGGTTCGCGTGCGCGTGCGCGACCGCCTCGAGGACCGAGAGGAACAGACGCAGCCGTTCCTCGATGCCCAGCTCGTGGGCCGCGCAGAATCGGTCGATCGGCTCGCCGGCGACGTGCTCGAGGACGAGGTAGGGCTGACCGCTGCGCGACACGCCCGCGTCGATCAGTCGGGCGATGTGGGGGTGCGTGAACCGAGCGAGGATCGTGCCCTCGCGCCGGAAGCGCTCCTCCCCGGCCTGACCCACCAGACTCAGGTTGAGGAGCTTCACCGCGGCGCGGCCCTCGAAGCGGCCGTCGCTCCGCCGCGCGAGCCACACCGCTCCCATCCCGCCCTGGCCGATCGGCTCCTCGAGCGTGTAGGCGCCGATCGTCTGCCCCGCGAGCGACGCGGGCGGGAGCACCGGGACGAATTCCAGAAAGCGGTCGCGATCCGCGTCCGCGCGCAGGGCGAGCAGCGCGTGGAGCTCCGCGGCCAGCGCCGGCTCCTCGGCGCGCAGCGCGTCGAGCCAGGCGCCGCGCTCGTGCACGGAGATCTCGAGAGCCCGGTCGAGCAGTGGATCGATCGCCTCCCAGCGACCCCTGTCGAGCCCGGGCATCAGGCGCTCTTCGGGTGCAGCGCCTGGTAGAGGTACAGGCGCGCCTTCTCCCAGTGCCGCTGGACGGTGCGCTCCGAGACGGCGCGCATCGAGGCGATCTCCTCGAACGAGAAGCCGCCGAAGAACTTGAGGTCCACGAGCTCCGCGAGCGACGCGTCCACGGCCCCGAGCTCCTCGAGCGCGGCGTCGATGCCGACGAGCTCCGTCGCGTCGGCGGGCTCGACGCCGGGCTCGTTCAGGAGCGACGTGATGGAGAAGCCGCCGCCGCGCTTCTGCGCCTGGCGCCGGCGCGCGTAGTCGATGATGAGACGCCTCATGACCTTGGCCGCGTAGGCCATGAAACGCGCGCGGTCGGGGAACTGCGCTCCCTCGCGCCGCGAAATGTTGAGGTACGCCTCGTGGAGCAGCGTCGTGGTGCCGAGCGTCAGCCCGGCCCCGCCGCTCGCGAGCTGCCGGCCGGCCAGCCGGTGGAGCTCCGAGTAGAGGGCGGCGAAGAGCGCGTCGGCCGCGGAATGGTCGCCGCGTTCAACGGAGGCGATGAGGGAGCCGATGGTGTTCGCCACGTAGAACCCCGTCCCAGGAGACCGCGCCGAAAACGGTACCACGCGCGAATGTCGTCCATGTCGCCTTTGCGGCGGAGTTCGCGTTTTAAAAAAGGGAGAGCGCTCCCCGGGATACGTGTGTCCACTCGCGGGACAGACGCCGGCTCAGGGGCCCTCCGATTCCCGGAGCACGAGCCTTCCCGCCGGCACGCCGCGGCGCTCGGTCGTGCGGCCCGACGGCCACTTCACGAGGACGCGGTCCGCGCTCGCGTGGTCGCCGAGGCCGAAGTAGAGCTCCTTCGCGCCGGAGGAGAGGAACGAGGAGCCGGCCGCGACGACCTGCGTGCGCGCGAGACCGCCCGCCTCCACCGTCACCGTCGCGCCGAGCGCGTCGCGCGTCGAGCGGTGCGGCCCGGGTCCGAGAGGGTCTCCCTCCAGCCGGACGACGAGCGTCTTCGCCCGCGACGGGTTGCGGTTCATCCAGAGCGCCGGCGGCTGAAGGAAGCCCGGCGCGAAGAGGTCCGGCGCGCCGTCCCCGTCGACGTCCACGACGACGAGGCCGCGCTGGTTGCCGTCGGATTCGAGGCCCGTCACGGCGGCGAGCTCGTCGAAGTGGCGGCCGTCGCGGTTGCGGTAGAAGCGCTTGGGCGGCCGGCCCCAGAGCGAGTCCTCGCCGAAGTCGGCGGTGGGGATGCCCTTCTGAAACTTCTCGAACTCGACGCTCATCAGGTTCCAGAAGTCGATCTCGCGCTCGGTCGCGTTCTTGCCGGTGACCATCCCGTTGACGACGAAGAGGTCCGCCCGCCCGTCCATGTCGGCGTCGACGAAGACGCAGCCCCACGACCACGAGGTGTCCCAGACGTCCGCCTCGTCGGACGTGCGCTCGAAGCGGTTCCCGCCGAGATTGCGGAACAGGGAGGAGCCGCGCGCGAGCGCGGTGAGACGCCGCCACACGAGGGGACGCCCGAGCGAGTAGGGAAACGGCGGCATCGGGTACTGCGAATCGCGCACGAACCACTTCAGCGGGAACGAGTAGTTCGAGACGTAGAGGTCGAGGAGGCCGTCGCCGTCGTAGTCGTCGATCGCGACTCCCATCCCGAAGCCCGGATCCCGAACGCCCGTTTGCTTCGCGACGCTCTTGAAGGTGCCGTCGCCCTGGTTGTGGAGATAGGTGTTGTTGCCGAAATCGTTCGCGACGTAGAGGTCCGGCCAGCCGTCGCCGTCGAGGTCGGCCGCCTCGAGCGCGAGGCCCCAGCCCGTGTCGCCGGTCTTCGACGCCGGGGTCACGTCCGTGAAGGTGCCGTCGCCGTTGTTGTGGAAGAGGCGGTTGGGAGGCGCGTTGTCCGCCTGCAGATCGGGCCCCGAGTCCGGATGGCCGTAGACGAGGACGTAGAGGTCAGGCCTCCCGTCGCGGTCGTAGTCGATGGCCGCGGCCGACGTGCAGTACTCGTTCAGGGCGACCCCCGCCTTCTCCGCCACCTCCTCGAAGGTGCCGTCGCCTCTGTTGTGGTACAGCCGGTTGGGCCGGAAGAGATAGGTCACGTACAGGTCGGGCCGCCCGTCGTTGTCGTAGTCGAACGCCAGCGCGCCGATCGCCTCCCCCTCGAATCCCGCCACGCCGGCCTTCGCGGCGACGTCCTCGAAGGTCCCGTCACCCTCGTTGCGGTACAGACGGTTGCCGTCGCCGCCCGGGACGAAGAGATCGGGCCGCCCGTCGCCGTCGAAGTCCAGCACGGCGGCGCCGGGGGGCATGTGCTCGCCCGGGATGGGGATGTTCTTGCCGGCGCGCGGCAGGAACGCGCGGTGCGGGCGCGTGAGTCCGGCATGGTCCGCGACGTTCTCGTAGAGCGGCGCGGTCGCTGTCGCGGAGAGCCATCCCTCCGTCCGGCCCGACGCGAGCCTCCATCCGCCGCGATCATCGGGCGCGAGGACGACCCGAACCTTGCCGCCCTCCTGCCGGAGCCCGCCGCCGGCGCCCTGACCGGAGAGGAAGAGCCCGAGCAGGAGCTCGCGCTTCGCTCCCCGGCGGTGGAAGTCGAAGATCGTGGCCTCGGTCCGGCCCAGCGCGACGAAGCCCTCCCGCAGCGCCTCGAGCCGCGAGGCGAACACCGGCGCGCCGAAGCCGGCGGAAGTCGCCGCGGGCGGAGACGCGGGGTGGTACACGCCCAGGCTCAGCGGCGGGCGGGACGGCACCGGAGTGAGGCCCTCGCCGGGCAGGGGGCCGGACCAGCGGAAGCCGGCCGCGAAGAGGTCGGGGGAGAGGCGCCCCGACTTCCACTGCGCGTGCAGCGTCTCGACGAACTCGTTCGTCCCGTCGGAGTAGTCGCGGAGCGTGGGCAGCGCGCCGCGGTCGCGCGAGGCGCATCCCGCCGCGGGAAGGAGCGGGAGGATCCACGGCAGGAGCCGCAGCGTGAGCCGAAGCGCGCCTTTCCGCGAGCGCGGCGAAACCATCGCGAGACTATAGACTGCGCCGCGTGTCTCTCTCCGATCGCCTCCGCGAGCGCATCGCGCGCGAAGGGCCGATCTCCTTCGCCGACTTCATGGACGCCGCGCTGAACGATCCCGACGAGGGCTACTACGCCCGCGGCGCGTCGATCGGAGAGGGCGGCGACTTCGTGACCTCGCCGCACCTCTCGCCGGCGTTCGCGGGAACGCTGGCGCGGCTCTTCGCGATCGACACCGACCGTCTCCGCTCGGGCCCTCTGGATTTCGTCGAGGTCGGCGCCGGCGACGGGAGCTTCCTGGCGGACTTCACGCGGTGGCTCGAGCGCATGGACCCGGAGCTGCACGCGCGCGTCCGCCTGACGGCGGTCGAAAAGTCGGCCGCGGGCCGCGAGGCGATCGCGGCGCGCGGGATCGCTCCGGCGCCGCGCGTCCTCTCCGCCGCGGACGAGCTGGCGGAGGGCTCCGTGACGGGATGGATCTTCTCGAACGAGCTCTTCGACGCGCTTCCGGTGTCGCGCGTGACGGGGACGCCCGAGGGGCTCCGCGAGCTGCGCGTGCGGGCCGCCGAGTCGGGGAACGGCTTCGCGTGGGTCCCGGCCGATCCCGGGCCGGCCCTCGCCGCGCACCTCGAGAGCCTCGGCGTGGCGCTCCAGCCCGGCCAGACCGGCGAGGTCGCCCTCGGCGCCGAGGCGCTCCACCGCCGCCTGGGCCGCGCCCTCGCGAGCGGCTGGATCGTGACGGTCGACTACGGGCATCCCGCGCGCGTGCTCTACCATCCCTTCGCGCGGCCCAACGGAACGCTCGCCGTCCACGCGGGCGGGCGCCAGGGCGGCGATCCGCTCGCCGCGCCGGGAACGCAGGACCTGACGGCGCACGTGAACTGGGACCTTCTCCTGCGCGCGGGGGACGCCGAGGGCCTGCGCGTCGAGCGTCTGGTGCGGCAGGGCATCTTCCTGTCGGAGTCCGGGGTCTTCGACTTCGCCGCCAACGACGCGGAGAAGTGGCGCGTGTATCGCCTCGTGGATCCGGGCGGGATGGGCGAGGAGATCTCGGTGCTCGTTCAGTCGAAGGGGATCGCCGGGGGAACGAAGACGATCTGACTCACGGTGTCATCCCGAGGAGTGCAGCGACGAGGGACCCCTTTCAAGTGATGCTGTGACTCGAAAGGGATCCCTCTCCCTCGCTGCGCTCGGGATCGGGATGACAATGCTTCGCTGCGCTCGGGATGACGGCTGATGACAGGACCTTTCCCCTCCGATAGAATGCCCCACCGGTGGGTCAATACTTCCCCATACTGATTTTTGCGGTGCTCTCCGCGGCCCTGCCGCTGGGGACGATCATCGCCGCGCGTGCGGTTCAGAGCCGGAGGCCCAATCCGGCGAAGCTCGAGCCGTACGAGTGCGGGGTCGAGCCGTCGACCTCGGCCTTCGACACCCGATTCTCGGTCCGCTACTTCCTGATCGCCGTCCTCTTCGTGGTGTTCGACGTCGAGACCATCTTCCTGTTCCCCTGGGCCATCCTCTTCCATAAGCTGCGGCTGTTCGGCCTGCTCGAGATGCTGGTGTTCCTGGCGATCCTCGTCGTGGGCTACCTGTACTGCTGGAAGCGCAAGGCGCTGGACTGGGCCTAGGCGCAAGGGAAACGCATGGGATTGATCGACAACCGCTTCGAGGACAACGTCGTGACGACCACGGTCGACTCGGTCATCAACTGGGCCCGCCGCTCGTCGATCTGGCCCATGCAGTTCGGCCTGGCGTGCTGCGCCATCGAGATGATGGCCGTCATGGACGCCCGGCACGACCTCTCCCGCTTCGGCGCGGAGGTCTTCCGAGGGACGCCGCGGCAGTCCGACCTGATGATCGTGGCCGGCACCGTCGTCGAGAAGATGGCCCCGATCGTCAAGCGGCTCTACGACCAGATGCCCGACCCCAAGTGGGTCATCGCGATGGGCTCCTGCGCGACCTGCGGCGGCCCGTACCGGACCTACGCCGTGACGCAGGGCGTCGACCGCATCGTGCCGGTCGACGTGTACGTGCCCGGCTGCCCCCCTCGGCCCGAGGCGCTGATCTACGGGATCATGGCCCTCCAGAAGAAGATCGACCGGATGAAGGTCATCCGGAAGGCGTCCTGATTGGCGGACGATCAAGTCCGCCCTCCCGCGGAGAAGCCGAAGGAAGCGGCGAAGCCCAAGGTCGAGGCGGTTGACGCCGCCGGCCACGCCTGGGTCCGCTCGATCGCGGCCGCGGTGCCGGGCTCGGTCGTCTCCGCCAAGGAGTTCGCGAAGCAGGTCACGGTCGTGGTGTCCCGCGAGTCGATCGCCCGGGTCGCCCGCCACCTCAAGGACGCGGAGGACTTCAAGTACTGCGTCGACGTGACCGCGGTCGACTGGAAGACCCGCGCGCCGCGATTCGACCTCGTCTACCACTTCTATTCCTTCTCCAAGAACGACCGCATCCGCGTGAAGTGCGGGGCGGCCGACGGGGAAGAGGTGCCCTCGATCGCGGAGATCTTCCTGACCGCCAACTGGTGCGAGCGCGAGACTTTCGACATGTTCGGGATCCGCTTCGCCGGGCACCCCGACCTGCGGCGGATCCTGACCTGGGACGGCTTCAACGGGTATCCGCTGCGCAAGGACTTCCCGCTCGAGGGCGTGGACACGGGCGCCGCGATCTACCCGGAGGAATGGCCGGAAGGCGGCGGACCGTCGAAGAACGATCCGAACCGGAAGGTCGTGTCGTGAGCGAACAGGAACACGGCAAGCCGGGCGAGCCCCACACGCTCTTCGACGTCCAGGAGATGGAGCTGAACTTCGGCCCGCAGCATCCGTCGACCCACGGCGTGCTGCGCCTGGTGCTCAAGGTCGACGGCGAGAAGATCCTGGAGGCGAAGCCCGACGTGGGCTATCTCCACCGCGGCACGGAGAAGCTCTTCGAGACCGAGACGTATCCCATGGGGATCCCGCACACGGACCGCATGGACTACATCGCCGCCGCGACCAACAACCACGCGTTCTGCCTGACGATCGAGAAGCTCCTCGGCGTCGAGGTCCCGCGCCGCGCGCAGCTGATCCGCGTGATCCTCGACGAGCTGCAGCGCATCTCCTCCCACCTCGTGTGGCTGGGGACCTCCGGGATCGATCTCGGCGCGGTCACGCCGTTCTGGTACGCGTTCCGCGAGCGCGAGCAGATCCTGGACTTCTTCGAGGAGTACTGCGGCGCGCGCCTGACGCTCAACTGCATGCGGATCGGCGGGCTGCCGTTCGACCTGACCCCCGGCTGGACCGAGCGGTTGCTCGAGTTCATCGACGACCTGCCCGCGCGCATCGACGAGTACGAGCAGCTCCTGACCGACAACCGGATCTGGAAGCTGCGGACGGTCGGCGTCGGCGTGATCTCCGCGGAGGAGTGCATCGAGTGGGGCCTGACCGGGCCCATCCTCCGCGCCTCCGGCAAGGAGTGGGACCTGCGCCGCGCCCAGCCCTACGAGTGCTACGACGAGCTCGACTTCGTCGTCCCGACCCGGCAGGGCGGGGACACGTACGACCGCTACATCGTGCGCGTCCAGGAGATGCGGCAGAGCGCGCGCATCGTCCGGCAGTGCCTCGAGAGGCTCGAGCCGGGCGAGATCCGGGGCAAGGTCCCGCGCGTCATCAAGCCCGTGGCCGAGGAGGTCTACGCGTCGATCGAGTCGCCGAAGGGGGAGCTCGGCTTCTACTGCGTGTCGAACGGGTCCAACCGCCCGTACCGGATGCACGTGCGGCCGCCCTCGTTCATCAACCTGCAGGCTTTGCCGCGGCTGGCGAAGGGGCACCTCGTCTCGGACCTCGTGGCCCTCATCGGGACGATCGACATCGTCCTCGGCGAGGTGGACCGGTGACGCTGCCGGCCGAGTTCTGGACCTACGCGAAGGTCGTGCTCCTCGTCGCCACGGTGCCGGCGATCGTCGGCTTCGTCGTGGTCCTGGCGGAGCGGCGCCTCATGGGCTTCATGCAGGCGCGTCTCGGTCCCAACCGCGTCGGCCCGCAGGGCGTCCTCCAGGGCGTGGCCGACCTCGTCAAGCTCGTGACCAAGGAGGACATCACTCCCGCGAAGGCGGAGCGCGCTGTCTACTTCCTCTCGCCGGTGCTCGCCGTCATCCCGGCCCTGACCGCGCTGGCGGTGATCCCCTTCGGTCCTCCGGTGAAGATCGGCAAGGCGATGGTCCCGCTGTGGGTCGCCGACATCAACGTGGGGCTCCTGTTCCTGCTGGCGATCACGTCGATCGGGGTCTACGGGATCATCCTCGGCGGCTGGTCGTCCAACAACAAGTACTCGCTCCTGGGCGGGCTGCGGTCGGCCGCCCAGCTCGTGTCCTACGAGGTCCCGATGGGCCTCGCGCTGGTTTCGGTCCTTTTGATGACCCGCTCGCTCTCGCTGCCCGAGATCGTGCGGCGCCAGGACGCCACCCACCTCTGGTTCGTGTTCCCCGGGCTGGTCGCGTTCTTCATCTACTTCGTGTCGGGGATCGCCGAGACCAATCGCAACCCCTTCGACCTGCCGGAGGCGGAGTCGGAGCTGGTCTCCGGCTTCAACACCGAGTACTCCGGCGTCAAGTTCGCGTTCTTCTTCCTGGGCGAGTACACGGCGATGATCATCATCTCGTGCGTCGCCGTCACCGTCTTCTTCGGCGGCTGGCTGGCGCCCTTCCCGCACGTCGCGGCGCTGCGCTTCCTCTCCGTGATTCCGCCGGCGGTCTGGTTCCTCGCGAAGGTCGCGGTCTTCCTCTTCTGCTACATCTGGTTCCGCTCGACCTTCCCGCGCTACCGCTTCGACCAGCTGATGGCGCTCGGGTGGAAGTGGCTGATCCCGCTGTCGCTCGCGAACATCCTGGCGGTCGCGGCGGCCATCCTGCTCTTTCCGGGCCGCACGACCGGCCTCGTCTGGCTCGCCTGGATCTTCGGCGGCTGCTTCGCGGTGCTGTTCCTGCTTTCGCGACTCCGGCGCGCGCTGGCGCGCCGCGATCGTCTCGCGGCGACGCCGCACGCGGTGGAGGGCTAACCGGCGATGGCGCTGAAGAAGTGGCTCGACAAGATCCTCCTGCTGGACCTCTTCGACGGGCTCTCGGTCACGGGACGCCACCTGGTCAAGAAGAAGGTCACGATCGAGTACCCCGAGCAGAAGAAGCTGCCGTCGGACCGCTTCCGCGGCATGTTCCGGCTGGACGAGGAGCGCTGCATCAAGTGCACGCTCTGCGCGATCGAGTGTCCGATCAACATCATCTACATCGACTGGCACAACGAGAAGAACGAGGTGGGCAAGTCGGAGAAGGTGCTGGACCGCTTCGACGTGGACCTCAAGCGCTGCATGTTCTGCCAGCTCTGCGAGGAGGCCTGCCCGACGGTGCCCAAGTCGATCTGGCTGACGACGAAGACGTACGAGATGGCCGCGTACGACCGCAACGAGTCGCTCTACCTCGACATCCGCAAGCTGGTCGACTGGCGCGAGGCGGCCAACGTGAAGCCGTTCACCGTCGTGGAGCGGGGCTAGGGCGGCCGTGGCCGGCGACGCGCTCCTCACCGGCACGGCGGGCGTGCTCTTCGTCGTCTTCTCGGTCTTCGCGCTGATGTCGGCGATCGCCGTCGTGGTGTCGAAGAGCCCCGTCCACTCGGCGCTGTACCTGCTGCTCTCGTTCCTGCTGGTCGCCTGCATTTTCATCCTCCAGCAGGCGGAGTTCGTCGGGGCCGTCCAGATCCTGGTCTACGCGGGCGGGATCATGGTGCTCTTCCTGTTCGTCGTGATGCTGGTCAACCCGCGGACGGCCCGGGAGGGAAAGACGTTCCAGCACCAGTGGGACGTCGCGCTCGTCCTCTTCCCGATCTTCCTCCTGCCGTTCCTCTACATCCTGTGGACCGAGAAGTTCCCGGACGTGCCGCAGAACCCGGAGGCCTTCCGCACGATCGGCACCCACGCGGTCGGCAACACCGAGGCCGTGTCGTGGGTGCTCTTCCGCGACTACCTGGTGCCCTTCGAGGTCGCCTCGGTGTTCCTGCTCGTGGCCATGATCGGCGCGGTCGTGCTCGGGAAGCGCTCGCTCGAAAAGATGGACTGAGGCGACGGGCATGACGATCACGATCAACCACTACCTCGTCGTGAGCCTGCTGCTCTTCGCGATCGGCTTCTTCGGCGTCCTCGTGCGCCGCAATTTCCTGACCGTGCTGATGTCGATCGAGCTGATGCTCAACGCCGTGAACCTCAACCTGGTCGCCTTCTCGCGGAGGCTGTCGGATCTGACCGGGCAGGTGTTCTCCGTCTTCGTGATCACGATCGCGGCGGGCGAGGCGGCGATCGGCCTCGCCTTGACCATTTCCCTCTTCCGCCAGCGCAAGACGCTGAACGTCGAAGAGGCGTCGACGATGCGAGGCTGACTGGGAGCGATGCGAGAGCTGATCTGGTTGATCCCGTTGTTCCCGCTCGCGGGATTCCTGATCAACGGGCTCGTCTATCTCTTCGGCAACCGGCCGCCCCGCCCGGCCGGGGGAGGCGATCATGGGCACGGCCAGCCGGCGGCCGAGTCGGCGCACTCGCCGGCGCATCCGACGGCTCATGCGCACGAGCATGCCGAGGTCCACCCGCGCTTCGCCGCGCTGCACTCGATCGTGGGGCCGGGGAGCGTGTTCCTGTCGATGCTCTTCGCGTTCGGCGCGATCTTCGACATCGGCCTCTCGAAGTTCGCCGAGGGCGCGTCCTTCACGAAGGTGCTCTACCGATGGATCCCGCTCGGCGTGAACCAGGCCGTGGGCCAGGTGCCGGGCGGAGTGGGCGAGTGGTTCGTGGACGCGGCGTTCCGCATCGACTCGCTGTCCGCGCTGATGCTCGGCTTCGTGACCTTCGTCGGGTTCCTCATCCACCTCTACTCCGTCGGCTACATGGGGCACGACCGCGGCTACGGGCGCTACTTCGCCTACCTGAACCTCTTCATGTTCGCGATGCTGGTGCTCGTCCTGGGCGCGAACTTCCTGCTGCTCTTCGTGGGGTGGGAGGGCGTGGGGCTCTGCTCGTACCTGCTGATCGGCTACGACTACCACAAGAAATTCGCGGCGGACGCCGGCAAGAAGGCGTTCGTCGTCAACCGCATCGGCGACTTCGGGTTCATCCTCGGGATCTTCGGCGTGTTCGCGCTGTTCGGCTCGCTCGACTTCCAGAAGGTCTTCACGACCGCGGCGGCGAACCCGGTTCCCTACGCGCCTTACATGACGCTGATCTGCCTCCTCCTCTTCGTCGGCGCGTGCGGCAAGTCGGCGCAGTTCCCCCTGTACGTCTGGCTTCCCGACGCGATGGCGGGCCCGACGCCCGTCTCCGCGCTGATCCACGCGGCCACGATGGTGACGGCGGGCGTCTACATGGTCGCGCGCTGCAACGTCTTCTTCCGCCTCGCGCCGCAGGCCATGATCGTCGTCGCGTGCGTCGGCGCGTTCACCGCGCTCTTCGCGGCCACGATCGGCCTCGTCCAGAACGACATCAAGAAGGTCCTGGCGTACTCGACGGTGTCGCAGCTCGGGTACATGTTCCTCGCCTGCGGCGTGGGCGCGTTCACCGAGGGCATGTTCCACGTCACGACGCACGCGTTCTTCAAGGCGTGCCTGTTCCTCGGCGCCGGCTCGGTCATCCACGCGCTCGGCGGCGAACAGGACATCCGCAAGATGGGCGGGCTCGCGCGGAAGATCCCGAAGACGTACTGGACCTTCCTCATCGCGAGCCTGACGATCGCGGGCGTGCCGTTCCTCGCGGCGTTCTTCTCGAAGGACGCGATCAAGGCGGCCGTCTTCCACCACGAGTTCGCGGGACACCCGTTCCTGCCCAAGATCCTCTACGCGGTCGCCCTGTTCACGGCGGGAATGACCGCGTTCTACATGTTCCGCCTCGTCGCGCTGACCTTCTGGGGGACCTTCCGCGGCACCTCCGACCAGGAGGCCCACGTCCACGAGTCGCCGCCCTCGATGACGGTGCCGCTCATGGTGCTCGCGTTTCTCTCGATCGTCAGCGGCTACGTCGGCGTGCCGATCATCGAGCACGGCGACAAGATCGGGGAGTTCCTGGCGCCGATCCGGCTCCCGATCCGGGGACTGGCCGAGGCCGTCCACCACGCGCCACTGTCGGTCGAGCTCGCCCTCATGGCGGCGGCCTCGACCGTGGCCGCGATCGGCATCCTCCTCGCCTGGACGTGGTACGTGAAGGGGAAGGGGAGCACGCCGCATCACCTCGCCGAGCAGTTCCCCGGCGTTTACCGGACGCTCGCGAACAAGTACTACGTCGACGAGGTCTACGAGCGCGTCTTCGTCCAGGGCGTCGCGCTCGGGGGCGGCCGCGCGCTCTGGGACGTGGACGCGAACCTCGTGGACCTGATCCCCAACGGCGCCGCCGCCGTGACCAAGGGCGCGTCGTGGGTGGCGGCGATCTTCGACCAGTACGTCGTGGACGGCCTCGTGAACGGCTTCGCGAACACGATGGCCGCCCTGTTCCAGCTCTTCCGCCGGGCTCAGACCGGGCGCGTCCAGAACTACGCGCTCGTGATGGGGGGCGGACTGTTTTGTCTAGTCGCTGTGTACCTGTTGTTTCGGTGAGGCGGTCAAGAATGGAGCTTACAGCTCACAGCTTTCAGCTAACAGCCACGCAGGCCAAGTCCGCCGTCTGGCTGTCCGCCGTGAGCTGTGAGCTGTGAGCTCGAGGATAACGAGGCCGTAATGAACTCTTTCGCACAACTCCCGATCCTCTCGATCGTCACCTACATCCCGCTCCTCGGGGCGCTCGCAGTGATCTTCCTGATCCCCAAGGAGAAGACGGGGACGATCAAGGCCTTCGCGACGCTGGTCGTCGCGATCGACTTCGTGGTGTCGCTGCCGCTCTGGTGGGCGTTCCAGCGCGGGCAGGACGGCTACCAGTTCGTCGAGAAGGCGTCCTGGATCCCGTCCCTCGGCGTCAACTACCACTTCGGCATCGACGGGATCTCGCTCGTCCTGATGCTGCTGACGACGCTCATGGGCGTGATCGCGGTGGTGTGCTCCTACTCGGCGATCACGGACCGGCAGAAGGAGTACTACGTCCTCCTGCTGCTCCTGCAGACGTTCATGCTCGGCACGTTCTGCTGCCTGGACCTCTTCCTCTTCTACGTCTTCTGGGAAGTGATGCTCGTGCCGATGTACTTCCTGATCGGCGTGTGGGGAGGGGACCGGCGGCTCTACGCGGCGATCAAGTTCTTCCTCTACACGCTCGCCGGGTCCGTGCTGATGTTCCTCGGCATCATCGCGCTCTACTTCTACAACACGTCCGGATTCCTCGGGTACAAGGGCCTGGGCAACCCGCCGACCTTCTCGATCGAGAAGCTGACCGCGGTCGCGGCCGGGATGCCGGTGGAGCTCCAGGTCTGGCTCTTCTTCGCCTTCTTCCTGGGCTTCGCGATCAAGGTCCCGATGTTCCCGTTCCACACCTGGCTGCCCGACGCCCATACCGAGGCGCCGACCGCGGGCTCCGTCATCCTGGCGGCCATCCTGCTGAAGATGGGCACCTACGGCTTCGTGCGCTTCTCGCTGCCGATGTTCCCGCAGGCGATCCAGACGGGCTGGGTCCTGAAGCTCATGGTGTTTCTCGCGATCGTCGGCATCGTCTACGGCGCGATGGTGACCCTCGTGCAGAAGGACATGAAGCGGCTGATCGCCTACTCCTCGGTCTCGCACCTCGGGTTCGTGATGCTCGGAGTCTTCGCGCTCAACATGGCGGGCGTCCAGGGCGGCATCCTGCAGATGGTCAACCACGGCATCTCGACGGGCGGGCTCTTCCTCCTCGTGGGCGTCATCTACGAGCGCCGTCACACGCGCCAGATCTCGGAGTACGGCGGCCTCGCCAAGCCGATGCCGCTGTATGCGACCTACTTCCTCATCATGGCGCTGTCGTCGATGGGCCTGCCGCTTCTGAACGGGTTCATGGGCGAGTTCCCGATCCTCCAGGGCGCGTTCGCGCGGAATTTCTGGTGGGCGTTCTTCGCGGCCACCGGGATCGTCCTGGGCGCCGCGTACCTGCTGTGGCTCTACCAGCGCATCTTCTTCGGCGAGGTCACGAACCCCAAGAACAAGGAGCTCCACGACCTGACGCTGCGCGAGCAGCTCGTCCTCCTGCCGCTCGTGATCCTGGCCCTCTGGATCGGCCTCTATCCGCGGCCGATCTTCGAGGTCATCCGCCGGCCCTCCGAGAAGATCGTGCAGGCGGTGGGCGGCCCGACGGCCGAGGCGCCGGCGATGGCCTCCCGGCCCGAGGCGCCCACGGTGCAGCCGGCGGCGGGAGCGGCCGCTCCATGAGCTTCGCCGTCAAGCCCTCGGACTGGCTTCTCCTGTCGCCGGAGATCTTCCTGACGGCGGCGGGGCTGCTCATGCTGCTCCTCGCCGTGGCGTTCGGAAAGGCGAAGGAGGAGTTCCTGGGCTTCGTCGCGATCCTGTCGGTCGTCGTGACCGGGATCCTGGTGGCCTTCGTGGCCATGCGGCCCGACCGGGCGACGCCGATTCTGGGAGGCGCGTTCGTCGTCGACAACTTCGCGTTGTTCTTCAAGGGCCTGATCCTGCTCTCGCTCCTGCTGACGATCCTCGCGTCCGTCCGCTTCGTCGGCGCGGCGCCGTACCCCGGCGGCGAGTACTACGCGCTCCTGCTCTTCGCCGGCGTCGGGATGCTCTTCATGGTCTCCGGGAACAACCTGATCTCGATCTACGTGGCGCTCGAGCTCATGGCGCTCGCGTCCTACATCCTGGCGGGGTACTTCAAGGCCGAGGTCAAGTCGACGGAGGCGGCGCTCAAGTACTTCGTGCTGGGAGCCTTCTCCTCGGGCGTGCTGCTGTACGGCCTCTCGCTGGTCTACGGGCTCGAGAAGGTGATGGGACTTCCCGAGCTCGCGAAGATCCTCGCCTCGGCCGAGCGGTCGAACCTGCTGATGCTCGGGATCCTGCTGATCCTGGCGGGGCTGCTCTTCAAGATCGCCGCCGTGCCCTTCCACGTGTGGACGCCCGACGTCTACGAGGGCTCGCCGACCCCGGTCACGGCGTTCTTCTCGGTCGGGCCGAAGGTCGCCGCATACGGCATCCTCGCGCGGATCTTCTACGTCGCGTTCCCCAAGTTCCACGCGGACTGGGGGCTGATCGTCGCGCTCGTCTCGGCCGCGACGATGGTGCTGGGCAACATCGCCGCGCTCCTCCAGACCAACGTCAAGCGGATGCTGGCCTACTCGTCGATCGCCAACGCGGGCTACGCGCTGCTCGGCGTCCTCGGCTTCCGCACGGAGTGGGGGCTGTGGGGGATCCTGATCTACCTGCTCGCCTACACGTTCATGAACTTCGGCGCGTTCACCCTCGTGATCTTCCTCGAGAGCAAGGGCTACGCGGGGGAGTCGGTCCAGGACTTCTCGGGCCTCGCCA
>DASXAG010000083.1:0-17726 GCA_036406835.1 Thermoanaerobaculia bacterium
CCTCCGCCGCCGCGGCGGTGGTCTGCTCGTCGAGCGGCTGGCCCCGTAGCGCCGCCTCAGCCGCGTGCGCCCGCCAGGGCTTCGTGCCGACGCCACCCAGGGCGACGCGCGCGTCGCGCATGCGCCCGTCGGCCAGGTCGAGCGCCACCGCGGCCGAGACGAGCGCGAACTCGTAGCTCGCCCGGTCGCGCACCTTCAGGTAGTGCGAGCGCGCGAACCAGCGCGTCGGGGGCAGATCCACCGCGGTGATCAGCTCTCCGTGCTCGAGCACGTTCTCCCGCGCCGGGTCCTCGCCGTACCCGACGTAGAAATCGGCGAGCGGGACGGCCCGTTCGCCGCCGCCGGCGCGTCGCGTCCGCACGACGGCGTCGAGCGCGGCGAGCGCGACCGGCATGTCGCCCGGAAACGCCGCGATGCACTTCGCGCTCCCGCCGAGCACCGCGTGGATCCGGTTGAATCCGTCGATCGCGGCGCAGCCCGAGCCCGGCTGGCGCTTGTTGCAGGCCGAGTCGACGTCGCGGAAGTAGTAGCAGCGCGTGCGCTGCAGGAGGTTCCCGGACGTCGTCGCCATGTTGCGGATCTGGGCGCTCGCCCCCGAGAGGATCGCCTCCGAGAGGACCGGATAGCGCGCGCGGATCGTCCCGTCGTTCGCCAGGTCGCTGTTGCGAACCAGCGCGCCGATCCGGACGCCGCCGTCCGCCGTCGGCTCGATGCGCGCGAGCGGCAAGGCGTTCACGTCGACGAGGCGGGACGGGCTCATGACCTCGAGCTGCATGAGGTCGACGAGCGTCGTGCCGCCCGCGAGGAACGCGGCCAGCGGGTCCTTCGCGACGTCGGAGACCGCGCCCGCGGCCGAAGTCGAACGGGAGTAGCCGAAGGGGATCACGACCCGGGCCTCTTCCCGCTCTTCGCGTCCTTGAGCCTCACGGTCGCGACCTTGCCGCGCGCGGTCTGGATCGCCGCCACGATGTTCGGGTAGGCGCCGCAGCGGCAGATGTTGCCGCTCATGCACTCGCGGATCGAGGCGTCGTCCGAGGGGCAGCCCTCCGCGAGCAGCCCGACCGCGGACACGATCTGGCCCGGCGTGCAATAGCCGCACTGGAACCCGTCGTGCTCGAGGAAGGCGGCCTGGACCGGGTGGAGCTCGCCGGCCGAGGCGAGGCCCTCGATCGTCGTCACGGAGTGACCGCCGGCCGCGACGGTCAGCGTCATGCACGAGAGCACGCGGCGCCCGTCGATCAGGACGGTGCAGGCGCCGCACTGGCCGTGGTCGCAGCCCTCCTTCGTCCCGGTGAGGCCCAGGTTCCCCCGCAGCGCCTCGAGCACCGTCGTCCGGGGATCCACGTTCAGCCGCCTCTCGGTGCCGTTGACGTGCAGCGTCACGGGCACCGTGCCCGGAGCCGCCGTCTCGGCCGGCGCGCGCCGCGCGACCGGGAGCCGGACCGTCGCGAGCCTCGCCGCGGCGAGACCGCCGAGCGAGACCTCGAGGAAGACGCGTCGATTGAAGCCGTCTTTCCGCCGCTCCCCCACACCACCTCCGGATTCCCGGGGGGTGCAAGATCCGGACCGCCGCACTTCGATAGGATCGCGAGACTGGCGATGAGACTTCACCGTCTCGCCTCGAGGCTCGCGCTCGTGCTCGCCTGGCTTCCGGCTTCGGCCGGACTCGGCCAGGAGGACCACGTGCACGCCCACGGCGAGACCGAGACGCTCGGCACCGTGCACTTCCCGACTTCGTGCGCCGCGGCGGTCTCCGGCGACTTCACGCGCGCGGTCGCGCTCCTCCACTCGTTCGGCTACGAGGAGTCGCGCCTCGCGTTCGAGGAGGTCGCGACGAAGGATCCGGCGTGCGGCATGGCGCAGTGGGGCATCGCGATGACGGAGTACCACCCGATCTGGGCGCCGCCGAGCCCGGCCGAGCTGGCCGCGGGCAAGGCGGCCTCCGCGAAGGCGCTCGACCTCGGCGCCAGGACCGAGCGCGAGAAGGGCTACATCGACGCCATCGCCGCGTTCTACAGCCACGAGCAGCGCCTCGACCACCACGCGCGCGCCGTGGCGTACCGCGA
The DNA here is from genome assembly GCA_036406835.1 of Thermoanaerobaculia bacterium. GTDB lineage: Bacteria > Acidobacteriota > Thermoanaerobaculia > UBA5066 > Gp7-AA6 > DAHUXD01. The sequence goes on from DASXAG010000083.1 coordinate 2,067, forward strand.
CGCCATGGAGAAGCTCTCCCGGCGTTTCCCCGAGGACCACGAGGCGGCGATCTTCTACGCGCTCGCGCTCCTCGGCTCGGCGCCGCCGGCCGACCCGACCTTCGCCAGCCAGAAGAAGGCGGCCGCGATCCTCAACGGGCTGCTGCCCGCGGAGCCGCAGCATCCGGGCATCGCGCACTACATGATCCACGCGTTCGACTACCCGCCGCTCGCGGCCGACGCGCTCCCCGCGGCGCGCGCGTACGCGAAGATCGCGCCGTCCTCACCGCACGCGCTTCACATGCCCTCTCACATCTTCACGCGACTCGGCCTGTGGCAGGAGTCGATCGCCTCGAACCTCGACTCGGCCGAGGCCGGCCGGCGCCTGGTGGCGAAGCGGCATCCCGGCGCCGCGTCCTTCGACACGCTGCACGCGCTCGACTACCTGGAGTACGCGTACCTTCAGATCGGCGACCTGGAGAGCGCGCGCCGCGTCATGGAGGAGGCCGCGAGGGCGAAGACGTTCGACGAGGCCCAGTTCGCGGCCGCCTTCTCGCTGGCGGCGATCCCCGCGCGGTGGACTCTGGAGCGCCGCGACTGGAAGGGAGCGGCGGCCCTGACTCCTCCGTCGGCCGAGCTGCCCTGGGATCGGTTCGCGTACGTTCCCGCGACGACCCAGTTCGCGCGGGCGCTCGGCGCCGCGCGGAGCGGGGACAGGGAGACGGCGCGCGCCGCCATGGCCGAGGTGGAGAAGATCCACGCGCAGCTGGAGAAGTCGCCCATCCCCGGCCCCTACGACTGGACGTCGCAGGTCGAATCGCAGCGGCTGGCCGCCGCGGCGTGGCTGGCGTGGGCGGACGGGCGGCGCGACGAGGCGCTGTCGACGGCGCGCGCGGCCGCCGACCTCGAGGACAAGACCGGCAAGCATCCCGTCACGCCCGGCGCGGTCCTTCCGGCGCGCGAGCTTCTCGGCGACCTGCTGCTCGAGGCGGGGCGTCCGGCCGACGCGCTCGACGAGTACGAGGCGTCCCTCCGCCAGGCTCCCAACCGCTTCGACGGTCTCTACGGCGCGGCGCGCGCCGCCGAGCTCTCGGGAAAACCGGAGCGCGCCCGCGCGCTGTACGCGCAGCTCGTGGCGCAGTGTGTCGCGGGGTCCTCGCGCCCGGAGCTGGCCGAGGCGCGGCGCTACCTGGAGAGGCCGCCCGGGCCCGGCGCGGCACCCGGGGGCGGCTCCGGAGCCTCGCGCTGAATCGTCAGGGCGTGAAGGGCCTCCTCGATCGGGATGAAGCCGTTCAGGCCGATGCCGATCCCGTCGGGCAGCAGCGTGTAGGCGTTGACGGACAGCCCCACGACGACGCCGGAGCGGTCGAGCAGCGGCCCGCCGCTGTTGCCCTTCTGGATGTTGACGTCGCTGCGGAGGATCCGCTGCCCGTCCTCCTCGCCGTAGCCGCTGACGATGCCCTTCGTGACGGTCTGCCCGAACGTCTCCTCGAGCGGAGTGCCGATCGCGAAGACGTCGGCCCCGGGCTGGACGCGGCTCGACTCGCCGAGCGGCAGGTAGGGATAGACGTCGCCCTCGAGCTTGACCAGCGCGACGTCGCGCTTGCGGTCCGCGCGCACGACCTCGCCGTTGGCCTCGCGCCCGGTCACGAACTTCACCCGGACGTAGCGGGAGGTCCCCACGACGTGCTCGTCCGTCAGGAGGTAGCCGTCGCGCGAGATCAGGAAGCCCGAGCCCATGGAGTCGCCCGCGAACACCGTGACGACCGCCATCCGCGAGTCGGCCACCAGCGACTCGGCGCTCTTCGACGGCTTCTTCGGCACCGTCTCGTAGGCGATCGCGATGGGCGCGCGCGGCTGGGGATTGCGGTCCACGCCGTTGCCGGCCAGAAGCTCGTGGAAGCGGGGCTCGGCGAGGAGGTTGCGCGAGGCGGCCACGACGGCCCGCGAGATCGCGTCGGCGCCGGGCTCGGGCTGCGGGCGCAGGAAGAGGCTCGAGCCTTCCGTGGTCAGGCGAAACGCGACGTCGCGTGCGCGGTACGAGTAGACCTGCCAGTCGATGACGAGCGACGCCTCGGCCGTCGCGAGGCTCTTCTTGGGGTCGGCGTAACAGACGTTGGCGTGCACGTCGCGGATGATCCCCGCGACGACGTAGTCGGCCTTCTTCTCGTGGGAGTCCTCGAACAGGACGTCGCCCTTGCCGACGACGCCGTAGCCCGCCGAGGCGACCTCCTCGAGGAGCAGCGCGCCGAAGTCCTGGGTGACCGTGCTGTCGCGTCCGATCTTCCAGGTGAGCGGCTCGCGGCCGGTGCACTCGCGGCCGACCTGGAGCGCGCCGATGACGTGGTCGTCGGGCAGCTTGATCAGAAACTTGCGGAACTCGACCGCGCTCGACCAGCCGTCGCCGGCGGGAATCGGACGGCGCTCCTCGATGGGGCGAATCTCGGGGCTGGGATAGGGCGTCGGTTTCGCGGTCGCGCACCGCAGAGCGCCGGAGGCCGCCGCGATGAGAATCCAGAGTTTCGGCCCGCGCAGCCAGCCGAGGCTTTCGAGCGACCGGAGAGACCTGGGGCGGAACACTTGGCGTCCTTAGTTTCCAGTTTCCGTCGAGCAAATCAAGCGCCACATCGCGGCGGCGCCAACTGGTTTCGTTTCTTCGAATTGCCCCGCGAGGCAAAAGGACACGGTGCCGAATTCCGTCGCTTGCGCATGGCTGTGGGTGCCGCTTTCTGCAACGTCGCCGCCGCGTTGGTCATTTCCGCCTGTCTGGCGCTCCTCTCCTGCGCGGGAACGGGGCCGACTCCGGCCGTTCCGGCGCCGCCGCCCGAGACGCCGCACGACGCCCTGGTCCGGATCGCCGCCGCGATCCGCCGGGCCGCCTACGCGGACGACCGCGAGAAGCTCGAGGCGCTCCTCGAGGAGATGACTCCTTTGACGAAGGCAGAGGGCGACGCCGACGCGACGCTCGCCTCGCGCGCGCGGTACTGGCGCGGCTTCGGGCTGTGGCGGAACGGCTGGAACGGGATCGTCGAGGGCGACGCCGGCGGCATGACGTGGGCCGAGATCGAGGAATCCCTTCGCGGTGCGGTCGAGGAGTTCGAGCAGTCCGCGAAGCTCGACCCGCCGTTCGTCGAGGCGCCTATCGCGCGGCTCGCCTGCCTCGAGAGCCTCGCCGTGACGCTCCCGGCCTCGGAGCGCCCGCGCGAGTACAAGCGCCTCTGGGATCTGCTCGCCGACGCCCAGAAGGAGGCGCCGCAGAACGCGCGCCTGGCCTGGGTCTTCGGGAACGTGAAAGGGGACACGCCGGTCAAGCAGGGCGGCGGCGCGGAGAAGGCCGTCCAGTCGTTTCGCGAGGGCCTGGACTGGGCGCGCAAGCAGACGATCGCCGACGCGGCGGACCCGGCCTGGGGAGAGGCCGAGCTCCTCCTCGGCCTGACGCTCGCCCGGCTCAGCGCGAAGCCCCCCAACCCGGACGCCGCCGATCACTACGCCCACGCCGCCCTCAACATCGAGCCGAATTGGCGCTACGTGAAGGACATCCTGCTGCCGCAGATCCAGGCGGCGAGGGAGAAGGCGAACGCGCCGCCCTCCAAGCCGCACCCCTGACCGCGGCGCCGGACGCGGGCGGCGGCTCCCGCGTGTAAGATCCCCCCGCTTTTCCTGTAAAGGAGATCGCATGAAGCGGATCACGGCTGCCACGCTTCTGGCTTTGCCCATCGCGCTCGCGGCGTTTCCCGTTCTCGCCGCCCCCGTTTCTCCGAGCCCCGCGCCCACGCCGAAGGCCTCCCCCGGAGGCCTGCCGAGCGAGATGCCCGCCACGTTCAAGCCCGTGACGGACGCGTTCGACTTCGAGCGGCGGATCGCCGAGATCCCGATGCGCGACGGCGTGAAGCTCCACACCGTCATCCTCGTGCCGAAGGGCGCCAAACACGCCGGCATCCTGCTGACCCGCACGCCCTACGACGCCGACGCCTCCACGAGCCACGCGAAGAGCACGCATCTCGCCTCGGTCCTCGACGGCTACGACAACGCGGTCGAGACGATCATCGAGGGCGGCTACATCCGCGCCGTGCAGGACATCCGCGGCAAGCACGGCTCGCAGGGCGACTACGTGATGACGCGCCCGCTCCACGGCCCGCTGAACCCGACCGCCGTCGACCACGCGACCGACACGTACGACACGATCGACTGGCTGGTGAAGAACGTCCCCGAGTCCAACGGCAAGGTCGGCATCCTCGGCATCTCCTACGACGGCTTCCTGCCGCTGATGGCGCTCGTCAACCCACACCCGGCGCTCAAGGTCTCGGTGCCGATGAACCCGATGGTGGACGGCTGGATGGGCGACGACTGGTTCCACCACGGCGCGTTCCGACAGATCGGCGCCTCCTACATCTACGAGCAGGAGGCGACGCGCAAGAACGACGAGAAGTGGTGGAACACGCACTACGACGACTACGACACCTACATGGCCGCGGGCTCGGCGGGCGAGATCGGACGGCGCCACGGGCTCGAGCAGGTCGGCTTCTGGAAGCGGATGCTCGAGCACCCGAGCTACGACGCGTGGTGGCAGGCGCAGGCGATGGACAGGATCCTCGCCGAGCAGCCGCTCAAGGTCCCGGTGATGCTGGTGCACAGCCTCTGGGACCAGGAGGACATCTACGGCGCGCCCGCGGTGTACAAGGCGATCAAGCCCAAGGACACGGGCAACGACATGGTCTACCTCGTCCTCGGGCCGTGGCACCACGGCCAGGAGATCCACGACGGCAGCACGCTCGGCGCGCTCAAGTTCGGCAGCGACACCGGGCTCTACTTCCGCCGCGAGATCCTCGCGCCGTTCCTCGCGCGCTACCTCAAGGACGGCGCGCCGAAGGCGGACATTTCTCCCGTCTACGCGTTCGAGACCGGGACCAACGCGTGGCGGCGGCTCCCGTCGTGGCCGTCGGGATGCGCGAGCGGCTGCACGGTCACCGCGACGCCGCTCTCGCTCGTGGCGAACGGAAAGGCCATGCTGGGGGCGAATCCTGGTGCGTCCACCGCCGCCGAGACCTCGTACCAGGAATACGTCTCGGATCCCGCGCGGCCCGTCCCGTTCAACGGGCGTCCGTCGCTCGAGAAGAACTGGGCGCCGTGGCTCGTGTCGGACCAGCGCGGAGTCTCGGGCCGCACCGACGTCGCGGTCTTCGCCACCGACGTGCTGACCGCGCCCGTCAAGATCTCCGGCCAGCCGGTCGTCAATCTCGTCGCGTCGACCTCCGGCACCGACTCGGACTGGGTCGTCAAGGTCATCGACGTCTATCCCGACGAGGTCTCCGGCGATCCCGGGATGGGCGGCTACCAGCTCATGGTGTCCGCCGACATCTTCCGCGGCCGCTACCGCGAGAGCCTCGAGACGCCGAAGGCGATCGAGCCGGGCAAGCCGCTCCTCTACAAGTGGACGCTGCCCACGGCGAACCACGTCTTCCTGCCGGGCCACCGGATGATGGTCCAGGTGCAGTCGAGCTGGTTCCCGCTCTACGACCGCAACCCGCAGACGTTCGTCCCGAACATCTTCTGGGCAAAGCCCGAGGATTACAAGAAGGCGACGCAGCGCGTCTACGCGAACAGCTTCATCGAGCTGCCGGTGGTTCAGTAAAGCGTCATTCCGAGGAGCGGATCCCGAGTGAAACGAGGGAGAGCGACGAAGGATCCCGTGCGCAGAAGCCACCCTCGCGTTCAGTCACGGGACGTAAACGCCTCGCGCCGCGAGGCGTTGCCTACGGACGTGGGCTTGCCTTCGGTGGTCGGCTCGCTGCGCTCAGGATGACGCGCGGTCAACCATGACACGCACGCAGCGTCTCACCCTCGCGGCGACGGGCCTGGGCCTGTTCATGATCTTCCTCGACGCGTTGATCGTGAACGTCGCGCTGCCCTCGATCCAGAAGAGCTTCGACGTCGGCGAGTCCGGGCTCCAGTGGGTCGTCACGGCGTACAGCCTCGGCATGGCCGTCGCGATCATGTCGTCCGCGACGCTCGCCGACATCTACGGCCGCCGCCGGCTCTACCTCGCGGGCATCGCCGTCTTCACCGCCGCCTCCGTCGCGTGCGGGCTCGCCCCGTCGATCGGCGTCCTGAACGCGGCCCGCGCGGTCCAGGGCGTGGCCGCGGCGACGGTCAACGTGACCTCGCTCGCGCTCGTCTCCGCCGCGTTCCCGGACCCGAAGCAGAAGGCGTGGGCGATCGGCATCTGGACGGCGATCGCCTCGACGGCGCTCGCGATCGGCCCGACGCTCGGCGGCTTCCTCGTCCAGCGGAGCGGCTGGCGGATCATCTTCGAGGTCAACCTCCCGGTGGGGCTGGCCGTCCTCGTCCTGACGTGGATGTTCGTCCAGGAGTCGCGCGATCCGCGGCCGCGCACGCTGGACATGCCGGGGCAGCTGCTCTTCGTCGCCGCCGTCGGCGCGTTCGCCTTCGCGGTGATCGAGGGCCCGCGCGCCGGGTGGCTGTCTCCGGAGATCCTGGGGCTCTTTGCCTGCGCGACGGTCGCCCTCCTGGCGTTCATCCGCGTCGAGCGGCGGAGCCCGGATCCGATGATGGACCTGACGCTCTTCCGCGACCGCACGTATTCGGTCGCGATCGTGACGATCTTCGCGATGCTCTTCGCCGTCTACGGGATGCTGCTCGTGATCACGCAGCTCCTGCAGAACGTGCGCGGCTTCTCGCCGACGCAGGCGGGCCTGCTCCTGCTGCCGTACAGCCTCGCCAACACGCTGATCTCGCTGCGCGTCGGCCGCTGGATGGCGACCGCCGGCTCGCGCCGGCTGATCCTGTTCGGGCTTTCCTGTCAGATCGCGGGCTTCCTCGTGATGATCGCCGGCATGAGCGGCCCGACCGAGATCGTCGTCGCGGGCCTCGTCCTCTCGTCGGTCGGCAGCGCGTTGTGCCTGACGCCGATCACGTCGCTCGCGATGAGCGCCGTGCCGCCCGAGCGCGCCGGGATGGCGTCCGGCATCATGAGCGCCCAGCGCGCGCTCGGCTCGACCGTCGGGTTCGCCGTCCTCGGGTCGGTGCTCGCCGCCTCGCTGACGCTGACGCTGAGCGAGCACCTCGCGCGGTCGATTCCGGATCCCGTCGAGCGCCGCGAGGTCGCCGACGCGATCATCGGCAACGCGAACCCGCGCGCCTACGCGGCCGAGATCGGGCCGGGCCGGCCGATCCGCCACGCCGACGCCGCGACCGAGAGCGCCATCCTCGCCGCGGCCGACGCCGATTTCGTCGAGGGCATCCGCATCAGCCTCTCCGCCGCGATCGTGGTGCTCCTGCTGGTGCTCCTGGCCGGCTGGCGGTGGTTCCCGCCCGGGAAGGGCGGCCTCGTCGACGCCCGGCGCGAAGAGGGCGCGATCGAGTCGGAGGAGTCGGCGCGCTCCGGAACGGAGGGCGTCGGAGCGGGCTGAGCCGCGTCAGGGGGAGGCGAGCTTCCGCCGCAGCGCGAGGAGCCGCCCGCCGAGGTAGCGGCGATCGAGGCGGCGCAGACGTCCCGTCCAGCCCGCATCGACCGACCAGCGCGCGAGCCGCTCCATCTCCCGCAGCTTCTCCTGCAGCGCGCGGACGAGGTCGAGCCGTCCGCGTTGCGCGAGCGCCTCGGAGAGGTTCCCGTAGTAGAGCGCGTCCACGGGAGTCACGGGCACGGCGCGGATCATCGCCGGCGTGACGTCCCGGTGCGGAAAGCTTCGCGCCTCCTCGAGGCGCCCGATCGCGACGAGCTGCGTCATCGTCCGGACGCACTTCTCGCACTCGCCGCAGTTCAGCCGCGGGGCCGCGGGATACGCGAGGCAGACCACGAGGTTCGCGACGCCGGGCGGAGAGGCGGCGAGCTCGGCGAGGCGCTCGAGACGCGTCAGCCGGATCGGGTCGTGGCGAACGTCCACGGCGCTGCTGGAATACAGCGGATCCAGCATGGGATGCGTTCCGCGCGGGACCTCGCTCGCGACGCCGAGACCGGTCGCGATCGAGACGCGCGTCCACCTCCGGCGGAACAGGTGCGCCGCCGCGGCGAGGCCGGAGGACAGGCTCTCGCGGGTCACGAACGGGAGATCCGGAAGGAGCTCCCACAGGTTCGTGCGGATCGGGAGCAGCGTGAGACCCGCGGCCTCGGCGGTCCGCCCCACGGCGGCGAGAGCGCGCACGCTCCACGGCGAATCCTCGCTCTCGGCCTTCAGGTTGCCGTGCAGCAGGAGGCCGTCGGCGAAGGAGTGCGGATGCTCGCGCGGGAACTGCAGGCGGTTGACGTGGAGGAGGTGCGAGGAGTCGATGCCTCCCGAGAAGAAGAACCCCGCGCGCGCGGGCAGGCGCGGGACCGGCGCGCGGAATCCGGCCGCCGGCTCGATCGGGATGGGATCGCGCGCGCCGCCGTACCAGCCCTGGAGGAGCGCCGCGGCGGTCGCGAGGCCCTCGGCCAGGCGCGGGCACACCGCGTCCTCGATGCGGATGCGGCGCTCGCCGCTCCGGATCGCGGGCAGCGCACACGCCGTCAGGAAGGCCTCGGGCTCGGGCGAGAGGTCGTCGCGGCCGCGCGAGTCCGTCTCGAAGAAGAGCTCGAGCGGCGGCCGCGGCGCGTCCTCGAAGGTCACGCGCGCGGACGCACGCGCGCCGGCGGCGCTTCGCTCCAGGCGGAGGTGGGAGATCCTCACCGCGCGAGTCTATCCATACCCATACCCGGAGCCGCCGCCGCCTCGCATAAGATCCCCGCATGATTCACGACGCGGCCATTCTGTGGATCGTCCTGTCTCTCGCGGCATCGACTGCCGCGACGGCGGCCGCTCCGTCCCCTCCGGGCGCTTCCCGTTACGAGGACCTCGTCTCCTTCTTCAAGGACTGGCGCGCCTTCCAGAAGCCCAGGGTGGTCGAGGGGATTCCCCACTACAACGCGGGAGCGATGGGCGCGCAGCAGCACGCGCTCGAGACCTACAAGAAGCGCCTCGCGGCCATCGATCCGAGCGGCTGGCCGATTCCGCAGCAGGTCGACTACCAGATCGTGCGCGCCGAGGTGAACGGCCTCGACTTCGACCACCGCGTGCTCCGGCCCTGGGCGAACAACCCGGCGTTCTACGTCACGGTCTTCGGCGAGGAGAGCGACCAGCCCGCGCGCGAGGGACCGTTCGCCGCAGGAGCGATCGAGCTCTGGTCGTACACGTTCCCGCTCTCGGCCGCCGACGCCGAGGCGATCCGCCCGCGTCTCCGCGCGATTCCGGGACTCTTCGCGCAGGCGAAGGTGAACCTCACCGGCAACGGCAAGGACCTCTGGACGTACGGCGCGAAGGCCCTCCGCGCGCAGAGCGACGAGCTCGCGAAGCTCGCGCCGAGGCTGACCGGCGCGGGAGCCGTGCTCGCGAACGACGCCGCCACGGCGCGCAAGGCCACCGACGACTTCGCGGCGTGGGTCGAGGCGCAGGCCGCGGCGAAGAACGGGCCCTCGGGGATCGGCGTCGAAAACTACGACTGGTACCTGAAACACGTCCAGCTGGTTCCCTACACGTGGGCCGAGGAGGTCGCGCTCATGGAGCGTGAGCTCGCGCGCGCACACGCGCTGCTCGCGATGGAGGAGCTGAAGAACGCGAAGCTCCCCGTCCAGGAACCCGTCGCCGCGAACGCCGCCGAGTACGACAGGGCCTTCAACGCCGCCGTCTCGGAGTACATGGCGTTCCTGAAGGACCACGAGATCCTGACCGTCGCGGACTACCTCGACCCGGCCCTGCGCGCGCGGATCGGGAGCTTCAGCCCGCCGCCGCGCGAGTTCTTCAGCGAGGTCGACTACCGCGACCCCGAGGTGATGCGCACGCACGGCTACCACTGGTTCGACAAGGCGTTCCAGGTGCACGCGCCGCCCGCGAGCCCGATCCGCCGCGAGGTCCTGCTCTACAACATCTTCAACACGCGCACCGAGGGCCACGCGACCGGCTGGGAGGAGCTCATGATGCAGGCCGGCATGTTCGACGCGCGGCCGCGCTCGCGCGAGCTGGTCTACGTCCTGGTGGCGGAGCGGGCGGCCCGGGCGCTGGGCGAGCTCTTCCTGCAGAGCAACCGGATGACCCTCGAGGAGGCGTCCGCGTTCGCGTGCGCGGCCACGCCCCGCGGCTGGCTCTCGATGAAGGGCAAGCTCGTCCGCGACGAGCAGCACCTCTACCTCCAGCAGCCGGGCTACGGGACGAGCTACCTGATCGGCAAGATCGAGATCGAGAAGCTCCTCGCCGAGCGTCGCGCCCAGCTCGGCGGCGATTTCCGCATGAAGGCCTTCATGGACGACTTCAACTCCCGCGGCCTGATCCCGGCCTCGCTGCTCCGCTGGGAGATGACGGGGACGAAGTTCCCGGAGCTGGAGGAGATGCTGCGATAGAGTCGGGCGACCCGGAAGCGGGCACGCTCGTCGCATAGGGGGATCCCGAGGGAGAGGAGGTCCCCATGAGTTTTCTCGACAGGCTCAACGAGTTCTCGCGTCAGATGGCGGCCGGACAGGCCTCCGACGACGACATCCACAGTACGTACGACCAGGTCGCTCACACGGTCCCCCAGGGAACGCTCGCCGACGGCATCTCGCACACGTTCCGCTCGGACCAGACCCCGCCCTTCGATCAGATGCTCTCCGGGCTCTTCGGGCGCTCGAACCCCAACCAGAAGGCGGGGCTGCTCAACCAGATCCTGGCGACTCTCGGTCCGAGCGCGGGGAGTCTCTTGCGCCAGGCGGGGCTCGGCGGACTGGCCACGAGCGCTCCGGAAGCGGGTCCCGTGCAGGTCACCCCGCAGCAGGCGGAGCAGGTCTCGCCGCAGGACGTGCAGGTTCTCGCGAAGCAGGCCGAGCGCAAGGACCCGACGATCGTGGACCAGGCCGCGAGCTTCTACGCGCAGCATCCGACGCTGGTCAAGGCCATCGGAGCCGGAGCACTCGCGCTCCTGCTCAGTCGTATGTCGAGGAGGTAGGCATGGGAATCATCTGGTGGCTCATCGTGGGTCTCATCGCCGGCTGGCTCACCGGGAAGATCATGGGCGGAGGCGGCAAGGGCGCCCTCATGGACATCATCATCGGGCTGGTGGGCGCGCTCATCGGCGGGTTCCTCATGCGGCTGCTCGGCGGCACCGGCGAAGGCGGGATGGTCTACACGATCATCGTCGCGACGATCGGCGCGATCATCCTGACGTGGCTCGTCCGGAAGATGACCGCGAAGACGGCGTAGTTCTCGGACTCGGACTGCCCGGCCGCTAGCTCTTCTTATCGGGCGACCCGGCCGGGCCGATTCCCTTCAACCATCGGCGAAACCGCGAGGCCACGCTCTCCGCGGCCGGCGGGTCGAGGTTCGCCAGTACGACGAGCGTGTAGCCGCGTCCGTTGTCCGACTCGAGCGACGCGTTGACGCCGGAGGAGCCGCCCGCGATTCCGAGACCGGCGGATCCCGGTGCGCGGACGGCCGACGCGGCGGGCGCCGCCCCCGTCTCCGCTTCTCCAGGCGGAGCGCTCTTGTCGGAAGAGATCCACGCGGTCCAGCTCGGAGGCAGGAGGTTCCCGCCCGCGAGCGCGCGGTCGAACGCGAGCAGGTCGCGCGCGGTCGAGAGCCCGCCGCCGGCGGAGCTGGAACGTCCCGGCAGGGTCGCGGTGTTCGGGTGCAGCGCCGCTCCACCCGATTCCCGCGTGTAGCCGATCGCGCGGCCGGTCGTCGGCGCCCCGCGAACGCTCGGCGCGGTCGCCGTCATGCCCGCGGGCACGAAGACGTGCTCGCGGACGTAGTCGTCGTACGACTGTCCGCTGACCCTCTCGATGATCAACCCGAGGACGATGTAACCGGCGTTCGAGTAGCGGCGTCCCTTTCCCGGCGGGAACTCGAGAGGCTTGCCGGCGAAGAGCCTCTCGAAGTCCGCGAGCGTCATCAGCCGCGGCGCCGCCTCCTCGTAGCCCTCGCCGAAGACGTCGCCCAGCCCCGAGGTCATGTTGACGAGCTGGAGGATCGTGATGTCGCCGGCCTCGGTCGACGCCAGCGGATCGCCGGGCAGGCGGCGGCGAATCGTGTCGGAGAGGGAGAGCTTGCCGGCCGCGGCGAGCTGCGCGATCGCGACCTGCGTGAACGCCTTGTTGATCGAGCCGATGTCGAACCGCGTCCCGGTCGTGTTGGCGACGCCCCTCTCCCGGTCGGCCATGCCGTAGGCCTTCTCGAAGAACGGGCGCCCGCTGCGCGCCATCAGCACGACGCCGGAGAACCGGTCCTCGCGGGCCAGGGCGGAGAGAGCGGCGTCGGCCGCCTTCGCGGCGTCGTCGTCGGAACTCAGCGGCGGCTCCGCCTCGACCGCGCTCGCGTCCGTCATCTGGACGCCGACGCCGACGATTCCCCGTGGCGGCTCCGGCTCGAGGTCGAGACGGATCTCGAGCCATCGGCCGCTCTTCTTCGACCGCACCACGAAGGCCACGCCCTGCGGCGTCGCCTCCCGCGTCGTCTTCAGCTCGAGCGGCGCCTCCTCGCCCGCCAGGCCCGCCAGCCGCTCGACCCGCGGGCCGGCCGGCGTCTGCGCGAGCGCCGATTTCGCGTAGTTCGCCTCGACGAACTGCCGGAGCGCGGCCTCGCTGCCGGCGTTGACGGCGGCCACGAAGGCCTCGACCCTTTGAGACGGGGTCCGTGACTCGATCGACGGCGCCGCCACCTGGAGCATCGCGAACACTCCGAGACCCAGCTTCTGAAGCATGGGCGCACCCCTCCCTCTGGACTCTGCTCCGGAGACGCCGGACTCCCCGCGAGGTTACGAGGTCAGTGGGTCTTCGCCCACGCCTCGGCGTCCGCGAGGATGCGGTCGAGATCCGCCCGGGTGTACAGCCGGCCGTTCGCGACGACGGCCGCGATCTTGGTCGTGTTCCCGATGTCGTCGAGGGGATTCGCGTCGAGCAGAACGAGGTCCGCGACCTTGCCCGGCTCGACCGCGCCGAAGTCGGCGGTCTTCTCCAGGAACCGCGCCGGGTTGATCGTCGCCGTCTGCAGCGCCTCGAGCGGCGAGAGCCCGGCGGCGACGAACCGCGCGAGCTCGCGGTGAAGGCTCATGCCCGGCACGATGCCGACTCCCGGCGGGGCGTCGGTCCCGGCGAGCAGCGGCACGCCGCCCTCGTGCAGGCGCGCGACGATGCCGAGCTCGTGCTCGACCCACTTCTCCCGCACCGGGAGCGGGTCCGTGATGTAGCTCTTGACCATGTCCGCCTTGAAGCGCGGCCACGTCTTCTCGCGCCACGCCGACGGCGCGTACCGGAGCTCGGGATACTTCGCGACGTCGACAGCGTCGACCAGCCAGCCTCCGTATTCCCAGAGGAGCGTCGGGCACTGCCACGTGCGGTTCTTCGCGAGGAGCGCGATCAGCGCGGCCTCGCGGCCGGCGTCGTAGCCCGCCAGGAACTTCGCGGGCCCTTTCGGTCCCTTGAGGAGCTCGTCCTCGAAGGCGGCCGGCGTGCTCCCCTCGAACACGCCGATCAGATGCTCGAAGCTCTTCTGCCCGGCGTCGGACGCCTCGGAGGCGCGGATCGCGTCCGGCACGTGTCCGACGAACACGATGTGGCGCTTGCGGCACTCGTCCGCGATCGCGAAGTACGCGTCGCGCGGCACGAGCGACTGCAGCTTGATGAAGTCGACGCCGCGGCCCTGGAGCATCGCGACGGCGCGCCGGCCATCCTCCGGCGTCGCGACGGCGATCGACGCGGGGAACTGCGGCTTCGGCCCATCCAGCATCGGTCCCGAGACGACCAGCCGCGGACCCGGCCACGTCCCCCGCGCCGTCTCCTCCCGCGCGTGCAAGATCGGATCCAGGTCGCTTCCCATGTCGCGCGCGCCCGTCACGCCGTTGGCGAGGAGCAGCGGTAGGACCACCTCGCGCCCGCCGGGCGTCCAGTCGCCGAAGAGCGCGTGGACGTGCATGTCCCAGAGGCCGGGGATGAGGAACTTGCCGGCGCCGTCCACGACACGCGCGCCCGCGGGCCGCTGCACGGGCGCGGTCGGACCGACGCTCAGGATGCGCGCGCCCTGGATGACGACGGTGGTTTCGGGCCGCGCCGCGCCGCTCGCCGCGTCGATCACGGTGACCCGCTCGAGGACGGTCAACGGAGGCGCCGCGGGCGCGGCGAGCGCGAGCAGGGAGCCGAGGAGCCAGCCCGCGGGGAGAATCATGGCTGGGACATTAATACACGGTTCCTGCGGCGGGTAATGGATCGGGGACGGGAAACGTATCTTCGGGAGGGGGAACATGCCGATCACCGAAGTCCCGACCGATCTGCGCCTCGACCCGAACTCCTTTCAACCGGAGCCGCCCCGCACGCTGAGCTCCTCGCGCCGCTCCGACCGCATCGCGCCGTTCGCGGAGGGCGCACACGTCCTGATCCTCGCCGGCGGAGACGGCGCGCGCCTGCGCTCCGTCACCCGCGTGCTCGCGGGCGACGAGCGTCCGAAGCAGTTCTGCGCGCTCGTCGGCGGCGAGCCGCTGCTCGTCCAGGCCGCGCGGCGCGCCGCCATGATCGCGCCGCCCGAGAACCTCCGCCTCCTGCTGACGCGCCCGCACGAGCCGTACTTCCGGGACACCGTCGCGTCGCTGGACCCGTCGTCGCTCGTGATCCAGCCCGGGAACCGCGGAACGGCCACGGCCGTCCTCTACGGGCTGCTGCGCATCGCCGCAGGGACGCCGACGACGAACTGCAGCGTCGTGATCCTCCCGTCGGACCACTGGATCTCCGACGAGCACGCCTTCGGCCTCTACGCGCGCGTCGCGGTCGGCGTCGTCGAGGCCCACGAGAACGTCGTCGTCCTCCTCGGCACGACGCCCACGCGCCCCGAGACGGACTACGGCTGGATCGAGCCCGCCGAGCCCATCATCGGCGGGTGGCGCGACCTTCACCGCGTCGCGCGGTTCGTCGAGAAGCCCGCCGCCGACGCGGCGCGACAGCTGTTCCAGGGCACGAGCCTCTGGAACACGTCCGTCGTCGTCGGAAGGCTCGAGGAGCTCCTCTTCCTCTTCGCGATCGCCCTGCCCGACCTCGTGGACTCCTTCCTCGAGATCTGGCCCGCGCTCGGCACGCCCTCCGAGAGCGACGCGGCCGACCGCCTCTACGCGCAACTCCCCCACGCCGACTTCTCGAGCGACGTCCTCGCGAAGAAGCCGCACGCCCTCGCGGTCCTCGCGGTCAACGGTCTCGTCTGGGAGGACCTCGGAAGTCCCGCGCGCGTGCGCGAGGCGCGCCGCCTCGAACAGGCGCGGCACCCCGCGGCCCGCAGCGGAATGCCCGCGGCGAGCTAGACGACGCACGCCGTCATCCCGAGCGCAGCGCTCGGCGTCCTCGGGATGACAGCTTTGTTCGTCGACTGCGGCTAGAATCCCCGCGGCTTTTCTGACGCGAAAGGATTCCGGATGCGAAACCGCCTCGCCGCCGCCCTGCTCCTGTTGCTCGGCCTGCCCCTCCTCGGACAGCAGAAACAGAACCCGCGGCCGCCCGTCGACAGGCCGCCGAGCGCTCCGCCGTCGGCGGATCCCGAGAAGGAGAAAGAGAAGGAGAAGCCGAAGTGGGACGTGGCGAATCCGCCGTATCCCTTCGACGTCAACGTCCCGATCGACACGACCGAGGGCACGTGGATGTCGCTCGACGTCTCGCCCGACGGCAGGGAGATCGTCTTCGACTTCCTGGGCGACCTCTACACGCTG
>DASXAG010000084.1:0-9365 GCA_036406835.1 Thermoanaerobaculia bacterium
GCTGCACGAGCTCGCGCAGGCGCTCGATCGCCTCGGCGACCGTGGTCTCCGGCCGGAACACGGCGGCGGGCCTCTCCATGAGCCGGCCGACGCTCGTCTCCGGATACTGGAGATCGATGCGCCAGGACTGGCCGCGGTCGCCCGGAGCGGCCGCGAGGATGCGCTCGCGGCGGTCGCCCGGCAACTTCTCGAGCATGTCCGCCGCCTCGCCGGGGCTGAGCAGGGCCAGCGCGCGCGCGGCGACCTCATCGCTCTCGCGCTTCAGCCGTTGCGCTCCGTCGATGGGCGAGAGCCGGTGAAGCTCTTCGCTCAGAGCGACCGTTCGGGGGGCATCGGCGAGGACCTGGGGGCCGCCGCCTGACTCCATGCGCTCCTCCTGTTTGTGATCGATGGGCGGGCGAATCATAGCCTCGACCGCACCCGGGAGGAGCCGCGCAGTCCCCCGTCAGCTCCCTCGGGCGTCCCCCGAGGCGGCCCGCCGGATCGCGGCGCGGATGCGCAGGTAGGTTCCGCAGCGGCAGAGGTTGTCGTTCATCGCGGCGTCCATCTCCGAGTCAGACGGGTGCGCGGAGCCCGAGAGCAGCGCGGCGGCCTGCATGAGCTGGCCGGGCTGGCAGTAGCCGCACTGGGCGACGTCCTCCGCCAGCCAGGCGGACCGGACGGCCTCGTTGCGCAGCCCCTCGATCGTCGTGACGCGGCGGCCCCCGAGCTCGGAGATCGGGGTCTGGCACGACCGCGCCGCCTTCCCGTCGAGGTGGACGGTGCACGAGCCGCACACGCCGACGCCGCAGCCGAACTTCGTCCCGGTCAGGCCGAGCCGGTCGCGCAGCACCCAGAGGAGCGGCATCGCCGCCGGCGCCTCGACCGTGCGCTTGGTGCCGTTGACGAGAAAAACATGGCGGGACATCAGGCTCCCTTCAGGTCGTCCGCCGCGAGCGGGACCCGGCGCAGCCGCCGCCCGGCCGCGGCCGACAACGCGTTGACGACCGCCGCCAGTGCGACGGGCACCGGCGGCTCCCCCATCCCCGTCGGCGGCGCGTCGCTTGGGACGACGTGCGTCTCGATCCGCGGCATCTCGCGGAAGCGCAGGATCGGGAAGTCTCGGTACGTCGCCTGCTCGACGCGTCCGTCCCTGAGCGTGACCTGCGTCGACAGCGCCGAGAGGGCCCAGGCGACGGCGCCCTCGACCTGCGCGCGGATCCCGAGCGGGTTGACCGCGATGCCGCAGTCCACCGCGCAGACGATCCGCTCGGCGCGCCAGTGCCCGCCGCCGGTCGAGGCGTCCGCGACGACCGCGCAGTACGTGTAGCCGTCGTAGACGCCGCACGCGACGCCGCGTCCGCTCCCCGGCGCGCTCCCCCGGCCCGCCGCGCCCCACTCGGCCTTCTCGCCCGCGAGCGCGAGAACGCGCGCCAGCCGGTCGCGGTCGACGGGAACGTTCTCCCGGCCGCCGTCGTAGCGGCCTCGGTCCCGCAGGAGCGCGAGCCGATACCGAAGCGGATCCGCTCCGTTCGCGGCGGCGAGCTCGTCCATGAAGCACTCGACCGCGAACATGTTGTGGTTGTTCTGGATGGCGCGCCACGCCCCCGTACGCACCGGAGAGGGGACCTCGACGAACTCCGCGACGAACGCCGGGATCGCGTACGGCTGGTCCTGCGCGCCGGTCAGGTCGGAGCGGAGCCGCTGCTCGGTCGCCGGCCGGCCCGCCGCGCTCGTCCAGACGACCGAGGCCTGGCGGTGCCGCCACGCGACCGGCTTCCCCGCGGCGTCGAGGCCCGCCTCGAGGCGGTGCAGCGAGATCGGATGGTAGAGGTCGTGGCGCATGTCGTCCTGCCGGGTCCAGAGGACCTGCACCGGCGCTTTCGCGGCCCGCGACGCCTCGACGGCCTCGATCACGTAGTCGGTCCCGCGGCGGCCGAATCCCCCGCCGAGGAGCGTCACGTTCACCGTGACCGCCGAGGGCGCGAGGCCGAGCAGCTTCGCCGCCTCCTCCTGCACGCCGTTCGGGTTCTGCGTGCCCGCCCAGATCTCGCAGCGGTCGGGCCGCGCGTCGGCCACCGCGTTCAACGGCTCCATCGGCGCATGCGCCTGGAACGCGTATGCGTATTCCGATTGGATCCGCCTCGCCGCCTTCTCCATCGCGGCGAGGGCGTCTTCGCCGCGGCGGATCGCGTGGCCGTCTCGTTCGTTCGAAAGCGCCTCCGCCAGTCGCTCGCGCATCGCCTCCGACGACACGCGCGCGTTCTCGCCCTCGTCCCAGACGACGGTCTTCGCGACGGCGTCCCGTCCCTCGAGCGCCGCCCACGTGTCGTCCGCGATCACCGCGACGCCGGCGGCGATCGGCGCCACGAGGCGCACGCCCGGGATCGCCTTCGTCGCGCCGGCGTCGAACGCGCGCAGCGTCCCGCCCGCGACCGGGCAGCGGATGACGCTCGCGAAGCGCATCCCCGGCGGCCGCACGTCGCCGGAGTAGACGGCCTCGCCGCTCACGATGCGCGGGCCGTCCACGCGCCGCCGGTCGCGGCCGATCAGCCGGAAGTCGGCGGAGCGCTTGAGAGGCGGATCGCCGGGGACGGGGAGCGCGGCGGCGGCTTCGACGAGCTCGCCGTAGCCGAGCGCACGGCTCGTCGCCGGATGGAGCACGCGCCCGCTCTCCGCGCGGCAGGAGGCCGGCTCCACGCCCCACCGCGCGGCGGCCGCGGCCACGAGCATCTCGCGCGCGGCGGCGCCGGCCTTCGAGAGCGGGAGAAAGAGCGAGCGGATGCTGCGGCTGCCGGCCGTGCCCAGATTCGGGAAGTCGGGGCCGGGGACGGCCTGCTCGAGCGCGACCGCGTCGACGTCCACCTCCAGCTGCTCGGCCAGGATCATCGGGAGCGAGGTCCGCACCCCCTGCCCCATCTCCGACTTGCCGACGGTCAGGACGACCCTGACCGCCGCGTCGATGCGAACCCACGCGTTCGGGCGGAAGAGCGCCGGCGCCCCGGCCACCGGCGGCGCGAGCCGCTCGACGGCCGCTCCGAGCACGCGCACGCCGAGCACGAGGCCGCCGGCGGAGACGGCCGAGACCCGAAGGAAGGCGCGGCGCGTGGGCATCGCCGTCAGGACGGAGCCCCCGCCGTGAACACGACGCCGACGATGGTCCACTTTCCACCCAGCTTCAGGAGCGAGACGTAGTCGACGCGCTTGTCGCCGGGGAGCTCGTGCTCGATTCGCGCGACCGCGGCGTCGGTGTCGGAGTCGACGAACGCGACGCGGTGCGCCGCCTTCGGGGGCGGCGGATTGGCGGTCTTGCGCGCGTCGAGCCGCGCCTGCCATTCGGGGAGCGAGACGCCGACGAGCTGTCCCTCGAGCATCCGGTAGGAGACCGCGCGCGGGCTCACGACGCCGGCGAGCGCGGCGCCGTCGTTCCCGTCGATCGCGGCGAAGACCGACTGCAGAACCGCGCCGATCGCCTGCGCGTCCGCCGCGGCGGCGGCGGGATCGGGCGCGGGAGCGTTCGCCGGAACCGTTCGATGGAAGATCTTGCCCACGATCCGCCACTGCCCCCCGACGCGGAGGAGCGACATGTAATCCGTGAAGCGGTGCGCCGGATATTCGGACGCCACCTTCGCGACGGCGGCATCGCCCGTCTGGTCGACGAGGGGGAAGGCCCGCGAGAGCGCCTTGACGGCTTCCTTGGATGCCTCGATCCGCGACCACCACTCGGGCTGCGAGACGCCGACGAGGCCACCGTCCCGGACGAAGAACATCATCGCCGCCGGGTGAAACGCCTGCTTGAGCTCGGCGGAGCTGTTCGTGTCCCCGGCGCGGAAGTAGTGGGTGACCGCGGCCTCGATGGCGGGGCGATCCGCCGCAGCCGCCGGCGCGGGGACGACCGCAGCCGCCGAAGGCGGCGCCGCCGGCGCGGGGACGACTGCCGGCATGCGAGTGAGGACGGTGAGGAGGACCGGGGCGAGTCCGAGCATGAGCGGCTCCTTTCCTTATCGGACGCGAGTCTCGTCCTCGCGCGCTTGCCCGGACAAGTACCGGAAGGCACGGCCGCGGACTGTGCCTTTCGGTACATCTCCCTCGTGTCCTCGTTCCCTTAGACTCTGGGCGTGCCGGACCCCACCTCGCGCGCGATCCGCCTGACGAGCCTGCTGACCTGGGTCGTCGTCGGCGGCGCGGTGTTCGCGAAGCACGCCTCGCAGCGCAACGTCTTCACGGACAAGTGCGCCTGGGTCTGGATGGTCGGGTTCGCCACGGGGATCCTCGCGTCCGTCCTCTCGTGGCGACGTGCGGCCGACCGGCGCGGCGTCGTCCTCGGGCTCCTCGCTGTCGCGTCCATGTCGATCCTCTTCGTGAACCGGTGGTGGCCGTCCCACCTCGGCGGCCTCCCGCTCGTCTTCGTGGCCTGGGAGGCCGCTCAGATCCTGAGCCTCCGGAGCGCGGGAGTCTGGGTCGCGGTGCAGTCCGCCGCGCTCGCGCTCCTGATGGTGCCCTTCCCCGGGAACCACCCGCGCTTCGAAATGCCGCTCGCCGTCTGGCTCTCCAACACCGTCGTGCTCGCCGGCCTCCAGGCGTTCGCGGTCCTCGTGGCGCACCTGATGCGGCGCGAGGCCGCGACGCGGGAGCTGCTCGTGCAGGGCAGCCGCGCCGAGGAGCGCCTGCGAATCGCGCGCGAGCTGCACGACGTCATCGGGCATCACCTCTCCGCCCTGTCGCTCAACCTCGAAGTGGCGGGACTGGAGCTTCGGAAGCCGGCGCCATCGCAGGACGCCGCCCGTCCCGTCGAGAAGGCGCAGGCCCTGACGCGGACGATGCTCGCGGAGGTCCGCGACGTCGTCAGCCGCCTGCGCGCGGACGAGGCGACGGATCTCGCGGCGGCGCTGCGCGCGCTCGTGGCGCCGATCCCCTCGCCCCGCATCCACCTGTCGCTCCCGGAAAGCCTCCCCGCGGTCGACGGTGCGCGCGCCTTCGCGATCCTGCGGTGCGCCCAGGAGTGCGTGACCAACGCGATCCGCCATTCCTCCGCGCAGAACCTCTGGATCGCGCTGGACACGACCGGCGGCGGCCTCCAGCTCCGCGTGCGCGACGACGGCACCGGCGCACCCGCTCTCTCGGAGGGTCACGGCATCTCCGGCATGCGCGAGAGGCTCGCCGCGCTGTCGGGACGGCTGCGGCTCGATCCCGGCCCGCCCGGCTTCGAGGCCGAGGCGTGGGTGCCCTGATGGAGGCGGCCGCGCGCGCCGCGAAGATCCGCATCCTCCTCGTCGAGGACCAGACGCTCGTGCGCGAGGGGCTGCGGAGCCTGCTGGCCTTCGCTCCCGATCTCGAGGTCGCGGGCGAGGCCGCCGACGGCGAGGAGGCGCTCGCCGCGGTCCCGCGGCTGCGCCCGGACGTCGTGCTCCTCGACATCCGGCTGCCGCGCCGGAACGGTCTCCAGGTCCTCCAGGAGCTCGGGCGCAGCGGGCCCGTGCCGCCCACGCTGATCCTGACGACCTTCGACGACGACGCGCTTCTCCTCGAGGCGCTGCGGAGCGGCGCGCGCGGCTTCCTCCTGAAGGACGTCACCTTCGAGCAGCTCACGAGCGCGATCCGGACCGTGGCGGCCGGCGGGAGCCTGATCCAGCCCGCGCTGACCGCGCGCGCCATCCGAAGCCTTTCGGAATCGCCGCGGCGATTCGAGAGCGCCGAGTCTCCCGAGCCGCTGACCCCGCGCGAGCGCGAAGTGCTGCGCCTCTTCTCCGCGGGCATGTCCAACCGCGAGATCGGCGACGCGCTCGGGGTCGTCGAAGGGACGGTCAAGAACCACGTCCACAACATCCTGCAGAAGCTGGGCGTGCGCGACCGAAACCGCGCGATGCTGCGAGCGATCGAGCTCGGCTACTTCTGAGGGCCGTTACGGCGCGGCGCCGGCGGGCGCGGCGCCCGTAGACGAGAGGGGCGCGACGCTCGCGCCGCGGATCTCGAGCGACTTCGGATCCTGGAGAAACGCCGCGACGCCGAGGCGGGACCGGTCCCAGTCCTTCTCGAGCTTGAGCGTGGCCTTGAGACGCGACGGCTTCTCCACCTTGCCGGCCGAGGTCAGCGACCGGACGACGTAGTCGTTGTGCAGCGTCCGGCCGCCGTTCTCGCCCTTCCCCACCGGCGTCACGAGCCCCGTCTCGAAGACGGCGACGAGGAGGTCCCAGCGGCGGCCCCGCAGGCTCTCGGGAAGAGTGACGTCGGCGTCGACCGAGACCCTGGAGGCCTCGGGCTGGAGATGCAGAGCGATCCCCGCGGCCGGCTTCTTCTCCGCCGCGGCGATCGCGCCCCGCAGCGCATCCGCGTCCGAGCCGACGACCTGCGCCGCGCCGTCGACTACCGCCTGCGGCGTGTACGGAGCGTCGAGGTGGAACGCACGCATGTAGCCGACCTGCCGCTCGGTCCACGTGCGGCTCGAGAACGGATCGGTCCAGCCGACGTGGTTCCAGTAGTCGACGTGAAACTCGAGGGGGATCACCGGCGCGGCCTGCCCCGCGGGAGCGGCGCCCAGCTTCGTGAGGAGGACGTCCGCGGGCGGGCAGGACGAGCAGCCCTGCGAGGTGAAGAGCTCGACGACGACGGGATGCGCCGCCTCTGCGGCGACAGGATGCGGCATGGCCTGCGTCCCGTCGGGGGTCTGCGCGGAAGACTTTCTGGCCATCGTCCCCAGGATGATGAAGAGAAGAAGCACGAACCGTTTCACGTTCACCTCGGCTCCTCTCACATTCTGACCCAAAAAAAGGAAGGGGGAGGCCACGAGGCCTCCCCCCGGGAAGGGAACGTCGTCGTTCTAGAAGCTGACGCGAGCACCGAAACGCAGCTGGCGGGGAGCCCGCCGCGAGAGGGCCTTGTTGAAGCTGCCGAAGAACTCGTCCGGAGATCCGGGGATGTCCTGCGTGTAGGTGTTGTCGACCGAGAGCACGGTCTGCCGGTTGATCAGGTTGAACGCCTGGAGGAACAGGGAGACGTCGACCGGGGCGATCTTGATCGTGTAACCGAGCGAGGCGTTGATCTCGTAGTCGGTCGGGAGCCGGCCGAAGGAGCCGCGCGGGACCAGGAAGAGCTCCGGGCCGTACTGGGTGTTGAAGTAGCCGACCTGGTCCTCGGGCGCGCCGGAGCGGACGAAGCCCGTCAGGCCGAACGTGAGGCCGAAGGGCGCCGTGTAAGCCGCGTCGAGCCGGAAGGAGTGCGGCCGATCCAGGAAGAGCTTGCCGTCGGCGTTGTTCAGGAACGCGCCGTAGTCGAAGTCGGCGTTGATGCCGGGGTCCGTCTGGCCGCCGGAAGACTGGCGGGCGGCGCCGTCGTAATTGCCGCGCAGCTGCGACCAGATGTAGGAGACCTGCGCGAACAGGCTGCGGCCGACCTGCTTCTTGGCCACGAACTCCGCCGACCAGTAGTTGCGCTTGGCCGCCGGGACCGCGGAGTTATACACACCGTTCGGGGGCAGCGGCTGCGAGGTCGGGGTCAGGGCCTGGCTGTTGCACGCCGTGCCGGGGCTTCCGGAATTGTCGAACGTTCCCGGCGTGTCCGGTCCGAGGCATCCGTGGAAGTCGCCGGTCGCGTACGGGGAGCTCGAGCCCGGGTTGAAGATCACGCAGGTGTTGCCGTTGGCTTCGGGGTACGCGGAGTCGAGGTCGCAGCGATCCTCGATCGTGCGGCCCAAGTGCCGGTAGGTTCCCTTGACGCCCACCGCGAACGTGGGGTCGATGGCCTTGTCGAAGCCCAGGGTGTACTCGTCGTTGTAGATGCCCTTGAGCCCCGGCTGGACGGGCTCCGTGAACGGGCCGCCCTGGACGTTGACGTTCTTGGGAGCGTTCGGATCCTGGAAGATGGACGTCGGGTCCGCGCTGTAGTTGAAGACCGTCGCGATCGTCTGGGCGCCGTAGGCGCGGACGTTCAGGTCGGTCGGCAGCGCGAAGTAGAAGCGGCCGTACGACGCCGCGAGCTTGCTGGAGCCGTCGCCGACGACGTCCCAGGCCAGGCCGACGCGGGGCTGCCACTCGTTCTTGAGGGTGAAGATCGTGCTGCCCGTGTAGTCCTTGATGTCCTCCTGGTCCCAGCGGATGCCCGCGGACAGGGTCAGGGACGGGATGATGGTCCACTTGTCCTGGGCGAAGGCGCTGTAGCGGACGCTCTTCGGGTTGGCCTGGTTGCCGTCCGGGAGGATCGCGCTGACCGGATCCGTGGCGCTGTTCGTGTAGAAGTCGTGGCCGTAGTAGACGTCGTTGCCCGGGGTGCATCCGTTCGCCGGACAGCTGTTGATCGACACGCGGGTGCCGCCCGTGTAGTACGAGGTCGTGAAGGTCTGGTTGTTCTCGTAGTCGCCGCCCACCTTGATCTCGTGGTTCGCGGCGTAGAACGTGCCGTTCAGCTGGTAGGCGTCGCGCTTCGAGTTGTTGTTGTTCGTGGGTCCGAAGATCGAGCCGAAGCCGTTCGAGACCACCAGCGTGCCCGACGTGAAGTCGCGGATCTGGTACGTGTTGGAGAGCGGCGCGAGCTCGAAGCTGTCCTGGTGCCGGGAGTAGCGCGCCGTGACCAGAGCGGAGCTACCGAAGAGCTGCGTGAGCGCTCCGGCGTAGTCCACCGCGCCGATCTGGCGGTTGGCCTGACGGATGATCGGGTTGTCCGAGGTCAGGTTCGCGATGTTGCCGGTGCGGGTCTCGGGATCCCCGAACACCGTGCCGACGAGCGTCGTGCCCTGCCCCATCCGGAAGGTCAGCTTGCCGGAGTAGATGTTCCCGGTCGAGTCGAACGGCAGGTCCTCTCCCGCCGTCGCGAACAGGGGCGCGCTGCCCGCGCTGATGATCTGGCTGTTGTTGTAGGTGACGCGGTTGTACGCGCCGAAGAACCAGATGTGGTCCCTCATGAGGAAGCCGCCCACGTCCGCGCCGTAGTCCTGGCGGTCCTGCTGGCTGCGGTCGACGACCGACTCCT
The DNA here is from genome assembly GCA_036406835.1 of Thermoanaerobaculia bacterium. Taxonomy (GTDB): domain Bacteria; phylum Acidobacteriota; class Thermoanaerobaculia; order UBA5066; family Gp7-AA6; genus DAHUXD01. Next base: position 8,941 of record DASXAG010000084.1, read on the forward strand.
GGTCGGTGCCGTTGTTGGCGAAGTTCTGCCCGTCGTTGGTCGGGACGATGTCCGAGAAGCCCTTGTAGTCGGCGGTCAGGCCCTTCGTGTTGAAGTAGCCGAACGCGTCGCCGTGGAATTCGTTGCCGCCCGACTTCGTCACGACGTTGATGACGCCGCCGGTCGAACGGCCGTACTCGGCCTCGTAGCCGGAGCTCTTGACCTGGACCTCCTCGATGAACTCCTGCGAGAGCGCCTTGCCCTGGAAGCCCTTGATGACGTTCGTCGTGTTGACGCCGTCGACCAGGTAGGAGTTCTCGACCGAGGTCGCACCGTAGATCGTCCAGCCGCCGCCGGTCGGGTTCGTCGAACCGCCGCGGCCCTGGGTCTCCGACTGGTCCGTCGCGACGCCCGGCTGGATCGCAACGACCGAGGAGTAGTTGCGG
>DASXAG010000085.1:0-1973 GCA_036406835.1 Thermoanaerobaculia bacterium
TGGAGCGGGAAACGGGGGTCGAACCCGCGACATCCACCTTGGCAAGGTGGCGCTCTACCACTGAGCTATTCCCGCTCGGAATGGCGGACGCGAAGGATAGCCGACGGGGGCGGGACGGTCAAGGCGCGGGACCGCGGCCCGGAACACGCCTCCCCTACTCGTTGGGGACCGGGATCTCCTCGACGTTGCCGGCGCAGTGCACGCAGACGCGGACGGAGGCGCCGCCGAACTTCTTCTCCTCGGCGCACTCCTCGCAGAGCGGCCGTCGGCTGGTCGCGCAGAGGTAGTGAGCGACGCGATCGAGATGCCTGGGGCATGCCGCGGGCGGCGAGAACTTCGCGCTCTTGCGTAGCTCGAAGAGCGACTTGAGGTCCGCAAGCGTGTCGGCGCGCACGGCGGCGCCGCCGTCGACCGTGACCGAGTCCGCCGGGTTCAGCATGCCGGTGCGGATCAGCACCCGGATCCCGCGGCGGTCGAAGGTGTCTCCCTCGAAACCGATCTTCTGGATGACGTAGCTGTCCCCTTTGGCGACCGGAGGAGGCGGCGGCGGTGCGGGCTTCGCGACCGGGCGTGGCGGCGGCGCCGAGGGTTGGAGCCTGGCCGGCGCCGGTGGAGCGGGAGGGGCCGGCGGCGGCGCCACGGGCCTGGGCGCGGCGGATCTCGCGGGCTGAGGACTCGCGAAGCTCGGCGCCGGAGCGTCATCCGCGCCGGCCTCACCGCGCGCCTGGACCATCATGTAGACGCGCGCTTCCTCACGGGAGGGAAAATCCATGGAGGTCCCGCACCGTGGACAGGAGAAGCGGGCCCTCACCGGCGGAATGCGATCGAGGCCGATGGAGAAGGTCCCCGAGCAACTCGGGCAGGTGAACGTGTAGCGCAGGTCGGCGTCGCTCGGAGTAGACAACGGTCGATTTTAGCACGCGTGTCGGCGCACGCGCGTCACCGCTCGGGGTCGGCCTCGAACGCGCCGCGCAGGATCTCGACCTCCGCGTCGCCGCCGCCCTCGCCTCGCTCCACGATCGAGACGACGTCGAACCGGCAGTCGGTCCGAACGCGCTCGCGGGAGAGGTACTGCTCCGCGACCTGCACGATCCGCCTCCGTTTCTCCGCGGTGACCGCCTCGGCCGGCGCGCCGAACGCGGGCCCGCTCCGTCCCTTGACCTCGATGAAGCAGAAGACGCCACCGTCTCGCGCGATGAAATCGATCTCGCGGCCTCCCGCCCGCGATCGATAGTTCGCCTCGACGATCTCGTAGCCCTCGGCCTCGAGCCGGCGGCGCGCGAGCCGCTCCCAGCGCTGGCCGACGCCGCGCAGGCCTCGGTAGTCGCGCTGTTTTCCGAGAAAGGATTTCACTGTCTCTAGAATTGTCGTAGGGATCATTCAGCCGGCGAGGATACTCGCCTCGGGAAGACGCGGCGACGATTTCTCGCGATCGAGAAGATGGTCGCCGCTCCGCTCCGGCGGCTCGGAGACAGCAAGGCCTCACCAACCGCGCGTCGGAGCCGCCGGAGAGGCTTCCCTCCGGCGAGCATCCTCGCCACGATCCAACGGTCGCCGGAGGGCCCGCCGAGGGGAGGCTCTCCGACGGCTCTGATCTCAGATTGTCGCGAGACGCAGGTGATGAGCCGTCGGAGCGAAGCGGCGCCTGGCCGGCGGCTTCGAGATCGTGGCGCCGCGTCTCCCCGAGGCGGGGACTTCGGCGACTATGCCATCGCGCGTCGCGCCAGCTCGAGCACGTCGAAGGGCGCCGTCGCGACGCCGAGCTCGTCCTTGGCGTTTCCGATCATGACCATGCAGAACGGGCACGAGACGCCGACCGAGCCCGTCCCGGCCGCCGCGATCTCCTTCATGCGCTCCTGGTTGATGCGGGTGCCGAGCTTCTCCTCCATCCACATCCGTCCGCCGCCCGCGCCGCAGCAGAGGCCGCGCTCGCGCGACCGCTCGAGCTCCGTCAGCTGCAGGCCCGGGATCGC
>DASXAG010000086.1:0-77404 GCA_036406835.1 Thermoanaerobaculia bacterium
TGGGCGATCATGGCCACCGGAAGCGCGAGCGCCGCGGCAACCGCGAACACCTGGATGAGAGCCTTCTTCATTGCTGTCTCCTTCTTTCGCCGGGCGAAATGCCCTTAGAACGCGGCGAAGGATAGAGGCCGGGGTGTGAACGGAGCGTGAACGAGGACCCTCAGGACGGGGCCGAAATTGGCGAGAAAACCCCGGGTCAGGCGGCTAGGACGCGGGCTTGATGTCGGTCACGGGATGGATCTCCCACCGCGTGCCGCGGGGATCCGGCCCCTCCTCGTCGGGCTCGTAATAGAGCCAGCCCGTCACCCGGACCTTCTTGCCGTAGAGCTTCCGCAGCGAGTCGCCGGAAAACGACGTTTCCTTTTTCTGCCACGTCGGCGTGACCTCGACGATCACCCACTTCTTCGTGTCCGTCTCGCCGGCGGCCGACGCGAGAGTCAGGTGATAGTCGCCGTCCTCCTCGCGCTCGACCTGGACGACGTAGCCCTCGACCGTCGCGCCCTTCGTCTCGGAGAACGCAGCCTTGTCCTTCTTCGCGAGCATCGCGTCCAGAGTGACCGCCGAGTCGATCTCGGCCGTCTTGGGCGCGGCCGATCGGCCCCGGAGCTTCATCTCCGCCGGGGACTCCCCCTTGTCGCCGGGCCTCTCCTGGGCGCCGAGGACACCGGCGGCGAGGAGCGCCGCGGTCAGGGAGAGCATCAGGACCTTCGAAACGCGCGTGTGGAGCATGGGTTCCTCCGTTTCGAAAGCGAAACAAGACAAGGATACGCCTGCAAACCGGAGGCCATTCGCCCTTGACGCGGCTTCCCGTCTCCGATACCTTCCGCGCTTCTGCCGCGGGGTGGAGCAGCCTGGTAGCTCGTTGGGCTCATAACCCAAAGGTCGGAGGTTCAAATCCTCCCCCCGCAACCAAGTGATTGACGGCCGGGGGCGACCCCGGCCGTTGTGTTTCTAGACCACTTCGCTCAAGGGATTTGAACCCGGCGCGCGGCGCAGCCGCGGGAAGAGGTTCGGCGCACCGGTCGCGGCGAAGCCGCGGCGCGGGGCGCGAACGCCGGCCGCTGGCCGGCGGTAAATCCTCCCCCCGCAACCAAGTACCTTTTCGCCCGGCTCGTGCCGGGCTTTTCTGTAGGTTTGAACCCGGCGAGGCGCGAAGCGCCGGAAGAGGTTCTGCCACCGAAGGCAGGCCCCCAGCAGTAGGCAGCGTCCGCCCGAAGGGCGGTCGCTCATCCTCCCCTCGCATCAAGCTCCTTCATCGCCGGTTCTCGATCACAACTCTCCAAGCAACTCCACGTATCTGAGGACGGCGAAGGAGGGGCAAACGCATGGCGACATCGATCGCCGCGCCGCGACGCAAACTGATCGTCGGCATCGTCATCACGACGCTGATCGCCTGGGCCATCGTGATCGCCGAGCTGGCGCGCGGCGGCCGTCCCGATCCGCCGGCCCTGCGGGCCGCCGCGGTCCTGCTCGACGGCGCCTGGCGATTTCACACCGGCGACGACCCGCACTGGGCGGACGCCAATACAGATGACAGCGGTTGGGAGGCGATCGATTTGACCGCCTCGCCGGGCAGCCACGACGGCGACGTGGGTCTGCCCGACTACGTGGGCGGGTGGATGGCGCATGGTCATCCCGGCTATACCGGCTACGCCTGGTACCGGCGCGCGGTGACGGTGCCCGCCGGCAACGCGTCGTGGGACGTCCTGGGACCGACCCTCGTCGAGGACGGCTACGAGCTCTATTGGAATGGCCAGCTCCTGGGAGGGTCGGGCAGGCTCGGCCCGGACCCGCGTGTCGTCGGCACGCGGCCGTTGCGGTTCGCGCTTCCCGCCGACGCGCCGGGCACGCGCGGCGTGCTCGCGGTCCGCGCGTTCATGCTCCCGACTTCCGCGCCCGGCGCAGACGGCGGCGGCATGCACAGCCCGCCCATACTGGCCCCGCGGCCGATCGGCGATGCGCTCCACCGCGTGCAATGGGAGCGAACCATCGCCGGTTACATCGTCGAGGTGGTCGAGCCGATTGCGATGTTCGCCGTCATCGGCCTGGCGTTCGGGCTAGGGTCTCGCAGCAGCCACGAGAGCTTCCTGATCTTCGCCAGCATCGCGCTCGCGCTCATGGCAGCCAGGAGGCTCGACAATGCGATCGTCGCCTGGACCGACCTGATGGATCTGCCTACCTACGCGTGGCTGGCGTCGGTGATGTGGGTGCCCACGTTGGCCGCATGGGCGCTGGCCTGGAACCGCTGGCGCCTGCCTCCGTGGCGGAGCATCGACGTGCTGGCGGTCGTGCTGGCGGTCGCCGGAATCATCGGCGCCGTGATGCATTGGACGAGTGTGACCACCGCCAGCCGGCTCGGGTCGCTCGCGCTGTTCGTCGTCATCGGCGTACGCATCGTCCGCGGCGGACCCATGCGGATTCTGGCGTCGATCACGTTGGCGTCGATCGTGGCCGCTTATTTCGGCGGCGAGCTGCTGGATCCGATCGGCGTGCCGGGCATCTGGTTTCCGTTCGGCATCGGCGTGTCGCGGACGCAGTATGTCTACGCGATCACGATCCCGCTGCTGGCGCTACTGATCGTGCGAACCCTGCTTCCGAAGAGCGATCACTCGCAGCGCAGCGCCGACGTCGGATCGACGCGCATCGCCCGACGCGCCGGAACGTAGCAGGCCAGAAGCGCCACGGCCGTCAGCAGCAGGGCGACACCCCCGAAGGTGACCGGGTCCGTCGCGCCGACGCCGTAGATCATCTTCGCGAGCAGCCGCGTCAGCCAGAACGCCGCGACGACCCCCGCGGCGACTCCGGCGAGGGCGATCTTCATTCCCTGGCCGAGCACGAGCTGCAGCACGTCGCCACGCGTGGCGCCCAGAGCCATCCGGACGCCGATCTCGCGCGTCCTCTGCGCCGCGAGGTAGGCGATCACACCGTAGACCCCGATCCCCGCGAGGACGAGCGCGAGCCCCGAGAGGATGCTGAGAAGAATCATCGCCATTCGCTGACGCGCGATCGAGCGCGCGACGATGTCCTGCAATGGGCGAAACTGGTAGATCGCCGCGCTCGCGTCGAACCGCGAGGCCGCCTGGCGGATCCCCGACGCGGTGTCGAGCGGAGCGGCGTCGGTCCGCGCCACGTATCCGGAGCCGCCGGCGACCAGGCTCCAGAACTTGTCCGGCAGCTGGAAGACGGGCAGATAGAGCTCCGCCTGAAGGCCCTGGTGCTCCGCGTTGCCGAGCCCCCAGTGCTCGACATGCCCCACGACGCCCACGATCTCCGGGCTCGTCTCGAGCAAGGCCAGGTGGATTCGCTTTCCGATCGGGTTCTCGCCGGGGAAATGCTTGCGCGCGAAGGCTTCGTCGATCACGGCCACGGAAGGGGCGCGTTCGTCGTCCCGGTCGGTGACGAACCGGCCGGCACGAAGCGGAATCCCCATCGCCGGAAGGTATCCCGGCGTCACCAGGTAGAAGAGGGCCTCCGGCATGTCGTTCATGTTCAGCGGCCGGGGCCTTTCCTCGCGCCAGAACGGCAGCTCGGAATCCCCGGTCATCGGCAGCGAGCCTCCGACCATCGAGACGTGCGACACGCCCCGCACGCTCTCGAACGCGCGCAGCGACTCCCGGTACTTCGCGCGCAGCTCGGCGGGGGTCCGAGCCTGGCCCGGCGTCAGCGACAGGGAAAAGGACACGGCGTGGCGCGGGTCGAAGCCCGGATCCACGGCCCACAGCGCCCGGAGACTGCGAATCATCAGGCCGGCCCCGATCAGCAGGACGAGAGCCATGCCGATCTCCGCGGCCACGAAGACCCTCTGGGTCCGCTGCCGCGCGCCGCTCGCGCCGCGTCCTCCGGCCTTCAGCGTCTCCTGCAGCTCCGGCCGCAGCAGACGAATCGCGGGCGCCAGGCCGAAGAGGATCCCGGTCAGCGCCGAGATCCCCAGCGTGAACAGGAGGACGCCGCCGTCGAGTCCGATCTCCTCCGCGCGCGGGAGCGCGTCCGGCAGCGCGGCCAGGATCGCCCCCGTGCCCCACTTCGCGAGGAGCACGCCGAAGAGACCGCCGCACAGCGCGAGCAGGACGCTTTCGGTCAGCAGCTGCCGCACGACGCGCCACGCGTCGGCTCCGAGGGCCGCGCGCACGGCGAACTCCCGAGTGCGTCCGGTCGCCCGCGCGAGCAGGAGGTTGGCGACGTTGGCGCAGGCGATGAGGAGCACGAAGCCGACAGCCCCGAGGAGCACCAGCAGGATTCCTTCGACGTTCCCGACCACGTCCTTCTTGAGGGGCACGACGTTGATCCCCGATCCCTTGTCGGCCTCGGGGTACGTCTTCGCGAGGTCGCTCGCGATCCGGTCCATCTCCGCCTGGGCCTGGACGGTCGTCACCCCCGGCTTCAGGCGGCCGACGACCTGCATCCCCATGGCGACCCGGCGGTCGAGGAACGTCTCGTCCGTCCACTGCCCGATGGGCACGTAGACGTCCGAGTCGCCGGACACGACCAGGCTGCCGGGCGCGACACCGACGACGGTGTAGGGCATCCCGTTCAACGTGACGGTCTTTCCGGCGATGTCCGCCGCAGCGCCGAACTTGCGCTTCCAGAGCCCGTCGGCGAGGACCGCGACGGGCGCCGCGCCGGCCCGATCCTCGTTCGCGGCAAAGGTCCGGCCCACGATCGGGCGGACCCCGAGCAGCGGGAAGAAATCGGACGAAATCATGCAGGTACGCAACCGCTCCGCCTCGCCCGAGCCGGTGAGGTTGAAGTCGTCCGAACGATAGGCGGCGATGGCCGAGAACGAACGGTTGTTGCGCTGCCAGTCGAGGAAGTTCGGGTAGCTGACCGAGCCCTTCGCGAACTGTTCGGTGCGCGTGTAAACGGAATGGAGCTGGTCCGGCGCGGGAAAGCGCAACGGATGCAACAGGACGCCGCTGACCACGGAAAAGAGAGCCGTATTCGCCCCGATCCCGAGCGCCAGCGTGAGCACCGCGACGGCGGTGAAGCCCGGGTTTCGGGCGAGCATTCGCAGCCCGTACCGAACGTCCTGCCACAAGCTTCGCATCCGTGCCTCCTCGCCCGGGGCGGTCCCGCCCCTGTTGGACCGTTACGCGTCCTGGCGACCTTTGTTCCCGTGCGAACCGGACGGCGGCGCGGTAGAGTGACGGCCGTTCGCGTTATCCGCCGAAAGGATGATGCCCATGATCAAGAAGCAGCTCACCGGGCTCGCCTTCGCCCTGCTGGCCGCCGCCCCTTGTGTCGCCCAGTGGCCATACCCGGCGACGAGGACCGTCGACGCCACCGACACCTACTTCGGTAAGACGTACCGGGACCCCTATCGCTGGCTGGAGGACCTCAAGGCCAGGGAGGTCGACGACTGGTTCAAGGCGCAGGCGAACCTGACCGACGGCCTCCTGGCGAAGATTCCCGCAAGGGACGCGCTCGCCAACGAGTGGATGGATCTCGACAAGCTGAAACCCGCCAACTACTCATCCATCACGTATGAGAACGGGCGGGTCTTCTACAAGAAGACGCTCGGCGGCGAAAACGTCGGCAAGCTCTACTACCGCCAGGGCTGGACCGGCGCGGAGAAGCTGCTCTTCGATCCCGGGACGTACAAGGCCGATGTCGTGACGACGATCGTGAGCTACGCCCCCTCGATGGACGGTCGCCACGTCGCCCTCGCCCTCTCGGCGAACGGAGCCGAGTTCTCGACGATTCGGATCCTGGACGTCGACGGAGGGACGATGCTCGCCGAGAGCGTCTACCCCTCCTATGGCGCGTGGGGATGGTCGATGGACGGCAAGTCCCTCTTCTACGACGCCGGCAACGTCACCGACACCAAGAGCCTCGACATCGAGCAGAACCGTAAGACCCGGCTGCACAGGCTCGGCACCGACTTCGCGACGGACCGGGACCTCTTCAGCAACGCGAGCTCCCCCGATCTGGGAATCACGCCGAAGGAGTTCCCGGTGGCGTCGATCGATGAGTCCTACCCGGACTACATCGTCGGTCAGGCCTTCACGGTCCAGAACGAGATGCGCGTCTTCTACGCCCCCGCCGCCGAAATGAATTCTCCGAAGATCCACTGGAAGGTCCTCTGCACGACTTCCGACGATCTCGTCCGCGGCCTGGCCTTCCACAAGGACGACGTCTACGCCATCACTCACGCCAACGCCCCTCAGTACAAGGTCGTGCGGACGAGCGTGAAACATCCCGACTGGGCCCATGCGGAGACGGTTCTCCCCGAGGCGAAGGATTCCGTTCAGTCCCTCGCCAAGAGCAAGGATTTTCTGTTCGTGTCGTACTCCAACGGGATCGTGGACCGGATCGTGAAGTACGACTTCGCGACGGGAAAGTCCGCCGAGCTCAAGCTCCCCGGTTCCGGTTCGACCAACGTCATCTGCCCCGACTGGCGCACGAATCAATGCATCGTCTACCTCACTTCGTGGACGAGCCCCATGACCCTCTACGACTACGACGGAGACAAGGGCACCTTCACGAAGAGCATCTTCAACACGGACGTCTCATATCCCGGCTTCGACTCCCTCGTGACGGAAGAGGTGGAGGTCCCGGGCCACGACGGCACGATGGTTCCCCTCTCGATCATCCACAAGAAGGGCATGGCGATGGACGGGACCAGCAGCTGCATCCTGGAGGGCTACGGCGCGTACGGGATCAGCTACACGCCGTCGTTCAGTGTGCGGCATTCGATCGCGCTGCGGGGCGTGGTCATGGCCTACGCGCATCCGAGGGGCGGAAGCGAGAAGGGCGAGGCCTGGTACAGGGCCGGCTACAAGAAGACCAAGCCGAACACGTGGAAGGATTTCATCTCCTGCGCGGAGTACCTCGTTCAGAAGGGCTACACGAGCCCGGAGCATCTCGCGGGCACCGGCACGAGCGCGGGCGGCATCCTGATCAGCCGCGCCGTCACCTCGCGCCCGGACCTGTTCCGCGCCGCCGTGTGCAACGTCGGAGACGCCAACGCGATGCGCATGGAGTTCACCCCGAACGGTCCGGTCAACACCCCGGAGTTCGGCACGGTCAAGGATCCCGTCGAATGCGAGGCGCTGTACGAGATGGACGGGGTCCAGCACGTCCAGCAGGGCGTGAAGTACCCGGCCGTCATCTGCGTCGCCGGCTGGAACGATCCGCGTGTCGCGCCGTGGGAGCCCGCCAAGTTCGCGGCCGCCCTCCAGAGCGCGAGCACGTCGGGAAGGCCCGTCCTGCTGAAGGTCAACTACGACAACGGCCACTTCACGGAGGAGAAGCTCGTCACGTTCAAGAATTTCGCGGGCCAGTACGCGTTCCTCCTGTGGCAGACGGGGCACAAGGACTTTCAGCCGACGAAATAGAGGGGCCATGAAGCGGGCTCTCCTCACCCGCAGCCGCGCGCTGCCGATCTTCCTGGCGTTCTTCGTCATGGGTTTCGTCGACGCGGTCGGGACGCTCGTCGGCTTCGCGAAGACGGAGTTCCGGTTGACGGGCGCCGAGGCGGGTCTCCTGCCGTTCTTCGGCTTCGTCGCCTTCGCTCTCTTCTCGGTCCCGGCGGGCGTGCTGGCGGACCGGCGGGGCAAGCGGTTCCTCCTGATCCTCTCGCTCGTCGTGGTCCTCGCCGGACAGCTCCTCGCGAGCCTTCCGCTCTCGAGCTACGGCCGGCTTCTCGGCGCGATCTTTCTCATCGGCGTCGGAATGGCGGCCCTCCAGGTCGCAGGCAATCCCATGATGCGGGACGTCAGCGCGCCCGGCCGATATGCCCGGAATCTGACCTTCGCCCAGTTCTTGAAGAGCCTCGGTTCCATCTCCGGCCCCTACCTGACGACTCTCGTCATCGCCCTGGGCCTGGCGTGGCACCGCATCTTCCCGGTCTTCGCCGCCGTCACGCTCGTCACGCTGCTGCTCTCGCTCCTGCTGCCGGCCACGCCAACGGAAGCCGACGCCGGCGATTCGCCGCGCCCCGCGAGCATCGGTTCCAGTTTCGCGCTCCTCAGGGAACCCTCCGTCGCGCTCGCGGTCCTCGGCATCTTCCTGTACGTGGGCGCCGAGGTCGGGCTCAACTCCTGGCTGGCGACCTACCTCTCGCGCACCTTCGGCATGGACCTCTCTTCCTCGGCCACCCGCCTCGGTCCGGGCCTCTTCTTCATCGCGCTCTCCGCGGGACGCCTGCTCGGATCCTTCGTCCTCAACTTTCTCGACGCCCGGACCTTCTTCCGCCTGAGCGCGCTCGTGGGTCTCGCGGGCCTCGGGCTTCTCCTGGTCGGCTCGCGATCCGCCGCGCTCTCCGGAATCGTCCTCAGCGGACTGGGCTTCGCCAACGTCTGGCCGCTCGTCTTCTCGCTGACGATCGAGAGCCGGCCCGACCGCAGCGGCGCGCTCTCCGGGCTGATGTGCATGGCGATCTTCGGCGGCGCGACGCTGCCGGCCCTGATGGGCGTCGCGGCCGACCGCGCGGGCGTCGTGTCCGCCTTTCTCGTCCCCCTGGCGTGCTTCGCCTATCTGACGGCGCTGGCCTTTCTCGGAAGGCGCACCGCCGCGTCATGACCGCAACGAAGCCGTTCGCAAACGACACGCGCGTCGTCCTGACGCTCGACGCCGGCGGGACGAGCTTCCGTTTCACGGCCATCGCCGGGAATCGCGAGGTCGGGCCGGGCGTGACGCTGGCCACCCGCGGCGACGACCTCGCCGCGTGCCTGGCGCAGCTCGTCGACGGCTTCTCCCGCGTTCGGGAAGAGGCGGGCGGCGCGGTCGCCGCGCTGTCCTTCGCCTTCCCGGGTCCCGCGGACTACGCGGCGGGGGTGATCGGCGATCTCGGAAACCTGCCCGCCTTCCGCGGCGGCGTCGCGCTCGGGCCGATGCTGGAGGATCGATTCGGCGTGCCCGTCTTCATCAGCAACGACGGCGACCTCTTCGCCTATGGCGAGGCGCTGCACGGCCTCCTTCCCGAGGTGAACCGACTCCTGGCGGACGCGGGGAGCCCGAAGCGATACCGGAACCTCCTCGGCGTCACGCTCGGGACCGGCTTCGGCGGAGGGATCGTGCGGGACGGCGAGCTGTTCGTCGGCGACAACGGCGCGGCCGGCGAGATCTGGCTGCAGCGTCACAAGCTCGAGCGCGGGTCTCCCGCCGAGGACGGCGTCAGCATCCGCGCCGTCCGGAGCGTCTATGCGCGCCGCGCGGGCATTGCTCCGGAGGAGGCCCCGGAGCCGAGCGCGATCGCCGCGATCGCGAGAGGCGCGGCGGGCAAAGCCCCGGGCGACGAAGAGGCGGCCCGCGAGGCCTTCCGCAGGCTCGGCGAGGTCGCCGGGGACGCCATCGCCAATGCCCTCACCCTCGTCGACGGGCTCGTCGTCGTGGGCGGAGGACTCGCCGGGGCCGCGGAGCTCTTCCTGCCCGCGCTCGTCGCGGAGCTGAACGGCGCTCTCGAGCACGACTCGGGAGCGAGGGTGCCGCGCCTCGAGCTCACGGCCTTCAACCTGGAAGACGCGAAAGAGCGCGAGCGCTTCCTCGCGGACCGGGTGCGCGAGGTCCTCGTTCCCGGCTCGAGCCGGAAGGTTCCCTACGAGCCGGAGAAGCGCACCGGCGTGGGACTCTCGCGGCTGGGGACGAGCCGTGCGGTGAGCCTGGGAGCGTACGCCTGGGCGCTCCGAAAGCTGGGCGGAAGCTCTTGAGAGACGGTCTTCTGCAAGCCGCGCCTCCCCGCCCGTCTCCGGGCCTCGCGTGGGCCTACGCGATGCTGTTCCTCGAGGTCCTGGAATGCCTGATGCTCGGGGAAGTGGTGTTCTTCGACAGGGCGCCGGGAAGCGGCTTCGGGGCGATCGGCCTCTACTTCTGCGCGGTCCTCGTCACGGCTCTGGGACAAGTTGCGGGAATCATCCTGGTCCTGCGCGGCCGCTACCGGGTCGGGGGCCTCGTCCAGATCGTCTCGAGCGCCCTTCACGTGCTCAAGGGAGAAGGGCTCGTCGGGGTCATCGGCGGAATGCGCGCCCGGGCCTGCGCACGGCAGATCGAAGGTGTCTCGTCGGGCGGCGTGCCGGTAGACTCGGCCTCGTGACGGGATCGATCCGCCTCCTGACGTACCTCGCCCCGAGCATTCCGGCCGGCCTCTTCGAGCTCGTCGCGGCGGAGATCGAGGCGCGCGCCGGCGTCGGCGTCGCCCTGGCCTTCGAAACGCGGACGTCCGGCCCGACGCCCGACGCCGACCCGTTCGAGGAGGGACGCGCCGACGTCGCCTTCGTGTGCGGGCCGTCGTACCCGCTCCTGCGCGCGGCCGGCCGTCCGGTCGAGATCGTCGGCGCGGCGCCCGTCTTCGACGACCCCCGGAACGAGGGCCGGCCCGTCTATTACTCGGATCTCATCGTGGGGCGGGATCATCCCGCCCGGGCCTTCGCGGACCTGCGGAGCGCGGTGTGGACCTACAACGACCGCCAGTCGCTCTCGGGCTGGTTCCGCATGCTCTCGAGGCTCGAGGCGCTCGGCCTCGGCCATCCGGATGCGTTTTTCTCGCGCGTCTTCCCGTCCGGAGCGCACGTCGCGTCGATCGACGGCGTCGCCCGCGGCGACGCCGACGTGTCCGCGGTCGACTCGAACACGCTGCTGCTCGCGAGGAGGCGCGATCCCACCCTCGACTCCCGCATCCGCGTCCTCGAGTCGTGGGGACCCTCCCCCGTCCAGCCGCTCATCGCCCGCGGGGGACTGGCGGCGCCGCTCCGGACGCGGATCACGGAGACGCTCCTCGGGATGGACGCCTCTCCCGCGACCGCGCGCCGGCTCCGGGAGTTCGGCGTTCTCCGCTTCGCGCCGGTCTCCGAGCGGGACTACGGCTCCCTGTAAGAAAGCGGGCGACCCCGACGGGCCGCCCGCTTTCGAAACGAAGCCTGTCGGCGAGAGCCTCTACGCGGCCGCCCGCTGGCGTCCGCGCCGCGCCCGGGCGAGCAGGTCGAACCGATCGAGGTTCATGACCTTGTCCCACGCCTTCACGAAGTCGCGCACGAACTTCTCCTTGCCGTCGTCGCTGGCGTAGACCTCCGCGAGCGCGCGGAGCTGCGAGTGCGCGCCGAAGACGAGGTCGGCCGCCGTCGCCGTCCACTTGACCTTCCCGCTCGCGCGGTCGGTTCCCTCGTAGACGTTCTTGTCCCCGGCCGACGGCCGCCAGGCCGTCCCGACGTCGAGGAGGTGGACGAAGAAGTCGTTGGAGAGCGTCCCCGGCTTGTCGGTGAAGACGCCGTGCTTCGACCCGCCGTGGTTCGCGCCCAGGGCGCGCATCCCGCCGACGAGCGCCGTCATCTGCGGCGCGGTCAGCCTCAGCATGTTCGCCCGGTCGAGAAGACGCGTCTCCGGCGTCAGCGGATCGCCCGCCCGCCGGTAGTTGCGGAACCCGTCGCCGAGGGGCTCGAGCACCTCGAACGTGGTCGGGTCGGTCTGCTCCTGCGACGCGTCCGTCCGGCCCGGAGAGAACGGGACGGTGACGTTGTGCCCCGCCTTCTTCGCCGCCTCCTCGACCGCGGCGCATCCGCCGAGCACGATCAGGTCGGCCAGCGAGACCCTCTTCTTGCCGCCGGACTTGTTGAACTCCTGCTGGATCGGCTCCAGCGCCTTGAGCACCTTCGCGAGGCGCGCCGGTTCGTTGGACTCCCAGTCCTTCTGCGGCGACAGGCGGATCCGTCCGCCGTTGGCGCCGCCGCGCTTGTCCGTGCCGCGGAAGCTCGCGGCCGCGTTCCACGCGGTGGACACGAGCTCCGGGATCGACAGGCCCGACGCGAGGATCTTCTTCTTGAGGGCGGCGACGTCCGCCTCGCCGACGAGCTCGTGATCCGCATCCGGAACGGGGTCCTGCCACAGCTGGGGCTCCGGGATCCACGGGCCGAGGTAGCGCGCGCGGGGACCCATGTCGCGGTGGAGCAGCTTGAACCATGCCCGCGCGAACGCGTCGGCGAGCTGATCCGGGTGCTCGTGGAAGCGTTTCGCGATCGGAGCGTAGACGGGATCCATCTTCAGCGAGAGGTCCGTCGTGAGCATCATCGGCGCGTGCTTCTTCTTCGGGTCGTGCGCGTCCGGCACGGTGCCCTGCGCCTCGGGGTTCTTCGGCTTCCACTGCTTCGCGCCGGCCGGGCTCTCCGTCAGCTCCCACTCGTACTTGAACAGGTTCTCGAGGAACCCGTTGTCCCATTTCGTCGGGTTGTTGGTCCAGGCGCCCTCGAGGCCGCTCGTGATCGTGTCGCCGCCCTTGCCGCTGCCGTGCTTGTTGACCCAGCCGAGGCCCTGGTTCTCGATGCCCGCGGCCTCCGGCTCCGGACCGACATTGGTGGCCTTGGCCGCGCCGTGCGTCTTGCCGAACGAGTGGCCGCCGACGATCAGCGCGACGGTCTCCTCGTCGTTCATCGCCATGCGGGCGAAGGTCTCGCGGATGTCGCGCGCCGCCGCCAGCGGATCCGGCTTGCCGCCGGGCCCCTCGGGATTGACGTAGATGAGGCCCATCTGCACCGCGCCGAACGGCTTGGCGAGCTGGCGGTCGCCGCTGTAGCGCTCGTCGCCGAGCCACGTGTCCTCCGGCCCCCAGAAGATGTCCTCGGGCTCCCAGACGTCGGGGCGGCCGAAGCCGAAGCCGAACGTCTTGAACCCCATCGACTCCATCGCGACGTTGCCCGCGAGGACGAGGAGGTCGGACCAGGAGACCTTCTGGCCGTACTTCTTCTTGAGCGGCCAGAGCAGCCGGCGCGCCTTGTCGAGGTTCGCGTTGTCCGGCCAGCTGTTGAGCGGGGCGAAGCGCTGCTGGCCCTCGCCGCCGCCGCCGCGTCCGTCGGCGATGCGGTACGTGCCGGCGGCGTGCCACGTCATGCGGATGAAGAGCGGACCGTAGTGGCCGTAGTCGGCCGGCCACCAGTCCTGCGACTTCGTCATCAGCTCGATCAGATCGCGCTTGAGCGCCTCGACGTCGAGAGACTCGAACTTCGCGGCGTAGTCGAAGTCCTCCTCGAGCGGATTGGACTTGTGCGAGTGGGTGTGGAGGACCGAGAGGTCCAGCTGATTCGGCCACCAGTCCTTGTTCGTGTGCGGCCGGCCTCCCGACTTTGCGGTCGGGGCCGGGATGACGGGATTCTCGCTTTCACTGACACTCTTCGTGTGTTCCTTGTCGGGCATGGACCTACTCCTCTCTCAACCTTCCGCTGGACGCCTCCTCCGACGCCCTTCCACCCCATTCTGTCCGAGGCTCCGTGAACGGTCCAACGACTTATCTTGGTTACAATGATCGAGTTTCTCGATCAACCGTGTTGCGGGAGATGAAACGATGCGCGCCCTTCCCACGCTTCGCCAGCTCGCCTATCTCGTCGCGCTCTCCGAGCGCCTGAACTTCCGGATGGCGGCCGAGGCGCAGTTCGTGACCCAGTCCACGCTGTCCGCCGGGATCAAGGAGCTCGAGACGCTCCTGGGCGTCCAGCTCGTCGAGCGCGACAAGCACCACGTCCGCCTCACCACCGTGGGCGAGGACGTCGCCGCGCGCGGCCGCGAGCTGCTCGCCGCGGCCACGGACCTCGCCGAGGCCGCCCGCTCGGCGACGGGTCCCCTCTCCGGCCCGCTGCGCCTGGGCGCGATCCCCACGATCGCGCCGTACCTGCTGCCGAGGGTGCTCCCGGCGCTGCGGCGCGCGCACCGGGAGCTCCGGCTCTACCTGCGCGAGGACCTGACCGGACGCCTCCTCGAGCGGATCCGCACGGGCCGGCTCGACGTGGCGCTGATCGCGCTGCCCTTCGACACCGGCGATCTCTACGTGCGCGAGCTCTTCAGGGACGAGTTCGCGTTCGTCGCCCGGGAGGCCGATCCCGCGGTGAGGACCAAGACCGTCGCGCTGCGGAGGATCGACACCGACGACATGCTCCTCCTCGAGGAGGGGCACTGCCTGCGCGACCACGCCATCGCGGCGTGCGGCCCGCGCCGGGGCCGCCGGGAGTCGCCGGTCGAGGCCACGAGCCTGACGACGCTCATCCAGATGGTCGAGGGAGGGCTGGGCGTGACGCTCCTGCCGAGGATCACGCTCGACGCCGGCATCCTCAAGGGCAGCCGGCTCGTGGCCCGCCCCCTCGCCTCGCCGGCCCCCTCGCGAACGCTGGCGCTCGTGGCGCGGCGGACCTCGCCGCGGCTCCGGGACGCGGACCTCCTCGCGGAGTTCCTCATGGAGGAGCACGGCCGGTCCACGGGATAGAATCCCCGCCCGAATGAAGGTTCTCGGCCGGCGCCTCCGCGTCCCGGGCTGGTCGAGGCCTCTGTTCGCGATTCCCGCCGTCGTGGCGGTCGGCTGGTGGACGCACGCGGCGATCGAGGCCCGGATCCGGGCGCGCGTGTCCGACTCGATCGAGGCCGCGATGCGCGCCGATCGGACGGCGCTCCAGTTCTGGATCCGCGAGCAGGGCCGCTTCGCCGGCCTGATCGCCTCGGATCAACGCGTCACGGACGCCGCGGCGGAGCTCCTCGACGCGTCGCGACGGCAGCCGGGCGACGCCGGCGCGTTGCGCGCGTCCCCCGCGCAGGCGAGGCTCCGCCGGATCGTGACGCCGCTCCTGAACGAGAGCCAGGAGGCGGGCTGGGCGGTCCTCGACCCGGGCGGCCTCGTTCTCGCGACGCCCGCGGACGAGCGCGTCGGCGCCCGCGCCGGCGGGACGCTCGTCGAAGCGGTGGGCCGCGTGATCGCGGGAGCGGTCACGTTCGTGCCGCCGACGACGAAGCAGCCCTTCAGCGCGCAGCCGCAGGCGTTCATCCTCGCCGCCGTGCCGGACGCGAAGGGCTCCCCCGCCGCGGCGCTCGTCCTGCAGGTCCCGTCGGAGCAGCTCGCGCGGATCCTGAACGTCGCCCGATCGGGCGAGACGGGCGAGACGTACGCGGTGGACAGCTCCGGGCTGATGCTCTCCGAGAGCCGTTTTCCCGACGACGTGTCGCGCCTGGGCCTGCTCCCGCCGGAGGCCAAGGGAAAGACGACCGCGTTCCTCGAGCTGCGGGACCCGGGACCGAACCCGGGAAGCGCGGCCGCGTCGGGCGCGCTGAGGCGAGGCCTGCCCCTGACCGTCGCCGCCGCCTCGGCCTCGGCCGGACACGCGGGGAGCAACGTGGACGGCTACCGCAGCTACCGCGGCGTGCCGGTCGTCGGCGCGTGGACGTGGCTGCCGGACTTCGGGATCGGGCTGATCTCCGAGGTCAGCCAGCGCGAGGCCTACGCCGACCTCTCCGTCATCCGCCGCGCGTTCTGGATCCTCATCGCCGGTCTCGCGCTCGGCGCGCTCGCCGTCGTTCTCGAGTCGAGCAAGGTGCGCCAGCTCGAGAAGGAGGTGCGGCGCTCGCACCAGCTCGGCCAGTACACGCTCGAGGAGAAGATCGGCGAGGGCGGCATGGGCTCCGTGTACCGGGCCCGTCACGCGCTCCTGCGCCGTCCGACCGCGATCAAGCTGCTGCGCCCGTCGCGCGAGGGCGCGGACGACGCCCTCGTCCGCTTCGAGCGGGAGGTCCAGCTGACCAGCCAGCTCACGCACCCGAACACCGTCGCGATCTACGACTTCGGCCGTACGCCGGACGGGGTCTTCTACTACGCGATGGAATACCTGCCGGGCATCCCGCTCGACCGGCTGATCGCGAAGGACGGGCCGCAGCCCGAGGCGCGGGTCGTCCACCTGCTCAAGCAGATGTGCGCGTCGCTCGCCGAGGCGCACGCGATCGGGCTCATCCACCGCGACATCAAACCCGCCAACGTGATGCTCTGCCGCCGCGGCGAGACCTACGACGTCGTGAAGGTCCTCGACTTCGGCCTCGTCAAGGACGTGATCTCGAAGGACGACGCGCAGCTGACCGGGACGCAGGTCGTCGTCGGCACGCCGCGCTTCATGGCGCCCGAGGCGATCAAGGCGCCCGACACGATCGACAGCCGCACGGACGTCTACGCGGTCGGCGCCGTCGCGTACAACCTGCTGACCGGCGAGGACGTCTTCCCGGGAAAGACCGGCGCGGAGATCATCGGCCACCACCTCCACACGAAGGCGCCGCTCCTCTCGCAGCGGCTCGGCCGGCCGGTGGACGCCTTCCTCGAGGACCTGCTCCGGCGCTGCCTCGCGAAGGACAAGGACGCGCGGCCCGCCACCGCCGGCGCCGTCCTGCTCGAGCTCGACGAGAGCTGGAAGGGGCCGCTCTGGAGCCAGCGCGAGGCCGCGGCCTGGTGGGTGGAGCGCGGCGAGCCGCTGCGCGAGGCGGTGCACGCCGGCGCCGAGCCGGCCTCTCGGAGCGAGCGGATGTCCGTGGACTATCAGAGCCGCGTGAAGCGGGGCTCGTCCGCGTCGGGCTCCGCCGTCTCCGGGACGAACGCGTCCGCGTCGAGCGGATCCATCTCGGGCGAGCAGACGATCATCACGACGCGGGAGGCCTGACCGCCGAAAGAAGAAGGCCCCCGCGGGCGCTTCCTCCCGGATTCCATTGCCTCTCCCTCGTGACGGATCATTGCGGCGTGGAGAGCGAAACCGTTCCTCGCCGCTGGCACGACTCCTTCTCCGGCGACCGCCACCACCTGACGCGGCGCGTCTTCCAGCGGGGGCTCGCGCTCGTCTATCTCATCGCGTTCCTCGTGGCCGCGAACCAGTTCGTCCCGCTGCTCGGCGAGCGCGGCCTCCTGCCCGTCCCCCGTTTCGTCCAGGCGGTTCCCTTCGCGGCCTCTCCGAGTCTCTTCTTCCTGTGGCCGCGGGATTCGGCCTTCGTCGCCGCCGCGTGGCTGGGCGTCGCGCTGGCGCTCGTCGCGCTGACCGGCCTCTCCGAGCGGCGGGGGTGGCTACCGTCGGCGCTGACGTGGGGAGCGCTGTGGGTCCTCTATCTTTCGTTCGTCAACGTCGGCCAGGTCTTCTACGGCTTCGGCTGGGAGACGATGCTCCTCGAGGCCGGCTTCCTCGCGATCTTCCTCGGCGGCGAGCGGACGGCGCCGAGCATCATCCCGATCGTCCTGATCCGCTGGATGCTGTTCCGGACCATGTTCGGCGCGGGGCTCATCAAGATCCGCGGCGACACGTGCTGGCGGGACCTGACCTGTCTCTACTACCACTACGAGACGCAGCCGATGCCGAATCCGCTGTCGTGGTACTTCCACTGGCTGCCGAAGCCGATCCACAAATTCGGCGTCCTCTTCAACCATTTCACCGAGCTCGTCGTCCCGTTCGGCTACTTCGCGCCGCAGCCGATCGCCGCAATCGCCGGTGTCGTCACGATCTTCTTCCACGTCTGGCTCATGGCGAGCGGCAACTTCTCGTTTCTCGGGCTGATGACGATCGTCCTCGCGATCTCCACGCTGGACGACCGCTTCCTCGCGCGCGCTCTCCGTCTCGTCCCGCGCGCCGGGGCCCTGCCGTCGCGGCCGCACCGCCGGGCCGCCGCGTCACGCGCGCAACGCGGGATCGTCCGAGGGCTCGCGGTCCTCGTGGCGCTCCTGAGCATCGCCCCGACGGTGAACCTCCTGTCGCCGCGGCAGGCGATGAACACGTCGTACGACCCGCTGCACCTCGTCAACAGCTACGGCGCGTTCGGCTCGATCACGCGGCCGCGCTACGAGGTCGTCGTCTTCGGCACCTCCGCCCCGACCGTCGACGGCCAGACGCCGTGGCGCGAGTACGCGTTCAAGGCGAAGCCGGGAGACCTGCACCGCACGCCGCCGCAGATCGCGCCGTATCACCTCCGGCTCGACTGGCTCATGTGGTTCTGCGGCTTCACGCCGTGGTACGGGCAACCCTGGTTCGCCAACTTCATGGCGAAGCTCCTGCAGAACGACGCGAGGACGCTTTCGCTCATGGCCGGCAACCCGTTCCCCGACGAGCCGCCGCGCTTCGTCCGCGCGCTGCTCTTCGAGTACCGCTTCACGACTCCGGAGGAGCGCCGCAAGACGGGGGACTGGTGGGTCAGGCACCTGCAGGGCGAGTACTTCCCGATCGTCTCGCTCGACGATCCCGACTTCCGCGCGCTGCTCCAGCGGGAGGGATGGATGGAGCCGGCGCCGGCGGCTCGCTAACGCCGCGTCCGGGAACCCGCGAGCTTCCCGAGCGCGTTCCGAAACCGCAGCTCTTGGTCGAACGCGCCCGGACGCCTGAGGA
Organism: Thermoanaerobaculia bacterium; assembly: GCA_036406835.1. Lineage (GTDB taxonomy): Bacteria > Acidobacteriota > Thermoanaerobaculia > UBA5066 > Gp7-AA6 > DAHUXD01. Next base: position 18,081 of record DASXAG010000086.1, read on the forward strand.
GGAGCCGCTTCGCCCACTTCCGTAACTCCGCGAACGCCTCTCCCTGAGCCGGCGTCTCCGCGCCGGAGGCCGCGCGCGCCTCTCCGTAGCCGTCGTCGAACGCGAGGCGCCGGAAGTACGCCTTGCGCAAGCGATCGGGACCGATCCGGTGGAAGACCGTGAGCGCGGAGTCGTAGACGATCCGCAAACCGAGCCGCAGCGCGCGCTCGATCAGGTCCACCTCTTCGCCGCGGAAGAGCCGGCGCCCCGAGAGGCCGCGCCGTGCGTCGAACTCCCCGACCCGCTCGAAGAGCCCGCGGCGGAACGCCATGTTGGCGCCCCAGACCTGCGGCTGCGGCTCGAACGGAAGCGCGAGGAGCCGGCTCCCCTCCCAGTCCATGAGGGCGAGCTGGCGCATGAGGCGCCGGTTCTCCGTCAGCCACGGCGGCGGCGGCGCCTCGAAGCGCGGGAGGATCCGGCCGCCGACGCCGTCCGCGTTCCAGCGGTCGATCGCGGCCGCGACCCGCGCGACCCAGTCGGGCTGCGGCAGCACGTCGTCGTCGCAGAACGCGAGGATCGATCCGCGCGCCTCGCGGAGGCCGCGGTTGCGCGCGTGGGAGAGTCCCTGCGCGGGCTCGAACACGCGGCGCACCGGGACCGCCGACCGGGCGGCGAAGCTGTCGACGACCTGCGCCGTCGCGTCGCTCGAATTGTTGTCGATCAGGACGATTTCCCACGCGAACGCGCCTCCGACCTCCTGCGCGCCGAGCGCTTCGAGAGTGTCCGCGAGCAGCCGCGCGCGGTTCCAGGTCGCGACGACGACGCTCAAGTGCATGGCGGTCAAGAGTATGCGCTCCTCCACATCCGTCCCGTGCAGTCCGTGTAGACTGACGCCCCCATGCCTCATCCCCGCGTCCTGGCTCTGGGCCTCGACGGCCTGGAGATGACCCTCGCCGAGCGGCTCATGGCGGCGGGCGAGATGCCGGCGCTCGCGGAGCTGGCCGGCCGGTCCGCCCGCTTCCGTCTCGACCACGGCCCCGCGCAGCGCACCGGTCTCGCGTGGGAGCACGTCGCCTCGGGACTCTCGCCCGACGAGGGGCGCCGCTGGGCGGCGGTGGAATTCGACCCCGCGACCTACGCGACGTGGCAGGAGGGCGCGCGGTTCACCCCGTGGTGGAGCGGTCTCGACCGGAAGGTCGTCGTGTTCGACACGCCGTACGTGGATCTCCGCCGCGCGCGGAACACCCGCGGCGTCGTCGGGTGGGGCGCGCACGATCCCGGAATCGACCTCGACGCGTGCCCGCACGAGCTCCTCGGGGAGTTCGAAGAGCGGTTCGGCGCCTATCCCGCTCCCGCGTGGACCTACGGCATGCCCTTTCCCTCGACCGCCCGGACGCAGGCGATGGGCGCGGAGCTCGTCTCCGCCCTCGACCTCCGCACGCGCGCGGCGCGCTGGCTCGCGACGGAGCGGCTGGACGACTGGGACCTCTTCCTCGCGGTCGCGGGCGAGGCGCACGGCGCGATGGAGGGCCTGTGGCACGGTCTCGATACGACCCACCCTCACCACGCGCATCCCTCCGCGCCGGCCGCGGGCGAGGCGCTGCGCGCGCTGCACCGCGCGCTGGATCGCATGGTGGGCGAGCTCGTCGCGGCCGCCGGCGATGCGGCGGTCGTGGCGTTCACGATGGGCGGCATGGGTCCCAACCATTCCGACGTCTCGTCGATGGTCCTGCTCCCGGAGCTCCTCTATCGCCATGCGTTCGGCGAACCGCGCCTCGCCGTGCCGCCCGAGTGGAGCGCGGCGCCGGGCGCGGTGCCGGTGCTCGGCGAAAGCGAGCCGTGGGCGAAGGCGAGCCGGGCGTGGATCTCGGAAACGCCGCCTCCCGAGACCGAATCGCCGCTCCGCGCGATGGCGCGCCGGCTGCCCGAACCGGTCAAGACGGTGCTCCGAGACCTTCGCCCCGCTTCGCGTGAGCGCGCGGGCACCGTGGCGGCGCCGGCTTCGACGGCGGCGAGACAGCCCCTCCAGTGGCAGCCGGCCGCGCGCTACCGGTCGTCCTGGCCGAAGATGCCGGCCTTCGCGCTGCCCTCGTTCTACGACGGGCGCATTCGCGTCAACCTCGCGGGCCGCGAAAGGGACGGGATCGTCCCCGCGTCGCGCTACGAGGAGACACTGCGGGAGCTCGAGGCGCTTCTCCGCGAGTGCCGGAACCCGCGGACGGGCGAGCCCGTCGTCGAGTTCTTCGAGCGCGCCTCCACGCGCGATCCGCTCGCGCTCTCCGGATCCGAGGCCGACCTCCTCGTCATCTGGCGCGGCGTCGTCGCCGCCCTCGAGCATCCGCGCCTGGGCCTCGTCGGCCCGGTCCCGCTCCGCCGGACCGGCGGACATACCGGGCCGCACGGGATGGCGTACGTCGCGAGTCCTCGTAGGAGCCTGGGCATGGAGCCCGGGGATCGCGGCGTGCGGTCGTCCTTCGACGTCGTCCCGACCCTCGCGCGCCTCATGGACGTCTCACCGGCGTCGCGCGTCACCGGGACGAGCCTGATCTGAGCGCCGCACCGACCCCGACATTCTTATCGCCCCATGCCCCTCTTCTCGGTCGTCATCCCGACGTTCAACCGCGCGCACCTCGTCGGCCGGGCCATCGCCAGCGTGCTCGCGCAGACGCTCGAGGACTTCGAGGTCCTCGTCGTGGACGACGGCAGCACCGACGACACGCGCGACGCCGTCGGACGCATCGCCGATCCGCGCGTCCGGCTGATCGCGCTGCCGGCGAACCGGGGCGCCGCCGCCGCGAGGAACGCGGGCATCGCCGCGGCGCGCGGCGAGCTGATCGCGCTCCTCGACAGCGACGACGAGTACGAGCCCGCATTCCTCGAGAAGACGCGAGACGCGCTCGCCGGCTCGGATCCGGGAGTCGGTTTCTGCTGGACGGGCACGTGGTGGTCGACGCGGTCCGACGTCGACGGCCTCCTCCGCGAGCAGATGCGGCGCCGCATCTGGAATCCGCGATTCGCGTCCCGTCACGACGCGTGGCGCTACTGCCTGGCGCACGACGCCCCGTGGGGCACGAGCAACGGCGTCACGTTCAAGTCCTCCATCTTCGCGAAGTGCGGCATGTTCGACGAGGCGATGCTCGCCTGCGAGGACATGGACCTGCTCATCCGGCTGATGCGGGACTTCGACTTCGTCGTGATCCCGGAGTGCCTGGTGATCGTCCACGACGACGCCGCGCAGCGCGTCGACGGGAACCGGGCCAACCAGGCCGACGCGTGGGCGCGGATGTACCGCAAGTACAGGGACGACATCCGCGGCCACGCGGACGCGGTCCGCTTCTTCCTCACGATCGTCGCGCGCTCGTACCGGCTGTCGGGCCACCGGCTGAAGTCGGCGGCCTGGGCGCTGCGCCTGATCGCCCGGCGGCCGCTCGACCGCTCCGCCTACCGGCTCCTCGCGCGCAACGTCACCGGGCTCGCGCGGGGCTGAGATTCACGGCTCCCGTTCGCCGGGACGGGCCGGCGGCCTCCGCAACAGATAGACGATCAGGGCGAGCGCCACCGGCACGCCGATCAGGCTCCGCGGATCGTGGCCCCAGACGACGTTCGCGGCGTCGCCGACGAGGTTCACGGAGAGGATGCCGAGCGCGACCGGGCGTCCCCAGGCGGTGTTCCGCCAGAGTCCGACCGCCGCGAAGGCGCAGGCGACGGCGACCGAGGCGAGGAGGAGCAGCGCCCACGCGCCCATCCGCAGGAACCCTTCGTGGCCTCGCGGATTGACCCGCCACACGGCGTCGAGCGCGCTTCCCGGGAAGAGGAGGAGTCCTGCCGCCAGGACGCACGCGCCGACGCCCAACGCGAAGAACACGCCGAGAGCCCTCATTCCCGGCGAGCCGCGAGGCGAGGTCGGCATGGGCCATTCTGGCCCAATGGCGATCGTCTTGAATCCCGCCGGCTCGCGCGCGCGTTGATAGGGGAAAAGCAGGGAGGAAATGCCGTGGCTGAGACCTTCGAGCAGTACACCCGGCGGATCGGGTCCTACGTCGCCGGGAAGAAACCGCTGGCGATCCTGCGAAAGACGCCCCGGACGCTCGCGCGCGCCGTCGCCGCCGCGACGCGGCGAAAGCTGACGGCCCGACCCGCTCCCGGCAAGTGGTCGGCGGGCGAGATCCTGGCGCACCTCTCGGAGCTCGAGATTCTCTGGGGCTGCCGCCTGCGGCTCATCCTCGGCCAGCCCGGCGTCCCGATCGTCGGCATGGACCAGGACACCTGGGCGAAGAACTCCGCCTACCGGAGGATCGACCCCCGGCGCGCGTTCGAGCGGTTCGCGGCCCTCCGCGGCGCGAACGTCGAGCTCCTCGAGCGCCTCACCCCCGCGCAGCGACGGCGCTGGGGAGCGCACTCGCAGTTCGGGCGCCTGACGATCGACCGGCTCACGCAGCTCCTCGCCGGCCACGACGTGAACCACGTCCGGCAGATCGAGGAGCGGCTCTCCGGCAAGCGCCCGCGCCGGCGCGGCTAGCCGTCCGGCGATCCGTATCAGTCGTCGTCGTCGTCCTGATCTCCGTCGCCGGCGCGGACGAGCGCGGAGCGGACGGGCGGCGGCATCGGCGACGCGGCGCCTCGCACCGACTTCCAGACGATCTCGTTGAGCTCGCGATCCGGCGCGCGGTCGGGCTCGTCGAGGTTCATCGCGGCGGAGGCCGCGGCGCCCCAGGCCTTCGGGTCGTTCTTCTCGTCGAGCGGCACGCGCGCGGGCCGCGCCGCGAACGGCGCGAGGTCCGGCCTGGCGGTGAAGACCGAGTGCATGGGCGTCGCGGCCGCGTCGTACTGGCTCATCGGCGGCAGGCCGAGGATCAGCTCGATCGTGCGGAGCATCGACGCCGTCGTGTAGAGCGTCGAGTCGAGCGCCCCCCGGCGGGTATAGGGACTGATCACGTGCGCCACCGAACGGTGCGCGTCCACGTGGTCGGGGCCGTCCTGCGCGTCGTCCTCGAGCACGCAGATCACCGAGTCCTTCCAGTAGCGGCTCTTCGAGATCGCCTCCACGAGCCGGCCGAGCGCGAGGTCGTTCTCCGCGATCATCGAGCGGGGCGTCGGCATGCCGGCGCGCGTCCCGGCCGTGTGGTCGTTGGGCAGGTGGAAGATCGAGAGCCGGGGCAGCTTCCCGTTCGCCTCGAACTCGCGAAACTCCGCGAGCCACGCGTCGATGCGCTTCCCGTCCGGAATCGAGAGGTCCCAGCTCGCGAACGTCGGGCTCATGTGGCCCTCGAGGCCCGGGACCGCCGCGACGACGGGGCCGTCCTTCGCCTCCTCGCCCTTCGCGCGCTTGCCGAACTCGCCGTAGCTGCGGAAGCTCACGCCGGCGCGGGCGCACGCGTCCCACAGGTAGCCCTTCTCCGGCGCCGACACGTTGCCGTAGGCGTTGCGCATTTCGCCGCCGCCCTCGGACAGGTACTTGCCGCCCCGGCCGCCGTAGTTCATGGGCCAGGACTTCTCGATGAAATCGGTCGCGTAGGCCGCGGTCGAGTAGGCGTGCCCGTCCGCGCTGACCTCGGCGTTGACGTAGAAGTTGTCGAGCTGGACGAACTCGCGTGCGAGGGCGTGCGCGTTGGGCGTCGCGTCCTCGCCGAAGAGGCAGAGGCTCGCGTCGCCGTTCCCCTTCGGCAGGTCCCCGAAGATCTGGTCGTAGGTCCGATTCTCGCGGATGACGTAGAAGACGTGCCGCAGCGGCGTGGCGCCTCCCGGCTTGCTCGGGATCGGCGACGCGCCCGCCGCGCGGGAGTCCGCCGGCGCGTTCGGTCCGCCCAGCGGCGGCGTCACGCGGCGGACGGTCGCCGTGTACGCGGCGAGCGCGGCCGCGTCCGGCGTGGGTACGACCGAGAGCGCGCCCGTCAGCAGCGCGCCGATGTACTGCGAGCGGTCGCCCTCCGCTCCGGGCTGTGGGCCCCTCGGGTTGGCCATCGACGTCAGCCCCTTTCCCGAGAGAACCAGGATTCGCTTGCCGTCGGGCGTGAAGGACGCGCCGGTGGGATACCAGCCCGTCGGGAGGAAGCCCGCGACGCGGCTCGCGCCGGGCCGCGACACGTCGACCACGGCGACCGCGTTGTTGTCGGCGTTCGCGACGAGGAGCGTGCGGCCGTCGGGAGAGAGGCCGAGCGCGTTCGGCGTGCTGCCCGCGGGAGCGTCGGGGGCGAGCGACACCGAGATCTGCTCGCGCGCGGTCTTCGACGCGAGGTCGACCGCCCAGACGGAGTTCGTGTTCGCGCACGCGACGAAGAGGCGCGCGCCGGCATTCTGCGTTGAGGCGGCCGCCGTCGGTACGCCGCCCGCCGTCGCCGCGTGACGGCGTTCCGCGCCGTCGTCGAGTGTCATCGCGTTCGGATGCTCGCCGACCGCGATCTCCCCGCGCGGCTCGAGCGAGGCCGCGTCGAAGAGCAGGATCCGCGCGCCGCCCCAGAGCGAGACGAAGAGCGTGGCGCCGTCGGCGGACACGGCGCAGGAGTACGGCTCCGCGGAGAGGTCGACCCGCTTGACGACGGAAGGCGGGTCCGCGGCGAGGTCCACGGCCGAGAGACGCTTGCCGAGCACGTCGACGACGTAGAGCCGGCTTCCGTCCGGACGCACGGCGAGGCCGCCGAGGAATCCCTCCTTCACCGCGACGCCGACCGCGATCGTCCTCCCCGGTGTGAGCTTGCCGGGACTCCACAGGAATTCGCGGACCGAGCCGTCGGCGCCGCCCGAGGCGAAGAGCCGCTTGCCGTCCGGATGCCACGCGAGCCCGAGCCACGCGTCGTGGATCGCGACCGGATCCGGCGCCGAGAACGTGTCGAGGTCCACGATCGTGAGAGTCGGTTTCGCGTAGCCGTTGTTGGTGACGATCGCCCATCGCCCATCCGGCGACACGAGCATCGACAGCGGCAGGTCGCCGACCATGACGTGCCGGCCGGCGGGCGCGATGCGCCAGCCGTTGGGGAGGAGCGTCTCCCCCTTTCCGAGCCGCCCGGGGCGCTCGTCGGCGAAGAGGAGCCGCGCCGACAGAAGAAGAAGGACCGCAACCGCGCGCCCGAATCGGCCTCGCATGGCGAGGGAGTCTACTCGCCCGGCCCGAACCTCCCGCGGGGGAGTTCCGGTCAGGTTCTGCTCCGGCGCCCCGGGGGCGGAAACGCCGTCCAGGCCGCGTCGATTTCCCGCGGTAGAAAGGGACGCCCCGGCGTCAGTTCCGTTATGACTTCGGGCGGCCTTCTGCCCGTTCGCGCAACTGGCGGCGAGGCCGCCAATCCGCTGTAATGATGCGGCCCGGCTCGCCGTTTGCATTCGGGCAGACTCCTGCGCCCTTTTGGGGAACGAGCGCCGGAGCGGGACGGTTTTTACTCGAGGAGGCGCGATGAAGTCGAACAGCCCGGGCAGGGATCCCCTCGAGACCGCCCCCGCCGAGACGCCCGAGGTCCCTCGCGAGCCCTCGCCGCGTCCGGAGCCGGAGCCCGAGGAAAGACCCGCTCACCCCCGCCGCCGGATCTGGATCGTCGGGGCGGTGATCCTGGCGATCGTCGCGATCGCGATCCTCGCGCGCTCCGGAAAATCCGGCGAGGCCAGGAAGGCGGCGGCCGCGAAGGCGCGGGCGCAGGCGGCAATCCCCGTGGTGGTGGCCGAGGCGCAGGCCGCCGACTTTCCGATCTACCTCTCCGGCCTCGGGACGGTCACGCCCCTCGCGACGGTGACGGTGCGCTCGCGCGTCGATGGACAGCTGCTGAGCGTCGCGTTCAAGGAGGGCCAGATCGTCAAGCAGGGCGAGCTGCTCGCGGAGATCGACCCGCGGCCGTTCCAGGTGCAGCTCACGCAGGCCGAGGGCCAGCTCGCCAAGGACCAGGCCAACCTCGTCAGCGTCAAGCTCGACTACGAACGGTTCAAGAAGCTTCTCACCGACGGCCTGATCCCGCAGTCGCAGTTCGACGCCCAGGCCTCTCAGGTGGGACAGGTCGAGGCCGCGATCAAGACGGACCAGGGACTCGTCGACGCCGCGAAGCTCAACCTGACCTACGCGAGGATCACGTCTCCGATCGCGGGCCGCACCGGACTCCGCCAGGTCGATCCGGGCAACATGGTGCACGCCGCCGATGCCGGAGGCATCGTGGTGCTGACGCAGCTCGATCCGATCGGCGTTCTGTTCACGCTTCCCGAGGACAGCCTCCAGGCCGTCCTGCAGAAGCTGCGCGGCGGCGCCCCGCTCCCCGTCGAGGCGTGGGACCGCGACCTCAAGACCCGGCTCGAGGACGGCAAGCTCCTCACCGTCGACAATCAGATCGACCCGACGACCGGAACCGTCCGCCTCAAGGCGGTCTTCGACAACCACAGGGGTGTCCTGTTCCCCAACCAGTTCGTCAACGTGCGCCTCCTGATCGACACGCTCCGCCACGTCGTGGTCGTGCCGTCCGCGGCGATCCAGCGCACGACGCAGGGCGCGGTCGTCTACGTGGCGGCGGCCGACGGCACGGTCGCGATGCGTCCCGTGCAGGTGCCCCAGCAGAGCGGCGATCGCGCGGTCGTCGCCAAGGGCGTCGCGGCGGGCGAGCTCGTCGTCACCGACGGCGTCGACAAGCTGCAGAACGGCTCGAAGGTGACGACGCAGAAGGCGGGAGAACGCCGGCCCCCGGCGAGGGCCTCTTGAGCCCGTCTCGCCCCTTCATCCTCCGGCCCGTCGCCACCTCTCTCCTCATGGTCGGCCTGCTCCTCGCGGGGCTGGTCGCCTACAAGCAGCTGCCGGTCTCCGCGCTGCCGCAGGTGGACTATCCGACGATCCAGGTCGTGACCTTCTACCCCGGCGCCGGGCCCGAGGTCATGGCGTCTTCGGTGACGGCGCCGCTCGAGCGGCAGTTCGGGCAGGTGCCGGGCCTGAACCAGATGACCTCGACCTCCGCCGACGGCGCCTCGGTCATCACGCTGCAGTTCGACCTCGATCTAGACATCGACGTCGCCGAGCAGCAGGTGCAGGCGTCGATCAACGCCGCCGGGACGTTCCTGCCGCGCGACCTGCCGAACCCTCCCGTCTACAGCAAGGTCAACCCGGCCGACGCGCCCGTCCTCACGCTCGGCCTGACCTCGGACTCGCTGCCGCTCTCCCGCGTCCACGATCTCGCCGACACGCGCCTCGCGCAGAAGATCTCGCAGCTCTCCGGCGTCGGACTCGTGTCGCTCTCGGGCGGCCAGAAGCCGGCCGTCCGCGTCCAGGCGAACCCGACCGCGCTCTCCTCCTACGGCCTGACGCTCGAGGACGTGCGCACCGCCATCGCGGCCTCCAACGTCAACCAGGCCAAGGGCAGCTTCGACGGGCCGAACCAGGCGTACACGATCGGCGCCAACGACCAGCTGCTCACGAGCGAGGACTACAAGCCGCTCGTGGTCGCGTACCGCAACGGCGCGCCGGTCCGCCTCCGGGACGTCGCCGAGGTCTCCGACGCCACCGAGAACGCGCGGCAGGCCGCGTGGATGAACACGGTCCCCGCGGTCATCGTCAACATCCAGCGCCAGCCGGGCGCGAACATCATCCAGGTCGCCGACCGCGTCAAGACGCTCCTGCCCCAGCTGCAGACGTCCCTGCCCTCGGCGATCAAGCTGGCCATCCTCACGGACCGGACCACCACGATCCGCGCGTCGGTGCGCGACGTCCAGTTCGAGATGATGCTGACGATCGCCCTCGTCGTGATGGTGATCTTCCTCTTCCTCCGGAGCCTCGCCGCCACGATCATCCCGTCGGTCGCGGTGCCGCTCTCGCTCGTCGGCACGTTCGCGGCGATGTACCTGCTCGGCTACAGCCTCAACAACCTGACGCTGATGGCGCTGACGATCGCCACCGGCTTCGTCGTCGACGACGCGATCGTGATGATCGAGAACATCATGCGCTACGTCGAGGAGGGCGAGAAGCCGCTTGACGCGGCCCTCAAGGGCGCCGAGCAGATCGGCTTCACGATCCTCTCGCTGACCGTGTCGCTGATCGCCGTGCTCATCCCGCTGCTCTTCATGGGCGACATCGTCGGCCGCCTCTTTCGCGAGTTCGCCGTCACGCTCTCCGTGACGATCCTGGTGTCCGCCGCCGTGTCGCTGACCCTGACCCCGATGATGTGCGCGCGGCTCCTCAAGCACCAGGAGGCCTCCGAGCAGAGCCGCTTCGCCCGGGCCGCGGAGCGCGTCTTCGACCGCGTCGTGAAGTTCTACGAGCGAACGCTCGAGAGGGTCCTCGAGCACCAGCCCCTGACGCTCGGCGTGGCGGTCGCGACCCTCCTCGTCACGATCCTCCTCTACGTCGTCATCCCGAAGGGCTTCTTCCCGGTGCAGGACACCGGCGTCATCCTCGGCATCTCGGAGGCGCCGCAGTCCGTCTCGTTCTCGACCATGGCGGAGAGGCAGCAGGCCCTGGCGCGGGTCATCCTCGAGGACCCCGCGGTCGCGAGCCTCTCCTCGTTCATCGGCGTCGACGGCACCAACGCCACGCTCAACAGCGGCCGGATCCAGATCAACCTGAAGCCGCTCGACGAACGCAGGACCAGGGCGAGCGACATCATCCGGCGCCTGCAGCCGAAGATCGCGCAGCTGACCGGCATCACGCTCTACATGCAGCCGGTGCAGGAGCTGACCGTCGAGGACCGAGTCAGCCGGACGCAGTTCCAGTACAGCCTCGAGAGCCCGGACGCGGCGCTCCTCGCCGAGTGGTCGCCGAGAGTCGTCGCGGCGCTGCAGAAGCGGCCGGAGCTCGCCGACGTCGCGAGCGACCAGCAGAACCGCGGCCTGCGTTCGACGCTCGTCCTCGACCGCGCGACGATGTCGCGGCTCGGGATCACGCCGCAGAACGTCGACGACGCGCTCTACGACGCGTTCGGCCAGCGGCAGGTCTCGACGATGTTCACGCAGCTCAACCAGTACCGCGTGGTGCTCGAGGCGAGCCCGGGCTTCCAGAAGAGTCCCGAGGACCTCGGCAAGATCTACGTCCGCGGCTCGGGCTCGGCGGCGACGCCCTCCGGAGCCTCGGGCACGACCGGCGGCACGAGCACGCCGAGCGCCTCGGGCGCGACGGGGTCCGCCGGCATGCCGAGCGTCGTCCCGCTCTCGGCCTTCACGCGCGTCGAGGAAGGCCACGGCACGCTGGCGATCAACCACCAGGGACAGTTCCCGGTCGTGACGATCTCCTTCAATCTGGCGCCCGGCGCGTCTCTGGGTCAGGCCGTGAAGGCGATCGAGGCCTCGGACGAGGAGATCGGCCTCCCGCCGGCCATCCAGGCGAGCTTCCAGGGGACCGCCCGCGCGTTCCGCGCCTCGCTCGTGAACACGCCGCTCCTGATCCTCGCGGCGATCATCACGGTCTACATCCTGCTCGGGGTGCTCTACGAGAGCTACATCCACCCCGTGACGATCCTCTCGACGCTGCCGTCCGCGGGCGTCGGCGCGCTCCTGTCCCTGATGATCTGCGGGATGGACTTCAACGTGATCGCGCTGATCGGCATCATCCTGCTCATCGGCATCGTCGAGAAGAACGCGATCATGATGATCGACTTCGCCCTCGACGCCGAGCGGCGGGAGAAGAAGCCGCCGCGGGAGGCGATCTTCCAGGCCGCGCTCCTCCGCCTGCGCCCCATCCTCATGACGACCTTCGCCGCTCTGCTCGCGGGCGTTCCGCTCGCGCTGGGCGGCGGCACCGGCGCCGAGCTGCGCCGGCCCCTCGGGGTCGCGATCGTCGGCGGGCTGATCTTCAGCCAGGTCCTGACGCTCTACACGACGCCCGTCATCTACCTCGCGTTCGACCGGCTCGCGCGCAAGGTCGCCGGCAACAAGACCCCCGGCCGCACCGCCCCCGCGCCGCGCGCCGCGAACCGGGGCGGGGCGACCGCGTGAGCCTCTCCTCGGGCTTCATCAAGCGCCCGATCGGCACGACCCTCCTGACGGTCGCCGTCGCGCTCGCGGGCGGCGTGGCCTACTTCTTCCTGCCGGTCTCGCCCCTGCCGCAGGTGGAGTTCCCGACGATCAACGTCAACGCGAACCTGCCCGGCGCGAGCCCCGAGACGATGGCTTCCTCGGTCGCGACGCCGCTCGAGCGTCAGTTCGGGCGCATCGCGGGCGTGACCGAGATGACCTCCACGAGCTCGCTCGGGTCGACGGGCATCGTCCTGCAGTTCGACCTCTCCCGCGACGTGAACGCCGCCGCCCGCGACGTGCAGGCGGCCATCAACGCGGCCCGGGGTCAGCTGCCGGCGAACCTCCCTTCGAATCCCAACTACCGCAAGGTCAATCCCGCCGACGCGCCGATCATGCTGCTCGGCCTCGTCTCGGACACCGTGAACAAGGGCCGCATCTACGACGTCGCCTCCTCGATCCTGCAGCAGAAGATCGCGCAGATCGAGGGCGTCGGGCAGGTCTTCGTCGGCGGCGGCGCGCTGCCGGCGGTGCGCGTCGAGGTCAACCCGACCGCCCTCAACAACGCCGGGCTCTCCCTCGAAGACGTGCGCGGCTTCCTCTCGACCCAGAACGCGAACCGGCCCAAGGGCCAGATCGGGGCCGCCGAGCGCGCCTGGGCGATCGGCGCGACGGACCAGCTGCTCGCCGCGTCGCAATACCAGCCCCTCGTCCTCTCCTACCGGCAGGGCGGCGCGCTGCGGCTCTCCGAGGTCGCCGACGTCCGCGACTCGGTCGAGGACGTCCGCACGGCGGGCGTCGCGAACAAGAAGGACGCCGTCCTCATCATCATCTTCCGTCAGCCCGGCGCCAACATCATCGAGACCGTCGACCGGATCAAGGCCCTGCTGCCCCAGCTCCAGGCCGAGCTCCCGCCGGCCATCCGGTTCTACGGCGCCCTGGACCGCTCGACGACGATCCGCGCCTCGGTCCACGACGTCCAGATCACGCTCCTCATCTCGATCGTGCTCGTGATCCTGGTCGTCTTCGCGTTCCTGCGAAGCGTCCGCGCGACGGTGATCCCGAGCGTGGCGGTCCCCGTCTCGCTCATCGGGACCTTCGGCGCGATGTACCTGCTCGGGTACAGCATCGACAACCTCTCGCTCATGGCGATGACGATCGCGACCGGTTTCGTCGTCGACGACGCCATCGTCGTGATCGAGAACATCACCCGTCACCTCGAGGAGGGTGTTCCGCCGCGCGAGGCCGCGGAGATCGGCGCGAAGGAGATCGGCTTCACCGTCTTCTCGATCTCGGTCTCGCTCGTCGCCGTGTTCATTCCGATCCTGCTCATGGGCGGGATCGTCGGGCGCCTCTTCCGCGAGTTCGCCGTGACGCTGTCGGTGGCGATCCTCGTCTCGATGGTGATCTCCCTGACGACGACGCCGATGATGTGCGCGGCGCTGCTCAAGAACCCGAAGACCGAGAAGCACGGCCGCCTCTTCCGCTGGAGCGAGGCCGCGTTCGAGAAGATCCTCGCGGCCTACTGGAAGATGCTCTCGGCCGTCCTGCGGCACCAGCCCCTGACGCTCGCCGTGACCATCGCCACCATGGCGGCGACGATCTTTCTCTACGTCAAGGTCCCCAAGGGATTCTTCCCGCAGCAGGACACCGGGCGCCTGACCGGCTCGATCCTGGCCGACCAGAACACGTCGTTCCAGGCGATGGACCGCCGCCTCAGGCAGTTCGTCGACATTCTCCTGACGGATCCGGGGATCGACTACGTCCAGGCCTACGCCGGCGGCGGCAACACGACCAACACGGGCCGGATGTTCATCACGCTGAAGAACCTCTCGGTGCGCAAGGCGTCGGCGGAGGAGATCATCAACCGCCTCCGCCCGAAGCTCGCGCACGTGGCCGGCGCGACGCTCTACCTGCAGTCGGTGCAGGACCTGCGGATCGGCGGCCGCGCGAGCGCGTCCCAGTACCAGTACACGCTGCGGGGCGAGGATGTCCGCGAGCTGCAGGATTGGGCGCCGCGGATCCTCGCGCTGATGCGCAAGCTTCCGGGTCTCCTCGACGTCAACAGCGACCAGCAGATCAAGGGCCTGGAGGCGTCGCTGACGATCGACCGATCCACGGCCTCCCGCCTCGGCGTGACTCCCCAGGCGATCGACGACACGCTCTACGACGCGTTCGGCCAGCGGCAGGTGTCGACGATGTACACCGCCCTCAACCAGTACCACGTCGTGCTCGAGATGGACCCGCAGTTCCTCGAGCATCCGCAGAGCCTCGACCTGGTGCGCGTGCGCTCCAAGGACGGCAGCCTCGTCCCCCTCTCCGCCTTCGCGCACTACGCGCCGTCGACCGCGCCGCTCCAGATCAACCACCAGAGCCAGTTCCCGTCCGTCACGATCTCCTTCAACCTCCGCCCGGGCATGGCCCTGGGCGACGCGGTCGAGGCCGTCCAGAAGGTCGAGCGGGAGGCGCGCCTGCCGGCCACGATCCGCGGAAGCTTCCAGGGCACGGCACAGGCGTTCCAGGACTCGCTTCGGAACCAGCCGATCCTGATCCTCGCCGCGCTCTTCGCGGTCTACATCGTGCTCGGGATCCTCTACGAGAGCCTCATCCACCCGATCACGATCCTCTCGACGCTGCCGTCCGCCGGCGTCGGCGCGCTGCTCGCTCTCATCCTGTTCAAGGAGGAGCTGTCGGTGATCGCGCTGATCGGGATCATCCTCCTGATCGGCATCGTGAAGAAGAACGCGATCCTCATGATCGACTTCGCCATCGCCGCGGAGCGCAAGGGGCACAGCAGCCCGGAGGACGCGATCTTCGAGGCGTGCATGCTGCGCTTCCGCCCGATCACCATGACGACGATGGCGGCCCTGCTCGGAGGCCTGCCCCTCGCCGTGGGGCTCGGAACCGGCGGCGAGCTGCGCCGTCCGCTCGGCATCGCGATCGTCGGCGGTCTCGTGTTCTCGCAGATGCTGACGCTCTTCACGACGCCGGTCGTCTACCTCTACCTCGACCGGCTGAGGCTCCGCTGGGAGAAGCTGCGTCACCGGCGTTCGCGGGGGCCCGTCCTGGTCCGCGCGGAAGCCGACGCGGCGGCGGGTGGGGGCGCGGGATCTCGACTTCAGGGATAGCTCAGCAGTCACGTGCCGAAGACGGCGACCTACGAGCCCCTTTCGGGCGGCGGGACGTACGCTCCTCCGCCGTGAGGGCGAACCCCAACAACTCGCTACGATCCGGGGGCCGGCATCTTTGTAGGAGCGCTCCTAGCTTCTCGTTTTCGCGACCGGAGAGTCTCTGGAAGTCCGTGGGGCTCGAGGGCTGCACCGCCGCACTTCCAATCTCGTCCGCTCACCGCACCTTTCCAAGATCCCTTTCACTGGCTGCGCATACTCGCGCAGACCTTGCTAATTAGACTCTGCGCTTGCGCGTCCGGCAACTCGACATCGCATCGCAGGAACTCGAAGAGCTCAGGCGAGCGGCGGACTACCTCTTCCATCTTTCCTACCGATTTCGAGAGCGCCGGGTTTACGCGAAGGGTGCGGACCACCCTCGGTCCGGCCGGGTTGTCGACATCGTCGACAAGAATGACATTTGCATCACCCAGGTCTACCTTCTCTGCGGCAATTGTGGCGGTTTGCTTGCGCAGGTCTAGTCCGACCTCCAGATTGAGTTTGCCGTATCGAAGGTGCTGAACGATGGAATTCGCACCGCCGTCGTCGGCGCCCGCCTTGCCGCTGGAGCCCGCTGATTCTCCCTTCAGAAACCACCCCGGCGATCCACGCCACAGCACGAGGAGTCGAAGCTGAAGTTCGTCAGCGGAGCCTTCAAGAGCGATCCAGCTTGCTACAACCTCGGGCGAGGCAACTCTACTTCCGCTTTCAAAACCAGATTTCGGCGCGCTCGATCCGCAACCGATCAACGAGATCAACATTGCAGCGGCCAACATAACGACCTCCGAGCGAAGGATGTCCTAGGGCGTTGAGCACGAGCCAGATTCTCACGGATTGGTGCAACCGTTCGTCCCGGTGAGAGCCGCAGCTCCAACGAGCAACTCCGCGTGTTCTCCCCACTGTGTCTGGTCCCACTCTACGTAGGGTTGTCCGAAGTTCAGCTCTAGCGCGACCCACTGCGAGACGTCGGTCCGAAGCGCAGGGTTCATAAAGTCGTAGTTGTAGTAGTTGCCAGTTGTCTTGAGGTAGAAGTAGAAGGGTCCGTTGTTAGGCCCGGTTTGATAGCAGGTCGACTTGATCCAATGCGTGTTCGCGCAGCTCGGGCTTGCAGCGAAGCAGGTTCCGTTTCCTGATCCAGTCCACTGGCAAGCCTGGGTGACGATATTCATGTGGTTGTGCCAATTGCCATTTGACGTTGTTCGCGTCAGGACGCAGTTGATCGGGTCGTATGTAGTCACGGTGGCAACCATGCTGCCGTCACACTCATTTACGCAACAGCCGTCTCCAGGAGGAGGGAGGTTGGGGGACTCTGACTCCGATAGGACCTCTTCACCCTTTTCAAGCCGAAGGGTTCGGTAGGTTCCCCCTTCGACGTTGACGGTGTACGAAAACGATTCGTTAACAACGGTCGCCTTCGTAGGTACGGTGCGTCCCCTCAGACTTAGACGACCATCCGACAAGTAGTCGAGGCGAAGTTCGTCAAGCGTCACTTCGCTGCCTTCTTCTGCCTGCAGGAGGACGGATCGAACGATGACGGAGGGAATCCCAGCTTCATCGGCCAGTACCGGCGTCTCGCGTGTTGCCTGCGCCTGAACAGCCACGGGGAGGAAAAGTATTAGAGCTGTGAGCTTCATCGTCGAACCCTCCTTCTAGAGTCTACATACAACGCCGGATCGCCCCACCACGCGGTTTGTTATCTCATGCAATCAGGGTTCTATCAGGCGACCTCCACCGAGCCGGGGCGGCCGAGCGGCTTGCTCGAAGGCGCGCCAACCCTCGCGAGCACGGCGCAGCGCCTACCGGATTCGAATCGCTGCAGATGACACCGCGGAAGAGGGTCCCGACGCGGCTAGACTCTCTCCCGTGAATCGCCCGCGCCTTCTCCTCGTAACGGCGGCCGTCTCCCTGGTGGTGACCGCCGCTGCGGCGTCCGAACGCGCCGCCGACGCGGGCGCGATCTCGCCCCAGTGTTCCGCTCCCGAGTACCGCCGGCTGGACTTCTGGGCCGGCGACTGGGACGCCTGGGAGGAGGGCGCCACGAAGTCGGTACGAGTTGCCCGGTGCCAAGTCGACCGGATCCTCGACGGCTGCGTCCTGCGCGAGGTCTACGAGCAGGACGACGGCCTCGTCGGCCAGAGCTTCACGATCTACGACGCGTCGCGGAAGATGTGGCACCAGTCGTGGGTGACGAACCGCGGCCTTCTCCTCACGATCGAAGGGAAGTTCGACGGCGGCGCGCTCACGCTCGAGGGCCCTCTGCGCTCGCCGGACGCGAAGACGCCCGAGAAAATCATCCGGGGCGTCTGGCGCAAGGAGCCGGGCGGCGTGCGCGAGACCGCGGAAACCTCGGCCGACGGCGGCAAGACCTGGAATCCGTATTTCGACATTCACTTCCGGCCGCACGCCGGGGACTGACCCGGGTTTTCGTTAGAATCTCCCCTCGAAATTTACCCAGGAGGTTTTCCTTGAAGAAGTTTCTGCTTCCGCTGGGCACGGCCCTGGCCGTCGCCGTGCTCTCTTCCCCACTCGGAATCGCCGAGCCCAATTCTCCGGCCGCCGGGCCGTCCGTCGAGCGCGGCAAGTACCTCGTCATTGGAATGGGCTGCAACGACTGCCACACGCCCTGGAGAATGGGCCCGAACGGTCCCGAGCAGGACATGACGCGCATGCTGTCCGGGCATCCCGAGTCGCTGAAGATGCCGCCGGCGCCCAAGCCGTCCGGGCCGTGGTCCGCGTCGATCGCGGCGCCGTTCACCGCGTTCGCGGGCCCGTGGGGCGTCTCCTACGCCGCGAACCTCACGCCCGACCAGAACACGGGCATCGGGATCTGGACGGAGGACATGTTCGTCAAGGCGCTCCGGCTGGGCAAGCACATGGGGACCTCGCGGCCCATCCTGCCGCCGATGCCGTGGCCCGCGTACAAGAACCTGACGGACGACGACCTGAAGTCGATCTTCGCGTATTTGAAGTCGGTGCCGCCGATCACGAATCACGTGCCCGACTCGGAGCCGGCTCCGCCGCCGCCGGCCCCCGCCGCGGCGCCGGCAAAGTAGCCCGTCTCTCGGATTCGCAACCGGGCGGCCGCTGGGCCGCCCGTTTCGTTTCTAGTGGTGCGAGTGGCCCATCTCCATCCCCGTGTGCGTCCCGTACCTCAGGCGCACGAAGACGTTGTACGACACCGGCGTGTTCCCGTAGACCGGATCGAGCCGCGACGCGAATCGGTAGACGGTCAGGCTCCCGCCCACGCCCGACTCGACGGAGCCGAGTCCGGGAAAGTTCCGCGTGTATCCGAACGTCGCGGCGCCGACGCGCGTCCGCTGGTGCGGCACGCTCTCGGGCCGCTGCCGCTTGTGCTCGAGCTCGTACACGTCGCGGTCGACGCTCTCGAGCCGGCCGAAGAGGAAGTTCGCGTTGCCGAACTTCCAGACCCACTCGAGCAGCGTCCCCCACTCGGGCCCTTCCGCCGTCTGGTTGCGCCCGGTGGCGACCGTCGCCGCGACGTATCCGCCGGGCAGGCTCCTCTCGTAGCTCGCGGACGCGGTCACGCGCGTCTGGTCGCCCGGCTCGAGCGCCTCGGGGTGCTCGAGGTGCCCGGCGGAGAACTGGAGCGAGAGCTCGGGGAGCGGACGCACGGTCAGACGGCCCGAGTAGGAGTCGATCTTGCCCGCCTGGATGTTCCAGCGGTTCTCGTCCGGCTCGGCGCCGTGGAAGCCGGAGCTTTCGAGCGAAACCACGCCGGCCATCAGGCGCGCGGAGATCACGTCGTAGGCGATGTGCGTCGAGTCCTGGTTGTGGTGCGAGAGCGGGGCCTGCGGGTTCTCGGACGCGGACAGGCGGTGCGGGTACGCGGTCGGACCGAGCGCGGGCTCCCCGACCGGCGCGAGCTCCAGCCGCAGCGACGCGCCGCCGCCGAGGATCGTCCGCTCCCACGCCGCCGCGAGCTGGATGAAGAAGTCGTGCGGGTGCTGGCGGTCGATGAGCAGAACGCCGTTGTAGGTCTCGCCGCGCTGGAAGAGCTCCGGGCTGCCCCGCGCCGGGATCGTGGCGGGCTCGAGCGAGAGGGTGGCGAGGAGCGACAGCTTCCCGCCGGCCCACCGGCGGATCGCCATCCCCATGAAGTGGTTCTGGGACTCGAAGTCCTGGTCCCCGGAGGGGCCGGCCTGGTGGTTGTAGGTCAGGAAGGCGAACGCGTGGACCATCGTCATCCAGTGATCCATGGGCTCCATGGCCTCCATCGCGGCCATCGGGTCCGGCGAGGGGTTGCCGGCGTCGACGTCGGCGCGCGCAAACGCACCGAGGAGGACCGCGCACAGGCCGGCTGCCGCGAGAACGTACCGGTTCCTCGCGCGGCTCCTGTACCGCGGGTAAATTCTCGTCTTCGAGCGCGGCGCTATGCTGGGCCCCCGATGGCCAACCTTCGGCGCATCACGGCGATTGCGTGCATCGCCTTCTCATTCTGGCTTCCCTCCGTGGCGCGCGCCGAGTCGCCCGTTACGCCGTCCGACTGCATCGACGAGAACACGGCCGGCCCGGTCGGCGATTCCGCCGAGGAGTCCTCCTCGCCGAGCCCTCTGAAGCTCGTGCCGAAGATGGCTCTCGACGACGCCGTCTGCGTCCTCGGCTCGCCGATGCACTGGGGCGCCGAGGGATGGATGATCGCCGCCGGCTCGGTCGCCGGCATCGTGCTCGTCGGGGCGTTCGCCGACGAGCTCGTCCGCGAGCGCTGGGTGACGCACCAGAGCCCGGTCCTCGACGACCTCACGCGCGCCGTCGAGCCTTTCGGCAGCTGGTACTCGATCGGCGTTCTCGGCGTGTTCGGGGTGGTGGGTCTGGTCTTCCACGACGCCGACGCGCGCGACACCGCCTTCGACGGCGTCATGGCCAGCATCCTGGCGAGCGGCATCATCACGCCGAGTCTGAAGCTCGTCATCGGCCGCCTCCGGCCCAACGAGACCTCGGATCCGCTCGTGTTCCAGCCCTTCCAGGGCGGCAACGACCTGGCCATGCCGTCCGGCCACGCGACGCAGGCCTTCGCGGTCGCCTCCGTGATCAGCGCGCACTCCGACCGCTTCTGGGTGTCGGCGTCGGCGTACGGGCTCGCGAGCCTCGTCGCGTTCGCGCGCGTGTACCACAACGCGCACTGGACCTCCGACGTCGTCGCCGGCGCGCTCATCGGGACTCTCGTCGGCCGCACCGTCGTGGCGGTCAACAACCGGATCCGCTCGGGTGCTTCGGATCGTCCCGTGCACGTCTCTTTCACGCCGATCGTCGGGAAGGACCAGAAGGGCGCGGGAGTGACGATCGTCTTCTGACGCCCTCACCGCTCAACGCCGAGCATTCCCATTGTCCATGTCGGAGGCGATCAGCCATCGGCCGCCGGCGGTGCGGCGCAGGGTCAGCGTGAACTTGCCGACGTCGGGCTGCCCCTCCTTGCGCGAGAAGCCGCCCACGATCCAGCCGACCGGGCCCTCGGTGGCGAACGCGAACGCATGCAGCACGAGGTCGCCCCCGGCGCTCGCGTATGCCTTCGCGATCGCCGCGCGGCCGCGGACCGGAGGCGCTCCGTTGGCGAGCACGAAACCGTCCTCGGCAAACAGAGCGACGAGGCCCGCGGCGTCGTGAGCGCGCCAGGCCTTCTCGTAGTCGGTCAACACGCGCGCGAGCTCGGGCGGAAGCGCCACGCTGGGAAGCGGAGGCGGCTCCTGCGCCGGCGCGAGCGCGGCGAGCGCAAGGAGACCCAGGACGCCTGCGAATGAGCTTCTGATCATCGATCCTCCTCTCGCCGCCACCCGACCCGGCGGAGCCACTCCTCGTACTCCCGCCGGCGCTTCGCCGCGTCTTCCGGCGGCCGCTCGGCCGAGTCCGCCATCGCCTCCCGGCGGCGCGGGAGATCCAGCTCCAGCGGCGGAAGACCGATGCCGCGGCGCCGCGCGTCGACGCCCTCCGAGTCCTCGAGCGGCAGCGGCGAGAGGTTCCCCTCCTCGTCCCAGTCGAATTGCGTTCCGTAGCGCTGCCCGCGCCCCTCGAAGACCCGGATCCGGTCCTCCAGCATCGCGCGATGCAGCGGCGCGGCCTCGCCGCTCTCGACCGCGTCCGTGAGCGCCTCGAGGCCACGGCGCATCAGCGCCGGATCGCCGATCGCGTGCTGGAGCAGGAGCCACGCGGCTTCGGCGCCCTCGGCGCCGACGCGCGAGACGCCCGGCCAGCCGTGGGCATCCAGGAGAGCGCGCAGCCTCGCCGCGTTGCGGCGATGGATCGCCTCCATGCGCGGGTGGTACCCGTCGAAGAGGGCCCCGTCGCGCGCGAGCTCCGCCCGCACCGTCCGATCCTCGTCGGCCATCGCGAGGAGCTCCCCGCGAATCGCGTCCCAGTCGGTCTCGGAGGAGGCCGGCACGGCGCTCGGTGCTCAGTGCCGTTTGAAGTACTGGACCTGGCGCTCGTGCTTCTCCGCGGCCGCGCGAGACTTGAAGGTCCCGAGGTTCTTGCGTTTCCCCTTCGAGTCCTTCTTACGCGAGTAGAGCCGGTACTCACCCGAGGCGAGCTTGCGAATCATGGCGTGTCGTACCTCCCCAGAAAATGGCGATCCATGTCGGGGCGGACCCGCTCGTAGATCGCGAGCCGTTGGCGGCCCGGGTCTTCCAGAACGAGACACGGGCCCTGCGGCAGCTCGAACGGTTCGCCGGCCAGGGCCCACCCGCGCGCGAGCAGCCGCGCCCGCGTCTGCTCGAGGCTCCGCACTCGATAAACGAGCAAGCCGCGTGCCGGCTCGAGGTGATTCGCGAGCAGCATGGGCGGTCCGGATTCCGTCAGCCGCACCGCCGCGACCCAGGTCTCCCCGTCGCGGACGCGCCACAGCAGCTCGCCGCCGAGCGCTCCCGTGTAGAACGCGAGCGAGGACTCGAACTCGGGCGCCGCCCAGTAAATGTAGTCGAGCGACTCGAAGGCGCGGTCCGAGCTCACGCGTCAGAGATCCTTGCGGAAGCACACGACCGTGTCGGTGTGCGCGAATCCCAGTGCGCGATGCGCCGCGATGCTTACCCGGTTCCCGGGCCGCGTGTCTGACGCGAACTCCAGGCATCGCCTTCGGCGTGCCCATCCCTCGGCCGCCTCGACCAGAAGGCGGCCCACTCCCCTGCGTCGCTCCCGCGGGTGGACCCACCATCCCTCGAGGAATCCGACGCGGTTGGTCTCGCAGCCCTCCGCGCAGGATCGGATCGAGACCTCGGCGAAACCGAGTCGCCGGCCCCGCTCGGTCTCGGCGATCAGGACGCCGAGCGGCCAGGGGGCGCGGCCGCGGAAATACCGCTCGAGCTCGGAGCGGTGCTCGGAGGCGGACCCCTCCGGCCACAGCGCGCGGCGCATGCGGACCAGGGCAGCGACGTCGCGCGGCCGCGCGGGCCGGACGCCGACGCCGGCGAGCTCGCGAGAAGCGCTACTCCGTCTCTTCATCGACCCGTGGAACGCCGTCCTCGGTGAGCGGGCCCGTCCAGATCCGGGCATCGTATTCCTGCCGGTCCGGACGCCGGCCGCCCCTCGACGAGAGCTCGATGCGGAGGACGCGGCTTCCCTCCGGAGACGCGACCCGGGCGGCGTAGGCCGTGCCGCCGGGGAGGAACGCCACGTCGTTCTCGCGCAGAAGCCGGCCGTCGATCTCGATCGCGCCGCTCACGACGTAGAAGAGCTCGTCGCACTCGTGTGCGTGCGGCTCGACCGCGTGCTCGCCCGTGGCCCAGATCTCGCCGACCACGGGTGCGCCCGCGTCGCCGCCGGCGCCCACCAGGTGGAAGCGACTGAACGTGCGGCCCGAGAAGTGCGCGCCGCGCTCGGTCGGCAACGCCTCGATCCAGGGTTTTTCGCGAGTCGAACCGATCGTCATGGTCGCTCCTTCCCCAGCGGTCTCACTCTTCGTTTCCACGAAAAGGCGGCCGGATTGTTTCGGGCGGGTCGCGAGAACCGGCGTGCCGCTCAGGGGATCCCCGTCATCCCGCGGACGAACCGGCGCCAGTTCGCGGCGATGCCGAACGACGCGACCAGGGCCGCGAACGCCCGGAGCAGCGCCGCGAAGGCCGGATCGTCCGGAAACTGCCAGCGCAGGGACGGCGGCAGCACGAAGACGAGCGAAAGGAAGACGAGCACGAGCAGGACGAGGACGATCGCCGTGCCCCGGCTCGACGGATCGCGCCGCCACTGCCGCGGCCGCATCATGACGAGAGGCGCGACGCCGAGGAGGAGCACGGCGCCGAGCGCGTCCCAGCCCTCCGGACGAACGAAGAAGAGCGCCCATCCCGTCCCCCAGACCAGCATCCAGGCGACCAGGCGCGGCAGGGTCATCGCGTCACGCCGCCGGATCCCCGACGGCCGCCTCCGCCCGCCTCCGAAGAAGCACGCCGACGTTGTGGCGGCGGCACGCCCAGACGACCAGCGCGGCGATCCCCGCCGTGCACAGACCGGCGAAGACGCCGACGACCGCGCTCTGCCCGCCCCAGACGACGGCGGCGAGGCCTCCGGTCACGGAGAGGGCGGCGCCCCATGCGATCACGAGCGGCAGGATCCAGCGTCCTCGAATCAGCAGGCCGAGGAGCGCCGCGGTGGCGAGGCCGCCGTAGAGGAGCTGGCAGACGCTCGCGATCCGCTGTCCGCCTCCCGACGCCGAGCGCGACGAATCGATCCCGTCGACGATCCCGGCATAGGCGGTGAAGAGGAGGAACGCGACGACGGCCACCTGTCGCAGGATCGGACCGACGCGCTTCACGTCGGGCCGCTCAGGGCCGCACGGCGATCGAGGTCTTCTGCTCGGCGACGAGCTTGCCTGCGCGCGTGACCTTGAGCTCGGCCGTCGTCTTCGAGGTCTTCGAGTCGACGCCGATCGAGAACGCGAACTCCGTATCGCCGTCCTTCGTCGACAAAGTGCCCGCTGGGCCCTTGGTGTCGGACAGAAAGCTGAGGGTGGGCATCATCACGGGTGAACCCGTGTTCAGGTCGATGATGACCGCCTTACACACGTAAGCGTTCGGCTGCCCCGAGCCATAGGGCTCGACGTTGACCTCCATCGAGTAAAACGAGCCTTCGGCGAGAGCGAGCGTGGCGAGGGACGACAGGCAGAGCATTGCGAGGATTCGTTGCACGGCGGCCTCCTTCACGTCTCCATTGTGCGCCGCGGCGCGCGCAGTTGCACCGCCAAATAGCCGGCGACGGCGAGGAGCAGCGGCGCGGTCCGGAGGCCCGGGCGGTAGGCGCCTGCCGCGAGCGCCCACAACACGTGCACGGTCCCGTTCGCGAGCTCGAGCACGACCCAGGCCCAGGCGAGCGCGCGCGCCGAAGGCGCGTCGCGGCGCACGGGACCGATCCAGCAGAGGAGGCCGATCGCGACGAGCGCCGTGTTGAAGATCACGAATCCGACGCGGTGGTCCGCCGACACGAGTCCGCTCACGTAGCGCGCCGGCGCGAGGACGTCGTACAGCCGGTTCCGATACTCCTCGACCGAGTGGCATGCCTGCGCGAGGATCAGGGCGAGAAAGGCGGCGCGCGCCTTCCGGCTCAATCCGGGTCCCACGGCCGCAGCCGCGGGAAGATCCGCGGCACGTTCCTGCGGTACTCGCGATAGGGCTCTCCGAACCGCGCCTCGAGCATCGGCTCCTCGAGGAGAGGGATGTAGATCAGGTTGGTCACGAGGAAAGCGGCGGCCCACGCGGCGTGCGGCGGCGACCGCAGGACGAGCGCCTCGCCGAACAGCACGAAGACGACGCCGGAGATCATCGGGTTGCGCACGAACCGGTACGGGCCGTGCACGACGAGCGCGCGCGGCGGATCCCACGGCGCGAGCGTTCCCCTCCCCTCGCTCGCGAAGCGGCGGAGCGATGCCGCGAAGAGCACGAGCCCGACGAGCAGGAGCACGACGCCCGCGATCTGGACGAGGACCGCGCCGGGCGATCCGCCGGGCGCGATCGCGGTCCGGTTCCGCCGCGCGATCCAGGCCGGCACGAGAACGGTCACGGTGAAGGGGAGCACGGCGATCGAGAAGAGTTGCCGCAGCAGCATCGCTCCTGACAGCGTACATCGGGACTTAGAAACTCTTGAGAGTCACGTCACAACGCGCGTGTGACGCGACTCTTAGCGCCGGGTTAAACGGGATGACGGCGCGCCCGCGCGACGTTGACCGACCGTGGATCCAGAACCGGAAAGGTGAATGGAGGTCGGTCATGAAGATTCGGTTAACTCGTTTCGCGCTCCCCGCGCTCCTCGCACTCATCGGCATCAGCGATCGCGCCATCGCTCTCGACGATCCGAACCGCATCACGCTTCCCACGGCGGCGTCGATCGTGGGCGTCGCGCCCTTCTTCTCGGACGTGCGCGTCTTCAACACGTCCTACGACTCCACGATCTCGCTCGAGGCCACGTACCGCTGCTTCATCGGCAGCTGCCCCGCGGTGGACCGCGGACTGCAGATCGTGGTCGGGCCGCGCGAGACCAAGTCGTACAACGACATGATCGGTGTGGCGTTCTCGGCTCCGAACTCCGCCGGCGGCGTCGAGTTCGAGGTGACCGCGGGCGGCAGCGCCATCGACATCGGCGTCACGAGCCGGCTCTACTCGACTTCGCCCGAGCCGACGGTCGGCATGTTCATCCCCGGTCTCCTCACGTCGGCGGCGCAGCCGATCACGTTCCTGGGACAGATCGCCAATGGCGGCGCCGGGGCGGGTTTCCGGACGAACGCCGGCGCGTTCAATCCCGGAGACGCCGCCGTTTCCGCGCGCTTCGACGTGTTCAACGAGTCGGGCCAGCTCCTCGGAAGCCAGACGAAACAGATCCCCGCGCACAAGGGCATCCAGATCAACAACGTCTTCGGCGCCATCGGGCGAGCCTCGGAATCCACGAGCGACGCCGTCATCGTCGTGACCGCGACCGCCGAGGTGTTCAGCTTCGCGGCCGTCATCGACAACGAGACCACCGACCCGTTCCTCGTGATCGGTGCGGAGGACGTTCCGGCGCCTCCTGGCCACGAGCCGCCGCCGGCGCCCACTCAGACTCCGACGCCGCAGGCGACGCCCAGGCCCACCGCGACTCCGACGCCGCGGCCGCAGGCTCAGACGATCACGGTCAACGTCGGCGAGGGCGGACTCCGGTTCGTGGATCAGACGAGCGGCGGCAACACGACGCACGTCCACGTCGGCGACACGGTGAAGTGGGTCTGGGTCGGCGGCTCCCACTCGACGACGTCGGGCACCTGCAGCGGCGGCTGCCGCGCCGACGGTCTGTGGGACTCGGGTACGGGCTCGGGGAAGACCTTCTCGAAGCAGTTCACGCAGGCCGGGACGTTCCCCTACTTCTGCATCCCGCACGGCGCCGTGATGACCGGGACCGTGGTGGTCCAGTAAGTCACGTCGCCGCGTTCTCTCCTTGGCGGGGGTTCGGGGGACCGCAAGGTCCCCCGACAATTTTGTCGGCCGCTCCGGGAGAGCGGCCGGCATTGTCTTAGCGGATCCGGTGCGGACCGCGAGACGGGCGTCGATCCTCGGGCACGTCTTCCTCCTCCTCGACCGCGGGCAGCGGCGTCGCGAAGAAGCGGTAGACGAGCGCCGTCAGCAACGTCAGCGCCGCGATCGTGAAGGCCAGGTTTTTCCCATACCAGATCCCGGCGAACCACTCCCGAAACTCCGCCGCCAGCACGTTGGCCTTGCCGCCGTAGACCTCGAGGTCGTGGAGATATTTCTTGGAAGTCAGCTGCTCGTTGAGCGGGTCCTCGGGCCGAACGCCGGCGATCACGTAGACGGCGAGCGCGGCGGTGAACCCGACCGCCAGGATCGCCCGCGTGACGAGTCGGATGCGCCGCCTCGTCGCGACGCCCGGGTCATCCACGAGTCGGGGCTTCATGGCATCAGTCTCCCACGGCGTATTCGCTCTGGACCAGCCCGCTCGCGTACGCGCGGGTCGCGACGTGGCGCAGCCGGACGTCCGCGTCCAGAACCCCGAACAACGGGATCCCGTCTCCGATCAGCACCGGGACCCTCGTGACGATCAGCCGCTGGATCAGGCCCGCCCTCAGGAACCGCTGGATGGTGACGCCGCCGTCGACGTAGGCGTGGCGCACGCCTTCCGCGTCGAGACGCGCCGCGATCTCGCGCGGATCGCCCCCCATCTGCTCGACTCGTCCTCCCCGCACACCGGAAAAGTCGAGCGGCCGGCTGCTGAGGACGACGACGCGCTTCTCGCCGTAGGGCCACTCGTCGAACGCGAGAACCGTTTCGAACGTGCCCCGCCCGATGACGAGTGCGTCCACGGATGCCATGAACGCCTCGTAGCCGTGCTCCTCGCCGCCGCCCGGCGGCAGGAAGTCGAGGTCGCCGTTTCGCCGCGCGATGAAGCCGTCGACGCTCGTGCCGATGAACACCGACGCGCGCACGTGTCCTCCGCGGCCGCGCTAGACCGGGACCGCCTCGACGACGCCGACGGGCGACTCGGTCGGGACGACCCGCTCCATGCGGAACTTCGCCTTCGCGAGGAGCTCCGCGTATTCCTCCGGCGTGCGCTCCTGGCCGCCGGGCATGAGCAGCATGGTGATGTCCAGCAGCTTGCCGGGATGCGGCGCGTCGCCGGGGGGCAGCACCATCTCGACGATCAGGAGCTTGCCGCCGGGAGCGATGTTTCGCCGCACGTGGCCCAGGATGGTCAGGCACTGCGCCTCCGACCAGTCGTGGATGATGTGCGAGAGGATGTATGCGTCTCCTCCCTTCGGCACCGTTTCGAAGAAGCTCCCGGATTCGATCGTGACGCGGTCGGCCACGCCGGCGGCCCTCAGGAGCGCCGGCGCCTCGCGCACGACGTGCGGGAGGTCGAACAGGATGCCGCGGGGCCCGGGATGGAGGCGCAGAACGGCGGCGAGCATGTTGCCGGTCGCGCCGCCGACGTCCACGACCGTCTCGAATTTGGAGAAGTCGCAGGCCGCGGCGACGGCCGGAGTCTCCGGGCCGTGGAGGCCGACCATCGTCTCGCTGAACATCGAGGCCTCCTCGGGATGCTTCGCGAGGTAGTCGAACGCCGGCATGCCGAACACCTTCTCGAACGCCGTCTTGCCCGTCTGGAAGGAGTAGAGGATCTCGTCCCAGGCGCGGTAGAACGTCGGGCCGGCAATCGTCAGGACGGTCGCGCGCGCGGAGCCGGGAGCTCCCGTCTTCAGCGTCTCGCCGAGCGGCGTCAGCGCGAAGCGCTTCCCCTCGCGCTCGGTCAGGATGCCGAGCGAGGCGAGCGTCCGCATCAGCCGGTGGAGCGATGGGGCGTCGGTGCCCGTCGGGCCGGCGAGCTCGGCGGCGGTCTTCGGACCGGAGGCCAGCTTGTCCGCCAGATCCAGCTTGGCGCCGGCGTAGAGAATTCGCGACACCCAGTAGCCCATCGCCATCTGGATGACCTGCATGTGCGGAGGCGGAGGCGGAGGAGCCTCCGGCTTCGAGGACGTCGACGGGGGACCGCTCATGGCTTCTCCTCCCGGGAGCTCACGCGGGCTCGAGCAGCTCCCGATGGCGCTCGGGAGCATACCGGTTCGCGAGCAGGCCCGTCGCGCGCGCGAGATCGATCTCCTCCACCAGCACGCCCTCCTGACCGTACGGCAGGTACGCCTGGCACTTCCCGGAGGGATCGATGAGCGCCGTCGCCGACTCCGGAAATCGGAGGGCGTAGTTGACGCTCGCGAAGTAGATCGTGTTCTCGAGGGCGCGGCACTGCATCGCCTTCTCGTAAAACGGCGCGGCCGGCGATCCGAAACCGAACTCCGTCAGCCGGACTCCCCCGCGCTCGTTCCCGGTGTGCTGGGGATGGAAGACGATTTTCGCGCCGCGCATCGCCGCCCAGCGCACCGTCTCGGGATAGCGCCAGCCCTCGTGGCAGATCGCCACGCCGAAGGAGACGCCGCCGACCTCGAAGAGCCGCCGCGTCGTCCCGGGCACGTAGAAAGGGTCCTCCGACGGGTCGAGCTGGTTCTTGGTCTGGAGGCCCTGGAACCGCCCCTCCTCGTCGACGACGAACGCGGCGACCTGCCGCCCCGCCTCCGCGATCCGCTCCATCCCGAGGACGACGCCGATCGCGTGCCGCCGCGCCGACTCGGAGACGATCTCGAGCGCGCGCTCCTCGTCGCCCGCTTCGAACGGCGGGACCTCGAAGTCCTGGCCGCGGAGTCCCGGCAGGTAGGCCTCCGGGAAGCAGACGACCACGGCCCTCCTCGCCGACGCCTCGGCGATCAGCCGTTCGATCCGCGCGAGGCCGTCGTCGAGAGACGAGGCCGGGCGCGGCGACGCGAGGGCGATGCGGACCGGCGCGGCCATGACGTCAGACGGCCCGCGCCAGCAGGTAGCAACGGCGGCTCGGGTGCTCGGCCCCCTCGTAGGGCTCGCGCACGACGCGCTCGATCACCCGGAGCCCCGCCGACTCGAGCGCCGCGGCGACCGCGTCGGGGTCGTGGAAGCGGAAGTCCAGCGAGACCGGCGCCCCGAACAGCTCGTCGCGGTGCACCACCTCGTTCCCGGCGTGAAACGCGATCAACGCGGGCGCGCCGGGCGCGAGGACCCGGCGCAGCTCGCCGAAGATCGGGCCGAGCTCGCCCGTCCGCAGGTGGACGATCGCGTAGAACAGGATCGCCCCGGCGAGGCTCGCCTCCGGCAGGTCGAGCCGGTTCATGTCGCCGACGTGAAACTCGATCCGGGGATGGGCGTCCCGCGCGACGCGGATCATCTCCGGGGAGAGGTCGATGCCGACCATGGCGACGCCCTGCCCGCACAGATACCGGGCGACGTGCCCGGGACCGCAACCGAGGTCCGCGACCAGGCCTCTTCCGCGCGTCTCCTCCGCGAACCGATTCAGCAGGTGGCGGTCGAGCGGCTTTCGCTCGAGCTCCGCCGAGAGGTTCTCCGCGTACGCGCGCGCCACCGAGTCGTAGCTCTCGCGGACGTTCATGGCCATCCCGGCGTCAACGATACTTCGTCCGGCCGTTCCTCCCCGGGCGAGGTAGAGTCCCCCCGCCATGTCCCCGCGCGCGGCCGCCCCTCGCCTGCGTCCGATCGGCCGGATCCGGTCGACGCTCCGCGCGCTCGCCGACGCTCCCCGTCAGGGCGCGGAGGGCGCCCCGGACGCCTGGCTCGAGGTGGACCCGGCGTTCGAGCGCGCCCTGCGAGGCATCGCGGAGGGGGACGCGCTGATCGTCGTGACGTGGCTCGACCGCGCGGATCGCGACGTGCTCGAGGTCCATCCGCGCGGTGATCGCAGGGCGCCGCTCGCCGGCGTCTTCGCGACGCGCTCGCCCCACCGGCCCAACCCGCTGGGACTCCACCGCGTGACCGTGCGCGCGATCTCCGGCCTGCGGCTGCGGATCGGGCCGATCGAGACGGTGGACGGAACGCCCGTCGTCGACCTCAAGCCGGCGCTCGACGGGCGCGAGGCCTAGCCTCTCCGCGTCAGCGGCCGAGCGCGGTGCGGATCCTCGCCAGGTGGTGCCACGCGTGACGCAGCGCGTGGTCCTCGATGACGAATTGCGCCGTCATGGGCGCTCCGTAGGACAGCGCGAACGGCGCGGCCGTATCCAGCTCGTCGTCCGTGAACGCGCGCACGGCGTCGGCCGCCTCGCGGCTGTTCTTCTTCAATCGCTCGATCGCGTCCTTCTTCGTGACGGAGGCGCGCTCGGCGGAGTGCTTCGCGTTGACGCCGGCGACGGCGTCCCAGGTGACCTCGAAGGCCTTGCCGCTCGCGACCACGCGCGCGGCGTCGACTTCGATCGGATACATGTTCGCCACGTGGTCGACGATGACCCCGATCGTGCGGCGATCCGTCCTGGTGACCGGCTTCCCCCACTCCTCGGTCGAGATCTCGTCCGCGAAGGCGGCCAGCGCGGCGGCCCCCTCCAGAATGCGGTCGGCCAGCAGGCCGGCGCGGCGGCTCAGAGACGGTGCTGGGCCAGGCGCGTTCTTGGTGGACATGATTTTGGAACCTCCGCTCTTCAATAGTCGCCGCAGGGCCGGGCGATTCCAGAATCCTATCGCGTTAATCCGACTTTAAGTCGGCCGGCGGAGCTCACTCACGGACGCGGTCATGCAGGACCGGAAGGAACTCGATCCACGGACCGACCGCCTCGCGGTACTGCTTGGCCATGACGCGCGCGATCTGCGCGAGGTGGCCGAGGTCGTGCGCCACCCAGGTCGCGAGCAGCTGCTCGAGCGTGACCGCGCCGAAGGTCGGATGCTCTCCGGTCAGGCGCAGCGCCTCCGGGCCGAGCGCGAGACCCGACAGCTCGGCGAGGTTCGCCGCGCGGAGCCGGGCGAAGCGGTCCAGCAGCTCGGCGAGAGGCTTCCCCGCGTTGACGGTCAGGTGGCGGAAACGGTCGTACGGCTCGAAGCGGCGCGAGGCGCCGGGGGCCGGCTGCAGGATTCGCCTCGCGCGCGGCATCCAGTCGGTCTCCTCGCCGTCGATCAAATGACCCACGACGTCGAACGGGCTCCAGGTCTCCGGTCCCTCGTTCGGACGGGTCCATCGCTCGGGCAGCCCCGACAGCAGCGACCGCAACACTCCCGGCGTGCGTTCGAGAACGGCGGTGGCGCCGGGGAGGTCGAAATTCATGGAGTGCCCGCGCGCTCATCGTATCCCGGGCGGCCTCCCGGGCGGCGCGCGCCGCGACGAGGCGGTCACTCCTCGACGCGCGTGCCGTCGTAGATCCAGTTGACTTCCCAGGTCTTGCCGCCGTCGGCCGAGAAGGACTGCTCGAAGTGCGCGGAGGTCGGCGTGATGTTCGACCACACGTAGCGGACGAAGATCATGCGGCCCTCGTAGTCCTCCTGGTCGTAGAACTCGCCGCGACCGTTGCCGTCGAAGCCGCCGACCGTCGCGGGGAGACCGAGGACGCCGTTCTTCGCGTTCGCCCAGTAGAGGCTCCACTGATGCGACGCGGGGTTGTAGATCCGCAGCGTCAGGCCCTGGATGTGCGTCTTCGAATTGGGATCGTCGGCCTCGAGCGTGTCCAGGTTCGCCTTGCCGCCCCAGACCGGCTGGCAGTGCGCGCTCCCTCCGAACTCGACCCAGGTCGTCGAGCCCGTCAGCGGCTTCACGAGCCGCTTGAGTCGGACCTTCCAGCTTCCGTAGAGGAAGTCGAAATCGTGCTGGCCGTCCCGCGCCCAGCCGGCGGCCTGCGGCGGCGGCGCCGTCGTCGCCTGACCCGGAACGGCGGCAGGAGCCAGGAACAGCGCGGCCGCCGCGAGCGGAGCCGCCAGCGAGATGCGAACGAGTTTCCCGTTCATCCTCTCCTCCTCTTCCCACCGCCGCGGTGCGGCCGACCCGGCGAGCATAGGAACCACGACACGACCTTTCGAGAGCCACTTCACGCGCGATTCGGCTACCACTCGCCGCGCGCCGCGCGGTGGTCACATCGCGCGCGCCGTGAGTGGTCATTGCCGGCTCCACGGGACGGCGCAAGACTCGCGGGCCATGGAGCACGCCGTGATCCGGGACGAGGATCGAGTCGCCGCGTTGGCTCCGTCGCCCTCCCCTCTCCTGTCGATCGGCCGCTGGTTCTACGCGCTCCCGATGGTCGCGTTCGGCGTCCTCTACCTCGTCGCCGGCGACCTCACGCCGCGATTTCTCCCGGGCTGGCCCTCGTGGCTCCCCGGACGCGCGCTCGTTCCGTATCTTCTGGGCGCGCTGCTGATCGCGTCGGGTCTGGCGATCCTGTCGCGCAGGGACATCCGAGCCGGTGCAATGACCGTCGCCCTGCTGATCGGGGTGTCGCTTCTCTGCGGCTACCTTCCGAGGCTCGTCGCGCGCCCGGGCTTCGGCGGCGCGTGGACCGGCCCGGCGAAGTACCTTGCGCTCCTCGGCGGCGCGCTCCTGCTCGCGCCGCCTTCCCGCAAGGAAGCCTGCAGCAGCCCCACGTTCGCGCCGAGGCTGTTCCTGAGCGCGTTCCTGGTCCTCGGCGGCGTCCAGCACTTCGTGTACGAGAGCTTCGTGGTCACGCTGATTCCGGACTGGATCCCGGCTCACGTCTTCTGGTCGCGCCTCGCGGGCCTCGCGCTGATCGCCGGCGGGCTCGGCCTGTGGGTCCCGCGCTTCGCGCGCCTCGCCGCGACGCTGACCGGCGTGATGATCTTCCTCTGGTTCCTGATCCTGCACGTTCCGCGAGCCGCGGCGGCGCCCTCGGATCCCCTGGAGTGGTCCGGCGTCTTCGAGTCGCTCGCGACCGCGGGGATCGCGCTGATGCTCGCGGGGCTCACCCCGCGCCGGCCGACGTCCTAGTCCCGCTTCCAGGGAAGCGCGTCGGGCGAAGCGCCCAGACGCGACGCGGCGAGCTCGAGCGCGCGCTTCGCGGCGGCAGGCGAACGGCCGCGGCGGATCCGCGCCTCCGCCGCCCATTCGCGCCAGCCCTGCAGCGCGGTCTCGTGGCGGCCCGACTCGGTGTGGACCTGTCGCGCCACGACGAGCAACCGCGTCTCGAGCTCCCTCACGGCCGGTCCCGATGCGCGAACCGGCGGGCCCCCGTCCACGCGCGTCAACAGGGCGCGTCCGGCGCGGGAGAGCCGCGCGAGCTGCCACGGCTCGCGCGCCAGGCCGACCGTCGCGAGCGGCGCCCAGAGGCGCCGATGGACGAGCGTGACCTTGCCGCCCAGGAGCTTCGTGAAGAGCACGTCGGGTCGATCGTCCAGCTCCGCGAGAACGGCGAAGATGAGGCGCCCCTTCGGATGACTCCACCACGAGGAACGGAGCGACTCGCCGGTGAGGATCCCGACGACGCTCGGCAGCGTCCGGTCCTGCTTGAGGAGAAGACCCGTCGCGCGGAGCGCCTCGACGACGGGGTCAGCGGGCCGCATCGGCATCCGGCCTTTCGCGCGCGAGCGCGTCCGCGCTCGCATGAACCTGCGGGTGGAAGCCCGCACGAATCGCGCGGACGATCGACCTCGGCGTGAGGACGTCGACCCTCGTGCCTGGAGGCGCCGCGACGGCTCGGCCGTACCCCCAAAAGCTCCACGGGAGGAGACGTCCGTTCCACCAGAGGCACGCGCGCCCGGCGTGCTCCACGAGGACGCCCGCGGGCAGGGCCGACAGCGCGGCCGGGTGGATCCTCTTCTCCCCTTCCCGCGTCACGCGCTCGGCGTGCAGCACCCTGTCCATCGCATCGGCTCCGGGCAACGGTCCCTTCGCCCCCGACGACCGGAGCCCGAATGCCCGCCGGAACTCGTCGTAGCGCGCGCGCCGGCACTCGGCGCAGGGACGGTGACCGGCGGCGAGCGACGTCGCCTCGTCCAGAAAGAAGAGCTCGCTGTAGCGGCGCGGCGCGAACACCTCCCGGTGCCGGTCCTTGAATTCGAGCACGCAGGTGATCCACCGCCGCAGGCGCCAGGGAGCGACGACTCGCCTCGCCTCGTCGTGCAGGACGCCGCGGTTCCCCATCCAGGCTCCGCGCGCGGCGACGGCATGGAGACGCCCGTAGGGATCGACGCGATTCTGGAG
The DNA here is from genome assembly GCA_036406835.1 of Thermoanaerobaculia bacterium. Taxonomy (GTDB): domain Bacteria; phylum Acidobacteriota; class Thermoanaerobaculia; order UBA5066; family Gp7-AA6; genus DAHUXD01. Next base: position 52,595 of record DASXAG010000086.1, read on the forward strand.
CGGCATCGGGGTCCGGCGCGGCTCAGGCCGGCGAGCCGTCGATCATCGACCGGGCTCGCTCGCGCACGTCGTCCGGAAACGCGCGCGCCTTCCGCGCGGTCGTGTCGAGGTGCACGGCGACGATCACCATCCGCGCGGCGAGCTCGCCCGTCTCGTCGTTGCGCATCTCGTGCTCGAAGCGGATCACCTTGTCCTTGATCTCGAGAACGCGCGAGGTCACCGTCACGACATCCCCCGCGCGAAGCTCGCGCTTGTACTCGGTGTGCTGCTCGACGGCCGCCATCCCGATCCGCTCATTCCGCAGGCGCGAGGGGGTGAGGCCGATCGCGTGCAGCAGCTGCCACGTACCCTCGTCGAACTTCGCCACGTAGAACGCCACGTTCAGATGCCCCATCTGGTCGCACTGCGAGGGGTAGACCGAGCCGCGGTAGGTCAGCAGGCGTTCACTCATGCCGGCTTCTGGAATCCTCTCGTGCTGCTCGGCCTCTGCGGATCAACGACAGTCCCGCCACGATGCCGACCGCCGCCATCAGCGCGGTCCCCGCGACCAGCCACATCTGGCCCGACCGGATCAGGTGGCCGAGGAGGAAGACGCCGACGAAGCCGCTGGCGAGCAGGAGGTACCCGTACCAATGAGCCCGCTTCGACCGGAGGATCGGATGAATGTTCCCGCCGGTGAAGTGGCCGGGATCCAGCCGGTGGTCCTGGACCTCCCGAATGTCCGCGAGCGGATCGCGGCCGCCCTTTCCTCGCCGCTCGCTCATTGCCGCCCTCAGGCCGCCCCTTCGAGGGCAATCGGGTAGACGAAGAGCATCGCGGCGTCGTCCTCCACGGTCGCGCCCGTGCGCGCATAGAGGCTCCGCGCCGCCTCGTTGCCGCGGCTCGTCAGGACGAACGCTTCGAACATGCCCTCCGCCCGCGCGATCCGCCGGATCTCCTCGAGCAACGCGCTCGCGATCCCGCGCCGTCGCCAGGCCTCCGCGACGTCGACCTCGTAAATGAACATCTGCGCGGCGTGACGGTCGGGACGCTGCAGCCGGTAGGCGAGAAGAAAGCCGACCGGCTCCCCCTCGTTCTCCGCCACGAGGAGAAAGTTCGCCGGATTCGCCAGAAACGCGGTCACCGAGTCGGCCGTGTCGGAGGACGTCTTGAACGCCCGCACGGCAGCCTCCGCCCGCGTGACGTCTCGCGCCCCGAACCGCCGAACCGAAATCATGGCGCTCCTCCTCCCGCCCGACCCGCGGCCAAGCTCGTCCCCCGAAGCGCGGCGTTCGTCCGCGCGTACGCCCCGGCTCGCCGGGCCGCGCAACTCTCCGCTCGCCTCTCCGTATCGACTGCCGAAGGATACCGAAATGACGATGCAGAGCTGGACCTTCCGCGTGTCCCGGCTCGTCTCGCTCGCGGCATGTCTGGCCGCCGCGGCGAGGGCCGAGGCGCAATCCACGGCGCCGCAGACCCTCTCCCTTCCACCGGATTCGCCCCGCTGGGAGCTCGAGGGCAACGCGAAGGCGACCGAGTACCTGGGCCGCAAGTGCCTGCTGCTCGACGGCGGCGCGGCGACCGTGAAGGACTTCGAGCTGCGCGACGGGGTGATCGACGTGGACGTCGCGGCCTCCGCGGCGCGAGGCTTCGCCGGCTTCCAGTTTCGGATCGCGTCCGACGGCGCCAACGCCGAGGAGCTCTACCTGCGGCCTCACGAGTCCGGCTTCCCCGACGCCATCCAGTACACGCCGGTTCTCTCCACCGGCCGCAACTGGCAGATCTACAACGGCCCGGGCTTCACCGCCGGCGTCGACATCCCGCGGAACTCATGGTTCCACGTGCGCCTCGCGGTGGCGGGCGCGCAGGCGAGGTTCTTCGTCCAGGACATGGAGAAGCCCGCGCTCGTGATGGACGACCTGAAGACCGGCATCGAGAAGGGTCAGGTCGCGCTGATCGTCCTGATGGGAGCGACCTACTTCTCGAATTTCGAGATCCGGACGACGCCGGATGCCCGTTGGGAGCGCCACTTACCGCCCATGCCCGCCGGGACCCTGACGAAGTGGAGCCTCTCGCCTTCCTACGACGCGCTCGCGCGCGATCCCGAGCGGCCGCTCTCCGAGGACGAGACGCGTACGATCTCCTGGCAGGACGTCGAGGCGGAGCCGCCGGGCTTCGTCGTCCTCTATCGCTATCGCGAGGCCCCGCACCCGCGCGTCACGTTCCAGAGCGACTTCTCGAAGCGTCTCGAGCCGCAGCCCGGGACGAAGCTGCTCTACGCGCGGACGACGATCGACTCCGACCGCGACGAGGTCCGGCGGCTCGAGATCGGCTACAGCGACGACGTCAGCGTCTTCCTGAACGGCCGGATCCTCTGGCGCGGCCGAAGCGCGCAGGCGTTCCGCGATCCGCGTTTCCTGGGCATCGTCAACCCGGAGAACGACGCCGTCTATCTGCCTCTCCGCAAGGGCAAGAACGAGCTCGTGCTGGCGCTCTCCGAGCTCGGCGGCGGATGGGGATTCGTCTGCCGGCTCTCGGACCTCGAGCGGCGTCCCCGACCCTAGAAGGAGATGCCTCCCGCGGGGTCGATCGAGAGGCGGAACTTGAGGACGCACGCGTGCCCGTCCGGGAGGTTCAGCACGTAGTGCGCCGGACGGTAGCCCTGGACCGTGACGTCCACGTCCCACGGGCCCGGGCCGAGGCCGATCTCGGCGTATCCCGCATCTCCGGTGACGAAGGCGAATCGCGCGCCGACCTTGCGGCTGAACCGCACGGACGCCCCCTTGAGCGGCACCTGCTGCCGATCGTCGGTGACCTCGACGCGCACGGAGGGACGCGACTCGACGTCGGCGGGCTCGCAGTGCATGTCGATCAGGTAGCCGGGGGATTGGCCCGCCCAGTACAGCTTGCCGTGGTAGACCTCGCAGCCGGCGGCGAGTGCGACGATGGCCGCAAGCGCGAGCCGGGCGCGACGCATCACTCCCGCCGCCGCACCGTGACGTGCGAGGCCGCGCGCCTGCCCGGGACGTGGCCCACGCACTCGTAGCCGAGCGAGGCGAGGTCGAGCCCGGCGAAGAGAGACTCCCCGGCTCCCATCAGGACCGGCGAGATCACCAGGTGAAGCTCGTCGATCAGTCTCGCCCGCAGGTACTGGCGGATCGTCGCGACGCCGCCTCCCAGCCGGACGTCCTTGCCGCCGGTCGCCTCCCTCGCCTGTCGGAGAGCTTCCTCGATGCCGCCGGTGACGAACCGGAACTCGGTGCCTCCCTTCATCGCGAGCGGCGCGCGCGGGTGGTGCGTGAGGACGAAGACCGGCACGTGGTACGGCGGCTCGTCGCCCCACCAGCCCCTCCAGCTCTCGTCGGGCCACGGCCCGCGGATCGGGCCGAACATGTTTCGGCCCAGGATCCAGGCGCCGATCCCCTCGAATCCGCGGGCGGCGAAGTCGTCGTCGACGCCCGTCTCGCCGCCCTCGCCGCCGCCGTGCATCTTCTGGAACGTGCGGGTGCGGAAGAACCAGTCGAACATTGCGGGTCCGCCCACTCCCAGCGGGTTCTGCAAATCCTGGTTCGGGCCCGCGCCGTACCCGTCGATCGAGACCGAGAAACAGCGGACGACGAGTCGCGTCACTTCTTCATCTCGACGAGGATCAGATGGACCGTCGTGTTGCCGACGTTCTCGGCCCAGTGCGTGACGGCGTCCCGATAGATGACGTCGCCCGCCTTGAGCTCGCTCTCGGTGGTCTTGCCGTCCGGGGAGTGGTTGCGCATCTTGCCGCCCTCGATCACGTAGATGACGTAGCCGGGGTGAGAGTGCATCTGCTCCTTCATTCCGGGTGCGATGGACGCCTCGAGCACGCGCACCTTGTCGTTGTCGAGCTTGACCGTGATCGACTTCGCGTTGACGACCGCGGGGTCCTGCGCCCGCGCGGCGTGAAGACCCGGGATCGAGAGACCCGCCGCCGCGATTCCGAACAGGAGCGCCTTCGTCCGTTTCATTTCGCCTCCTCGCGTGTCTCGACGACACGCGCTCATTCGATCACTCCTCCCGCGCGCAACTCTCGCAGAACCCGGTCTCCCTCGCCCTTGTTCGGCACGCGCAGGGGAATCCCGCCGGAGATCCGGCTCTTCACCTGCGGCGCCGCGATCAGCTTTCCCCTCAGGAAGATGCCGAGGTACTGGCCGCCGGCATGGCTCGACCACGCGTCGAGACGCCGGGATCCCTCCGGGGTCAGCGGCAGCCAGATCGTGGCCTCTCCGACGACGCTCGTGCGACCTCCCGCGAACGCGGCCGCGCCGGGCTCGAAGGCGGTCAGGTCGAGAAGGGCCGCCGTCGACGCGAACCCGTATCCCGCGCCGGCATAGGGGAGGTCGACCGGGATCGTGTGCTCGGCGTCGGCCGTGCGGACGATCGGGCGAACGACGAGGTACTCGGGGTTCTTGACCGCGACGTGCTCCGGCGGTCTCGAGCAGGAGAGCGCGAGGCAGGCCCACGCGAGGGCCGCGGCCCTTGAGACTCGCCGCGCCTGCGGACTAGGATGCACGGCGAACCCGCATTCCGTACGAGGAGAAAGAACGATGCGCATGACGCTGAGAGCGATCCCCATCTCCGTCCTGGCCCTGACTCTCGTGAGCGGGCCGCTGCATTCGGCGACTCAAAAGGGTCCGAAGCCCGACGTCGGGGCGGGCCGCGTCGCCTGGTTCGACATCACGACGACCAACATGGCGAAGGCGAAGGAATTCTACGGCCGTCTCTTCGACTGGCAGTTCGAGTCCATGCCGGGCCCCTACGCCGACCTGGCGGCCGAGATCGTCTCGCGCGGCACGAAGATCGGAACGATCCGCAAGGCGGAGGGCGCGATCAGCGCCTACGACGGCGTCGTCTACATCCAGGTCGACGACATCCAGGCGAGCTGCAAGAAGGCGGCCGAGCTCGGCGGAACGGTCGTGCCCGGATTCCCGTTCAACCTCTCGGACGCCGGAGGAGCGATCGGCCTGGTGGTCGATCCGTCGGGGCATCCGTTCGGAATGTACTCGCGGACGCCGCTGCCGGAGAAGCCGGCGGCGAAATAGCGCGGGAGACGAACGTCACCTCGCCGCGCGCCGGCGGTCACGCCTTGTGCGACTTGAGGATCGCGTCGACCTGACCCATCGAGAAGAAGTTCAGCTTCACGATCTTCGCGATCGAGCGGTAGGGCGGCGGGACGATCTCGCGAGCCTGTTCCCTGTCGTCCGCGTCCACGATCATCCAGGACCGGTGATCGCCGTCGCTGCAGCCCCAGTCGGCGTGCGTCAGGTAGTGCGACCCCGTCTGGAGGAACACCTTGACGACGCGCGCGCAGGCGACGAGCTCTTCGTCGTGGGGAACTTCGATGAGGAAGCGTGGCATGGTGCGCGCTCAAGGATAGCGCAGCCGGGGCGACGCATGGACCCTTCAGTCGCCCTCGATCACGAGCGTCTTCGTGCGCCCGGACGCGCCGGCCCGGATGCTCACGGCGGCCTTGCGGCATCGGAAATGCGCCGCGACGAGCGCGATCAGCTCCTCGTTGGCCCGTCCGTCGACGGGCGGCGACTTCAGCCTCGCGATCCACGTTCCGTCGGCGAGCCGCTCGAGCGACGACGCGCGCGCGTTCGGCTTGACCCTGACGCGAAGGCTCGTGGAGGCCGGCCTCCCCGGCGTCAACGTCTCTTCTTCGCGCCGGCCTTCGAGAACCGCGTCCATCCCCAGAGTCCGTTGACCGTCTCGCGAGACAGGGGCTTCCCGAGCGCCCGGGCGATCAGCAGGATCTGGCCGCGGTGATGACCCTCGTGCGCCACGAAGTAGGCGAGCACGTGGCCGACGTCGAGCGGGAGGTTGCGCCACACGTACGCCGGGGTCGGAGGAATCCGCCCGCCCTGCGCCAGCCCGAACTCGAGAAGGTTCGCCATCGCGCGGCCGCTGGATTTCAACGCGCGAACCAGCTCCGCCCGCGTGACGCGCCGGCGATCGACCGCTTCGGGAACGGCGAGGCCGTGCGGCCCGCCCAGAGTGCGGATCCATCCGCGTCGCGAGTTGTGGAGGTGCGCGGCCAGCATGCGGACCGTCTTCCGCGGCGTGCCCGGGACCTCGACGTTCCACAGTGCGTCCGGGATGCGCTCGACCATGAAGATCGTCGTGCGGTCGCTGGTCGTCCACGCGTCGAGGATGCTGTGGCGGAGGGTGTCCACCGAAAGCGGCGTGGCGGCTCTTCTCATGGCGAGATCGACTTCGTCATCCAGACGTGCGGGATCGTGTGCTGGACGTATTCGTCTCCTTCGGCCGTGTAACCCAGCTTCTCATAGAAGCCGACCGCCGACACGCGGGCGCTGAGCGCGAGGCGCGTGAAGCCGCGCGCGCGCAGCTCCGCCTCGACCTCCTCCATGAGCCGCCGCCCGAGCCCCTCGCCCTGTCGCGACGGCGACACCGCCATCTGCCGGATCCGGGCGTCGGTCGAAGACAGCGGCGCGGCGACGACGCACGCCAGGAGGATCTCCGTCGAGTCGAACAGTCCGAAGTGGAGCTGCCTCTCCTCGCCGGCCATGTCTTCGGCGGTCAACGAGAGCCCCAGCGGCCCGCGGAGGACCTCCTCGCGAAGCCGGCGCTCGCGGTCGTATTCGGCGGAGCCGTAAGCGATCTCGCGAAACGGCACGGCGGGTGCGTGGATCAGTCGCCCGATGCCGGCCGCCCGTCCGTGACCTTCTGCAGCTCGAGGACGATCCGGCTGCCGTCCAGGTTCCGGTACTCGAGCCGGATGAACCCATAGGCCGTGTTGAAGTGGCTCCGGAGGCGGGACGATCCCAGGCGGCTCTGCGCCGTCGCTTCGATCACCGCGCAGTCCAGTTTTCCCAGGGGAGTCTCGAGGGTCTCCTTGCCGACGATCTCGTACCGGTAGCTCGCGGCGACCTTGCCTTCGTAGGCGACGATGCGCGGGTCGGACCACCGGCCGTCGATGTCGTCGAGGCGCCACGTCCACGACTTCCCCTTTTCGAGAGGGAACTTCGCGAAGGGAAACGGGCTGAGCTCTGTCACGGAGAAGTACTTGCCTCGGAACGGATGGATCCAGACGTTGGCTCCGTTTTCGATGAGGCCGGTGCTCCCGTCGAACAGCAGCTTTCCCTCCCCCGACCAGTACTTCTGCTGGATGATCGTCTGGCTGTAATCGGGGAACAGGTCGTCCATGCCCCCGTAGCCGGCGAGCACCGTGAACCCCAGGTGTCGAATCGTCAGCGGGTCGGCCGCCGTGCGCTCCACGAGGGTCCACGACTTTGTCGCGGGATCATCGGCCGCGTCGACCCGGCAATAGAGCTCGGTCGTCCCCTTGTGGATCGCGTAGGAATACATGAACTCGCGGCCGGGAACGTAGATCGTGTTGTCGCGATTGAAGAAGTCGTGATCGCGATTCCCGGGCTCGGGAGTCTCGACGAGCAGCCCATTCGAGTTCGTCATCGGGCGGCCCTGCGCGAGGGCCAGCGCCAGGGCAAGGGCGAGTCGGAAAGCGGCCGGCATCGCTACGTGTGGATGAGCCGGCCGCCGCCGAACGCCCAGTTCTCCCACGTCGTGTCCTCGAACACGACCATGACGTTCTCGGGATCGAGCCCGGCCTTCGCGAGGGTCTCCATGAGCTCCTGGAGGAGCTTCTTCTTGACCTTGACGCTGCGCCCCACCGACCAGAGGATCTCGACGAGCGCGAAGTCCTCGTTTCGCTCGGATCGAAGATCGGGATAGCCCGTGTCGAACCGGAAGTCCTCCGCGTCGAGCTCGAGGACCCGCTGGAACTTGTCCGCCGGCGGCACGCCCGAGGAGACGAGCGCGGCGTGCACGGCGTCGAGCACGGTGGACTTGAACTCGTTCGACTTGGGCTTTCGGACGGTGAGGGTCACGAGCGGCATGGCGCCTCCTCTCTCATCAGTCGGCCCCGTCCCATTCCCGCTCCATGAGCTCGAGGCGATTCCCGAAGGGGTCGGTCACGTACACGCGCCGGTAACCCGGCATGAGCCCGTCGTCGACGACCTGCACGCCGGCATCGCGGAGGCGCCGCGCCAGCGCCGCGAGGTCGCGAACCAGGAACGCCGGATGCGCCTTCTGCGCCGCCCGAAACTCCGCGTCGACTCCGAGGTGGACCTTCACGTCGTTGCCCTCGAACCAGACGCCGCCCCGCGCCGCGAGCGCCGCGGGCTTCTCGACCTCCGGGATCTCGAGGAGCGCGCCGTAGAACGCGCGCGCCTCGTCTTCGCGCCCGTGCGGCATGGCGAGCTGGACGTGGTCGATTCGGAGGATCTGCATCGCGTCCCCGCGAGCGTATCTCAGCCCGTTTCGGTCAGGACGCGAGGCCTGCGGCGTACGCCACCCAGAAGCACAGGGCGACGATCGCCACGATCCCCACGACCCCGACCGCGAGCGCCGGCGCGACGCGGCGGTCGAGGTCGGGGATCGCGTCGGGAGGGCCGCCGCGCAGGAACGCGAGGTACGCGACGCCGGCCAGGCCCACTCCGGCGACGACGTCCAGGACGTAGTGCTGCCGCGTGAACAGCGTCGAGACGCCGACGAGCGCCGCGCAGAGCATCGAGACGCGCCCGAGCCCGCGACTCACGCGCGAGCAGGCGAACGCGGACACGAAGGAGTGCGCCACGTGAAGCGACGGGAAGCAGTTGAACGGCGGATCGGCCTCGTAGAGGAATCGCAGGCCCCAGACCGCGAAGCCCGATCCCGCGAGTCTTTCCGCAGCCGGCCGCGGCGCGACCGTGGGATATGCGAAGAAACACGCATACGCGGTGAGCCAGACCATCAGGTACGCGAGTAGCGTGCGGCGGATCAGCCACTCCTGCCGCACGACGAGGACCGGCAGGAGGATCAGAAAGAGGTAGAGCGCGCCGTAGATCAGAGCCCACGAGGGGTGGAGCGGCACCGCGCGATCCAGCGCGATCTCCGGCGCGTGCAGCGGCCGGCCGGGCATCGTCTCGGCGATGAAGATGTAGAAGGGGACGAGAGAGACGAGCGCCGCCATGAGGAGGGCCGTCGAGATGCTCAGCGGATAGGGCCGCCTGAGGGATTGGACCGCGAGGCTCCAGACCGAGGGAGCGGACTCGGCTCGGATCGCGCTCACGGCCGCGGCGCCGAAGCGCCTCTCCCCATGGCGTCTCGAGGCTCGGAGGTCATCGCGCCCCCGGCGAGGCGGCGAACAACATGTACGTGCCGACGTTCTTGCGGGGATATCCGGGCTCGATCTCGCGCGGAAAACGCAGGACGAGCTCGAACGGCTTCATCCATTCGGCGTACACGGCCTCGGGTCTGCCGATCGTCCGTCCGGCGTTCGGGCTCGCGCTCGCATCGCTGCCGCCGTCGGCGAGCGCCGGGTCGGTTTCCTCGGTCAGGAGGACGACGCCTCCGTCCGCGATGCGCTTGACCTCGGACAGGGCCTGCCGGGCCTCGGGGTCGCGGATGTGCTGCAGCACGGTGAAGGTCATCGCGAAGTCCACGGAGCCGGCCGGCCGGGGCAGCGCACCGAGGGAATCCACCCTGGTGAAGCGGACCGACGGAAGAAGCCGCGCTGCCTCCTCCACGAAGGCGCCCTCGCGCTCGAATCCGACCACCTCCCCGGCGACTTCCGTGAGCACCATCGTGAGACGGCCGTATCCGCAGCCCACGTCCGCCGCGCGGCGGATCGGCCGAAGCGTCGCGGCCCTGGCGAGGCAGCGCCGGACGTCCCGCTGCTCGAGATAGTTGCGAAGATTCGCCGCCGGTCCGACGGCGTCCGCGACCTCGGAAGGGCTCCAGACGTGGCGGCTTCCCGGCTCGGTCAACCGACTCGCGCCCTCATTCCGCGCACGCGCACGGCGCCAGCGGCTCCGTCGCGATGTAGGTCAGGTTGTTGGTGTAGGAGACGAATCCCTTCTGGCGCCCGTAGAGGCGAAGAACGCATCCGCTGCTCTTCTTCTCGACGAAGAAGGAGTAATCGACGCCGGAAGGCGCTTCGACCAGGAAGGGGCGTGGGCCGAGGCGGCCGAACTGCAGGACCGTCGTGGTCGAGTCGGCCAGCTGCGTCGCGGCCTGTGGCGTCTCGCCCTCCGCCTGGAGGATCTTCGCGAGCGCCGCAGTGACCGTCTGATGGCAGCCCTCGTCGGAGAGGGTCGTGATCTGCGCGACGGAGGTGCAGCCGGACGCGAGAAGCATCAGCCCGATCGCGAGCGCCGGGATCCGCCGGGACGTCATGGTCCGTCCTCCCATTTAGCCCCGAAGGTTCCAGAACGGGTCCGTGAGCCCGATGGCGGCGAAGAGCGCCTCCGCCTCCTCCAGCGTGTGGCGCCGCCAGTCCGGCCTCAGCTTGTTCTCGTACCAGCCGCGCGCGAGCTCCCAGCCCTGCTGCGGCGTCAGGGTCGCGCCCCGATCGAGATTTCGCGTGCGGCACCACCGGTCCACGTGCTCCTCGTCCCGGAAGAGCAGCATGGTGCTTCACGTGAAGCCGATGTTGTCCCACCAGTGGTGGGCCGGGACGCCGAAGTGCAGGATGCCCTCGCTCCGCGCGAGCCGTCCGGCCCGGACCTCGAGGGAGAGCGTCTCGCCGCAGTCCCCGCAAACCGTGCGGATCGCGCCATCCATGCCGAGGGCCGCGGGAATCCCGAGCGCGTCGTAGATGCAGATGGCCGAATAGGTCCGGTCGCGCGTCACCACCTGGAACGCCGACGGAACGGCACAGAAGGGATTCGCCGCCCAGATGTTGCCGTCGTTCGGCGCGAGAATCAGGACCTTGCCCGCCGCCAGCTCCTTCAGCGCTCCGGCGACGTCGGCCGCCGAGGCGCCGAGGCCCGCGGCGATCTGCGGAGGCTGAGGAACCCGGCCCGTCTCGGCCGTCTGCCGAAACACGTAGAGGCGGACGTCTCGTGCCAGCGACTCAGACATGGCGTGCCGCTCTTTCCCTCAGGGTCACCGTCTCGCGAGCTTCACGTCGTGAACGCTCCTGGCGAGCGACGCCCTCTCGATCGAGGAGCTCTCGTAGCCCTCCTTGTCGAACGAGAGGGAGTAGAGCTCGGTCGGATCGCGCGTCACGTAGTCGAACGCGAAGCGGCCCCGCTCGTCCGTGTACGTGTCGGTCCGCTGCATCGGCGTCGCGCCCTCGTAGACCACGCCGTGGATCTGGAGCGTCACACGGACTCCGCCGAGGGGCTGGCCCGAGGCGTCGGAGACGCTGCCCGAGACCATGAAGGGATACTCGAGCGCCTTCTGCGCGCAGGCCGCCGTCGCGATGGCCGTGGCGACCACGGCCGCGCCGAGGAAACGGCGCGAGCGCTTCACGCACATCAGGCATCGCCCTCATCCGGATCGGCCGTGGTGTGCACGGCCAGCAGCTCCCTGGCCGCCTCGGCGTCTTCCTTCAACACCTGGATGCGGATCGGCCCCATCGCCGCGTTGAAGCCCGTTCCGATCGCGCCCCATCCGAACAGGTTCTGCAGGCGCTCGTTGCGTGCGATGCACGGGATTCCGGCGCCCTCCAGAACCGACTTCGCCACCGCGACCAGGCTCTGATCGCCGGTCTCCAGCACCGTCACCATCTCGAGCGGGCCCGGCTCCTCGACTTCAGGAAGCGTTTCGACGAGGTCGACGTCGCAGTCGGGGCAGTGCGTGAAGCCCTCCCGGAATTCGTCGCGGCACTTCGGACAGAACACGGCTGCTTTCTACCCCGCACCCGTGGGCGGCGGCTTCCGGAAGGCGCTCCAGACGAGGAAGAAGCTGACGGCGGAGGCGGCGACGAAGCCGACGACGTATCCGGCGAGGCCGGCCGACGGCAGGGCATGCTCGCGTGCGGAGGTCATGCCGAAGGCGATCTTGAGAAGGCATCCGAGACCGAGGAGCTCGGCCACGATCGAGCCGGCGATCTTCAGCCCCTTCATGGGATCCGTCATCCCGCCTTCTCTTGCGCGAGGCGCTTGGCGAATACGATGTTCGAGTACCCGACCGGATGGTCTGCGATCGAAGCCTGGCGGACGTAGCCCATCTTCTCGTAGAAGCCCGGCGCCTGAAAGCTGTGCGACGACAGGAAAACGACCCGGCAGCCTCGGGCCTTCGCGTGCTGCTCCGCGGCCGCGAGGAGCGCCCTCCCGACGCCCCGGGCGCGCAGAGGCTCTGATACCCAGAGGTTCGCGACGTAGCAGCACCCGCCCCAGGTGTAGCCCGACACCCCCGCGACGATGGCGCCGGACTCGTCGCGACGCACGGCCGCGAACGATTCGCCGTCGGCGTAGGAGGTCGCGCCGACGTTGAACTCGTAGATCCGGTCGGCGAGGTACCGATCGATCGACCCGCATTCCCCGACGCAGAAATCAAACGGCTCCATCGGCCTCACGGGCGGGCGGATCCGCGAGCGCGGGAGGGGCGGGTCCCCGGAAGAAGAGGATGACGCTCGCCGCAACGAGAAGGCCCGCTGCCGGCCAGTACGCCGGACCGATCGAGAAGCCGCTCACCGCGGCGTAGACGGCCAGAGCGAGCGCGCAGGACGCGAGGGCCCGACCGCGCCTGCGAGCCGCCGCCCAGGCCCCGAGCCCCGAGATCAGAACCGGAACGACGAGCGGCGCCACGCCCAGCGCCGAGACGTCCGAAAAGCGTCGCTCTTCGAAATGGCGATTCGTGCCGCTCCCGTCGGCGGTGGCCTCGATGACCTCGTATCGCACCGGGGTCGTCCCGATCCGCCAGCCGGACCACAGGCATGTCGCGACCGCCGCGAAGGCCAGTACGGTCACGATCGCGCGCATCGGTGACGGAATGATATCCGGTGGCCCGCCGGGCCGGGCGGCGCGGCTCGGGAGTCCGGGGTGGCCCGGCGCTACCAGACCGCGCAGCGCTTCGCGGGCGTCCGGACCATCTTCGCGGCCGGCGGGCACGCGAACGCCTCCTCGAACTCGGGCAGGTTGACCAGCGTGCCGAGAACGCGGAAGCGCCCGGGCGCGTGCGGATCGCTCTTCACGAGCTGGCGCTCGGTTTCGGGCCGCACCGCCTCGGCGCGCGAGCGGGCCCACGCGATGAAGAAGCGCTGCTCGGCGGTCACGCCGTCGCGAGGCGGGACGGGTTGAGCGGACAGCGCCCGGCCGAGCGCCCGGTACGCGAGCCGCACGCCGCCGAGGTCGCCGATCGCCTCGCTCTCGACCCGCTTGCCGTCGAGACGGAGGCCCGGCTCGACCTCGAAGGCGGCGTAGTTCTCGTCGACGCAAGCGGCGAGCGCCTCGAACCGCGTGCGGTCGGCGTCCGTCCACCAGCGCGCGGGACGCCCCTGCGCGTCGAAGTCGGCGCCGCCGGCGTCGAGGGCGTGGGTGATGTCGTGAGCGATGCCGGCGCCGATGCCGCCGTAGAGCTCCGGGTCCTCCATGTCGGAGCGGTAGCCGATCGTCAGGAGGAAGCCGGCCGGCAGGACGATCTGGTTCAGCTGCGCGTCGATGTAGGCGCCCGACGACGACGCGGGAAGCTTCCAGACGCCGCGGTCCGTCGGCTTGCCGATGCGTCGGCGATCCGCGTCGACGCCGAGGCGGCGGGCGGCGGCGACGCCGGCCCAGAACTGGTCGCGGTCCATCCGGCCGGCGAGAGCGCCGTAGTCCTGCCAGCGGCCCGGCGCCGCCACCTGCGCGTCGTAGGCGGCCAGCTTGTCGAGCGCGCGCTTGCGCGTCTCGGGCGACATCCACGCGACGCCCGCGAGGTCCTCCTCGAGCACGGCGCCGAGTCGCCCGACCAGGGTCTCCACGCGGGCGCGGTCGGCGGGCGCGAAGTAGCGCTCGACGTACAGCCTGCCGACCGCGTCGGGCAGCAGGGCCTCCGTCGTTTCGGCGCAGAGCTGGGCGCGCGCCTTTCCGTTCGCCGGCGACTCGGCGACGAACCGCCGCGACAGGTACGGCGCCGCCGCGTCGAGCAGCTGGAGACGCAGCTCGGTGCGCCAGACGGCGACGGGTGTCTCGCGCAGCGCCCGGTCGAGCTGCCGGAGCAGGCGGGGCTCGGCGGCGTTGACGTCGGCGCGCGGCAGACCCGCCTCGTCGAAGTACGCGGCCCAGTCGAACGCCGGCGCGAGCTCGCTGAGCTGCGCGAACGTCGTCGGATGATCGGTCTTCGCCGGGTCGCCGGCCGACGCGGCGTCGAGCGCCCCCTCGGCGAGCAGCGCCTCGAGGCCCATGACCCTGTCGACGTCGGCGCTGCTGGTCGGGCCGCCGAGCGCCAGGATCGCCGCCGCGTGCTTCCTGTACGCGTCGCGCTCCCCCTCGGCGCGCGGCACGCCGAATCCTGCGGCGATGTTGAGCACGAAGCGCGATGGATCGCGGTACGCGACGTCGCCTGCGGCCGCGAAGCCCGCCGTCACGCCGAGCGCGTGGAGCCGGCGGATGAGGCGCTGCACGTCGGCCGGAGTGCGCGCGGCGTCGATCTCGGCGAGGAGCGGTTGAAGGGGAGAGACTCCGTCGGCCTCGACGCGCGCCTCGTCCATGCACGAGGCGTAGAGATCGCCGGCGAGGCGCTCCGCACTGCCGGCGGGCGCGTCGCGCCGGCCAGACGACGACGCCTCCTCGAGAAGGGCCTGCAGCCGCCGCTGGTTGGCGGCGCGGCCGGCCGCGCGCGGGCTCCAGCGCGACTGACCCTCGGGAATCGGGTTTGCGGCCAGCCAGCCGGCGTTGGCGTACTCGTAGAAGTCGCCGCACGGCTCGGCGGCGCCGCCGTCGGTGTGATTCGCGGGACCCTTGCCCGCGCCGCCGTCCGAAACGCTCCACCCCGAAACGAGAAAGACCGCGGTGACGAGCGGAACCCAGGGGACCGCCAGGCGATCTCTCTTCACGAGCGCCTCCCGAACTCGGCGATGAGCGTGCGCGTGTCGATCACGCTGGCGAACTCCCCGTTCAGATCCGAGAGCGCCATCGCGTGCACGAGATCCGCCGGATAGCGCACCCCGTCGGGACCCGTGCGGTCGAACGTCGCCGACGCATCCGAGACCACCCAGACGCCGTAGCCCAGGTTCCCTGCCATCCGCGCTGTCGTCGACACGCAGTGATTGGTGGTGAGGCCGGCGACGACGAGTCCGCCGATGCCCGACCGGCGCAGGTCCTCATCGAGCGAGGTGCCGATGAAGCAGCTGTTGACGGTCTTTTCGTGCACCGGCTCGCCGCGCCGCGGCGCCGCCTCGGGCTTGAAGTCGTTGCCGCGCTGGCCGGGACGCAGCGGCGATCCCGCCACCGAGGACATGTGGCGCGCGTGCAGGACGGGGCGGCCGAAGGCGCGCCATGCGCCGAGCAGCTCGGCGACGCGGGCCTCGAAGGCCGGGTTGTTGCGAGGGCCCCAGAACGGGTCGTCGAAGCCCTGCTGGACGTCGACGATGAGCAGGGCGGCATCGGCGGGGGTGACGGCGCGGGAGGCGCGGGAAGCAGCAGCTTGGCTCATGCGCTCCGTTTACCGGACGCCCGAGGACGCTCCAAAACGCCGATTCCACGCATCGGCGGCGGCGATGGCGGCGGCGATGGTATGAAGAGGACGTTGAAAACCGAGCTCGAGCTTCGCCACCTGCGCGTCTTCCTGGCCGTCGTCGAGAACGGCGGCCAGACGCGCGCCGCGCACAGCCTGGGCGTCTCCCAGTCGACGGTCTCGGAGACCCTCATCTCGCTCGAACGGGCGCTCGGCACCGAGCTCTTCCGCAAGGGCGCGAAGGGCAAGGGGGCGGCGCTGACGCGCTCGGGCGAGGCGCTCCTGCCCCACGCGCGCCGCGTGCTCGCGGTGACCGGCGAGCTCGTCGACCAGCTCGCCGGCGTGACGACGGAGGTCAAGGCCACTCTGTCGGTCGCCGCCGTCGAGTCGATCAGCACCTACGTCCTGCCGCCTTCGCTCGCGGCGCTGCGGGAGAAGTGGCCCCAGGTGCGGGTCGAGGTCGCGACCAGGGTGTGCGCCGACATCCGCGAGAGCGTCGCGGCGGGACGCTGCGACCTCGGCCTGGTCCTCGAGGTCGGCGGGACGTCGAAGAGCGGCGACGACTCGGTTCTCACCGCGGCGCGTCTCGTCATCTTCGCGGCGCCGTCGCATCCGCTCGCCCGCGGCGGCCACAAGGCTTCGGCGGACGAGCTCCGCCGCTGCGACTTCTACATGAGCGACGCCGCCGGCGATTACCACCAGGCGCTGCGCCGGCACTTCGAAGCCGCGGAAACGCCGCAGCCGCGCACGCAGGCCCTCGGCACCGTCGAGGGCGTCAAGCGCGGGATCCTCGCCGGCGGCGCGTCCGGCGCGCTCGGCCTCCTTCCCGCGCACGCCGTGAAGCAGGAGCTCGCGAGCGGCGTCCTCGCCGAGGTGCGCGTCAGCCCGCCGCTGCCGGGGCTCGTCCTGCGCGCTCTACCCGGAGCCGAAAGTGTGGAGTCCCCGCTCGTCGCGGAGCTGGTCCGCAGCCTACGCGGGCTCTCGCTGGGCTAGCCCGCCGCCCCGTACCACTTCAACACCCGCAAGGCGCGGAGCGTGATCCACCGGCTCGGTTGACCGACATCGACGCCCTCGTCCGTCTCCACCGGCATCCTCCCGGGGTACTTCACGTCGAGCGGCCAGCGGCCGTCGGCGCCGCGCTTCGACGCGACGAGCGCGATCGCCTCGGCGGCCCGCGCATCGGGGACGGCGGCGGCGCGGCGCAGGTGCTCGAGCCCCCGCAGCACGTCGTAGTGCCACCACGTCGGAAACGCGAAGCGCGTGAAGTCGGCGCCGCTCTTCCGATCCCGCGCGATCGCCTCCCCCGTCGACTTCCGATGGAAGAGCCGGCGCTCGAGCAGGTACTCCTGGCCGCGGAGACGGGCCGCGGGCACCGCCGGATCCGCGCCGCCCCCCCGCTCGTGCTCGAGCAGCGCCTCGAGCACGCAGATCGTGGTGTTGAACGAGGACCGCGTCGATCCGTTCTCGGTCTCGCAGTTCCAGCCTCCGTCCGCGAGCTGCTCGCCGAGCAGCCGGCCGACGAGGCCCCGGACGTCCGCACCGAAGTAGGCGCCGGCCGCGGCCACCTGTCCGTTGATGCACGGCTCGACTTCCCCCGCGAAGAACGGGTTGTGCCGCGTTTCCTCCGGGCCGCATCCCTGCCACGTCACGCGGTCGCGGACGAGGCCGGCGGCGCGCCGCGCCGGCCCGCTCGCGGGGTCGAGGCCCAGCTCCCGCAGCAGCCACAGCGCGTGCATCGTGGAGTCCCACCCGCGGTTCCAGGCCGCGCCGGCCCACCGCCCGTCGGCGGCCTGGAGCGCGAGGAGACGCGCGCCCGATCCCTCTGGAGAGTCCGCGACCTTGGCGCGCTCCGCCGCGACCTCCGCGTCCGGCGCGTCGGTCAGGTCCCGCATCGCCTGCCAGCGGATCGAGGGATCGGCGTCGAGCAGCCAGCGGAGAACCGCGGCGTCGGCGTCAGCCATGCGACCGGCCGACACCGTATCGGATCTGGACGACGCCGTCGTCGAAGCGCTCGACGGACAGGACCTCCAGCTTCACGTGCCGGTCGCGCCGCGCGAGCAGCGGGATGCCGTCGCCGATGAAAACCGGCGTGACGCTGACGACGAATTCGTCGATCGCGTCCGCGTCGAGGAAGGAGGCGATGATCTCGCCGCCGCCCATCAGCCAGATGTCCTTGCCGGGCTGCTCGCGGAGACGGCTCACGAAGGGGCCGACCGGCTCGCTCACGAACCGCACGCCCGGCGGAGCGTCCGGCGGCGCCGCGTGGCGCGAGAAGACGATCGTCGAGTCCTTCCCGTCGAACTTCCCGCCCAGCCGCAGGCCCGCCTCGTAGGTCTTCCGGCCCAGGACCTTCGTGTCGATCGTCCTCATGAACGCGCCGATTCCATAGAACCCCGCGGGCTTGGGGCGGGACGACAGCCAGTCGATGTCGCCGTCGGCACGCGCGATGTACCCGTCCGCGCTGGCCGCGAGATGAACGATGACCTTGCGAGGGTTCGTCACGGGAGTAGGCCTCGACGCGAGAGTCTAGACGCTCCGCAGCGGAAGCGGTCCGATCGAGACCTTTACCTCCGCGCCCGCGCGGAGCCTTCCGGCCTTCTGCATCTCGTCCGACACGAGCACCCAGAATCGCCTCTGGCGCGGAACCACGACGCTCTCGAATTCACGCTCGTTCACGGTGCCGCGGACACGGTAGCCCCGGCGCCCCGGGCGCAGCTTCGTCTCCGACAGGCCCCAACGCTCCGCGGGGCTGAACGGCAGCTCGAACGCCAGGCCCTTGTGGCCGTCGAGAACGACCGCCGTGAAGCGCTCGCCCGTCTTCATGCTCGCCTCCCTTCGCCGGTCGCGGTCGCCCCGAGGGCTTTGCCGAGCGCCAGGGCGCTGCCGCCGAACAGAAGCGTATCGAACAAATAGTTGACCTGCTGCAGGTCCAGGGGCTTCGCGATCAGGAGGGCCAGGTAGACCGTGGCCACGATCGCCACGACCGCGACGCCGAGGAGCGTCGCCGCGAGCCGGGGCCTCCGGTTGAGCAGCAGCGCCGCTCCCGTGACGACGAGGATGGAGCCCGTGGCGTAGGAGATCACCCGGTGCATCGGCATCCACGCCGGGAGCTCGCCCGGAAGGGGAATCACCGGGACGAACTGCGGAAACAGGAAGTGCTCCACGCCGAAGACGACGGCGATGGCGCCCAGCACGACGCGCGTGCTCGTCGCGAGCCTGCGCGCGAGGACCGGGTTCGAGCCGGCGCGCGGGACGCAGGACAGCGCGATCGCGCCCGCGGCGAAGGACAGATCCCGCAGGATGTAGTTGAACGCGAACCGGTTCGTGGGCTCCGAGAGGAAGTTCGGGATGTGCATCAGCACGACGAAGGACAGGAGCATGAGCCCGAGCAGCGTCGCCGAGAGCTTGACGAATCGATTGGCCGCGATGCTCACGCCCGCGGCGATGTTCGCCGCGCCGACGAGATAGACCCAGAAGAGGGGCGACGCCGGAAGCCACTTCGGCACGATCGAGGCGGTGCCGGCGGACTCCACGAAGTGGTCCACGCCGAAGACGCCCATCGGCGCGGCGATGAACACGGGGGCGAGGGCCAGGGCCGCCGGCATCGCGTCCCCGCGGAACCCCTTGCTCGCGGCGGCGACCGCGATCCCCACGCCGAGAAGAACCACGCCCGCGAGGTAGGGCCAGAACACCTTGGCCGCGAAGAGCGCGCTCATGCCGTTCACTACGCCCGGTCGGTGTCGGAGTTTAGCCGCGTTCGGCGGGGACCATGTGCCCGCCCCACAGCGGGTTACCGGAGCGACGATTTGGATGAAGGCGGCTAGACCCTCTCCGAGAAACACAGGATGTAGCCGTCGGGGTCCTCGACGTAGAACTCGCGCGTGCCCCACGGCATCGTCTCGAGCGGCCGCGTGATGGGCGCTCCCCGGCCGGCGAGCTCGGCGTGCAGCTCCCCGACTCCGGAGACGCTCAGATACGCGTCGAGGTGCTCCTCCTTCCGGCGATGCGCGCGCTCCGCCTCGAGCTTCGGCGCGCACTTCAGGTGGATCACGGCGCGGTCGCGGGACACGCTCGCGTAGAAGTCCTCGTAGACGAAGTCCCGCGTGAAGCCCAGGCGCTCCTCGTAGAAGACGAGCGAGTCGTCCAGGCTCTCGACCAGGAACTGGGGCGCCGCCGCGAGGATCGCCGTCATGAGTCCTCCTTCCGCCGGTCGAATCATCGATCATTCCCGGTCGGGCCCGGCCCTTCCAGGAGCCTCGTCAGCCTTCGAGGCGCCTTCCGGCGCCACGCCTCGTTCAGAAGAACCTCGAGAAGCTCCCTCTCTGCCACGGCGAGGTTCACGCGCACGCCGGCGAGCTGCCTGCCCCACCGGAGCTCCTCGAACGCCTCCGGCGCCGTCTTGACCGCGAGATCCACCTCGTCGGGCCCGAGCATCACGTGGAGGTGGTCGTTGTCCGGGACCGTGGCGAAGATCCTGTCCCCGATTCGAAACGACGGCATGCCGTGGTGCCCCTTCTCGCTCGCCTCGGGAAGCGAGAGCGCGAGGCGGCGGACCGCGCCGATCTTCACCATCCGCGCGTCGGAACTCCTAGGCCCCCGACGGCCTCACGATGACGGTCGAGAGCATCGTCGCGATCAGGGTCCGCCGTCCCGCCTCCGTCGCGTGGACGTCGGCGCTGCAGACCGTGAGCGTCCGGCCGGGACGCAGAACGCGGCCGCTCGCCAGGAACGCCTCGCCCCGAGCCGGCGCGAGGAGGTTGATCTTGAACTCCACCGCCAGCACGTCGGTGTCGGGCGGGGCGAGCGTATAGGCGGCGTAGCCGCACGCGGAGTCCGCCACGCTCGCGATCGCTCCCGCGTGCAGGAAGCCGTTCTGCTGACAGAGCTGCGCGGAGAACGGCAGCGCGATGTGGACCTCGCCCGCGCCGACGAAGGCGAGCGAGGCGCCGAGAGTCGTCATGTGGGACTGGCGTCCGAAGCTCTCGCGAACCCGAGCCTCGAACTCCGGGTTGCCCGGAATCCACGCGCCGGTCATCCGGCGGAGCGGGGCGGGCGGCCGTCAGAACTCATCGCTCAGCGACACGTGGCTCATCATCTCCCGGCCGAGCTTCCACGCCTCGTCCCATCGGGCCAGCGGCGCCTCGAACGTCATCAAATAGACCGCATTCGTCCTCGGATTGCCGAGCGCGACCAGCTCCATCTTGATGCCATCGCGACCCTCTCCGATCTCGACGTCGCACCCGGCGCCTGTGAGCACCGGGCGATTCACGTCCCAGCTCTTGAGCAGCTTGTTCTTCTTCGCCTTCGAAAACTCCGCGACGACCTTCTTCGCCCACTCCACGCTGTCGCCCCTGGACACGCGATTGACGTTGAGGGTGAATCCGGTCTCGAACTTGCCCGCCGCTTTCGAGTCCTCACGTGAGATCACATAGGCGATGACGGTCGGTTTCGCCTCCTCGCGGAAGAACCAGCCGTCCGGCGCCAGGAGCGCCGCCTTGATGCCGGTCGCCTGTTCCCAGTGGAACCCCTCGGGCGCCTCGGGAAGGTCGCGGGACCGGCCGACCGACGCCGCCGCGAGCAGCATGGCGATGACCGGGAGAGTTCGTCTCCTCACGCTCGACCTCCGGGACCCGCGAACGCGCGCCGGTCAGACATCCTCGTCCTCGTAGAACTGCAGGCACACTCCCGAGGGGACGATCATGTGAAATTCTCGCCGGCCCCACGGCTTGACTTCCAGGGGCCCGACCCGCGCGGGAACGTCGCGATATTCCTCGTAGAGCCCGTCGAGGTCGGTGACGCCGATGCTGAAGCTCGCGTTGTCGGCCCAGTTCCGGTCGTCGTTCTCGACGAGATTGAAGGCGACGCCGTCCCGGCCGATCCCCGCCATTCCCCCGGACTGCCACTCCACCGAGAAGCCCATGTGCGTCGTGAAGAACGCCAGCGCGTCGGCCAGGCTGCCGCCCGAAGGGATCAGGGGCGTCACCGACCGAAACGCGCCCTTCATTTCGCCAACAGCTTCCGCACGCGATCCACCGGGAGGGCTTCCGCCGTGCCGAACCGCGACGTGACGGTCGTCGCCTGGAAGAGCGAGTTGTAGACCGCCTCCTCGGTGGCCTCGAGCGCCGCCTCGAACAGCGGCGAGACCGCGTCCGTCGGCAGGATGCGCCGCGTGCGAGGCTCGGTCTCCCCGAACCGGGATCGCATCTCGGGCGAGGTCGAGAACGCGATCGCGAAGTCGCCGCTCCCGTTGCTGTAGGACGAGCCCGTGCGGGCCAGTCCGAACACGGCGCGCGCCGCCAACCGACGGAGGTCGCGAGCATCGAGCGGTGCGTCGGTCGCGACGACGAGCATGCAGGAGCCGTCGCCGGACGCGGGGCCGGGCGCCGGGCCTCGCCGGCCCGCGACCGTCTTCTCCGGCTGCAGGACCCGGTAGACCGGCACCCCCGCGATCGTGAGATTGCCGCCGAAGTTCGTCTGCGCCAGAACGCCGACGACGTAGCCGCCGGGAACTCTCCGCGACGCCGTGCCGATGCCGCCCTTCCAGTCGAACGCGACCGTGCCGGTGCCGGCCCCGACGCTGCCCTCGGCGACGGGGCCGGGACTCGCCTTCTCGATCGCGTCGAGGACGTGCTTCGTCGTGACGTGGAGTCCCCGGATGTCGTTCAGGCCGCCGTCGTTCGTCTCGCCGACGACCGCGTTGACCGATCGGACCTCCTCGTTGCCGGGCCGCGCCAGCGTGTAGCGCACGACGGCGTCCATGGCGACGCCGACGCTCAGCGTGTTCGTCAGCACGATCGGCGTCTCGATCGTGCCGAGCTCGGTCACCTGCGTCGAGCCGGCGAGCTTGCCGAACGCGTTGCCGACGAAGACGGCCCCGGCGACCTTGTCCTGGAAGAGATTTCCTCCGTGCGGGAGGATCGCGGTCACGCCGGTCCGCACGCCATCGCCCTCGACGAGCGTCGTGTGGCCGACCCGCACGCCCTCGACGTCGGTGATCGCGTCGAGCCGTCCCGGCGGATAGATCCCGGGCGCGACGCCGAGGTCGCGTGCGCGCGGCCGCGTCTGAGCGATCGCGATCGCCGCACATCCCAGGCAGACCGCGAGCGCGACGGCGATGCGCCTGTCGGGCCTCACGCGAGCGCGCGGCCCGCTAGACGCGCCGGAAGGCGGCATTCGCATCGACCTGCTCGTACTCGATGAACTCGACCGGCGCCAGGCAGTTCGGATAGAGCACGCTCGCGAACCGCTTGACGGCGGCCGACTCTCCATGAATCCGATTGGCCTCGGCATCTCTCCACACGAAGATGTGCACGAAGCGGGTCGGATGCTCCCGCTCCTGCCAGACCTCGTACCGCAGCGCTCCGGCCTCGTTCGCGCGCACGTACGCGACGAACTCGTGGATCGCCGCGAGGCACGTCTCGAGGGCCTCCGGTTTCACCTCGTACCGCGCCAGCTCGTGGATCTCGCCGGCTGCCCCTCGAATGTGCGTCATCGCGACCTCCCCGACCGGCGCCGGACCAGACTGTAGCCGATGGCGAAGAGGAGAGGAGGTCCGAAGGCGATCAGGAGCGGGGCCGTGAAGCGGAAGTGCGCGAGCGGGGCCTCGTCGGCCACGGCCTGGCTGATGCGCCAGTAGTGCCGCCAGGCGAACACGACGAAGACCAGGATCACCCACAGCATCAGGATGCGGAGGCCCTGGAAGCCGGGCCACTCACCGAGCTTCACGTTCGCGGACGGCCGAAGAAAAGGACGTAACCGTCCGGATCCTTCAACTCGAAGCCGCGAAGACCGTCACCGGTGTCTTCGAGCGGTCTCGAGAATTCCACCTCCCGCGATGCGAGCTCGACCGCCAGGGCGTCCGGATCGGCAACCGAGAGGTAGGCATCCCAGCGGGCTCCGGGCTCCCTCGTGGAGTTCGAGAGCGGGTCCACGCCGACGTCCTTGAACATCAGCATCGCGCCGCCGCGGCGCACGATGCCGAAGAAGAGATCGTCGCCTTCGTTCGTGAAGACGACCTCGAACCCGAGTCGATCCCGATAGAACGAAAGCGCGCGCGCCACGTTGCGCACGATGAAGAACGGCGAGATGCCGGCAATCTCCGGTGGCGTCATCGGCGAGTCCTGCGTCGCGGTCCGTCCAGCGCTCCGGTCAGCGGGCCTTCGGCTCCCAGAGCTCGACCTTGTTGCCGTCCGGATCCATGATCCAGGCGAACCTGCCGTTGTCGTCCGCGTCGGGTCCCTTGAGGATCTCCACGCCCCCGGCGCGCAGCTGCTGCAGCAGCCCGTCGAGGTCGTCGACCCGGTAGTTGATCATGAAGGACGAGTGGCTCGGGCTGAACCACTGGCTGTCTTTCGCGGCGACGCTCCAAACCGTGAGGCCGCGGTCCTCTCCCTTGTCGTCCGGCCATCGGAGGATGGCGCCGCCCCAGTCTTCCAGCGTCATGCCCAGGTGCTTCCGATACCACTCGGCGAGCGCCGCGCTGTCTCCCGTGCTCTTGAAGAAGACGCCGCCGATCCCGGTCACCTTCGCCATCGTTGAACCTCCTCCTCCATCGCTCCGATGGGCGGCGCCTCCGAGTCGGGCGCCCTTCACTCGGCTGCAGCCGCGGCCAGAGCGCGCTTCAGCAAGGCGATCTGGCCGGCATGATACGCGTTGTGTTGAGTCACGCCGATGAACTGCGTGTACGCGGTCCAGGGGCTCTCGGGCACGAGGAGCGCATCCAGCCGTTCGTCCGGAAAGTCACGCACGGCGCGCCGCAGCTTCTCGTCCAACTGCGCGAGCTCCCGTGTCGTCCGGCTCCAGTTCTCCTCCGTCGGCGCCGGACACACGGGCCAGTCCTCGGCCGCGGTGAGCGGATGTCCATCGCCCGCCAGTCTCCGGAGCACCAGGTCATAGTCGCTGGCAATGTGGAGCACGAGCTCCCAGATACTGTGCGCACCCGCGATGGGATGACCGGCCGCTTGCGCCGCGGAGACGCCGGCCAGCAACTCGAGCACCGAAGGTCCGTGCCACGCCTCGCCCTCGAGGGATCGACGGAGCTGCTCCTCGAGCCGGCTACCTTCGCGGCTCATACCGCATCGCCATCGCTCCCGAGGCGAACTCCTGCCGGCCGACGAGCTCGAGTTCGACGAGCTTCGAGAGGCCCGCGAACAACGTCGGCCCGTGGCCCGCCAGCCTGGGATGCACCACGAACTCGTATTCGTCGATCAATCCCAGCTCCGCCAACGCCATCGGGAGCTTCACGCCTCCGGTGACCAGTCCCTTGCCGGGCTCCTGCTTGAGCTTCTGGACGGCGCTCGCCAGATCCCCGCGCACGAGCTCCGCGTTCCAATCGACCCGGTCGAGGGTGCTCGACACGACGTACTTCTTCATCGCGTCGATCGACCGGGCGAAGGG
>DASXAG010000087.1:0-16124 GCA_036406835.1 Thermoanaerobaculia bacterium
CGATGGCGCCGCCGGGCGGAATCCCGGACGCGCCGAGCCCCCGCCCTCCGCCCGGGACTCCTTGAATGGTGGCGGAGAGACCGGGAGAGGCGATGCGAAGGATCGGCGCGCGGCCGTCCGCGACTCGCCTCTCCGGCGGCGATGCGGGAGGCGGCAGCTCGCCGGCGGAGACGGCCTCGAAGCGGACGCGGTCTCCGGCGCGCAGCAGCGCGGGAGGATCCGCGCCCGGGTCGAGCAGTCTCAGGGTCGTCCGGCCGATGAGGCGCCAGCCCCCCGGAGACGCGCCGGGATAGATGCCGGTGTAGCAGCCGCCGATCGCGAGGCTGCCTGCGGGCACGCGCGTCCGCGGCGTCGGGAGACGGGGCGCACACAGCTCGGGAGGCAAGCCGGTCAGGTACGCGAAGCCGGGAGCGAAGCCCAGGAAGGCGACGCGGTACTCGGCGCCGCCGTGGCGGCGCGCGACTTCCGCGGCAGACAGTCCGGAGCGGCGCGCGAGGTCGTCGAGGTCGGGGCCGTCATAGGCGGCGGGCACGGTGAGCGTCCGCCGCGTGCCGCCCTCCGCCGGCCCCGCGGGCGGAGCGGCGTCGATCGCGTCGCGAAGCGTGTCGTGCGAGAGCCTCCGCGGGTCGAAGAGGACGAGCAGCGAGCGCGCGCCCGGAATCGCGTCGTGTACGCCGGGCCGCTCCCGCAGGCGCGCGGCGAGGGTGACGCTCGCCCGATTCGCGTCCGCCTCGGACGCCTCGGGGAATTCGACGAGGACCGCTCCGTCGCGAACGTCGAAGGGGACGGGCCTCATCGGGACTCGCGCCGCCTCCAGAAGAGGAAGACGGGCACGCCGGAGACGAGGAGCACGTATCCGGGCCACGTCGTCCGCGGGTTGCCCAGGAGCAGCAGGACGATGACCGCGAGGCCGCACCCCGCGTAAGCGAGCTGCAGCCACGGGTATCCGGGAGCGCGGAAGGGGCGCGGGGCGTCGGGCGCCTTCCGCCGGAGCACCGGCACGGCGAGAACCAGCAGCACGTAGAGGAGCAGGTCCGCCGAGACGACGTACCGGAGGAGCTGGCTGTAGGTCCCGCTCAGCACGAGGAGCGACGCCCACGCCGCCTGGAGCCACAGCGCGTTGGCGGGCACGGCGGCGCGGTTCAGGCGCGCGAGGGCCGAGAAGAAGTGGCCGTCGCGCGCCATCGCGTACGACACGCGGGCGCCCGAAAGGATCAGCCCGTTGACGCAACCGAACGTCGAGACCAGGATCGCGGCCGCCATGGCGAGGGCCCCCGCCGGCCCGAACAGCGCTCCGGCCGCCGCCGTGCCGACGCGGTCCTGCGGCGCCGTCGCGATCCCCGAGAGGCCGAGCGTCCGGAGATACGCCGCGTTCGTCGCCACGTAGGCGGCCGTGACGATCAGGCACCCGAGGAGCAGCGCCCGCGGAAGGTTCCGGCCGGGCTCGCGGACCTCCTCGCCCGCGAACGTCACGTTGTTCCACGCCGTCTGCGAGAAGAACGGTCCGACGAGCGCCGCGGCGAAGACCAGCGCGAAGGCCGGGGGCGAGAGGGAGACCGCCGCCGGCTCCGCGGCGCCCGCGGTCCCGAGGAGGAGACCGCCGAGCGCGAGCGCGAGCAGCGCCGCGAGCTTCAGCGTCGTGAACACGTTCTGCGTGACGGTCCCCGCGCGCAGGCCGGTCGCGTTCGTGGCCGTCAGCAGCACGACCACGCCGATCGCGACGAGCCTCTGCGGCGTCGGGGCCAGCGGGCCGAGGCTCCCCCACGACGAATCGGAGAGACGCGGCAGGAAGACGGCGAGGAACCGCGCGAACGCGGCCGCGACCGCGGCGATCGTGCCGGTCTGGATCACGAGCAGCATCGCCCAGCCGAAGAGAAAGCCGGCGAGGGGCCCGTACGCCTCCCGGAAGAAGACGTACTGCCCGCCGGCCCTCGGAAGCATCGCCGCGAGCTCGGCGCAGGAAACGGCGGCCGCCAGGGTCAGCAGTCCCGCGACCGTCCAGACGGCGAGGAGCAGCGGCGCGCTCCGGAGGAGCCGCGCGCTCTCGGCGGAAACGATGAAGATCCCCGACCCGACCATCGAGCCGACGACCAGCGCGAGCGCGTCGAAGCGGCCGATCCCCTGTCGCAGTCCCTCCGCCGACGTCGACGTCGACGGCGCGGGGGACGGTTTCACCGGCGTCGCCGGAGGAGCCGCCCCAGGAGGAGCGCGGCCGCGCCGACCGCGAGGGCGACGAGCGACGTCGCGATCAGCGGCGGCGCCGAGGCCGTGGGCGCCGGCGGCGCGGGGATGCGCGCGCGCTCGGCGGGGGTCGCGCAGCGGCGGCGCGAGAGCTCGAGCGAGAGGCTCTCCTCGCCGCGCGCCATCGCCCAGCGGTGATTGAACTCGAGCAGCGGACGAAGGAGCGGCGTCAGGAGGCGCAGGAGCGGCTTCTCCGCGCGGATCCGCCAGTCGTACGCGACCGCCGTCCACGACCCGTCCGGGGTCAGCGTCCACTCGCCGCGGCCCGCGAGATCGCCCACGGCGACGATCGCGAAGCCGAGCGGGCGGCGGGCGTCGGTGACCCGGAACTCCCAGTCGAGCGTGTACGGCAGCCAGCCCTTGGTGTGCACGCGCAGGCGCCGTCCGACGCCATCCGCGCCGCCCTCCTCGAGCTCCTCCGCGCGGAGATAGACGGCCGGCCACCAGCGCGGCAGCTCCCGGGCATCCGAGAGGATCGCGAAGACCTCCTCGGGGCTGCCCAGCACCCGCCAGCGCGTGAGGAACCGGTACTCGGGAGCGGCCATCAGCGCTTGCGTTTCCTGCCCCGGGTCGAAGGCGCGGAAGCCAGCTCGTCCCGGAGCAGGCCCATCCGGATCACGTCGCGGCGGCCGCCGCGGCGAAAGATCTCCGCCCGGAGCACTCCCTCCCGGCGGAACCCGACGCGCTCGTAGGTCCGGATCGCCGGATTGCCCTCGTAGACGTCGAGGCGGATCTTCTCCAGGCGCAGCTCGTCGAACCCGAAGCGGCAGAGCGTCCGGACCGTCTCCTCGCCGAGGCCCTGGCCCCGGCAGTCGGCCTCGCCGATGAAGATCCCCAGGGTCGCGGTCCCGTTGTCGCGGTCGATGTGCTCGAGACCGCAGTTGCCGATGTGGCGGTCGCCCCGGATCAGGCAGATGGCGAAGACCATCTCGGAGGGGTCCTGGCCGCGCGTCACGCGCTCGACCCAGTCCGCCTCCCTCGCGAGCGACATCGGATAGCGCTGCGCCAGCGTTCTCCGCAGGTCCTCGTCGTTCATCCAGTCGTGGCAGCGGCTCAGATCGTCGCGCTCGATGGACCGAAGATAGAGACGCTCGCCTCGGATCACACGCAACTCCTTGGCGCGTAAAGATATCCGATACCGGCACCGTGGGGATCGGGCACGACGACGGTCTCGGCGCGGAACCTGTCGGCGCGGCCTGCGTAACTCCCCTCGAAGCGTGTTTTTCGCGGGCGCCGCCTCCCAGGCCAGGCGCCCGGGGAGTCCGATCCGGGGAGGGCGGTATGTCGAAGCTGTTCAAGACGTTGGTTCTGCTCGCCGTGTTGGTGGCCATCGCGGCCGGCCTGTACGCGCTCGCGCGCAACGGCAAGGGCAACGACGGCGACAAGAAGCTCGTCACGGTCGAGAAGGGGTCGATCACGGAGAAGGCCCTCGCCGTCGGCCAGATCCAGCCGCGCCAGAAGTTCTCGATCAAGTCGAAGATCTCCGGGATCGTCAAGCACTGCATGGTCAACGTCGGCGACAAGGTCAAGGCCGGCGACGCGCTGTTCGAGATCGCCCCGGATCCGACGCCGCAGGAGCTCACCGACGTCGACCGGCAGCTCGACTCGACGAAGGCGTCCTACGACCGCGCGAAGGCGGACTTCGAGCGCGCGCAGGAGCTCGCGAAGAGCGGCGTCCTCCCGACGTCGGACCTCGACGTCAAGCGCGAGGCGTACGAGCTCGCCAAGGTCGCGGTGGCCAAGGCGGAGCAGCAGCGGGACCTGACGCGCAAGGGCCGCGTCCAGACCGACACCGTCTCGATGGAGTCGATCATCCGCGCGCCCGCGGCCGGCACCGTGCTGACGCGGACGGTGAACCCGGGCGATCCGGTCGTGCCCCTGACCTCGTACCAGCCGGGCACCGAGCTCGCCGCCATCGCCGACATGTCGGACCTCATCTTCAAGGGCACGGTCGACGAGATCGACGTCGGCAAGCTCAAGATGGCGCTGCCCGCGCGCATCAAGGTAGGCGCGCTGCCGACCGACGTCGTCACGGGGCACGTGGCGCGGATCGCGCCGCAGGCCCAGCAGAAGGACGGCGCGACGCTCTTCGACGTCGAGATCGAGCTGGACCCGGGCACGAAGGTGACGCTGCGCGCCGGCTATTCCGCCAATGCCGACCTCATCATCCGCGAGCGCAAGGACGTGCTGACGATCCCCGAGCGCGTCGTGATCTTCGAGGACGGCGGCAAGAAGACGTTCGTGGAGGTTCCGGGCGCGACGGAGAAGGCGCCGCCCGTGAAGACGGCCGTCTCCCTCGGCGTCTCGGACGGGCTGAACGTCGAGGTCTCGAACGGGCTCTCCCAGGGGGCGAAGGTGCTCGAGCGGCCGCCCAAGAAGCTGACGTCCGCCGTGGATTAGCCGGTCAGGGCGTAAACGATGCTCTCGGTCCGCGACGCCTTCCGCCAGATGTGGCGGGACATCCGAAGCCAGAAGCTGCGCACCTCGCTGACGGTGTTCGGCATCGTCTGGGGCACGGTGTCGGTCAGCCTCCTGCTCGCCTTCGGCAAGGGCCTCCAGAAGCAGATGATCCAGAACAGCGCGGGCATCGGCGACGCGATCTGCATCGCGTGGCCGGGCCTCACGTCGGTCCCCTTCGAGGGGCTGGGCAAGGGACGCAAGATCCGGCTCGACGAGGACGACGTCGACGCCATCCGCCGCGAGGCGCGCGGGATGAACGCGATCTCGAGCGAGTACTCGAAGACGCTCAAGCTCAACTACGGCGCGAAGACGATCGCGATCGACATCTCCGGCGTCTCGCCCGAGTTCGGCGGGATGCGCAACCTGATCCCGCAGAAGGGCGGCCGGTTCTTCAACCCCACCGACATGGCCGAGCAGCGGCGGGTCCTCTTCCTCGGCAACAAGATGACCGAGGACATCTTCGGCAAGGGCGTGGACGCGGTCGGCAAGACCGTCATGCTGGGCGGCTCGCCGTTCCTGCTGGTCGGAGTGCTCCAGGCCAAGGTCCAGAACTCGAGCTACAGCGGCCGCGACAATCAGAAGGGCTTCATTCCCGGGACCACGTTCCGCGCGATCACCGGCGAGAAGTGGGTCGACAACCTGATCTATCAGCCGACGGTGGCGGCGCAGTCCGAGCAGGTCACCGACGACGTCCGGCGCGTCATCGCGCAGCGGCAGCGCTTCGACCCCGACGACAAGGAGGCGTTCTCGGTCTGGGACACGACCGAGAACCTCAAGTTCTTCCAGACGTTCTTCCTGTCGTTCCGCCTCTTCCTCGGGATCATCGGGTCGTTCACGCTGATCGTCGGCGGCATCGGCGTCTCGAACATCATGAACGTCGTCGTCGAGGAGCGCACGAAGGAGATCGGCATCAAGATGGCCCTCGGCGCGCGGGATCGCTGGCTGCTGCGCCAGCTCCTGCTCGAGACGCTGCTCATCACGGGGATCGGCGGCGCGCTCGGATTCCTGATCGCCTTCGGCGTCTGCGCGATCTTCCCGAAGTTCGGCGCGACCGAGTTCGTGGGCGATCCCGACCTCTCGCTCTCCGTCGCCGCGCTCACGGCCGCGATCCTGGGCCTGACCGGCCTCGTCGCCGGCTACTTCCCGGCGCGCGACGCGTCGCGGCTGGATCCGGTCGTGGCGATGAAGCTGTGACGATTCCCTCTCGCCGACGCAGCGTACGAAGATGTCGCGATGAAGCTGTGATCATGCGATGAAGCGCAACCTCTCCGTCATCCTCCAGCTCTTCCTGGCGTCGGCGCGCCTGCAGAAGAAGCGCGCGACGCTGACGATCGCGTCGCTCGCCTGGGGGACCGTGACGATCCTCATCCTGCTGGCGTTCGGCGAGGGCCTGAAGCGCCAGATGATGTCGAACGAGCAGGCCATGGGAAGCAACCTCTCGGTGATGTGGCCCGGCGAGACCTCGAAACCCTACAAGGGCCTGCCCGAGGGCCGCTCCATCAAGGTCCGGCTCGAGGACATCGACTACGCCCGCGAGCGGCTGCCCGAGCTCGACGCGATCTGGGGCGAGCTGACGTCGTGGCGCACCGCGATGACCTACGGGCGCAAGACGGTCAACGCGCGCGTCATCGGGACGCGGTGGGACTACGGCGACGCGCGCAAGCACTTCCCGAAGGGCCGCGGGCGGTTCATCGACCCCCGCGACGAGGACGAGAAGCGCCGCGTCGTGTTCCTCGGCGACGAGCTCGCGAAGGACATCTTCGGTCCCGAGGACGCCCTCGGGAAGACGCTGCAGATCAACAACTCCCCGTTCACGGTCATCGGGGTCATGCAGCGCAAGCGCCAGTCATCGACGTACGGCGGGCCCGACAAGAATCACGCCGTCATCCCGCAGTCGACCTTCAAGGCCGTCCTCGGCGACAGCTTCAACGTCCTCGTCTTCCGCGTGAAGAAGGCGGACGACATGCCGGCCGCGCTCAAGCACTTCAACGAGGTGATGGGCCCGAGGCTCGGCTACGATCCCGAGGATCCGCGCGTCTGGGGAATCTGGGACACGGTCAAGAGCCAGCA
Source organism: Thermoanaerobaculia bacterium (assembly GCA_036406835.1). Taxonomy (GTDB): domain Bacteria; phylum Acidobacteriota; class Thermoanaerobaculia; order UBA5066; family Gp7-AA6; genus DAHUXD01. The sequence continues at coordinate 6,772 of DASXAG010000087.1, forward strand.
GACTCAGCAGAAGATCATGATCGGCCTCGAGATCTTCTTCGGGGTGATCGGCGGGCTGACGCTCATCATCGGCGGCGTCGGCGTCGCCAACATCATGTACGCGGTGGTCAAGGAGCGCACCAAGGAGATCGGCGTCAAGATGGCGCTCGGCGCCCGGCGGGGCTGGATCACCGGGCCGTTCATCCTCGAGGGCCTGGTCTACACGCTCGTCGGCGGACTCTTCGGCGCGCTCATCGCGATCCTGATCGTCACCGGCCTGTCGTTTCTGCCGATCGAGGGCAATGACGTGCTCGAGTTCATGGGCCGCCCGACGCTCTCCTGGCCGATCGGCCTCGCCACGATCGCGATCCTGGGAACCTGCGGACTGCTCGCCGGATACTTCCCCGCGCGCCGCGCGGCGGGCATCGATCCGGCGTCGACGCTGAGATACGAGTGAGCCTTCCGCTTACAGCTCACAGCTCACAGCCGGAGGGCATGCGCGCCTGTTTGGCTGTGAGCTGTCAGCCGTGGGCTGTGAGCTCGTCATAAGGAGCCAAGATGTCCGACAAGCCTCAGCTGCCGATCATCGAGATGACCTCCATCCGTAAGGTCTACGACACCGGCAAGGTCAAGGTCGAGGCCCTGAAGGGAATCGACCTGAAGGTCGAGGCGGGAGAGTTCGTGGCGATCGTCGGCCCCTCCGGGTCCGGCAAGTCGACGCTCATGAACCTGATTGGCTGCCTGGACACGCCCTCGGACGGCCGCTACCGGCTGGGCGGCGAGGACGTGTCGAAGTTCACGCGCGACGAGCTCGCCGACGTGCGCAACCGCCGCGTGGGATTCGTCTTCCAGGGCTTCAACCTGCTGCCCCAAATCTCGGCCTTCGAGAACGTCGAGATGCCGCTGCTCTTCGGCGGCGTGTCGCCGAAGAAGCGCAAGGAGCGGGTCGAGCAGCTGCTGACCCGCGTCGGGCTCGGCGAGCGGATGGACCACAAGCCGACCGAGCTCTCGGGCGGCCAGATGCAGAGGGTCGCCATCGCGCGGGCGCTCGCGATGCAGCCGGACGTCACCCTGGCGGACGAGCCGACGGGGAACCTCGATTCGACGGCGGGCGGCGACATCATGGAGCTCTTCACCGACCTCTGGCAGCAAGGCTCGACGCTGGTCGTCATCACCCACGATATGTCGCTCGCGCGCCGCGCGGGCCGCGTCGTCGCCATTCACGACGGCCGCATCGTCCGGGACGGAGAGGCCGCCGCCTAGCCTCGCCGCTGCACTTTCGTGCATCGGAATCCAATGGATTGGAGCGGTGTCGCCTCGTCCCGAGCCCTCCGTTCGCCCAAGCCCTCTGCCCTCGACAATTAATGGCCTCTTAATTTTTCGATCCGCAGGCATCCTGCTTGCGTTCTTTCTGTAACAATCTTGGCAAGTTCTTGGGAAGGGCCTTCACGAGCAATAAAAGGAGGCGGTGGATGAGGAGAACCGGTCGATCACTCCTGCTGGTCGTGGTGTGTCTCGCGATGCTTTCCCTCACGGGTTCGATGGCGCTGGGCCAGGGCGTCCAGACTGGAACGCTCACCGGCACGGTAAAGCTGCCGGACGGCTCCGGGCTGCCCGGCGTCACCGTCACGATCTCCTCGCCCGCGATGCAGGGGACGCGCACGCAGGTCACCGGCTCGGCGGGTGACTACGTCTTCAAGTTCCTGCCGCCGGGCGATTACAAGGTCGACTTCGAGATCTCGGGCATGAAGACGGTGACGCGGTACGCGTCGCTCGCCGTCGGCGGCTCGGCAGTGGCCGACGCCACGATGGCGCCCTCGACGACCGCCGAGGTCACGGTGCTCGGCGCCGCCGAGGAAGTGGACAAGACGACGGTCCACTCCTCGACCTACGAGCAGACCGAGATCAACCAGCTCCCCATCGGCCGCCGCATCGACCAGGTCGTCACGCTGGCGCCGAACGTCAGCGACCAGACACCGAACGGCGGCGTCCAAGTGTCGGGCGCACTGTCCTACGACAACGTCTGGCTCGTGGACGGCGTCGACATCAACGACAACCTCTTCGGGACCTCCACCAACGCTCTCGTCATCGAGGAGGCGGTCCAGGAGACCAAGATCCTGACCTCGAGCGTCTCCGCCGAGTACGGCCGCTTCTCGGGCGGCGTCATCAACGCCGTGACGAAGACCGGCGGGAACGAGTTCCACGGCAGCGCGCGCATCGACCTGACCAACAACGACTGGCAGGCGACGACGCCGTACGAGCAGGAGAACGGCATCACGCATCCGAACAAGACCAACGAGGTCTACTCGGGGACGCTCGGCGGGAAGTTCATCACCGACACGCTCTGGTTCTTCGGCGCCGGCCGCTATTTCAAGACGTCGAACCAGGACACGTTCGACATCACCAACGAGACCTTCGACGCGACGGACGAGGAGCCGCGGTACGAGGCGAAGCTGACCGCAAACCTCTTCCAGAGCCACACCCTCCAGGGGACGTACACGCACTCGAAGGAGACCCTCGTGCAGAAGCCGCTCGGCTTCTCGATCGAGGCGAGCACGCTCGTCGAGCCGACGTATCCGTCGGACCTCATCGTCGGCACCTATAACGGCGTGATCACGCCGAACCTTTTCGCGTCTCTGCAGTACTCGCGCAAGAAGTTCCAGTTCGCGGGCTACGGCGGCACCGGCAAGGACGTCCAACTGGACTCGCCGCGCGTCTGCTTCTTCCTGCCCCTCTGCCAGTTCGGCCAGCCCTACTTCGACGCGACGGACCCCGAGGATCGCGACAACAACCAGTGGGCCGGCAGCCTCAACTACTTCCTGGGCACGAAATCGTTCGGCAGCCATGACATCAAGGCGGGCTTCGAGATCTTCAAGTCGATCTCGCGGGGCGGCAACTCGCAGTCGTCGACCGACTTCACGTTCTACAACGACTACAAGACGGACGACAACGGGGACCCCATCTTCGACGCCAACCATCAGCTGATCCCGATCTGGCAGACCGGCGGCGATCTCAACATCCACTGGTTCCCGACGCGCGGCGCCGAGGCCGACATCCGGACCGATTCGTTCTACATCAACGACATCTGGCGGTTCGGCCAGTTCACGGCGAACCTCGGCCTGCGCTACGAGAAGGTCAAGGGCCACGGTCCGGAGGGAACCGTCACGGCGGACTCCGACTCGATCGTGCCGCGCATCTCGGTGGCATACGACGTCTTGAACGACGGCCGCTACACGGTCACTGGCAGCTACGCCGAGTACTCCGGCGGCTACAACCCGATCGCGTTCAACCAGATCACCAACGTCGGCAATCCGAGCTACGTCTACTACTTCTATCTGGGCCCCCCGGGCGAGGGCTACGACTTCGCGCCCGGCTACGACCTCAGCAACTACGTGCTCGCCGGCGGCGCGTTCCCCACCCGCAACGTCGCGCTTCAGGACGGCCTGCACTCGCCCCGCACGCGCGAGTGGTCCGGCTCGATCGGCGGACAGATCCTTCAGAACACCTACGCCGCGATCACCTACCTCCACCGCGACTACAAGGACTTCATCATCCCGCTGATCACGATCGAGACGGGCTCGACGTCGATCCCGGAGCTCGACGGGGCGGTGCTCGACAACAAGGTCTACAGCAACACGGAACTGATCAAGCGCACGTACCAGTCGATCTCGATGCAGAGCCGCACCAACTTCTGGCGGAACTTCTGGTTGCAGATCGCCTACACGTACACGATCAAGAACGAGGGCAACTCCGAGGAGGAAGCCGTCAACCAGCCCTTCTCGCCGGCCAACATCGGGTCCTTCCCGGAGCTCCAGGCGCCCGACCGCAACTTCCCCCTCGGCCGCCTGAGCACCTACCAGAAGCACAAGCTGCGCGTGTTCCCGAACTACACGTTCTGCTCGGGCTTCGGCAACTTCAACTTCGGGATGATCTACAACTACGACTCGGGGCTGCCCTACAGCCTCGTGGCCTTCAACCAGCCCTTCTCGGACATTCAGCTCGCTCGTGACCCCGGGTACGCGGTCTTGCCGACGACGCAGGACATCTACTTCGGCCGGCGCGGCACCGGCACGTTCCCGGGGCAGAGTCGTTTCGACCTGGCGTTCACGTACGACATCAACGTCTGGAGGACGATCGCGCCGTGGATCCAGCTGCGCGTCATCAACCTCTTCAACACCGCCTTCCGGACCGGTTTCAACACGACGATCACGCCGTGCACGGATCCGACGCAGGCGGGCTGCAACGGCGCGGCGCCGCTCGACGCCAACGGGCTGCCGACCACGTTCACGACGGTGGGTACGCCCTTCGGCACGGCTACGTCCAACACCCAGTTCCAGCAGTCCCGCACGTTCTCGATCAACGCGGGCATCCGGTTCTAGCTCCGACCCGGCTCGTTTCTCGAGGGGCGGCTCACGCCGCCCCTTTTCTTTAGAATTCGACTCGTGAAGCGCCCGGCTGTCCTCGTCGTCGGCGGGCTCCTCCTGCTGAGCGCCTGCACGAAGACTGGGACCCCTCCGGCGCCAGCCGGGACGCCGGTCGTCCTGATCTCGATCGACACGCTGCGTGCCGACCACCTGCCGGCGTACGGCTACTCCGGCGTCGCGACGCCTGCGATCGACGCGCTGCGCAGGGACGCCATCCTCTTCGACGACGCGTCCTCGCCCTGCCCGCTGACGCTGCCGGCGCACGCGTCGATCCTGACCGGCCTCGTGCCGCCCGCCCACGGCGTCCGCAACAACCTCGGCTACCGGCTCGACGGCGCGGCGCATCCCACGATCGCGCGCTGGCTGAAGGCGCACGGCTACGCGACGGGAGCGGCGGTTTCCGCGTTCGTGCTCGCCGGGAAGACCGGGCTCGCGGACTCGTTCGACGTCTACGACGACGCGATCCCGCAGCCCGTGAGCGCGGAGGCGGTGAGCCAGTATCAGCGGCCCGGCGGGGAGACCGTCCGCCGCGCGCTCGGCTGGCTGGACGGCGTCCAGGCGAAGCCGTTCTTCCTCTTCCTCCATCTCTACGAGCCGCACTCCCCGTACGAGCCGCCGGAACCGTTCAGGAGCCGCTACGCGGCGCTCCCCTACGACGGCGAGATCGCCGCGGCCGACGCGATCGTGGGCGGCTTCGTCGGCGAGCTGAATCGCCGGGGCCTCTACGACCGGTCGATCGTGGTCCTGCTGTCGGATCATGGGGAGGGGCTCGGCGAGCACGGCGAGAAGGAGCACGGCATCTTCCTCTACCGCGAGGCGCTCCACGTGCCGCTGATGATCAAGCTCCCGGGCTCCGCGCGCGCGGGCGAGACCGTCAAGGAGCCGGTGTCGCTGGTCGACCTGGTTCCGACGCTCGGCCGCCTCCTGGGCGTACCTCCTCCGCCCGAAGCCGACGGGCGGCCGATGCTCCACGGAGACGTCCCGCTCGAGGCGCAGCGGCGGCTCTACGCCGAGACCTTTTACCCGCGCATCCACCTGGGCTGGAGCCCGCTGCGCTCGGTCTGGGACGGCCGGCACGACTTCATCGACAGCCCCAAGCCGGAGCTCTACGACCTGGCGAGCGATCCGCGGGAGGCGCGCAACGTCTTCTCGCCCGAGGACCCCGCCGCGCGGGAGAGCAAGCGCCTGCTCGAGAGGATCGGCGGCGCGTTCGCGCCTCCGGCGGCCGCGTCGCCCGAGGACGTGAAGAAGCTCGCCGCGCTCGGCTACCTGACCGGCGTCGCACCCGAAGGGAAGGGTCCGCTGCCCGTGCCGCGCGAGGAGATCGGCGCGATCGGCGCGATCGAGTCCGCGTACCGGCTCGCGGCCGAGGGCCGCAACGAGGACGCCGTCGCGGCTCTGCGGAAGATCCTCGCTCACAACCCGAACCTCTTCGACGCGCAGTACAAGCTGGCCGACACGCTCGCGCGGCTGGACCGACCCGCGGACGCGGCGGACGCGTACCGGCGCGCGATCGCGATGGCGCCGTCGATCGCCGGCGAGCTCTCCGTCGGACTGGGCCGCGCGTGCCTGCGGCTCCAGCGCTGGGACGAGGCCGAGGCCAACGCCGCGATCGCGATGAAGGAGCATCCCGGTCCCGCGCACGCGATCCTCGCGCGCGCGGCGCTCGGGCGCGGCGACCTCGAGGCTGCGGAGAAAGAGGCTGCCGGGGCGCGCGCGGTCGAGGGATCGGAGATCGACGCCGACCTGGTCCTGACCGAGGTCCTCCTGCGCCGCGGCCGTGTGCAGGAGGCGCTCGCCGCCGCCGAGGACGCCCGCCGCCGCCGCGACGCCGCCGGCGGTCCGCCCGTCGAGGGCCTCGAGTTCGCCTACGGCGACGCGCTCGCCCGGCTCGAGCGGCGGGACGAGGCGGAGAAGGCCTTCCGCGAGGAGATCCGGCTCTTTCCCAAGAACACCGAGGCGTACGCGCGGCTCGCGATCGTCCTCGCGCTCGAGCACCGGACGCTCGGCGAGGTCCGCCGTCTGTTCGAGACGATGGCGGCGGCCAACCCGGGCCCCGAGAGCGCCCGGCTCGCCGCGAAGACGCTGGAGTCGCTGGGCGACCACGAGGCCGCCGCGGTCTGGCGGCGCCGCGCGGGAGCGTGAGCGCGCGCCCCCGCGACCCTACTTCCGAACGAACTTCTCCGTGTCCTCGACGCCTTCGTTCGCGAAGAACGCGACCGTGGGGTCGGGGTCGCCGGCCAGCTCCCGCAGCATCGGCAGGTCCGACTCGTGGTGCAGGGAGCCGAGCCGCTTGACGGCGTCGACGCGGATCGTCCGGTTGCGGTCGGAGCTCAGCCGCCGCAGGGCCTCCGCGAGCTTCGGATCCTCGGGAGCCGCGTCCGCCCAGCCGGCGATCGCCGCCGCGCGCACGTCCTGGACGTACTGCGCGTCGGTGTAGGGAGCGAAGACGGTCGCGAGCGATGCGTCGCGGAGCTTTCCGAGCCCCGTCAGCGCCGAGACGCGGATCGAGTCCCACCACCGCGACTTCCGCGAGAGCTGGCGGATCAGGTAGTCCTTCGTGCCGGCGCCGCCCAGGCGGCCGAGCGAGATCGCGGAGGCGCCGATGACGTCCTCGGCGCGATCGGACTCGATCGCGCGCCGCAGCGCCGCCGACGACGACGCCTGGCCGCAGTCGCCGAGGGCGATCGCGACGGCGCGCCGAACGCGGGGGTTCGGATCGGACGCGAGCGACTTCTCGAGGTCCTTCGCGGCGTCGGCTCCCCCGGCGCGGCCGAGGTCCAGAGCGGCCTCCTGCCGGAGACCCCAGTGCGCCGCCGGGTCCGCCAGCAAGCGCGCGAGCGCGGCGACCGAGCGGGGATCGCGGCCGTAATCCTCCGCGAGCTGGCGGGCGGCCCGCAGGCGGTTGGCGAGGTCGGCGTGGTCGAGCTCCTCCAGGACCTCGCCGATCGGCCGGTCGTACCTGACCTCTCCGACCAGCCAGCCGCCCTCGTCGAACGTGACGCGGCGCGGGCGGCTCGCGGCCGGCAGCGCAACGGTCGTCTCCCAGCCCGAGAGCTCGACGCGGTGCGTTGACGCCGCGCCCGAGGCGTCCACGACCTCGACGTCCACGGGTAGCCGGAAGTCGTTCTCGAAGGGCAGGTCCGACTGGATCTGTTTGACCGTGAGGTCCACGCGCTGGCGCTCGGGGACCCAGCGGTACGACACGTCGAAGCGCGGGTGTCCTCCGCCGCCGACGACCCAGTCGCGGAAGAACCACGAGAAGTTCCGGCCGGCGGCGAGCTCGATCGCCTCCTCCAGGTCCGCGGACTCCACGCTCGAGAACTGGTGCCGCGCGAGATAGCCGGCGATCATCCGGTAGAAGTCGTCGTCGCCCAGGAAGTGCCGGATCATGTGGAGCACGAGCGCGCCCTTCACGTACGTCAGCTCCGTCTGATACATCGCGGTGGGCTCGGTGTAGCGGAGGAACTCCATCGGGCGGACCGTGCCGGACTCGCGGACGTAGTCGACGTACTTGTTGAGGTACCACCAGCGCTGGTACGTCAGGTCGTCCTCGCCGTGCGCGTGGCCGTTCCAGACCGTGTGCCAGAAGGTCGCGAAGGACTCGTTCAGCCAGATCGAGCCGATCGAGCGGCAGGTCACGAGGTCGCCGAACCAGTGGTGGGCCAGCTCGTGCGAGATCGTGTCCTCGACGGTGAAGACGGGCCACGCCTCGCCGAAGTCCGGCGCCGAGTCGGGAGGATCTCCCTCGCCGTGGACGTGCGACTCACCGAAGCCGGTCGCCGTCGTCGTCTCCATGGCGCCGACGGCGAAGTCCGAGAGGACGACCTGGTCGTACTTGGCCCATGGATACGGGTAGCTCATGCGCTGCGAGAAGAACTCGACCATCTTCGGCGTCTCGCCGAAGGTGAGCTGCGCGGATTTTTCGGTGCCGGGAGGGGTCCAGACCGCGAGGGGCACCGCCGCCGATCCCACCTTCGCGTCCGTGAGAGGGACGCGGACGAGCTCGGCGACGTCGACCGTCATCAGGTAGTTCGGAATCGGCTTCTCCTGCACCCAGCGGAACGTGCGGGTGCCGTCCGCGTTGTCCTTCGGGTTCGTGGAGTCGAGGACGCCGTTCGAGACCGCCGTGTACCCCTTCGGCACCGTCACCACGAACTCGACGGCGAAGCGGTCGTTGGTGTCGTTGTAGATCGGGAGCCAGGCGTTGTGGAGTCCGCCCTCGCCGTAGTTCCAGGCCTGGGGCTGACGGCCGTGCGCCGCCGGGAAGAAGTACATGCCGACGCGGGGCCGGCAGGAGTACGCGATCCGGACCGTGGCGGACTTCCCGGCCGGGACGGGTTCGCCGAGCGCGATGTCGAGCCTGAAGGCCTTCGGGTCGACGCGGAACTCGAGCGAGCGGCCGTCGCGCTCGACCTTCTGGACGTCGAGCCGGGCCGCGTCGAGCGAGAGCTCCGCGAGCGGATCGCGCAGGGACTGGAACGTGATCGTCGCGGTCCCCGTGATCTGCTCCTTCGCCATGTCGAACCGCAGGTCCGCGACGTACTTCTCGATGTGGAACGACCGGTCCCGAACCGGCCGGTCCGGTCCCTCCGGCAGGCGGTGGCCGGGAAGGACCTGACCCGCGGCGGGAAACGCGCACAGCGCGAGCGTCAGGACGCCGAGAAACCGCTTCATGCTTCCTCCGGATTGAGCGCCGCGATTCTATCGTCCCGGCCGCTTGGGTAAGATCCTCGCCGCAAACCCATGCTTCGCTCGCTTCCCGGACGCCTCCTCGCCGCCGCCTGGCTGCTTCTTCCGGCGGCGCTGCCCGCGGCCGAGTACGCGCTCGACGCCGACCATTCGAACGTGCAGTTTTCGGTTCCCGTCATGGCCGTGTCCAAGGTGACCGGCAAGTTCATGCGGTACGACGTGCAGCTGTCCGCCGGAAAGGCGCGCGACCTCTCACAG
>DASXAG010000088.1:0-46322 GCA_036406835.1 Thermoanaerobaculia bacterium
AGGTCTCCCGCCGGCCCGCCGCGCTGGCCGGGACCGCCCTTGCCCGGAACGCGGATCGTTCCGCCGTCCAGAGTGCCCTCCGGGATCTTGATGCGCACGTGCTCGGATTCCGCGACCGCGCCCTCGCCGCGGCACGTCGGGCAGACGTTCTTTCCGACGCGCCCCGTCCCGCCGCAGGTCGGACACGGCTTCTCGCGGCGCAGCGAGAGCGACGCCGTGCCACCGAGCACCGCGTCCCGGAAGGGGATCTCGATCTGACCGCGGACGTCCTCGCCCGGCTGGGGCCCGGTCGCGGCGCGGCGCCCCCCGCCGAACAGGTTCCCGAAGAGATCGCCGAGGTCGCCCCCCTCGAAGTGGAAGCCCTCGAAACCGGGCCCGCCGGCCCCGCCGGACGCCCCGAAACCCCCCGGGAAGCCCGCCCCCTGAGGACCCGTCCCCGGCCCCCCCCTGGGGTCGAAACCGGGTCCGGCATGCCCGAAACGGTCGTAGGCCCGCCTTTTTTCGGCGTCCTTCAGGACGTCGTAGGCCTCCTGGACCTCCTGGAAACGCTTCTGGGCGGCCTTATCCCCGGGATTGACGTCGGGGTGGAGCTTCCGGGCCAAACGCCTGTAGGCCTTCTTGATGTCGGCCTCGGAGGCCCCCTTGGAGACGCCCAGGACCTCGTAAAAGTCGCGTTTGGCCATTCCGCGCGGGCATTATAGCCAGCCCCTTAATTCGGCCATTGACACCCTGGAGGAGGCTAATATTATTAGTCACAAGCTTCGAACCATCTAATCTTATAAGGCAACCTTGAGAACGGTTCGCTTATGAGCATCGACGAAATCGATCTGCGCATCCTCGACATGCTGCAGCGCAACGGAAAGTTGTCGCAGGCGAGGATCGCGGGTGCCGTGGGATTGACCACTCCGTCGGTCAACGAGCGGATCAAGAAGATGGAACGCCACGGAATGATCAAGGGGTTCGTGGCGCTCCTCGATCACGAGAAGATGGGGCTTCCCCTCACGGCCTACGTCGACGTGGCCCTGGAGCATCCGCGATTCGAGAAGGGATTCGTCGACGATCTCGAGAAGCTCCTGGGAGTTCAGGAGTGCCACTACCTGGCCGGTGATTTTGCTTACAGGCTCAAGGTGAAGGCGGCGGACCCGGCCGCGCTCGCGGACTTCCTGCAGCGGCGCATCATGACGATCCGCGGCGTCTCGCGCATCCAGGCGCAGATCTCGCTGTCCTCGAAGAAGGAATCGACCCTGCTGCCGCTGATCCCGGAGAAGGAGCCGAAGGAGCCGAAGCCCTAGGAGTCGTCAGTTTTCAGTTCTCAGTTTTCAGTTCCGAAACTGACTCCTTCCCTAGGAGTCGTCAGTTTTCAGTTCTCAGTTTTCAGTTCCGAAACAGTTAACTGTGAACTGACGACTTCTTGACTTCCTAGAACCTCACCACCGCCCCGGTATTCGCGTTCAGGAACTGCCGGTGCGGGGTCGCCGAGACGTTGTGGTACGTCAGGCGAAGAACGATTCCCGAGCTCTTGTAGACGCGGAAGATCGCCTCGGTCCCGAAGTGCCATCCGAAGACGGTCTGCTTCTGGTCCGCGAAGGCCGTGTACGGCGGCGGGACCTCGTCCGGCGTGACGCGATAGCCGCCGATCCCGCCGAAGATGCCGGAGCTGAACCAGCCTTCCCAGAACAGGTACGACGCGCCGACGGTGACGTAGCCCACACGCTCCTTGATGAGAGGGACCTCGACCGGGCCGTCCGGCGTCTCGACCGTCGACTGCGAATGCGTCTGCGCGATGCGCATCGAGCCGAAGGTCAGCCTCAGGAGCGAGGACTTCTCGAAGCGATAGTCGACCCAGCCGTTCACGTCGCTGTGCTTGAAGCTGCCGGAGGAGAAGTCGGCGGAGATGTCGTCGACCAGTCCGATGCTGGCGCCCACGCCGACGTTGCCGCTCAACCCCACGTTCCCCTGGGCGCGGGCGCCGGACGCCAGCACGGCCCAGAGCAGGGCGCCGACCGCGATCGTTCTCCGGATCAAGATCACCTCCCGAAGGCCTCGAAAATTCGAAGGCGACTCTAGCATCCCGCCCGCGCGGCGGATCCTTTCGCGCGGACCAGCTACAATCCCGCCGCTTCCCGGCATACGGAGGAGACCGCGCCAACGTTGAGCCGAGAGACCCGTCGTTTCGCCGAGCTGGCTCGCGCCGCGGCGGGATTCGTCTTCCCGTCGCGCTGCCTGGCGTGCGCGTCGCGCGCCGTCGACGAGTTTTTCCGCGGCGGCGTCTGCCGCCCGTGCTGGGAGGCGCTTCCCGCGCACGAAGGACCCCTCTGCGCCGTCTGCGGCGAGGCGCTGCCGGGCGCCGCCTCGCCGGAAAGCGCCGCCTGCGGCCGGTGCCTGCTCGAGCCGCCCGCGTTCGCGCGGCTCCTCTCCGCGGCGCCGTACCGCGGCTCGGCGCGGCTCGTGCTCCTCGCCTTCAAGTTCCGCGGCGCCGATTACCTGGGCCCGCGCCTCGCCGCCGAGATGCTTCGCCGGCTGCCGGCGCCCGAGGGCTGCACCGCGGTGGCCGCGGTCCCCGCGACCGACCGTGCCCGCCGCGCGCGCGGATACCACCCGGCCGAGGTCCTCGCCGCGGCGGCCGCGGCCCGGCTCGGACTTCCCTTCCGCCGCGGCCTCCTCCGCAAGACCCGCGAGACCCTCGTCCAGAGCCGCGTCCCGGCCGCCGGGCGCGCGGCGAACGTGCGAGGCGCCTTCCGGGCGGACCCGCGCCGCGCTTTCCGCGCGGGCGATCGCCCCGCCGGGGGCGTCCTGCTGATCGACGACGTCGCGACCTCCGGAGCCACCGCGCGCGAGTGCGCGCGCCGGCTCGCGGCCGCGGGAGCGCCGTCGGTCACCGTCTGGTGCTTCGCACGGGCGTCGCGCCTCGACATCCTGTCGGAGACGGAGACCGCCGCGTGAAGGCGCTGAACGAGATCATCGTCCGCACGCTGCCGCTCGTGCCCAAGCCGATCGTGCGCCGCATCGCGTCGCGCTACGTCGCCGGAGAGACGCTCGACGACGCGCTCGGCTGCGTCGCGCGGCTGAACGCGGAGGGTTGCATGGCGACCCTCGACGTGCTCGGCGAGGACGTCACGCGCCGCGAGGAGACCGAGCAGACCGTGCTCGACTACCAGCGCGCGCTCGACGCGATCGCGAAACGCCGGCTCGACTCGAACGTGTCGGTCAAGCTCACGGCGCTCGGCCTGAAGCTCGACCCCGCGGAGTGCCGGAAGCAGTTCGCGCGCATCGTGGACGCGGCGCGCGCGCACGGAATCTTCGTGCGGATCGACATGGAGGACTCCTCCGTCACCGAGGAGACGATCCGCATCTTCCTCGAGTTCCAGGAGCGCGACCCGCGCGTCGGCCTCGTGCTCCAGGCGTATCTGCGTCGCAGCGCCGCCGACGCCCGGCGCGCGGCGGCGGTCAAGGCGAACGTGCGCGTCTGCAAGGGCATCTACGTCGAGCCGCCGGAGATCGCATACCAGGATCGCGAGGAGATCCGGCAGAGCTACATGGCGATGGTCGAGAGGCTGATGACCGAAGGGAGCTACGTCGGCATCGCGACGCACGATCCGATCCTCGTCGAACGCTCGCTCGCGCTGATCGCGAAGCTCCGGCTGCCGCGCGAGGCCTACGAGTTCCAGATGCTGCTCGGCGTCGCCGGAGACCTGCGGCGCCGGCTCGTCGCGCAGGGCCACCGCCTGCGCGTGTACGTGCCCTACGGCGAGGCGTGGTACGCGTACTCGGTGCGGCGCCTGAAGGAGAACCCCTCGATCGCGGGCCACGTTCTTGCAGGCCTCTTCCGCCCGGAGCCTGCAGGCGCGGCGCCATGACGCCGGGCCTCCCGGGAGGGGGCCGTCCGGGACCAGAAGTCCCCCAGAATCAGGAGTTCCCTAAGAAGTGGCAATTGACAGCATAGAAATCTATACTCCGGACTTGGACCTTCGGGCCCGTCCTATGAGAAGGCGCCGAATCGCCTCCGCTGTTTGGATCGCGTTGCTCTCGGTGGCAAGCGGGCGGGCGTTTGCGAGCCCGCCGCCCCCCTCGCCGCCGATCTCCGGTGTCGTGCGTCACCTCGAGGCCCCGGTCTCCGGGGTTCTCGTCATCTTCTACAACCTCGGCGACAGCTCCCTCAACCGCGCGCGCACGGCCTCGGACGGCACGTTCGTGCTGGCGTCGGCGCCGGTCGGCGTGTACGACCTGATCGCGTACAAGCGCGGGTTCGAGCCCGCGTTGCAGCGGCTGTGGCACCAGGCCACTCCGGAGCAGATCTCCGCGGTCTCGATCGCCCTGACGAAGAAGGGCGGCCGCTCCGGAACCGAGAGCGCCCCGCCCACCACGATCTGGGATCTCCGGGACCGCCTGCCCTCCGACGTGCTTCGCGAGATCGCGGTCGAAGAGAGCGGCGACGCGTCGACGACGCCGAAGGAGCGCGTCGAGCTCAACCGCATCCTCGCGGGAGAGCTCAAGACGATCACCGACGTCGGCGCGCAGTCGCCGGCCGGCTCGCTCTCGCGCGCGCAGCTGGGCCTGCACGGCGGACTCCCGAACGGCTGGCACTACGGCATCTCGGGCGACTACTCGCGTCTCGGCGACTCCGACGCGTCCGGCGAGACGACCACCGGCAACACCGCGGGCCTCGCGCTCGACGTCAACCCGTCCGCGGCGGAACAGGTCCGCCTCTCCACGCGGCGCAACACGCTGTCCTTCGGCGACGCTCCGGCGAGCCTCCAGGCCCACGCCGTCAGCTGGAGCCGGGGCGAGGAGTCGGGCCACGTCGAGTCGGTCGCCGCACGCTACATCGAGGAGACGAACCTCTACCGCGCGACCGCGCTCGGAACCAGCATCTTCCCGGTCGCGTCACGGACCTGGGAGGTCAACGCGCGCTACGACCGTCCGGCGACCGACACGCCCGGCGTCGACGTCGGCATGACGTACCGCCAGCGCCAGGCCGCCGTCGGCCCGTCGATCGTGGGCGCCCAGGGCGCGTACACCGAATCGGCTCCCGATGCGGATCTCGCGGCGGCGGCGTCGTTCAAGTTGACCGATCGCCTGGAGGTCGTCCCGGGAGTCGTCGGCCGCTACCTCGGCTCGGCCGCGTACGGCATCGCGCCGGCGGCGACGCTGCGCTACGACCTCGGGCCCGCGACGCTCTACGTGCGCGGCCTCTACCGCGTGGCGGCGTCGGCGCCGAGCGCACCGACCGTGATGCCGCGCGTCGGCTCGATCGAGGACAACCAGGAGCCCGCGGCGACGCAGGCGTACGCGATCGGCCTCGACCGCAAGATCGGCCGGGACACGAGCCTCCAGATCGAGGCCTCGCAGCAGAAGATGGGCGAGCTCGTGCGCGCGTTCTTCGAGGGCGACTTCCTGACCGACTTCGACAGCGTCTATCTGCTCGACGGCAACACCGTGCGCCAGTACCGCGCCACCGTCAACCAGCGGCTCTCGGACACGCTCGCCGGCAGCATCGGCTTCCGCTACGGCTCGATCGACGGAGCGGTCACGCCGGAGGGCGCCGCGAGCTACGGCATCACCGCCAACACCGGAAGGTTCTGGTCCGCGCGCGCCTCGATCGAGGTCCTGCCGACCCACACGGGAGTCGCGATCCTCGTACACGGCATCCGCCAGAACCTCGACACGCCGGCCGCCATCCTCGCCAACGACGCCGACAAGCTCGCCCTGTCGGTGGCGCAGGACCTCTCGGTGATCGGCGTGACGCCGCTCGGCGCCGACTGGAAGCTCCTGCTCGCGCTCGAGAGGGCCCGCGGGACGACGATCGACCACAAGGACGATCTCGCGACGGCCAACCGCCTGATGGGCGGCGTGGCCGTCTCCTTCTAGCGCCCGCCCTCCGGGGCCCCCGTCCACCCCAAGGCCATCGGCTTTCCCCGGAGCAGAACCTCGAAATCGGCACTGGTTTGACGGGCTGGAGACTTTCCTACGGTGACTGCGCCGCCGAAGGCTTCGGCGCCGCAGTCCCGTGACGGCGTCGGCGCCGTCTGGCCGAGTTCGCGGAGCGAGGGCCGCCATCCTGTCGTCGAAGCCATCGAGGCCCGAGCGGTTCTGGCGGAGGGGAGAGCTGATTGGCCGCATCCAAAAGTTTTTTGGACTATATTCAAAAAGTTGATTCATGACTGATCGGGACACTATCGGACGATCCATACCAATTGGAAACAAAGGACTTACTTAGCGATCGATCGATCCGAATCATGGCATTCGGATTGCTGAACCCGACTGGCGTGAACCGCGCCGCCAAACGCATTGCGATCGCGATTCTCGCCCTGGTCACTCTGGCCACGGTCGGGATCGCCTTCGTCTCGTTCGCGCGAAAGGTCGACAGCTTCTCGACCGCGGGCCTCACGGCGAGGGCGGACGGCAACGCGCTCGAGATCCTCACCGTCGAGCCCGACGGCGCCGCCGCCCGCGCGGGCCTCGCGGCCGGAGATCGCATCGTCCTGGCCGACGGCCAGACCGCGGCGTCGCTGCCGCACCCCGAGAAGCTGCTCTCGCGCAAACCCTTCCCGCACCGCCTGGTCGTGATCTCCCACGGCGAGGTGCGCGGCGTCTCGGTGGGCGAGCCCTCGGTGCGTCCCGACGTCAAGTACCTGTTCCTCGCCTTCGTCGGGTTCCTGTACCTGATCATCGGCCTCTTCACGGTGGCGCGCGAGCGGTCGCGGGTCTCCGGGATCTTCTGGGCGCTCTGCCTCTCCTCGTTCGCGGTGTACGTGATCACGCCGGCCGGTCCGCGGGACGACCTGTGGAAGGCGTCGTGGCTCGCCGAGGACCTCTTCCGCGCGCTCCTGCCCGCGCTCTTCCTCCACTTCTTCCTGCTGTTCCCGCGCCCGGTGCGGGCGTCGCGCATTCGCCTCCTGCCGCTCCTCTACGTGCCGGCCGCGGCCTACGTGGCGGCGCAGCTCGCGTTGCTGCCGGTCGAGCCGACGCCCCGTCTGGCGGCGTGGCTCGAGGGCGTCGAGCGCTTCTGGTTCGGCTACTTCGTGGTCTACGTCGCGGCCGTCCTCGTACGCCTGCTCCACCTCCTCCGTCACGCGCGCGACGCCGAGGCGGACAAGCAGCTGCGCTGGATCGGCCTCGGCGTCATCGTGGGCCTCGCGCCGTTCCTGATCCTGTCGGCGCTCCCCCGCGCGTTCGGCCTCGAGTCTCCCCTGCTCTCGACCATCGCGGTCGTGCCGCTCGTCTTCATCCCGCTCGCGTTCGCCTACGCGATCCTCAAGTGGCGCCTCTGGGACGTCGAGATCTTCGTCCGCGAGGCGATGGGGACCACCGCCGCGGTCCTGCTGGGCGGGGTGACCTTCGTCCTGCTCAACTCGCTCCTGGACCGGACGCTCGAGGGCATGGCGGCGGCCGGCAAGAACGTCATCGCGTTCGGCTCCGGCCTGATCCTCGCCTCCCTCCTCGTCCCCGTGAAGAAGCGCATCACCGACGTGCTCGAGCGCATCCAGTACCACGACACTTACCGCGCGCGGCGGGCGCTGCTCGACATCGCGCGCGACTTCGCGACGCCGCGGCCCCGCGAGGAGGTCGTGCAGGCGATCGTCCGGCGCGTCGAGGAGGCGCTCCGCGTGGTGCCCTGCTCGCTCTTCCTGTTCGAGGGCCCGGCGCGGGATCCGGACGTCGCGGTGCTGGCCGAGTTCCTGAACACCGAGGACCGCCTGACGCTGCGCGGCGGCGCGTTCGGGACGGCCCCGCCGCCGGCGCTCCTGCGCCTGCACGCCCTCGGCTACAGGAGCTTCTTCGCCATGCGGTGCGGCGGCGAGCTGGTCGGCGCCCTGGGAGTCGGCCACAAGGACGGGCGCGTGCCGCTCTCCTCGGAAGACGATCAGCTGCTCACGGCCGTCATCGCGCAGGCGAGCCTCGCCTACGAGAACGCCCGCCTCTACGGCGCCCTGGCGGAGCGGCTCGAGCAGATCCGCACCCTCCAGGAATACCAGGAGAGCGTCATCCGCTCCTCCTCCTCCGGCATCGTCGTCGTGGACGCCCAGGAGCGGATCCACACGGCGAACCCGGCGTTCGCGGAGCTGCTGGGCCTCTCGGAGGAATCGCTCGCCGGACTGCCGCTCTCCGAGGTCCTTCCCGGCGTGACACTCGGCGAGCCGCCCGCCGAGGGCGACGAGTGGCGGTTCCAGACGCGCCTGCCCGGGGCCCGCGGAGAGGAGCGCGACCTGCAGCTGTCGGTGTCCGCGTTCCGCGGCGCGCCGGATCGCCGCGTCGTCGTCGTCGAGGACATGACCGATCGCCTCCGCGCCGAGCGCGCGCTGGCGGAGCGCGAGCGGCTGGCCTCGCTGGGCGTGCTGGCCGCGGGCGTTGCCCACGAGGTCAACACGCCGATCGCCGGCCTCTCCTCCTACGCGCAGCTGCTCCTGTCGGAGACCTCGCCCGGAGACCCGCGCTACTCCATCCTGAAGAAGATGGAACGCCAGACTTTCCGCGCGGCGCACCTCGTCAACAACCTTCTCGAGTTCGCGCGGCCGCGCCAGCGGACGCCGCAGAAGACGGACCTGCGCGCGGTCCTCGCGAACGCCGCGGAGTCCGTCGAGACGGCGCTGGCGGGCCGCGAGCTCGAGATCGACGCCGACGCGGACGGCGAGCCCGCGTTCGTCATCGGGGACGCCCGCGAGCTCGAGCAGGTCTTCGTCAACCTGCTGACCAACGCCCGCGACGCCTCGCCCGACGGCGGCGTCGTGAGCTGCCGCCTGGAGCGCTGCGGGGAGACCGTGCGCGTGACCGTGTCCGACCGCGGGACGGGACTCTCGGCGACGGCGGCCGAGAGGGTCTTCCAGCCCTTCTACACGACCAAGAAGTCCGGAGGCACGGGCCTCGGGCTCGCCATCTCCCGCGACATCGTGCGGCGGCACGGCGGCGAGATCCTCCTCGCGTCGCGCGAGGGCGGAGGGGCCGAGGCGCGGGTCGAGCTGCCGCTCGTTCCGGCGGGGTCGCCGTCATGAAGGTCCTCGTCGTCGACGACGAGGAGGTCATCCGCGACGTCCTCGGCACCCTGCTGACGCGCGAGGGCTACGAGGTCACCGCCGCCGCGTCGGCCGCCGAGGCCACGAGCCTCTTCGAATCCGACCCCTACGACGTCGTGCTGCTCGACCTCATGCTGCCCGACAAGCCGGGACTCGACGTCCTGCGCGAGATCCGCCAGCGCGATCCCGACGCGGTCGTCGTGATCGTGACCGCGTACTCGTCCATCGAGGGCGCGATCGAGGCGATGCGGCAGGGTGCGTTCCACTACATCCCCAAGCCCTTCCAGAACGAGGAAGTGCTCCTGACCCTGCGCAAGGGCTCCGAGGCGCGGCGCCTGACCGAGGAGAACCGCCGCCTGCGCGAGGAGCTTTCCCAGCGCTTCGGGCTGGGCCGGATCGTGGGCAAGAGCAACGGCATGCGCAAGGTCTTCGAGCTCGTGCGCCTGGCGGGCCCCTCCCGCTCCACGATCCTCGTCGAGGGCGAGAGCGGCACCGGCAAGGAGCTCGTGGCGCGCGCGATCCACACGCACTCCCCCCGTTCCCACATGCCGTTCGTGACCGTCAACTCGGGCTCGATGCCGTCCGACCTCCTCGAGTCGAACCTGTTCGGCCACGTCCGCGGCGCGTTCACGGGCGCCGTGGCCAACAAGAAGGGCCTCTTCGAGGTGGCCGACGGCGGCTCCATCTTCTTCGACGAGATCGGCACGATCGGCCTGGACACGCAGGCGAAGCTGCTGCGCGTCATCCAGGAGAAGGAGTTCATGCGGGTCGGCAGCGTCGACACGCAGAAGGTCGACACCCGCATCATCGCGGCCACCAACGTGGACCTCAAGAAGATGGTGGCGGAGGGCCGCTTCCGCGACGACCTCTACTACCGGCTGTGCGTGATCACGGTCTCGATCCCGCCGCTCCGCGATCGCCGCGAGGACATTCCGCTCCTCGCCGAGCACTTCATCCGCCTCTACGCGAGCGAGAACGCGAAGCCGATCGCCGGGCTCGAGCCCGAGGCGTTCCGCGCGCTGCTCGACCACGACTGGCCGGGAAACGTCCGCGAGCTCGAGAACGCGCTCGAGCGCGCCGTCGTCCTCTGCCCGCCGGGCGGCAAGGTCGGGCTCGAGCTCCTGCCGGAGACGGTGCTGCAGCCCGAAAAGGGGGAGCTGCCGGTCCGGCTGCCCGAGAACGGCGCGACCTACAAGCAGATGGTCGAGGAGTACGAAAGGCGCCTCATCCGCACGGCGCTGCGCCGCACGGGCGGCGTTCAGAAGCGGGCGGCCGAGCTCCTGAAGATCAAGCCGACCACGCTGCACGAGATCATCAAGCGGCTCGAGATCCGCGAGTAGACCGGATCAGGCGAAACGCCCAGACCGCGAGGACCGCCCCGACGGCGCCGACGAGCAGGGGCCCGAGCCAGTCCCACAGCGTCGCCGCGGGCTTCCGCGCGTGCTCCCACGTGATGTACGCGTGCATCGCCGCGAAGAGCGCGAAGATCGCGCCGGTCAACCACAGGTAGGCCTTCATCCCCGCCTCCCCGCCCGCAGCTCCGCCAGGATCTGCGTCAACAGCTCGATCTCCCGGTCGGTGCGCTCGAGTGCCTGCTTCTGCAGCGACAGAGACTCCGACGAGCGCGTCCTGACCTCGTCCTGGAACCGCCGGTTCTCCTCGATGTGGTCCAGGGCCTCCTTCTGGCGCCGGACCCCCTTCCGCTGCAGGCCGATCGAATAGACCATGAGCGCGAGGAACCCCGCCAGGAGAAGGAGCGGGACGAGAAGCGCGGCCATGCGCTAGGCCGGCAGGCGCCGCACCATGACCAGCGTGCGGTCGTCGGCGAAGGGCTCTCCGCTGGCGTGCTCCTCGAGCGTCCGCGCCAGGGCGGCCTCGACGTCGGTCGGCGACTTGCCGCCCTGTGCGCCCAGGAACTCCTTGAGGCGCGGCATGCCGAACTCGTTGCCCTCCGGATCGTTCGCCTCGGTCACGCCGTCGGTGTACAGGCACAGCAGGTCCCCCGTCGCGAGCTGCAGCTTCGAGGAGCCGTAGGGCTTGCCCGGGAAGAGCGCCAGCGGGAGGCCGTGCGATCCGAGCTCCTCGATGGCGCCGCCGGCGCGCAGGAGCAGTCCCGGGTTGTGTCCCGCGTTGGTGTACTCGATCTCGCCGCTGGACGGGTCCAGGATCAGCAGGAAGAACGTGATGAAGCGGTCGGGCCCCGTCCTCCGCGAGATCGCCTCCGAGAGCCGCCCCGTCATCTCGGCGACGGGAACGCCCTCGTCGGCCCACGCGTGGAAGGACGCCTGCAGCGAGGCCATGAGGAGCGCCGGCCCGACGCCCTTGCCGCAGACGTCGGCGATCGTCGCGTAGATCTTGCCGTCGCTGCGCATCCGGAAGTCGAAGTAGTCGCCGGACACCTGGCGCGAGGCGACGTTGCTGCCGTGGAGCTCGTAGCCGGGCAGCGGCGGCGGATCCTCCGGCAGCAGCCGCTGCTGGATCTCGCGGGCCAGCGCGAACTCCCGGTCCATCTGGCGTTTCTCGGCGTTCTCCTCCATGAGCCGCGCGTTCTGGATCTTGGCCGCGGCGACGTTGGCGAGCGAGGTCAGGAGGCGCAGGTCCGCCTCCTCGAAGGAGCGCGAGCCCACGCGGCAGTCGATGTAGATCAGGCCGACGACCTCGCCCTCGTTCTCGAGGGGCGCCGCGAGGACCGACTTGATGCCGGAGAGGCGGATCGAGTCGGCGAGCGAAACGCCCGAGCCCGTCGACGTGTCCATCAGGAGCAGGCCGTTGCGCTTCTCGACGACCGCCGCGACGAGGGTCTTCGAGAGGCGGATGTCCTCCGCGGAGATGCCCTCCGCGACGCGGACCACGGCCGGCGCCAGCTCGCCGGTCGAGCGCTGCCGCAGCAGGACGAGCCCTCGGTCCGGCTTGAGCGTCTCGAAGACCTTGTCCATGAGGAAGCGCAACAGCTCGTCGACCGAGATGTCGCGCAGGAGCTCGATCGTGAGCTCGTTGACGACGCGCAGCGACTCGATGAGCTTGCCGAGCTGCTCGGCCGGAAGGCGCGGGTCGGTCTCGGTGGCGTGCTTCCGCAGCAGCTCCGCGGAGGCCTTCAGGATCGTGTTGTCGAGCGGGTCCTCGCCGCCGCCCTCGATCCGGACGCGCGTGGTCGACTCGGATTCGACCTTGAGCGTCACGCCGCCCACGGTGATCCGGTCGCCGGGCTTGAGCGCCTGGACCGTCGTCAGCCGCTCGCCGTTCAGGAACGTGCCGTTGCGCGAGCCGAGGTCCTCGACCGTGAGGCCGCCGTCGGTGTCGCGCACGATGCGCGCGTGCTGGCGGGAGAGCATCTTGTCGGAGATGGGCAGGTCGTTCATCGACGACCTGCCGACGGTCGTCACCGGCCGGTCGAGCGAGAGCTTTCGCGCGGCCATGCCGGGTGCGGTGACGTAGAGGTAAAACACGGTTCGGCCTTACGCTTTTGCCCTTATGACTCTGGAACTTCGGGATTCTAGCGCGGCCTCCCCTCCGGGCCGTGCCCCCCGCCGGAAAGGCCTCCGGGAGGGCCTTCGGGCGGGGGGTTGCGCCGGGACCTCCGGATCCGTAGAATGCCGCGTCCCATGAAGCCCACGATCCACCCCGAGCTGCACGAGGTCCTGGTCCACTGCGCCTGCGGCGAGACCTGGACCACCCGTTCCACCAAGAAGGAGCTGCGGATCGAGATCTGCAGCAAGTGCCACCCCTTCTTCACCGGAAAGCAGAAGCTGGTCGACTCGGCCGGCCGCGTGGAACGGTTCCGCAAGCGCTACGAGAAGAAGGCCTCGGGCTCTTCCGCTTAGGGGCATGAACCCCCGCCCGCCCTTCGGTTACCCCTCCGCAGCCCTCTAGCGGCCCAGGACCGGTCTGTCTGGCTGATGGCCGAGAGCCGTCAGCCGTGAGCTTTTCTATGTTCGAGAAACTGGAAGAAATCCGCCGCAAGTACGAAGAGGTCCGGGCCCGCCTGGCCGACCCGGAGTTCGTCCAGGACCATCGCGCCGTCCGCGAGGCCCAGAAGACGCTGACCGAGTTCCAGCCGATCATCCAGAAGACGGAGGAGACGCGGCAGGTTCAGAAGGAGCTCGACGGGGCCCGGGAGATGGTCGAGTCGCTCTCGCCGGGCGACGAGCTCTACCAGATGGCCGCCACGGAGCGCGCCGCGCTCACGGAGCGCCTCGCGAGACTCGAGGAGGAGCTCAAGGTCCTGCTCCTGCCCCGCGACCCCAACGACTCCCGCAACGTGTTCCTCGAGATCCGCGCGGGCACCGGCGGCGACGAGGCCGCTCTCTTCGCGGCGGAGCTCTTCCGCATGTACCAGCGCTACGCCGAGCGCCGCCGCTGGAAGGTCGAGATCGTGGACCGCGACGACACGGGAATCGGCGGGATCAAGACGATCACGGCGCTCGTCGAGGGCGACGGCGCCTACTCGCGCCTCAAGTACGAGGGCGGCGTGCATCGCGTGCAGCGGGTCCCGGCGACCGAGGCGTCGGGCCGCATCCACACCTCCGCCGCGACGGTGGCGGTCCTGCCGGAGGCCGAGGACGTGGACGTCAAGGTCGACGAGAAGGACATCCGCGTCGACCGCTTCTGCGCGTCGGGCCCCGGCGGGCAGGGCGTCAACACGACCTATTCGGCGGTGCGGCTGACCCACCTGCCGACCGGGCTCGTCGTGCAGTGCCAGGACGAGCGGAGCCAGATCAAGAACAAGGCGAAGGCCATGCGCGTCCTCAAGGCGCGTCTCCTCGAGATCGAGCAGGCGAAGCAGGAGGGCGCGATCGCCGCCGAGCGCAAGAAGATGGTGGGCTCGGGCGATCGCTCCGAGAAGATCCGCACGTACAACTTCCCGCAGTCGCGCATCACCGATCACCGCATCGGCTTCACCACGCACCGCCTCCAGGACGTGCTCGACGGCAACCTCGACGAGCTGGTCGAGCCGACGATCGCTCACTTCCAGGCCGAGCGGCTCAAGGAAGAGCTCGCGAAGGCGTGAGACGAGCTGTCAGTTCTCAGTTTTCAGTCTTCAATTTCAGACGGGCTTCCAAAACTGTGAACTGATAACTCTCAACTGATAACTTTCCCCCGTGACCATCAGGGAGCTCCTCGACACCGCGACCTCGAGGGCCGTCTCGGCCGGAGCGGACGCCACGAACTGGGACGCGCGGCTCCTGCTCGCCCACTCCATGGGCGGCTTCTCTCCCCTCTCGCTGGATCTCCGCGTGAGCCTCGACCCCGGCGTCGTGGCGCGGTTCGAGCGGCTGTGGGAGAAGCGGCTCATGGGCGTGCCGGTCCAGCACCTCATCGGGGAGTGGGACTTCTACGGCCGGCCCTTCCGGGTGGACGGCCGCGCGCTCGTCCCGCGTCCCGAAACGGAGGTGCTGGTCGAGCAGGCGTTGCGCGAGGCGCCCGGCGCGCGCCGGATCCTCGACGCGGGAACCGGGAGCGGCATCATCGCGATCACCTATCTCCTGGAGCGGCCCGAGGCCACCGCGGTCGCGCTCGACATCTCGCTCGACGCGCTCGCCCTGGCCCGCCAGAACGCCGCGCAGCACGGGGCCCTCGACCGGCTGCGGCTCGTCGCCTCCGACTGGCTGTCGGCGCTGGCCGCGACGGGGCCGCGCTTCGACCTGATCCTCTCGAATCCCCCCTACCTGGCGATCGGGGAGGCGCCTCACCTGCCCCCGACGGTGCGGGACCACGACCCGCGGCGCGCGCTCTTCGCGGGAGACGACGGCCTGGCGGCCATCCGGCAGCTGCTGGCGACCCTCCCCCCGGTGCTCGAGCCGGGAGGCCTGCTCGTCTTCGAGATCGGCTTCGGCCAGTCCGAGGCGGTGCGCTCCGAGATCCTCGCCCGGCCGGTCTGGCGGTTCGTCCGCATCGAGCCCGACCTCGAGGGGATTCCGCGCATCTGCCTGGCGCGCCTGGAATCGGCTTCGGAGAGAATCCAGCGAACCAGGAAGCCGTGGACAAGTTCGTAGTCGAAGGCCCCGTCCGTCTCGCCGGCGAAGTCGCCGTCGCCGGCGCCAAGAACGCCGCGCTGCCCTGCATGGCCGCGGCGCTCCTGACCGCGGAGCCCGTGAAGCTGACGAACCTGCCCAACGTCGCCGACATCCGCACGCTGCGCCGCCTCCTGCAGCACATCGGCGCGGAGGTCGACGCCGGCGCCCACACGGCGACGATCGCCGCCCGGCAGATCGACGCGGCCAACGCAAGCGCCCCCTACGACCTCGTCAAGACGATGCGCGCGTCGGTCCTGGTGCTGGGACCGCTGCTCGCGCGCGCCGGCTCGGTGCGCGTGTCGCTTCCGGGCGGCTGTGCGATCGGCGTGCGCCCGATCAACCTGCACCTCGCGGCGTTCGAGAAGCTCGGCGCCGAGGTGCGTCTCGAGCACGGCTACGTCGAGGCGAAGGCCGCGCGGCTGACCGGCGCCGAGATCGTCTTCGACACGGTCACCGTGACCGGGACGGAGAACGTCATGCTCGCGGCGACGCTCGCCCGCGGCACGACGCGCCTCGTCAACGCCGCCCGCGAGCCCGAGGTCACCGACCTCGCGCGGATGCTCGTCGCGATGGGCGCGAAGATCCGAGGCGCCGGATCCGAGACGATCGAGATCGAGGGCGTCGAGACCCTGCACGGCGTGACGCACCCGATCATCCCCGACCGCATCGAGGCGGGCACGTACGTGCTCGCGGCCGCCGCGACCCGCGGCGACGTCGCGGTCCGCAAGTGCGCCCCCGAGCACCTGGCGGCCCTGACGACGCGGCTCGCGGCGACGGGCGTGCGCCTCGACACGATCGGCGACACGATCCGCGTCCGCGCCGACGGCGGCCTGATCTCGCACGACGTCGCGACCGCGCCGTACCCCGGCTTTCCGACGGACCTCCAGGCGCAGTGGATGGCCCTCGCCGCCGGCATGAGCGGCGTCGCGACGATCACCGAGACGATCTTCGAGAACCGCTTCCAGCACGTCGCCGAGCTGGTCCGGATGGGCGCCCGCATCCGCCTCGAGGGCCGCTGGGCGGTCGTCGAGGGCCCGTCGCGGCTGACCGGCGCGACGGTGATGGCCAGCGACCTGCGCGCGTCCGCGGCGCTCGCCATCGCCGCGCTCACCGCGAAGGGCGAGACGACGATCGACCGCGTCTACCACCTCGACCGCGGCTACGAGAAGATGGAGGAGAAGCTGACGGGCCTGGGAGCGCGCGTCCGAAGAACGAAGTAGCCAGGAGAGTCAAGTGAGCGATTGCCTGTTCTGCAAGATCGCGAGCGGCGAGATCCCGTCGAAGAAGGTCTACGCCGACGACCACGTCTACGCCTTCCAGGACATCGCGCCCAAGGCGCCGACGCACGTGCTCGTGATCCCGCGCAAACACATCGGCAAGCTCGCGGACGCGGGCCCCGACGACCGCCAGCTGCTCGGCGAGGTCGTGTCGCGGGCCGCGGCCATCGCGCGGGACCTCGGGCTCGACCACTACCGCCTCGTCGCGAACAACGGCGAGGGCGCCGGACAGACGGTCTTCCACCTGCATTTCCACCTGCTGGGCGGCCGCCCGATGAGCTGGCCGCCGGGATAGACCGGCACCCCTCTTGCTCCTTCGGACGGCATGGCCGTCCCTCCGGGCATCCGCGTCGGCACGTCGGGCTGGAACTACGCGCACTGGCGCGACCGCTTCTACCCGCGCGGGCTCGCCGCGTCGCGCTGGCTCGGTTACCTGGCCGAGCGGCTGCCGACCGTCGAGGTCAACGGCACGTTCTACTCGCTGACCCGGCCGAGCGCCTGCGACGC
Organism: Thermoanaerobaculia bacterium; assembly: GCA_036406835.1. GTDB lineage: Bacteria > Acidobacteriota > Thermoanaerobaculia > UBA5066 > Gp7-AA6 > DAHUXD01. Next base: position 16,810 of record DASXAG010000088.1, read on the forward strand.
GTGGCGCGCCGCCGTGCCCGAGGGCTTCGTCTTCGCGGTCAAGGGCAGCCGTTACATCACGCACATGCTCAAGCTCCGCCACTTCCGCGCGCCGCTCGCGAACTTCTTCGCCTCCGGCATCCTGCGGCTCGGGAAGACGCTCGGCCCGATCCTGTGGCAGCTGCCGCCCCAGCTCCGCTTCGACCGCGCGCGCGTCGACGCGTTCCTCGCGGCGCTGCCGGACGACGTCCGCGGCGCCGAGCGCTGGGCGCGCCGCCACGACGAGCGGACGACCGGCCGCGCCGCGCTGACGGCGCCGGACGGCCGCGACCGGCCCCTCCGCCACGCCTTCGAAGTCCGGCACGAGAGCTGGCTCTCCGAAGCGGCGCTCGAGACGCTCGCCCGGAGGGACGCCGCGCTCGTCGCCGCGGACACCGCCGGCAGGCACCCGTTCTCCCTGCTTCGGACCTCGAGGCGGCTCGCCTACGTCCGACTGCACGGCGCGCGCCGGCTCTACGAGGGCGCGTACACCCGCGCCGAGCTGGGCGAGTGGGCGGTCCGCTGCCGGGAGTGGTCCGCGGAGGGCGCGGAGGTCTACGTCTACTTCGACAACGACCGCGACGCGCAGGCCGCGCAGGACGCGATCCGCCTGCAGGCGCTGCTACGCGGCGAAGGGGCTGCGGACGCGAGACCGGAAAACGCGCCGCCCCCGCCGCGGCTCCCGCCGGCTCACTTCGGCTTTCGCGCCAGGCGCTCGAGCGGCAGCAGGACCTCGTAGATCTCCGCGTGCACGGGCGTCGCGACGCCGGCCTCGCGGCCGAGCCGCACGACCGCGCCGTTCCAGGCCTCGAGCTCCGAGGGCCTTCCCTCGGCGATGTCGCGCTGGAGCGAAGACGTGCCGTCGGGCGCGAGCGTGTCGACGAAGTCCATCGCCTTCGCCACCGAGTCGTCGGGAAGGGCCACGCCGCGCGCGCGGGCGACCGCGAAGATCTCGCCCATCGCCCGCCGGATCCGATCGCGGGTCTTCGCGTCGGACAGCATCGCGCCGATCGGCTTCTGCGTGACCGCGCCGACGCCGCCGAGCGAGACGACCATCAGGAGCTTCTGCCACAGCGCGACGTGGATGTCGGGAGGGATCGAGGCCTGGACCCCCGCACCCTGGAACGCCGCGAGGAGACGCTCGGACCGCTCGCTCTTGCGGTTGTCGCGCTCGCCGAACGCGATCGTGTGGACCTTCCCGACGCTCCGGATCCGGCCGGGCCCGGCGAGGAAGGAGAGCGTCCGGCACAGGCCTCCCAGGACGCGCTCGTCCCCGAGGACTCCGGCCAGCTGGTCCGCGGCCTCCACGCCGTTCTGGAGCGGGACGACGAACGTCGCGGGCCCGACCATCGGCCCCATCGCGCGCGCCGCGTCCTCGACCTGCCAGGTCTTGACGCCGAGGAGGACGGCGTCGACGGGTCCGGCCTGCGCCGGGTCGTCCGTCGCGGCCGCGGGATGGATCGTGATCTCGCGGTCGTCCAGCTCCACGCGGAGCCCCTCGGCGCGGATCGCCCGCAGGTGCTCGCCGCGCGCGATGAGGACGACCTCCTCGCCGGCCTCGGCGAGCCGCGCACCGAAGTGCCCGCCCGCACCGCCGGTGCCGAAGATCGCGATTCTCATCTGCCGCGTCCCGCTCATTGAAAGTCCCGCGGGATCGACTTGTCCCAGCTCTTCTCTCGGACGAGCTTCCCGTTCTCGAAGACCTTCCGCGTGCCCTGGTAGCGGAAGTTCTCGCGGTCGCTCGAGAACACGACCACGCTCTCCCAGCGGAGCTTCCGGCCCTCGACGTCCACCTCCGTCGCGTACTCGCCGCGCACCGACGTCTTCTCGGGGTGCCCGTCCTCGGCCTCGTGCGTGAACCTCTCGCTGTACCGCTCCTCGCCCCACGGGAGGCGGTGCGCGCTGCTGTTGGTCGCGACGACGGTCGCCTTGCCCGTGCGCGGATTGCGGTCGATCGACGAGACCTCGCCGTACGCCGAGGGCGTGTCCATCTGGAGCTCCTCGTAGCCCGGGAGCTTCGCCTCCGACTCCTTCGGAGGAATCGGCAGGTAGCTCGGCGCCGGCCGGGGCGGACCGCCGCCCGGCACGACCGGGAGGGAGAGCCGCGACGCGCCCGGTCCCAGGTACAGCGCGGTCGTCACCGGATACGGCGTCGGCCACAGCATCGGCCACTGCGCGTTCGCGACCGACAGGCTGATGCGGTGGCCCTTCGGGAAGACCCACGAGGTGAAGTGCAGCTCGACGTCGAGCGGGAACGGCTGGTTCGGCTCGATGGCCCGCGGCTCGCGCGCGGAGACGCGCTGCGCGCCGCTGCGTCCGCCGCCGGTCACGAGCGTGACGGTCCCGTCCGGCGCGACGTCGTTGAGGCGCGCGTACCAGTCGGCGAGCGGCGCATCGGCCGCGACGCGCAGGTGGGCCTGAGGAAATCCCAGGATCTCGACCGGCTCCTCGAGCGGCGCGGTCTCGTAGACGAGGCTGAAGGCGTCCGTGGGACGCTGGTCGGGCGCGACGTCTCCCCACCACAGGACCGGGCCCCCGGCCTCGACGCCGGTCGTCGGCACGCAGCGCAGCCGCTCGAGGGATGCTTCGCCCGGCGCGTCGGCGAGGGAGCGGTCGGGCCGCGGATGCAGCACCCGCTCGCGGATCCGCGCGATCGGCCATCCGTCCTCGTAACGCCAATGACCCGGCGCCGTCTCGAGGTACGGCCCCGGCGGGTGCCAGTCGCGCACGTACACGGCGAGGCGCGGCTCCTTCAGGATCCCCGTGTCCTTCCCCTTCAGAAACTGGTCGAACCAGCGGACCGCCTCGTGGCGCCAGTCGAAGCCGGGCTTCGGATACGGCTCGTCGGGATAGGTATGGTCCCACGCGCCGACGATTCCCTTCGCGGGCGCCTTCAGGTGCTCGAGCATGCGCGGGATGCTGTCGCGGTAGCCGTCGTACCAGCCGCCGATCATCATCGTCGCGGCCTGGATGGCCTCGTACCGCATCTTCGGCGCCGTGCGATCCCAGAACGGGCCCTCGCGCTGCTGCGCCTTGTAGGTCAGCATCCAGGGCGGCTGGTCGAATCGGTCCGCGAAGTAGCGCTCGTCGAGGACGTAGTCCGGCGCGCCCGGCATCGCGTTCGCGAGGTCCTGGCTCATCTCCCAGGTGTCGACGTGCATGATCCCGTCCATGAAGTGCACGTCGTCGTGCCAGAGGTCGTCGGTCGCGTCGACCGCGATGATCGCCTTCAGCGCCGGCGGGCGGCGCATGGCCATGTGGATCGAGTTGAAGCCTCCCCACGAGATGCCGAACATCCCGACGCTTCCGGTCGAGAAGGGCTGGCGCGCGAGCCACGCGATGACGTCCTCGCCGTCGCGCTGCTCGATCTCGCTGTACTCGTACGGAATGAGCGTCCCCTCGCTGTTGCCGGTTCCCCGGATGTCCGCGCGCACGACGACGTACCCGTGGCGCAGGAAGTAGGAGTAGAGAGGGGCGCTGCCGCCGCGGGCCTCGGTCTTGCGGTACGGCAGGTACTCGAGGAGGACGGGAAAGGGGCCGGTGCGTTCGTCGGGATGCCAGATGTCCGCGGCGAGCTTGACGCCGTCGCGCATCGGGATGAAGACCTGCTCGATCCGCGCGGCCCGCGCGCTCGACGCCGCCAGAAAGGCGGCGAGCGCCGCTGCGGCCGCACGGCTCATCGCTTCGGCTCGTCCGGCACCACGGGCAAGACGATCCGCGACGCGTTCGAGGCGTCGTGGTGGATCCGGATCACCGCCTTCCGCGTCTTTCCGGAGGACGTCTCGGACTCCCCCGTCTGGAGATTTCGCGAGAAGTCCGGCATGAAGCTGCCGCAGAGGACGATCCGGACGCGGTGGCCCCTGGCGAACAGGTTGCCCGTCCGGAGGTTGGGAAGCCGCAGGACGGCGACTTCGCCGGACCGGAGCGGCTTCCGCGGCTTGCCTGCCTCCCGCCACGAGGCTCTCAGCACGTCCGTGCCGGGGCTCGAGAGGTTCCACGCGGTGCCGTCGGGCGCCACGTCCTCGAGCTTCACCCAGAGGTCGACGTCGGGCGCGTCGGCGGACAGCGCGATCTCGGTCTCGATCGCTCCGACCACGCGCAGCGGCTGCTCCAGCGGCTCCGTCTCGAACACCGCGACGTCCTTCCGGACCGCGAGCGCGCGGTAGTCGTGGGCTCCGGCCTTGCCCGCGAACGCGTTGATCACCGGGTTCGCGGGATCCGACGCGAACGCCGTCGGCTCGGCGGCCTTCTTCGCGGCCGGCGCCTCGCGCACGAGACGGCCGCCCGGCGCGAGATAGAGCGAGACCGCTGTCGTGCCGGGAAGCGGCAGCGCGTCGGCCGACCGCCAGACGTTCTCCCCCATCACGAACGCGCGGACACGCGGGTCCTTCTCCGCACCGTTTTCGAGCCCGCGCACGTAACGGTCCATGAACCGCAGGATCTCTCCGGGGTAATCGAGCTCGGCCTGCGGCCCGAAGACACGCTCGCCGGCGCGGCCGGAGTCGACGCCTCCGTGCACCCAGGGACCCAGGATGATCCGCGTCCGCGGGTCGCTCTCCCCCGCCCGCGCCGCGACGAGGCCCTGGAAGTTGGTCATCGCGCCCTCGGGCCCGTAGGCCTCGTCGTGCCATCCCGAGATGTTCAGCACCGCGGCGCGCACCTTGCCGTAGCGGCCGCGCAGCTCGGCCCAGTCCCAGTACGCGTCCTCGGGCGGGTGCGCGAGCCAGTCGAAGTAAAACGGCGCCTCGGCGCGCAGCTCGGGCAGGTCGGTCAGCGGCAGGCGGAACGGCAGGATCGCGCCCTCCTTCGCCCTCCAGGCCGCGCCGGCCTCGCGGCCCGTGCGCGGGCCCGGGAGGCTCTTCTTGACGCGGGCGTCCGGCGCGATGTTGTCCCAGATCCAGGAGATCCAGGAGAGGTCCCACGCGCCGCCGGCGTAGAAGAAGTTCCGCGGCGACGAGAAGGTCATCGCGGGAACCATCGCCTTCAGGTGCGGCGGCGACTCGACCGCGGCGAGCCACTGCACCGCGGCCGGGTAGGAGAGGCCGAACGTTCCGACGTCGCCGCTCGACCAGGGCTGCGCGGCGGCCCACTCGATCGTGTCGTAGCCGTCCTTTCCCTCGTTCGCGTACGGCACGTACTCGCCGCCCGAGGCGTATCGCCCCCGCACGTCCTGGAGAACGATCGCGTAGCCGCGCGCCAGGGCCTGCGTCACGACCTCGCTCTCCTCTCCGCGGCTGCGGTTGTAGGGCGTGCGAAGGATGAGCGTGGGGAACTTGCCCGACTCGCTCGGTCTCAGCACGTCCGCCCGCAGGACGACGCCGTCCCTCATGGGCACGGGCACGTCGCGCAGGGTCGCCGCGGATGGAGAGGGTGTCGGGGCCGCCGGCCGGGCCAGGACGAGCCAGACGCCGAGAACGAGCGACAGCGTGGTCATGGCCCCGGCGTCCTCGAGGGCGGCGGGGCCGCCGCGCCCGAAGGCGTCGGGGCCGCGGACAGGACCGTCGCGGCGCGGTCCGAGGGAACCGGCACGGCGAGGCGGTAGATCGACACGCGGGACTTCTGCCTCAGGTCCTTGAGCCACCGCGCGACCTCTTCGTCGAACGCCCTCTCGGAGGCGCGCTTGCGCATCTCTTCGGCGACGGTCTCGAACGGCTGCGCCGGCTGCCCGGCCGCGGCCTGCTCGGGAACGTAGCGCTTCTCGTACTCCTCGCGCGCCTGCTGCTCGTCCGCGAAGGCGATCGGGGCGAACCGCTCCCGCAGGTACCGCGCGATGACGAGCTGGCGCTCGAGCGAGGCGCGGACCTCCTCGGTCGTGAGCCCGGCTTGCGCGAACTCCGCGTCGGGGTCCTTGCCCTCGGCCTTGAGCCGCTCGCGCAGGCGCGCCATGGCGTCCTCGATCTGGGCCGCGTCCGGCGGCGCGGGACCGAAGCGCGACGCGTCCTCGTACTGGAGATGCTGGTCGATGAGGGCGTCGAGGACGCGCCCGCGGAACGCGTCCGCGCCCTCCCCCGGCTCCGGCGTCAGCGCCGACACGACCATCGCCTTGCGCAGCTCGCTCTCGGGGATCGCGATGTCGTTGACGGTGGCGGCGATGCGATCGACGACTCCGCGCGCGGCGTCGGCCGCCACGCCCTCTCCCTGCGCGGCCGGCAGGCCCATCAGGCACACCGCGAGCGCGAGCACAGGCCGACGCATGCGCGAATCATACGTGAGTGTCGGACTCCTGATATTTTGCGATCCCCATGAGCGACGCCGGGTCCGGGAAGCTGTACGTCGTCGGCACGCCGATCGGCAATCTCGACGATCTCTCGCCTCGCGCCCGGGACGCGCTGGCCGAGGCGACGACGATCTTCTGCGAGGACACGCGCGTCACCGCGAAGCTGGCCGCGCGCTTCGGCTTCACGGCGCGGCGGATCTCCTGCCCGGCGCCGCGCGAGGAATCGCGGGTCGCCGAGCTGCTCGAGAGGCTGCGCGCCGGCGAGACGGTGGCGATCACGACCGACGCGGGGATGCCGACGCTGTCGGACCCGGGCGCCCGCCTCGTCGACGCCGCGGTGACCGCGGGTTTTCGCGTCCTCGTCTTTCCGGGTCCGTCCGCTCCGGCCGCCGCGCTCGCGGTCTCCGGGCTGCCTCCGGTGCCGCATGTGTTCGTGGGATTCCTGCCGGCGCGCAAGGGCGAGCGCGGCCGGTTCCTCGAGGCGCTGCGCGACCGCGCCGAGACGTTGATCTGGTTCGAGGCGCCGCACCGCCTCGCCGACTCCCTCGAGGACGCGGCCCGCGTGCTCGGCGGCCGGCGCGCCTGCGTGGCCCGCGAGCTGACCAAGCTGCACGAGGAGACGCTGCACGGCACGCTGCCCGAGCTCGCGCGCGAGCTCCGCGGGCGAGGCGCCGTCCGCGGGGAGATCACGATCGTCGTCGAGGGCCGGCGGGGCGCGGCGGAGGCCCGCGAGGCGGCGGACGCGGACGACGTCGACGGTCGGATCCGCGAGGCGCTCGCGGCGGGCTCGGCCGTCAAGGCGCTGTCCCGGGAGATCGCGCGCCGGACGGGCCATCCGACCCGGGAGATCTACGCAAGGGCGCTCGCCTTGCGCGATCTCGGGCGGAAGAAGCCGTGACGGAGACGGGCCCGCGACAGATGGTCCGCGTCGAACGCCTGACGAAGATCTTCAGGACGTACCGGCGGCGGGAGGGCCTCGCGGCGGCGCTGCGCTCGCTCGTCCGCCGCACGGCGACCGAGACCGCCGCGGTCGCCGACGTGACCTTCTCGATCCGCCCCGGCGAGATGGTCGGCTACATCGGGGCCAACGGCGCCGGCAAGTCCACGACGATCAAGATGCTCACGGGCATCCTGACCCCGACCTCCGGCGAGGTCTCCTGCAACGGGTTCGTCCCGCACCGCGACCGGACGCGCTACGTCGCCACGATCGGCGTCGTCTTCGGCCAGCGCACGCAGCTCTGGTGGGACATCGCCGTGGTGGAGTCGTTCCGCCTGCTCAAGGAGATCTACGGGCTGACCGAGGCGCAGTACGCGGAGCGGATGGCGCTGTTCGACCGCGTCCTCGGGCTCGGGGCGTACCTCCACCAGCCCGTGCGCAAGCTCTCGCTGGGCGAGCGGATGCGCTGCGACCTGGCGGCCTCGCTCCTGCACCGCCCCCCTCTCCTCTTCCTGGACGAGCCCACGATCGGGCTGGACATCGTGGCCAAGGCCAACGTGCGGGAGTTCCTGATCGAGATCAACCGCCAGGAGAACACGACCGTGCTCCTGACCACGCACGACCTGGCCGACATCGAGACGCTCTGCCGGCGCGTCATCGTGATCGACCACGGCCGGCTCCTCTTCGACGGCGCGCTCGACGAGCTGCGCGACCGGATCCTGCCCGTGACGTCCATCGTCTTCGACGTCAAGCGCGCGCCCGAGCCCGCGGAGCTCACGTTCCTGGGCCTCTCCGCGCGCGAGGTCGGGCTGCACCGCTACCGCCTGGACGTGGACCGCCGCGCCACGGCTCCCGCGACGGCGGTCAAGGAGATCGTGAACCGCTTCGAGGTCACCGACATCACGATCGAGGAGCCCGAGGTCGAGGAGGTCGTCAAGCGCATCTACAAGGAAGGGATCGCGTGAGCGAGGCCGTCTCCGCCTGGTCCGCGCCGGCCCCGGCCGCCGTCTCCCCCTGGCGCGCCGCGGCGTCCTTCGCCCGCATCGGCTTCCTCAACATGCTGGCGTTCCGGGCGCGGTACTACGTGGGCGTGCTGACGTACCTGTTCAACGTCTCCGTCTACTACTTCATCTGGCGCGCGGTGTTTCGCAGCGGCCATCCGGTCGCGGGGCTCTCGCTGGACGACATGATCACCTACGTCGCGGTGGGATGGGCGATCCGCTCGTTCTACTTCAACGAGATCGACCGCGAGATGGGCACGCAGGTCCAGGAGGGCAAGCTCGCGATGAACCTCATCCGCCCCGTGGACTTCCAGACGGTCATGATCGCGGACGCCGCCGGGCAGTCGGCGTTCCGCGCGATCCTCTTCACCCTGCCCATCACGATCGTGCTCGCCCTGATCTTCCCGATGAAGCCGCCGGCCTCGCTCGCGGCCGGGCTCCTGTTCCTGTGGTCCGCGGTCGTGGCGTTCTTCCTGGTCGCCTCGATCAACTTCCTCGTCGGCCTGATCGCCATCCGCAGCAAGTCGATCCTGGGCATCCTCCGCGCCAAGTACCTGCTGCTCGAGCTCGTGTCGGGGCTGCTCATCCCGACGACGCTCTTCCCCGAGCCGCTGCGCACGCTGCTCCTCGCGTCTCCCTTCCCGCACATCAACTTCACCCCGGCGGCGCTGTACCTCGGGAAGGCGACCGGCCTCGAGGCCGCGAGGCTCCTGGCCCTGCAGGCGGGCTGGACGGCGGCGCTGCTGCTGTTCGGGCACTGGGCGTGGAAGCGTTCGCAGCGCCGCATCACGATTCAGGGCGGGTAGGACGTTGCGGCGCAGCCTGATCCGTCACGCCCGTCTCTTCGTCCTCTACTTCTCGCAGTACGCGAAGGCGCGGCTCGAGTACCGGCTGGACTTCTTCACGAGCGTCTTCTCGTCCTTCCTCGGCACGGCGGCGTCGTTCGGCTTCCTCCTGATCGTGTTCTCCCGCGTTCCCGGCGTCTCGGGCTGGAGCTTCGACGAGATGGTCTTCCTCTACGGCTTCTCGCTCATCCCGCTCGGCGTCTTCAACGTGTTGTCCTGGAACCTGTACCTCTTCTCCGACCGCTACCTGATCGAGGGACGGTTCGACCGCGTGCTGGTCCGCCCCGTCGACTCGGTCTTCCAGGTCCTCTTCGAGGCGTTCCGGCTGGAGGCCCTGCAGGAGACCGTGACGGGCGTGGCCGCCGTCGTCTGGGCGTCGCACCGCCTGCACCTCACGTTCTCGGCCCTCGACGTGCTGCTGTTCGTGTCGTGGGCGGTCTTCGGCGCGACCATCTACCTGGCGATCTTCATCGGGCTGACCGCGACGTCGTTCTGGATCGAGGACCGGATCGGCATCGTGCCGCCCGTGTTCAACCTGATGCAGTTCGGCCGCTATCCGCTGACGATCTACGACGGCTGGATCCGGTTCACGCTGTCGTTCGTGGTCCCCTTCGCCTTCGCGTCGTTCTATCCCGTCGTGCGCTTCCTCAAGCGAGGCGAGTTCGCGCGCGAGTTCTGGGCGGTCCCGCTGGTCGCGGCCCTCGCCCTTTCGCTCGCGCTCGCGGTCTGGAACTCCGGCGTCAAGCGGTACCACTCGACGGGGTCGTAGGCGCCGGCTCGGGCGGCTCGGACGCGGCGGCGGCGCCGGGCCCGGCGAAGAGCGGGACGGGGACGGGCAGGACCATGGGCGACGGCGGCTCCCAGTCCCGCCGCCCCGCGAGCAACGCGATCCCGGCGACGGCGAGGAGGACCACGGCGACCACCCCCGCGGCGCGGTCGGCGGCGGCCGGCTGCGCCAGCAGCTCGAGGGCGCCGCGCCCGCCGAAGGCGAAGAGGCCGAAGAGCACCCAGGCCGCGGCGTTGTCGCGAAGGAGCACGAACGCGCAGAGTCCCAGCCAGGCCGCCGTGAGAACCGCCGGCAGGTAGTCCGACAGGAAGGCCCCCGGCGTGCTGAGGCTCGTCGGGACCATGGCCGCGGCGATCGCCAGGAGCCCGAGGGCGCGTCCCGCGGCCGACCGGAAGAACGTCAGGCGCGAGGCCAGGGCAATGACCGCCGCCGGAAGGGCGAGCGCGAACGTCCCGCGGGCCGCCCCCCAGAGGACGTCGATCGCCGGCACCACGTACTGGAGGCTGACGGGGAGCGTCGGATCGGGATCGTAGAGCGCGGGAATCCGGATCTCCACGAGGTGGAAGACGTGCGCGAGCCCGGCCATGCCCGCCGCCGCGATCGCGGCCCGCGCGATGGCGTCCCGAAGCGAGCCCCGCCGGCGGAGCGCCCAGTCCCAGCCGGGGCGGGCGGCCGTGAGCAGCACGAACCCGAGCGCCGCGATGAGCAGCATTCCCAGCCAGCCGATCGAGAGAGAGATCGTGAGGCCGACGCGGAAGAGCGACATCGGCTTCGAGGTGTCGTAGCCGCGGAAGAGATACGGGATCGTGTTCGCGAGCCCGGCGGCCGCGAGCACCGCCGTCCAGAGCAGCGGACGCACGATCTGCCTCCAGCGGAACTCGGCGCTCCGGACGACGCGCAGGAAGAGGATCACCGCGACGCCCAGGAGCGCGCCCGCGGCCACGACCTTGACCGCGACGAGCAGGACGTCCGCGACCGAGCTCTTGCGATGCGCCCGCACGTACTCCTCGGGGATGCGGATGCTCGGCAGCATGGCGGCGAGGCTGCCGCCGTGGAACGCCGCGGTCAGGCGCGGGTGCGCGTCGCCGATCGCCGGATCCGCCGCCTGCAGCACGACGGTCGTGTCGGTGCGCTTCGGACGGTTCTCGGTGCCCACCTCCATGACCGCGTAGCGGTCCGCCGGATAGCCCAGTTTCTGCGCGGCGGACAGGGCGCGCCGCCGGGCGTCGTCCTCCGTCGGCGGCGGCGAGGCCGGCGCGTCCTCGGCGACGGGATGCACGAAGGTCACGACGCGCGACCGGCGCGTGTCGATCAGGACCTTCCACTCCTCCTTCTTCTCGACCTGGTAGAAGCGGACCACCCAGTAGGACGGCGGCAGCTGGGCCCGCGCGAGCCGCGAGAACGCCGGCAGGCCGCCCTTCTCGATCACGTAGCGCGCGGCTTCTTCCGAGAACCCCGGGATGCCGGCCTCGTCCTGCGGCTTCGCCCGGCGCATCTGCTCGTCGTCCGCGAAGCCCGTGCCCTGGTAGACGACGTGGCGCCAGGGCGCGGGGTCGACGCCATTGGCGCGGAGAAACTTCTCGCCGATGAGGCGCGCCGCCTCGCGCCCGGTCGCGTCCTCGGCCAGCGGCGGCTCCGGTCCCTCGGGGGCGAGGAACGTCGCGAGGAGGACGATCGCCGCCGCGGAGAGAGCGGTCCGCGCGCGCGGCGACAGCGCCCGCACGGGCGGAACGGCCGCCTCGGGGAGCGCGGCGACCGGCGGCGCGGGCACGAAGCCGACGTCGCCGTTGGTCAACCCGACGGCGGGGAGGAAGCCGCCCCGGCGCAGCGCCAGGAGGCCCGAGACGAGCAGCGGCAGGAGCAGGATCCCCGACGCGATCGCGCCGGAGACCACGTAGTACGTGTTGCCGGAGCGCAGGAGCAGAAGCGCCGTGTAGATCGCGTCCACCGTGAAGTGCCAGATGAGGAGGGGCACCACGCCGAAGCGCAGCATGAGGAAGCCGATCAGCACCCCCGCGGTGCCGACCTCGAGGCCGCGAATGAAGAAGGGCTGGTTCGGATAGGTCGAGTGTCCGAAACCCCAGATGTACGCGGGGATCACGACGGCCAGCCAGCGGCTCGCGCCGAGTCGGTCGAGGAACGAGATCGAGAACATCCGGCTGATGCCCTCCTCCGACACCGCCGGCAGGAACCCGATCAGGAGCACGGTCGCCCACGGCATGGCCGTGTTCAGCATGTCGCTGTAGGGCACGTCGGCGGGCGCCCAGGCCCCGAAGTGTCCCGCCACGACGTAGAAGACGGCCTGGTACGCGAAGAAGAAGGCGGCGAGCGCGTAGCCCAGGAGGACGGCCTTGAAGAAGCCCCGGGTCTGGACCCCGCGCGCCGTGAAGGCTCGTGAGAGGGCGGGGTGCTGCGGGAACCGCTCGCGGTAGACGGGCTCCGCGGACGCCACGACGATGGCGATGCCGGCGCCGGTGGCGACCGCCGCGAGGATCGCGAACACGACGTTCCGCGTCATGTACGAGGAGAGCGAGCTCGCCGTGTCGTACCCGAAGAGCGTGAGCGGCAGCTCGTTGAGCGCCGAGGCGAGCGAGAGCACGAAGGCGATGCCGCCGAAGGCGGCGACGAGGTGCCACGGCACGTCCTTGAGCGCGATCTTCGCGATGAGCACCCCGAGCATCGCGAGGATCGTGACGAATAGCCCGAAGGTCGCGACCTCGCCGGCGGTCTCGTTCTTGGAGCGCAGCCGCTCGTAATCGCGCATCCACGACTCCGGGACGTGGACGAACTCCGAATACGTGGTCAGCTTCGCGCCCGAGACGGTCGTCGTGTACCGCAGCGTCGCGTCGGCGAAGCGCACGCCGTCGCGCTCGTCGACGAACGTCCAGTCGGTCCGGTGCGGACGCGAGGTCGGCGTCGCCTCGATCGGCCTGAGGGCGGACTCCGCGATGCCGCGCGAGGCGAAGAAGCGCAGCACGATCGCGCGCGCCTCGGCCTGCGACAGCTTCTCGCCCGGCGCGTCCTCCTTGATGACCGAGTGGAACCCGATCAGCTCGCCGAGCGGCGAGAACGCGGCGCGCTCCTCCTCCTGCACCCCGGAGCGGAACCAGCGCATCCGCCACTTCCAGATCTTGGCCTCGCGGCCGTAGAGCCGGCTGGCGCGCTCGAGTCCGAGCTCGCGCTCGAGGTAGACCTTCGCGGTGTCGTCGACGTCGAACTGGCCGGCGAAGCGCATTCCCGCGACGCTCGTCCCGCGCTCCGCGAGGAACTTCTCGGCCAGGACGCGCGCCTGCTGGCGGTTGACGCGGAACTCGATCGACGCCTCGGGGAAGGCGCGACGGAAGAGAACGGCCGTGATCGCCGCCCCCACGGCGATGACCAGCAGGCAGCCGAGGATGAATCGGAGGTCCTTCCTGTCTAGCCGCTCCATCGCCCCCAACCTACGCTAGCCCGCGAGGACACTCCCGCCGTTGACGTTCAGGACCTCGCCCTGGACGTGCCGCGCGAGGTCCGAGACCAGGAACAGGATCGGGCCGGCGACGTCCGCCGGCGAGGCCACGCGGCCGATCGGGATCTCCTTCTCGATCTCGTTGCGGCGCGCCGGCTGGGACAGCGTCCCGGCCGCCATGTCGGTGTCGACCCAGCCCGGCGCCACGCAGTTGACGCGCACGCCGCGAGGCCCCAGCTCCTCGGCGAGCGACTTCGTGTAGGAGATGAGCGCGCCCTTGGAGGACGCGTAGGCCGAGTGGCGCGCCTCGCCCCGCTGGCCCGCGGTCGAGGAGACGAACACGATCGAGCCGCCGTGCTTCATGAGGTGCGGCACCGCGGCGTCGGTCACGAGGTAGGCGCCGCGGAGGTTGACGGCGTACGTCCGGTCCCAGACGTCGAGATCGCCGCGTCCCGCGACGTCCTCCTCCCAGATCCCCGCGTTGTTGATCAGGATGTCGAGGCGCTCCCAGGCCGAGACCACGTCGCGCACGAGCTGGCGCGCCTGCTCGGGATTCGAGACGTCGCCCGCCACCGCCATCGCCTCGCCGCCGGCGGTGCGGATCTCGCGGACCGCCTTGTTGGCCGCGGCCTCGTCGCGCCGGTAGTTGATCGCGACGCGCGCCCCTGCCCGCGCCAGGAGGTCCGCCACGGCGCGGCCGATGCCCCGCGAACCCCCTGTGATCAGGGCGGTTCGGGGCGTCAGGTCGAGCGTGAAACTGTCGGCCAATCTGCTGCGTATATTAGGTCAGACACGCGACCCTCCCACACAGACAGGGCGGCGACCGCAACAGCGGCGCCGTCCCCCGCATGTTCGCCCGCTACGTCCCCGCGATCAGCTCTCCGACGAACGCCGTCAGCGTCTCGAGCACCGGAGCCGAGTCCTTCATCTTGACGTCGACCTCCGCCGCGCGGGCCAGGGCCCGTGCCAGCTGCGGGGACGTGAAGCGCGCGGAGCGCTGGGCCGCGCGGTAGAGCGCGAAGGGATGCGCCGGGCGGCCGGACGCGTTCTCGAACGGCGAGCGCCCGAACGGCGTGGCGGGCGCCATCAGGCGGGGCAGGACGCGGGCTTGGAAGGTGGAATAGGACATCTGCGCGTCGAAGCCTCCGGGGCCCGTCTCGTCGAGGCGCGCGCGGATGAGCAGCATGCGGCGCATCTCGGCCGTCAGCATGCCCAGGAACTTGGCGGGCCAGTCCCGGTCCGTGTCGACCGCGAGGTCGCCCTGAGAAACCTCGCGCCCGTCGAAGAGCCGCTCGAGCCGCGCGAGCGCGTCCCTGGCCTCGCGCCGGCCGACCGCCTCGAAGAACTCGTAGACGTCCTCCGAGGCCTCGTCCTGCACGTTCGTGTCGACGTCCGCGGCGCGGATCCGCCCGCCCTTCCCCGCCCACTCGAGCAGCTTTCCGAGCTCCGACGCGAACGACTCGGGCCGCGCGTCGGTGCGCCGCAGGAGCCTCTCGATCGCGGCGGGCTCGATGCCCACCTCGCGCTCCTTCGCGCGCGTGGACGCGAGGCGCCGGAGCGCCGGCTCGGCCTCCTTGCCGACGGACGCCTCGAGGACGAGCCCCCGCTTCTCGATCTCCTTGACGAGGTCGACTCCGGAGGGCGGCTTGACCGCGGTCAGGAGCGCGACGGTTCCGTCGTTCTGCTCACGCGCGATGACCGTGCGCAGCGCCGCCTTGAGGATCGCGCCGGCGCCGGCGCTCTCCGGCGGCAGCTCCTTGAGGATCTCGGCGAGCAGCGGCGCCTCGTCCTTGCGGCGGACCTTGCGCGCCGCGGCCTCGGCGTTCTCGTCGGGGTTCGCCGAGGACGGCAGGTCGAGCGCGGCGAGGAGCGCCCGGGCGGCCTTGAACGCCGTGCGCCGGCCCGCGGGCGTCCGCAGCTCCCAGGCCTCGAGTGCGGCGTCGAGCAGGTCGGCGGGCTTGTCCGTGCCCAGGATCCGCGAGACGTCCAGCTGGACCAGCCGCCGCGGGGAAAAGAGGGAGCGGTTCAGGAGCGCGTCGGAGACCGCCTCGGCCGGCGCGTCGTCGTCGAAGGCGAGGACCTCGGTGTCGGCATCCGCGAGCGTCTCCTTCGCGCGCGCGACCGCCTCCTCGACGAAGAACTCCACATCGCCGCAGATCAGGATCGCCGCCGGCGCGTCGGCGAAGGAGGGGACGGCCTTGTCGGAGTAGGGAGACTTCGGCACGAGGCGAGTCTATCGAACAGGACGTGCAGGGAGCGTTCGGGTGGTTTCCCTCATCGAGAGGGAGTAGACGCCGTGTCGGGGCGTCGCGACGTAGAGGGGCGTCCCCGATGGGTCGATCGCGAGGAACTCGCCGTGGACGCTCGTGAACGTCTCGAAGTCGCTGTCGGGAAGGCCCGCGCCGAAACGAGTCCACGTCTGACCGGAGTCGCCGCTGCGGAGAACACCGCCGCCGGCGACCGCATAGACGACCGAGGAGCTTCGCGGATCGAAGACGAGGGAAAGAACGACGGAGGTCAGGCCCGTCGGGTTCCAGGTCTGGCCGCCGTCGACGCTGTGAACAAGCCCGAGACTCGTTCCCGCCAGGAGATGAGAAGAGTCTCGAGGATCGATGGCGACGTAGAGAACCTGTGACATCAAGCCGGTCGGGCTCCAGGAGGCGCCCGAATCGCGGCTGCGAAACAGTCCGCTTCCCAACAGCGGCGCATACAGCAGCGATCCATCGTTCGGATCCACCACCACCATGCCCCTCTGCTTGCCTCCGAGCCCCGCATTGGCGGGAGACCAGCCGCCGCCGTCATTCGTTCGAAAAACTCCGAGGTGGGTCGCCGCATACAACACGCCGGGGTTCTCAGGATCCAGCGCGATCCAGCTCACGTAGTAATAGGGAGCCTCTCCGAGACCCTCGTTGATCGCTACCCAGTGGACCCCCGCATCGGCACTTCGAAAGACGCCGGAGTAGCCGGCCGCGGCATAGAGCACGCTGGCATCCCGGGGATCCGCGATGACCAGGGAAGGGATCGAGTCAGCGGGGAAGCCCGCGCTCGGGATCGACCAATGGCTCCCCCGGTCCGTCGACCTCGCAACACTGCCGGCGAGGGCCGCGAACACTCTCGACGGGTCCGCAGGGTCGACGCAGACTCCGAGCTGGGTCGTCGATCGAAGCCCCGTGTCGGATTCGTACCAGTGCAGACCCTCGTCGTCGCTCACGAGGACTCGCTCGTCGCGTCCGGACCAGTACAAGCGGGAGGAATCGCGCGGATCCACGGCGAGGGAACCCCCGACGAGATCGGACCGCTGCGCCCAACTCGCTCCCCCATTGTCGCTGACGAAGATCCCCGCCGACGTCACGACGAAGACCTTGGAGGCGTCGGCCTGAGCGGTGACGACGGCCGTCGCCGCCAGCGCATCCGCGGGAAGGCCGGCGTTAATGGGAGACCAGGTCAGCCCGTCGTCGTCGCTTCGAAACACTCCGCCGAGATAGGTTCCAGAATAAAGAGGGCCGCCCGAAGCAACGGCCAGGTTCGCGATGACGTACGTGCCCACGTCGAGGGCCGGGCTCCAGTGCAGTCCCCCATCCGTGCTGTTGAGCAGGCTCTGGTTCAGCGCGAGGTGCACGCTCGCCGGGTTCCCGGGATCGACGACGAGGCCGCGCGCGGAGTAGTTGGCCTGGTAGGCCCGGCCCGTGTCGTAGATCAGCGTCCACGTCTGTTCGCCATCGACGCTCTTGAAGACCTGGACCTCGATCGGAGCGAAGTCCACGCTGAAATCCGTGATGCTGACGGCCGCATACACGATTTCCGAGTCGAGGGGATCGACG
Organism: Thermoanaerobaculia bacterium; assembly: GCA_036406835.1. Lineage (GTDB taxonomy): Bacteria > Acidobacteriota > Thermoanaerobaculia > UBA5066 > Gp7-AA6 > DAHUXD01. Next base: position 33,884 of record DASXAG010000088.1, read on the forward strand.
GCGAAGGCGGTGATGCCCCCGAGGATTCCGCCGCCGCTGTCGAACGGCGGCGTAGTCGGTGTCCAGGTCACGCCTCCATCTGTTGATCGAAATTGTCCCGCGTAGACGACGCGAGGGTCCGACGGGCTGATCGCCAGCGCGCCCGAGGGAAGGCCGATCGAGCTCCAGCTCGCCCCGCGGTCTCTGCTGCGAAAGATGTCGCCACCTCCGGCGGCGTAGATGGTCGCCGAGTTGCCTGGATCGATGACGAAGCCCACGGAGCCGCCATACGGGCCGTGGGTCGTCCAGCTGCCCGGCGGCTCGACCGGAGCGCGCGGCTCCGAGGCCAGGAGAGACGCGGCGAGGAGCACGCCGATCATTGGGCAGATGCCATCAGCGAGGCGGCAATGCGTGCGGTTGCCGACGCAGATCGAGCGAGTAGACGCCGTCGTTGGTGGCGGCGTAGAGCACGCCTCGCTTTTCGTCGACGAGGAGCGACGAGATGACCCGCGGCGGAAGACCGGTTCCCAGCGGCTCCCAGGTCGCGCCCTCGTCCAGGCTCCGGGAGACGACTCCGGAAGCCGACGCGACGTAGAGCGCTCCTTCCGGGGCGCCGTCGGCCGCAACCGCGACAACCGAATCGACGAGCCCGGTCGGGCTCCAGACGGTGCCGGACGAGTCGCCGCGATACAAACCGCTCGAGGTGCCGACCCACACCACACCCGGTCGGCCCAGGTCGGCGAGCAATGCCTGAAGGCGCGTGTAATAGCCAAGGTCGAGCCCGGCGTCGAGGACCCAGGTCTCGCCCGCGTCCGTGCTGCGAAACAGCGCGTTCTGGTAAGTCAGCAGATGGACGATCGAGGAGTCGCCCGAATCGACCGCGATGGTGTTCGTGGAGTACGACTCGACGCCATGGATGATCGAATGCCAGGTCTCGCCGCCATCCGTGCTCTTGATCGGATAGAAGACGGCCGCATAGACGGTCGAGGGATTCTTGGGGTCGAAGACGATCGTCGACGCGTTTCCATAGGGCGAGAAGACCGCCTCCCAGGTCGCACCCGCATCCCGGCTGCGCACGATCCCGGACGACCATCCGGACGCGAGGATCCGCGACGGATCGGCGGGGCTCACGGCGACTGCCGATCCGGCGGCGGGAGACATCAGATCTTCGCTCCAGGTCGAACCTCCGTTCCGGGACGCGGCGAACCCTTCCGACCCCTCGGCGTAGATCGCGCCGGAACTCGTGGGATCGAGGGCAATCGACTGCCAGGGCGCTCCGCGCAACCCGGAGACGGACGCGGTCCAGGTGTTCCCGTCATCGGAAGCGTAGAGCCCGCGATAGGTTCCCGCGAAGACACGAGTGAATCCATCGAACGGGACGGCGGCGACGGACCCCGCGAGCGCATCGAGGATCACGGTCCACGTCGTGCCGTCATCGCGACTGACGAACAGGTCGTTACCGGTCGCGCCGTAGAGAGTATCGGGATGAAGCGGATCGACGGCGAGGTCGCTGAACCTCCCGAGATCGTTCGGCAGCCGCGTCCAGGACGCCCCCCGATCGGTGCTCCGGAAAATGTCGCCCGTCGTGTACACGGTATCCGGATCGGTGGGGTCGCCGACGATGCGCCCTGGGCCGTAGCCTCGGTCGAACGTCCCCCCCGACGACCACGTGGCGCCGCGATCGTCGCTGTACGCGAAGCGAAGCGAGTACCCGTCGATTCCGGTCTCTTCCAGCCGGACGCGATGCAGCCGGGACGGGACGCCCGAATCGAATCCCACCCCTTCGGCGGCGAACATCGGCGTCCACGTCGCGCCGCCGTCGATGCTGCGCCTGGCGGAGCCGTCGGCGACGACCCAGACGTGATTCGCATCGGCGGGGTCGATCTCGGCCCGAGACGGAGGCCCGTAGATCGCCGTCAGGACCGTGGTCCAGCTCCTGCCCCCGTCGGTCGATCTCCAGAGCGCGGCGTACGACGAGGCGTAGACGACGTGGGGATCGGAATGCGCCACCGCCACGGTGAAGAAAGATTCTTCGGGAGGCCCGACTTCGCGCCAGCTCGACCCGCCGTCCACGGTCTTGAAGATGCCGCCGATCCGATGCTCGTCGTTGGTGTAGCCGTTCCCCATCGTGGCGTATTCGACCCGAGAGTCTGCCGGATCCACGGCGATCCCGTTGACTTCGCCGCCGGAAGGCCCGCTGCTCCTCCAGCGTCCTGTCTTCGCATCGTAAGGCGCGGGCGGGTCGATCTGGCGGACCGCCGGTACGGCGTCCCCGGCGACGCCCGGCCGGCCGAACTGAGCGAGCCAGACAGCCGCGAGAAAGATGCCGATCATGGTCCAGCGTCCACCATCTACCGCGGCGGCAGGGTGCGCGTCGGCCGGCCGAGCGCAGCCTGGTACACCCCGGCCTCGGTGGCGACGTCGATCGTTCCGCGCGACGAATCGGCTGCGAGCGCGCGAATCGGCAGTCCGAAGATGAAGTGCTCGAACTGCTGCCAGCTCGCGCCTTCGTCCGAGCTTCCGAAGAGGCGGCCGTCGGGAGTCCCGACGTACAGCGTTTGGGGAGTCGCCCCGTCCGTCGTCATCGCCGCAACGGATTCGGTAAACCCGCCGCTGCCCCAGGTGATGCCGGAATCCGACGAGCGGAGCAAACCGGCATCCGTCGCAACCCACACGGTGCCGGGAAACTTCGGATCGGGGACCACGGCAGTCACGTGACCGAAAGCCGAGACGAGCGCATCCTCGATCCAGGTCGTACCGCCGTCGGGACTTCGGTAGAAGGACGTCGCGTAGTGAGGAGCCGCGACCCCGTAGATCACGTCGCTGTCCTGGGAGTCCACCGCGATCAGGGCCATTCCCTCGAGGTCGATCGCGGAGCTCAGGAGATGCCAGGTCTGTCCACCATCGGAGCTCTTCAGCGGCCAGAAGCTCGCGAGGTAAACCACATTCGGATGGTTCGCATCGAACGCAATCGAGGCCGATCCGCTCCCCGGTTCAAACGCGGTCTCCCAGGTCTGACCGCGGTCGCGGCTTCGGACGAGCCCAACGTGCGAGCCCGAGGCGAAGACGACGTCGGAGTCGGTCGGGCTGACCGCCAGCGCGCCGCCAACGCCCGTCGGCGCGAGGCGGTCGACGGTCCACGCCTGGCCGCCGTCCATACTTCGGGCGAAGCCCGCTGTCGTCAGCGCATAGACCTTCTTTGCATCGCGCGGGTCGAGGGCGATCGAGAGGCTGCTCGCGGCCCGAATTCCGTCGTTGACCTGCGCCCAGGTCGAGCCGGCCTCCGAGCGGAACACGCCGAAATCCATGCTTCCGGCGTAGAGGCGGAGGCCATTGGCGGTCACTCCGCTCGCGACGGAGTGGAGGGAGATCTGCAGGCCTTCGTCCCGTGTCCACGTCGTGCCGCCGTCGTGGCTGACGAAGAGCCCGCCACCCGGAGGAGTCGGCTGGATGGTCTTGTCGTACCCGCCGGCTCCGTACACGGTGGAGTGATCGCTCGGATCCACCGTCAGCGTGTTGACCGGGAACCCGGGCTGCCCCGGGGTGCGGGCCCAGTTTTCGCCGCGGTCGGAAGTCTTGAGCACGCCCTGGCCCGACGCCGCGTAGACCGTATCGGCGTCCACGGGATCCGCGAACAGGCGGACTCCATACGTGTCGATGAACTCGGAGCCGGAGCTCTCCCACGTGAGTCCCCCGTCATGACTTCGCTCGAAGACCAGCGTCCGACTCCCGAAACCCGAGGATCCCCGAACAGCGGCATGGAGCGAGGCGGGGCTTCCGGAGTCGAAAGCGACGTCGTCGACGCGGAGGAACGAAATCGCCTCGACGATCGTCCAGTTGGCGCCGCCGTCAACGCTCTTCCAGAGGACGCCGTCGATGGTCGCATAGATCCTGTTCGCGTCGGTGGGGTCGATCCCCAGCGTGAACGGCGAGCTCGTCGCAAGGATCGTGTCCCACGAGGCGCCGCCGTCCTGGCTTCTCAGGATGCGATCGAAGAGCGCGGCGTAGACGGTCGCCGAGTCCGCGGGCGCGATCCAGATCCGGTAGACGGGCACGCCGAAGAGGGAGGGCGCCCAGGTCTGCCCGCCATCGGTCGTCTTGAAGACGCCGCCGACGTGCTCCGTCGCGTACTCGCTGTTGGAAGCGGCTGCGTAGGCCACGTCGGGATCGTGCGGATCGACGGCGATCGCCTCGATGCTGCCGCCACAGGGGCCGCTGGTGATCCACCGGTGGCTCGCTCCGGCGGGATGCCCCGGCTGCGCGGCCAGAAGAGCTGCGGCGAAAAGAATGCCGATCACTGCGGCTGCTCGCCGGCTCGAACGACGAAGCGCGGTGCGCGGCGGTCGATGCCCAGGAGCGTCCACGTCGCTCCGTCGTCGCTGCTCCGGAAGACGCCCGTGGCGGTCGCCGCGTAAAGCGTGGCGGGGTCGCTCGGCGCGAGGGCGAACTCGCGGATCGAGTCCGCCGGGAAGGGCGTCGCGAGCGGGCTCCACAGCACTCCCCCGTTCGTGCTCCGGAAGAGGCCGGCGTCGGTCTGTGCGATGAACACTCCCGCCTGCAGCGGCTTCTGCTGCACGTCGTAGACCGCTCGACCGGTCAGGCCTTCGAGCGCCCACGACGCGCCCGCGTCGTGGCTCACATACAGCCCATCGGCCGTGCCCGCGTGAACCACATCCGGATTTCGAAGATCCACCGCGACGGAGTAGGCCCCACCAGGAAGGCCCTGGTCTGAAGCCTGCCAGAGCTGCGCCCCGTCGAGTGTCTTGAACAGTCGAAACGACGCGAGGTACACCACGTCGGTGTTTCGCGGGTCGAAGGCGAAGGCACCACCTGGGTTGGTACCCACTGGAAAGCCGTTGTTGACTTGCTCCCAACTCTCACCGCCGTTCTCGGACCTGAAGACCCCGAACAATCCGCTGACGAAGAGCACGTCGGATCGCGCGGGGTCCACCGCGACCTTGCCGACATCCGCCTCTCCGATCACGAACGGGATCCCGTTGCTTCGCTGCAGCCAGCTTCGCCCGCCATCCGTGCTCTTGAAGACGCCCTGACTCGAGCCCAGGTAGAGCGTGTCCGGCTGCTGCGGATCCAACGAGAGAACGAAGGCGTCCGTCTGATGAGAGGGAGGCGGAAGCTGCAGGCCGTCGTCACCCGGACCGAGGCAGCCGCTCGCGACCGAACGAAGCACCGTCCGATCCGCGACGGCGACGACGCGGTCCGGATCCCGGGGATCCACGACGACCGACTCGGCCGACACCTCGCTGCGGGAGCTGTGTGGATCGCATCCGGGGACCGGCGAGATCGGCCGTATCGGAAAGATTCCCTCATCGCTCTCGGCCCAGGTCACGCCCCCATCCGTACTCTTGAAGACGCCGTCGTTCACGGCGTACAGCGTCGAGGCCGAGGACGGATCCGACTGGAGGAGGAACCAGTCCTCGGGATCGATCTTTCTCCAGCTCGCGCCGAGGTCGTCCGTGCGATACAGGCCTCCGAGGGTGGCGGCGAACAGAGAGTTCGGAGAGCCGGCAACGGGTGCGACGCCCTGGACGAACAACGCGTCCCCGCTCAAGCCGCTGCTGGCCGCGACGAAGGTCGCGCCGCCGTCCCGGCTCACGAAGACTCCCGAGCCGTTCGTTCCCGCGACGACGACTTCGGGCGCGCCGGCCGGAAAGGCGAGGCTCAGGACGGTCGACGTCAGGCCCACCGCACCGGCCCACGTCGCGCCGCCGTCGAGGCTGCGCGCGAGTCCGCCCACCTCCGCGAACACGCCGTGCGGCGAACGCGGATCGATCGCGACGATTCCGACGAAGGGGAACGGGCCGAACAGGCCTGCCCAGCTCTGCCCCCCATCGACGCTTCGCCAGACCGTTCCGCCGCCGCCCGTGCCGATCTCATTCACGCCGAGGTAGACCCTGTTCCCGTCGGTCGGATCGACGGCGGGCGTCGTCGTGGTGACGGTGACGAACGCGCCGCCGAAGTCCTTCAGAAGCGACCAGGTCGCCCCGCCGTCGTCGGAGCGGGAGACCGTCGGCCCTCCGGCGGCGTACAGAACGTTCGGCGAGCTCGGCGCGATCGCCAGCGCGCCGACGGCCATGGTCGACACCTTCGTCCAACTGTCCCCTCCGTCGCGACTCCGGAAGAGCCCGGAACCGGTTCCCGCATAGAGCGTCCGGGGATCGGTCGGATCGAGGACGAGGGTACTGACCGCTCTTTCCGGCGAGACGCTCTTCGTCCGGGGGCTCCGTCCGGCAAAGGCGCAGCGCGGCAGCAGAAGGGCGAGGGCGACGACCACGAGCGCGCGGCGCGGCATCGGCATTGGCCAGTATACGGACACGCGAAAGCCCCCGTCGGGTAGCCCGACGGGGGCCAGTGAGCAAAGGAACTCGAAGGCGCGTTAGGGGTCTCCACGGACCGGTACATCGCGCGTCGGACGCGGCACGCGCCGTGAGAGGAGGGGCGACCGCTCGCTCGTCGGGCGCGGGCCGCGACGGTAGGTCACCGGCTCGTCCCCGCACGCGCTCACCCAGACCGTCGGGCCGGCCGGATGGATCGCGATGTCTCGGAAACCCGCCGACGGATAGGTTCTTCCATCGCGGAGCGAAACCCACCCCGTGGAAGGCGTGTACCGGAGCAGATCGTCCTGGTACAGAAACGGCTGGGAATGGATGAAGATCGCATAGACCACCCCCGGCGTTACGGGGTCGGGCACGAGATCGCCCAGGAACAGGGAGACGTACGGGTTCGGGTCCGGATAGCTCGCAATGCGGCGCCGGCTCCACGTGCGCCCCGCGTCCATGCTGACGACCGGTGAGCTTTCAACGTCGTCCTTGCCCCAGATCACATCGGACGAACCGGCCTCGAAGCCCACGGGCGAGACGTCATCCGTGCTCCAGAGCACCCAGCTGTCGCCGCCGTCTGACGTCATGTAAACCCCCATCCCGGGCCCGACTCCGACGAGGAAGACGCCGGGCCGATTTGGGTCCGCGACGATGGGGCGCAGAAAACGGGGAGGCGTACCGGGAGGGATTCCCGAATCCCGAGGAGTCCAGTGGATTCCCTCGTCGGGGGAGAACCAGATCTCGCCGAACAGCGGCCCCCCGGGAACCGGGCTGCTCGCGACGTAGAGCTGCTGAGGGAGGAACGGGTCGACAATGAGCCGGCCGTTCAGACCGGCCGGCGCGTCGCCGGATCCCTCCCACGTCTGGCCGCGGTCGTGGCTGACATAGAAGCCGTTGGCGACGGCGTAGACCGTGTTCGAGTTCGTCGGGCTGACGACGACCGAAACGAGCTTCGGTGCGGGAGCCGTGAGCTTCGACCAGGTCACGCCTCCGTCGTCGGATCGGTGAAGCTCGGCCGGATCGAAGGAGTACTCGAAGAGGACGTTCGGGTTGGACGGGTCCAGAGCGAGGCGGCCGAAGCAGCTGGCACCCGGCAGGGCCTCGAAGCCGTCGACCGGCTCCGGCGTGCTCGAAACGAGGGCCAGGATCAGAGCGGCGGCGATCGGCATCAACTCGGTATACGGACACAAGAAAGCCCCCGTCGGGGAGCCCGACGGGGGCCAGTGAGCAAAGGAACTCGAAGGCTAGTTCAGGGGATCAGTTCTGGAGCATCCCCTTCTCGGAGAGCTCCTGGCAGTCCAGGCAGTAGGGCGCCCAGGGAACCGCGTTCAGGCGCTTCTCGGTCTTGGGCTGGCCGCAGTTCTGGCAGAAGCCATAGGTGCCCTCCTCGATGCGGCCGAGGGCCTCGTCGATCTGGAGCAGCGTCGTGCGCTCTCCGTCGGTCAGCGAATACAGAAACTCGCGGGTGTAGGAGGACACGGCCTTGTCGGCGATGTCCTGCGTGGACTCCTCGGACGTCTCTTCCTCCGCGCTGCGGGTCTTGGCGATCTCAGCTGAGAGGGAGCTCTTCTTCTCCTCGAGAAGACGCCGGTACTTCTCCATCTCTTTCTTGGTCATCCGTACGGCCTTGGCCGCTGTCGATGGCATTGAGTCGCTCTCCTTTTCTCAGACCCCTTCTTCCGAGCCCGAAAGGGTCGTTTTTGGGATCCGCGATGATAACCGATTCGGTGCGAGAGTCCAGCAGGATTCGTGCCGAGTTCAGCCGGCGCTTATTTCTTGCCTCTTTCCCACAGGAATTTTCGGGAGACCCCCAGGCGTTTCGCCGCCAGCGAGCGGTTGCCGCCCGCGCGACGTAACGTCTCGACGATATAAGCGTCCGACAGCTGTCGCAGCGTCCAGCGATTCTCGACCGCCGTCGCGAGCAGCGACTCCGGCGCCCCGAGCGCGCCGAGCGGCAGATCCGCCTCGCCGATCTCCGACGACTCCGCCGTCAGCACGGCCTTCTCCACGGCGTGCAGCAGCTCGCGCACGTTGCCGGGCCAGTGATGGCGGAGGAGCGTCGCCTCGGCCTCTCGGCTCAGGCGCCGCGCCGGACGGTGGTAGGAGCGGGCCGCGCGCCGCACGAACGCGCGCGCGAGCAGGAGGATGTCCTCCCGCCGCTCGCAGAGCCGCGGCAGCCGGATCGAGACGACGTCGATCCGGTAGAACAGGTCGTCGCGGAAGGTCCCCTGCTCGACCAGCGTGCCCAGGTCGCGCCGGGACGAGACGATCAGGCGCGCGCGCAGCGGGTGGACCGTCGAGCCGGCCAGTCGGCGGAAGTTCCTCTCCTGCAGCACGCGCAGGAACTTCGCCTGCGCCGCGGGAGAGAGCGACGAGACCTCGTCCAGGTACACCGTCCCGTCCTCCGCCACCTCGAGGAGGCCTCTCTTGGCCGCGATCGCGCCGGTGAACGCCCCGCGTTCGTGGCCGAAGAGCTCGCTCTCGAAGAGCTCGTCGGAGAGGTTCGCGGCGTCGACGCGCACGAACGGACGCGCGGAGCGCTGGGAGACGTCGTGGATCGCGCGCGCCAGCCGGTCCTTGCCCGTGCCGCTCTCGCCGAGGATGAGGATTGTCGACGGTAAGTCAGCCGCCCTCTCGAGGGCTTCGACCTCGCGGGCGAGAGTCCGGCTCCGCGTCTTGAAGTGGGCCTTGAGGCCTCCCCGTGCGCTCTTCGCCATGGGATGGCCACTGCTCGGCCGCTTACTCCCTTACGGCGCCGTCGAGGCGCCGACTAAGAAGTCCCCGCGAAAACCCCGGTCTCGTTCGGCGCGTCGCCCCAGAGGCGCTCGAGCGCGTAGAACTTGCGCGCCTCCTCCTGGAAGACGTGGAAGACGACGTCGCCGTAGTCGAGCAGGATCCAGCGCGCGGTCGTCATGCCCTCCACCGACATCGCCGGCCCGAGCTTCTCGGCGATCGCGTCGGCGATCGCGCGCGCCTGGCGGTCGTTGGCGGCGGTCGAGAGCACGAAGTAATCCGCCATGGTGCTGAGATCGGTGAGGTTGAAGACCAGGACGGCCGCGGCCTTGCGATCGAGGGCCGCCGTCAAACCTTCGCGGACCTTGTCCTGAGAGGAGAACCCGGGCTTCAACGAGGTAAACCGCCCTTTGGCGGACGCTGGGTCGTTCCCGAGTTGTAGAGGCCGTGTTTCGTAATGTACTCCGCGACCGGCATCGGAACTTTCCCTGCAATACTCCTGCCTTCCCGGAGGTCGTTCCGAATGTCCGTCGCCGAGATTTTAACCGATCCTCCGTCGAAAACGGTCAGGCGATCCGCGAGACCCGCGACTTCGGGAATTTGAACGCGCGGACCGTCGTAGGGAGCCCGCTCGAACGCGGCGACGCGGGCGATCCGAAGGATCTCGCCCGGGTCTCTCCAGCGCGCGAAGCCGGCGAGCGTGTCGGTCCCCATCAGCAGCCACAGCTCGTCGCCCGGATGCCGCCCGGCGATCGATCGCAGCGAATCGACCGTGTAGGACGGGGGCTCGCGGTCCAGCTCCTGGAGGTCGATCGACCAGGCCGGGTGTCCCGCGAGGGCGAGCGCGAGCATCGCCACGCGGTGGCGCGGATCGGTCGGAGTCTCGCGCTTGTGCGGCGAGAGGCGCGCGGGCAGGTAGAGCACGCGGCTCAACTGAAACTTCAGGGCGGCGGCCTCGACCGGCAGGACGTGGCCGTCGTGGACCGGGTCGAACGTGCCGCCAAAAACGCCGACGCGCATGCGAGCGAAGATTAGCCCATCCCTGTCATCCCGAGCGGAGCGAGGGATCGCTTTCGCGCACCGGCGAAGCTATGAAAGGGGCCCCTCGTCCCCCTCGGTGCGCTCGGGGTCCTCGGGATGACACGTATCCACTTCGTGGAAGAAGTAGCTCGTCAGCTCCGCGAGCCCCGAGTGCGTCGCGGCGGAGATCTCGAAGAAGCGCAGTCCGCGCCTCTCCGCCGCGCGCCGGATCGAGGCGAGGCGCTCGGGGTCCGAAACCGCGTCGCACTTCGACGCCACCAGCACGCGCGGCCGGCGCGCGACCTCGGGCGAGAAGCGCTCGAGCTCCGACTCGATCGTCGCGACGTCCTTCTCCGCGTCGCCCTCGGCGGAGGCGTCCACGAGGTGGCAGAGCAGGCGGCATCGCTCCACGTGCTTGAGGAACCGCAGGCCGAGCCCCGCGCCGCGGTGCGCACCCTCGATGAGTCCGGGGATGTCGGCGACCACGAGCGTGCGCCGGTCGTGCGAGGTGACGACGCCGAGGTGCGGCACGAGCGTCGTGAACGGGTAGTCGGCGATCTTGGGCCTCGCGGCGGAGATCGCGGCGATGAGCGTCGACTTGCCGGCGTTCGGGAAGCCGATGATGGCGACGTCGGCGAGCAGCTTGAGCTCGATCGCGAGGCGCCGCTCCTCGCCCGGCAGCCCCGGCTTCGCGAAGCGCGGCGCCTGGCGCGTCGGGGTCGCGAAGTGCTGGTTGCCCCAGCCGCCGTTGCCGCCTCGCGTCAGGAGCACCCGCTCCCCCGCCGTGACGAGGTCCGCGAGCTTCTCGCCGCTGTCGGCGTCGGTCACGACGGATCCGAGCGGGAGAGGAACCTGCACGTCCTCGCCCGACTTGCCGTGACGGTTGGATCCCATCCCGTGCTGGCCGCGGCCGGCCCGATACGTGTTGTGGTGGCGCAGGTGGTAGAGCGTGTTGTACGACGGGTCGGCGACCGCCCACACCGAGCCGCCGTTGCCGCCGTCGCCGCCGCTCGGCCCGCCGCGCTCGACGAACTTCTCCCGCCGGAACGCGATGCAGCCGTTGCCGCCGTCGCCCGCCTTGACGTGGATTTCCGCCGTGTCGATGAACATGGACGAGCTTTCAGCTTACAGCTCACAGCTTTCAGCCGGAGAAGTCCGGCTGCGATTCGGTCGTGAGCTGTGAGCTTTGAGCCGTTAGCTGTTAGCTGTGAGCTGTTAGCTGTGAACTACCGGCTCGATCGAGATCGTGCGGCCGAGGCGGCCCTTGTCCTGGTAACGCACGACGCCGGCGACCTTCGCGAAGAGCGTGTCGTCCTTGCCGCGCCCCACGTTGACGCCGGGAACGAAACGGGTGCCGCGCTGGCGCACGAGGATCGTGCCGCCGGTCACGGTCTGGCCGCCGAACGCCTTGACGCCGAGCCGCTGGGAGTTGGAATCCCGGCCGTTGCGTGAAGAGCCCTGACCCTTCTTGTGTGCCATCCCCGGGTTCCCCTAGCCTTCGATCGCTTCGATACGCACCTGGATCACCGTCTGGCGGTGCCCCTTGGTGCGGCGGTACTGCTTGGTGCGCTTCTTCTTGAACACGAGGACCTTGCGCGTCCGGACGGTCCCGAGGACCTTCGCCTGGACGGTCACGCCCTTGAGCGCCTCGGCGCCCGTGCGCACGCTCTTGCCTTCGCCATCCGAGACGAGGATGACGCTCGCGCCCGAGAGCGCGAGGGTCTCGCCCTTGGTGATCTTCTCGCCGGCCGGCTTCTCGATCCGGACGACGTCGCCCGCGGCGACCTTCAGCTGCTTTCCGCCGGAGCGGACGATGGCGTACATGGAGCGGGGAATCATAGGGATTTCCGGGACAAAGTCAAGTCTTTGCCGAATCAGTGACTTAGAGGCTGGAACTCGCAAGGCGGGGACCGTGAGCCGGGAACCGCATGCGACCCATTAGCGTTTGCTAATACGTTCCCGCCCTCTGACGCCTCCCGACCCGGCTAGTCCTCCGTCACCTGGTCCGGAAGCTCGTTCCTGTCGTCGGCTTTCCGCGGGAAGTGCAACTGGAGGAGCTCGCCCACGCGCTCGACGCCGCGCACGACGCCGTCGGTGAACTCGCCCCGGCGGAAATGCTCTTCGATCACCGCGGCGACCTGCGTCCAGAACTCGTCGCCCGCCTTCTCGTGGATCCCCGCGTCGCCGAGGATGCGGAAGCTGCGCGCTTTCGGCGCGATGTAGATCAGAACGCCGTTGCGCTCCGCGGTCCTCGTCATCCCGAGGAGCTGGAATCGCCTCTCGGCGCGGGCGGCGAGATCCTTCGGCGAGTGCTTCGTGACGTGGACGCGGATCTCGCCGGAGGTGAGGCGCTCCGCGGCGCCGATCGC
>DASXAG010000089.1:0-75547 GCA_036406835.1 Thermoanaerobaculia bacterium
CGCTGGAGGGACGGAAATTCTTCGGGAGCCGCCGCGGCGAGGCCGCGCCGGCGGCGCTCGACGTGGACGTGCGCACCGTGCGCCGCGTCGGGGTTCCCAGCCGCGTCCTGTGGCTCGAACCCGAGGGCCACGGGTTCCGCGTCGAGCCCTATTACGGAAGCGGCGCGGAGCCCTCGGGTCGCTGACGGATCTACTCCGTCATCGGCATGTTCCACCAGGACGGCTCGACGTCCTTCGGCGCGTGCGCGAGCACGTAGCCGGCCATCATCGTCAGGCGCTCGGAAAGAGAATACGGCCCGGACCAGCAGTGCGGCTGGCGCGGCCCGTACACGATCGTGGCTCCCGACGCCGGGCTCGCCGTCGCAATCCAGTCGTCCAGGAGATGGACGGCGTTGTTCAGGTAGTAGGTGTCCGCGTCGCCGGTCCAGATGTGGATCTTTCCGGCGAGCCTGGGCCCGATCTCCTTCCAGTGCTTCTGGAGGTACGCGTTGATGTCCGTGTGCTCCTTCCAGTAGGCCGCGGTCGCGTGATCGATCGCGCCCGTCGCGGGATCGAAGACGGGCTGAAAGTAGCCGTCCTTCCCGAGGGGTCCGTACACCGCCTGCCAGCAGTCCCAGTCCTCGCCGGAGCGGCCGTGGTTGCCCATCACGCGCTCGTACTTGAGCTGCTGCTTCATCGTCGAGAGGACGAACCCGTCCGGGGAGCGCTCGCCCGGGATCGGCGTGGCGAGCCAGCCGTTCTTGTCCTGCTTCTCCCACGCGTTGTCCCAGTCGTAGACGTTGACCATCTCGAAGTAGTGGAAGTCCACCGGATCCGGGCAGTAGGTGAACGTGCCGCCGAAGTAGTCGGGGTAGAAGACCTGGAGGGCCAGGGACTCCCAGCCGCCCGTCGATCCGCCCGAGAGGATGCGCGCCCAGGGCTTGGGGATCGCGCGGAAGTGTTTCTCGATGTACGGGATCAGCTCTTCGGTGATCGCGCGGCCGTAGGGCCCCATGTTGGGTGTGTCGATCGCATACGAGTCGTCGTAGTACGGCGTCGGATGCTGGAACGTCACGAACAGCATGCGCGGGAAGTGGTCCGACTTCCACGCGTTGACGAACTCGTTGCGCTGCCGCGCCCGCTCCTTCTGGCGCTCCGTCGCGTCGCCCTGGGGCTCGACGGTCTCGCCGAAGCCGCCCGGCGCGGACAGCGTGAAGTGACCCTGCTCGTAGTTGACGGGATAGGACGTCGTCGTGCGGTCGTAGTCCCGCGGAAGCAGGATCGTCGCGCCGATCAGGATCGGCCGGCCCCAGAACTTCGAGAGGAGCGGGCTCTCGAAGCGGATGCGCTTGACGTACTCGGTGTCGGGCGGCATCGCGATCGGGGGGATGACGCGATCGAGCGTGAGGCGCACCGTTCCGCCGGTGCGGGGGTCGAGGGTCATCCGCCTGGGCTCGCTGTAGAGATTGCCGGGCGACCTGGGGAAGTCCTGTCCCTCCCACTGGTCCATGTGGAGCTTCACGACGCTCCCGTCCGCGCGGTGAAACGTGGTGTACAGGTTGAGGACCGCCTGCACGGAGTACTCGCCCGGCGGGATGTCGGAGATGTGGTCGAGCGGGTAGCCCTCGCTCGTCGCGTCGATGACGGCGGCCTGTCCCGGCGCGTAGCCCGTGACGTCCGCGCCGAAGAACGGGACCGAGCGGTACTGGCCGCCGGTCTTTCCGAACTGGAACCGGGGCTCCGTCTTGGCGTCACGCGTGATGACCACGAAGACGCGGCCGTCGACCGGTTCCTTGTGGACCGAGGCGGGATACGTGATTTCGAAGCGCAGCGGCTCCGCGGTCATGGAAGCCGTATAAAATATGGTAATAATCCAGAAAACCCTAATAATATTAGACAGTCTCACTCATCCACCTCATCATTACTTCCTCAAGCCCGCCGCCAGAACGGTGTTTTCGAGCAGTTTCGCCACGGTCAGGGGCCCGACGCCGCCGGGGACCGGCGAGATCCAGCGCGCGACGGCGGCCGCGTCGTCGAAGTCCACGTCTCCCACGATCGCGCGGCCCTTCTCCCGGAGGATCCCGCGGATCCGCTCGGAGGCGCGCAGGTTCGCGGGCGCGGATTCGAGCGAATCGATCCGGTTGATGCCGACGTCGACCACGGCCGCGCCCTCGCGGACGAACTCGCGGGTCACGAATCCGGGCCGTCCGATCGCGGCGACGAGGATGTCCGCCTCGCGGCAGAGCGCCGGGAGGTTCCGGGTCTTCGAGTGGCAGATCGTGACGGTCGCGTCCCGCGCCGTCAGCAGCGCCGCGACCGGCTTGCCCACGATGTCGCTGCGCCCGAGGACGACCGCGCGCGCTCCCGCGATCGGAACCGCGTTCGCCTCGAGGAGCGCCACGATCCCCGCCGGAGTGCACGGCACGAAGCGGGGACGGCCCTGCTGGAGCAGCCCGACGTTCTCGGGGTGGAACCCGTCGACGTCCTTGAGCGGATCGATGGCGTCGAGAACGCGCGCGGGGTCGTGCGCCTTCGGAAGCGGGAGTTGCACCAGGATTCCGTCGACCGACGCGTCGGCGTTGGCGCGCCGGACCTCCGCGAGGAGCGCCCCCGGCGCGAGGTCTCCCGGCAGCCGCAGGGTCTCGGCGCCGATCCCCGCCTCCCGCGCGGCCTTCGCCTTCGACGCGACGTAGGCCTCCGAGGCGGGGTTCTCGCCGACGAGGAGCACGCGGAGGAACGGGGGAGCGGCGCCCCGCGCCGCGATCGCCGCGGCCGCCGCGCGCGCCCGCTCACGCAGCGTCTTCGCGAGGGCGGCGCCGTCGAGCAGCGTGGCGCGCGTCTGGGTCTCGGGCATTTTCGCGAGGATATCGAATCCCGCGGCGCGCCCCGAAGCGGCGGCCGCTACTTCGCCGTCGCGAGGCAGTACGGCTCGAGCCGCAGCTGCCCCTCCCAGGTGCGGTACGCCCAGAGCATCTGGACGATCGGGCCCTCGCGTCCGATCGTGCGGAGCGTGGGCTCGATGTGCAGCCAGGGGGCGCTGCGACAGGCGCCCCGCGATCCGTAGAGCCGGGTCGCGTTGCCGTCCGACAGCACCCACGTGCGCATCTCGTCGTCGAGCCCGTAGTGGACCTGGAGCTTGGCCCACGGCACCGTGTACCCCTGGTTGGGAAGCACGATCAGGGTGATGCCCTGCGAGGCCTTCACGTCCGGGAGGATGCGCTGCGCGATCTCGTCGAAGAGTCCCTGCACGCGCCGCACCTGGAAGGCGGCCGTGATCGCCGTGAAGCCCGCGAGAAACACGAGCATCGCGCCCGGGAGGAATCGCCAGCGCGGCCGCGAGACGCGCTCGAGCGCGTAGGCCGTCGCCGCGACCGCGAACGGGGCGATCGGCAGGCGGAAGCGCGAGTGGAAGTCGCCCTGATCGGGAATCCGGCTCGCGAGCGCGATCATGCCGACGCCGACGGCGACGGCCGCGAGGAGCGCCACGAACTCGCGCGTGCGCGGGGGCGGGACGTCCCGCGGCTCGCGGCGGTAGGCCCAGGCGACCGCGACGGCGAAGGCGAGGCCGAGCGCCGCCGCGAGGATCGAGGACAGCGAGGCGATGTCGAGCTTCATCGCCCCGGCCGCGGATCCGTACAGGCCGGCGAGCGTGTACCAGAGTCCCGAGAGGAAGCGCGCCGGCACGTGCGTGAGGCGGCCGGCGAGACGGGCGACCTGCACGCCGGGCGCCGTGTCCGGGCGCGCGTTCAGGTCGGCGATCGCGCGGAAGCCGATGAGGCCGATGGCCCCGCCCACCGCGAGCGAGGCGGCCGCCCGGAAGCGCGCGAGGACGACGAGGAAGACGAACGCGGGCACCATCACGGCGATCGAGTACTCCGACACGAGGGCGCCCGCCGCGACCAGCGCGGCCGCGAGCGCCATCCGGCCGGGCCCGAGATCGCGGTCCCTCTCGGGGCGAAGCGTCAGCAGGAGCGCCTCGAAGGCCATGATCGTCGGCAGCATCGCGGGGAACACGAAGGTGAGGGTCGTGTGCTGCATCTCCACGACCAGGGGGGCGAGAACGAGGAGCGCGCAGATGCCCGGGAGGACCCGGTTCTCGGGCAGGAGCCGCCGGACCAGACGCGCGGTCTGCCACGCGAAAACGGCCCAGAAGACGGCCGCGGTCGCGATCCAGAGCAGGCGCCGCTCGCCGAAGAGGCCGTACGCCGCGTGGATCAGCTGCGCGTTGATCGGTCGATCGCGGTTGGTCGGGATGAGGGCGCCCGCGCCCGCCTCCCGGGCCGTCGTGAGGAGCTCGCCGTCGTCCATGACCGGGAATCCCGAGACCGCGCCCCAGGCGTTCACGAGCAGGAGGACGCCTGCGGCTAGCGCCAGAAGGGTGTCCGATCGCCTCGTTCGCACGCGCTCGTTTCCGGCGGAAGACTACCATCACCCATGCAGCCGTTCGTTTCCCGGCGGCCGAGGAACCCGCGACGGCTCAGCGATATCCGGCGCATTACGCGGGGCGCCGAGCGGGCAGGCGCGGGCCGTGAATGCGGCTGTTCCGTGGTAAATTTGTAGGTTCTCGAAGCAACCGGGCGGGAAGGCCGCACGCGGAGGAAAATCCCTATGGGTCGGTCGGTCAGTGGAGTCGGGTTACGCCGATGAGGGCTCGCCCCTGGGCGCTGGCGATCGGCATGATCGCGGGGGTTTTCTCGAGCGCGGGCGCCCGGGCCGCCGCGTCAGACGACTTCAATCAGGAGCGTCTGCGGGAAGGCCGTATGGCGTTCCAGCAGAAGAGGTTCGAGGAGGCGATCAACCAGTTCCGGGTGGCCGCGTTCGGCGCGCTGGACGAGCCTGCGGTCCTGACGGAGTGCCTGGTGCGCCTGGCCGTGTCCCAGTCGGCCGCGGGCAAGACCGCCGAGACCGACGACACCCTGAACCGATTTCTCGAGGTCGAGCGCCGCTTCGGCGGACTCGCCAAGGCCAACCTCGAGCCCGAGGTCCGGACCGATTTCCTGGCGCTCCTGAAGAAGAGGATGCCCGCGGCGGCCGCGAGCATCCCCTCGCTCGCGGGCGGCTCCACGGCCGCGACCCAATCCGCCCAGTCCGCGCCGAGGGCGGCGCAGCCTCCGCCTCCCGCGCCCGCTCCGAAGCCCGGGAGCTCGCCGGCGAGCGCCCCGCCGCGGGCCGCGCCCGCGCCGACCAAGGCGCCGGCGCCCGCCGAGGCGTCCGGGCCCACGCCCGCCGAACGGAGCCGGCAGGCCCTCGCGGACAGCCGCCGCCTGATCAATTCGAGCCGGGCCGGCGAGGCCGAGCGCGTGCTCTCGCAGGCGCTCACGTCGGATCCGGGGAATCGCGACTTGCACCTCTCGCTCCTCGAGGCGTCGTGCCTCAACCGGTCCTACGCGACGTCGATCGCGCAGCTGCCCGCCGTGACGCCGTTCGGCGAAGGCGAGAGCGTGTCGATGTTCTACGCGGCGGTGGCGCTCTACGAGGTCGGCCGGCTGAACGAGGCGCGCGACATGATGCGGCGCGCCGATTCGCGCGTGTCGGGGGCTCTCGTGGAAGAGTACGCGAAGAAGATCATGGGACAGCCGTGAAGCGCACCGTCGTTCTCGTCCTCGCCGCGGCGTTCACCGCGGGCGCCGTTCGCGCGCAGATCGTCTCGGACGACGTGCCGCAGGTACGCACGATTCCGGCGAAGGAGCAGGTCGAGGCGGACATGCAGAGCGCGAAGTTCCACCTGGGACCCGTGCGCTTCATTCCGACGATCGCCGTGAGGGACGCCGGCTACGACAACAACGTGTTCGGCACGGTGGAGAACCAGGTCAGCGACTGGTCGTTCAGCGTCCGCGGCGGCGTCCGCGTCATCGTCCCCTTCGGGTCGAAGATCTACCTGCGCGGCTCCGCGTTGCCGGAGTACACCTGGTACGACAAGCTCGAGGAGCGCCGCGGCTGGGGAGGCCTGTACGAGGCCGCCCTGCTCGGGTTCTTCAACCGCATGACGACGCAGCTCAGGGCGTACGACCAGGAGCAGTTCCAGCTCTACAGCAGCGAAATCCCGACGAAGGTGTTCACCCACACGCAGGACGCCTCGGCCAGCTTCGAGATCGAGATCCTCAAGCGCCTCGCGCTGTTCGCCAAGGTCGAGGGGATGCGCTCGCGCTACTCGACCGACGGGCAGCTTCCGACCGATCCCGTCAACCTCAACAACCGCACCGACACCTCGGTCCGCGGCGGCCCGCGCTACTACTTCTCGCCGGATTGGAGCATCTCCGCCGCCGTCGAGCAGACCTGGGGCGACTTCGTGAACGACCCGCAGACCCGCGACAACCAGAGCCGCGCCTACCTGCTGGGGGTCCAGTACGTCCGCCCGCGGCTGTATTTCAGCCTCTCGGGCGGATACCGGACGGGAGACCCGCGCGACAACTCCACGTTCCCGTCGTACTCGACCGGAACGGGCTCGTTCTTTGCTTCCTTCTACGCCGCTCGCTGGTTCGAGGTCCAGGCCTACGGCCACCGGAACGTTCAGTACAGCTTGACGTCGGAGAATCCGTATTACTTCGAGAACCGCATCGGTGGCGCGATCAACCTGGAAGTGCTGGGCCGGGTCCTCCTTCGGGGCTACGGAGAGACGGGGCCCAACCAGTACCCCGTCGGGCAGGTCAACGACGGCGTGGTCACGCACCGGCGCGACCAGGTCACGACGTTCGGCGGAGGCGCGTCGATGATCGTCGTCAACCCGGTCGTCCTGACGGCGCTGGTGACGCGCAACGAGTACAACTCCAACTTTCCGGGAGGCGACCGGACGATCACGCGGTTCACGATCAACATCTCCTTCTCGGGGGAATTCGTACGATGAAACGGACGGCGAGTCTCGCGGCGCTGGCCCTGATCCTGAGCGTCGGCTTCGCCCTCGCGCAGGACCCGGCCGGCGACTACCGCGTCGGTCCCAAGGACCTGCTCGAGATCAAGGTGCTCGAGCTCCCCGAGCTGAACGTCGAGCGCCGCGTCTCCGACAGCGGCTCCATCGAGGTTCCCCTCGTGGGGACCATGCCCGTGGCGGGCCTGACGGCGGCCGAGGTCAAGGCCCGGCTCGAATCCACGGTCACCGAGAAATACGTCAACCGCGCGAACGTTTCGGTCGTCGTGAAGGAGTTCGCGAACAAGCCCGTCTCGGTCCTGGGCGCGGTCCTCAAGCCGGGGACCCTGAGCATCTCGGGGAGGTGGACGCTCATGAACGCGATCACGGCGGCGGGCGGCCTGACCGAGCGCGCGGGGCGCAAGATCTACGTCCTCCGCCGGGCGGACAACGGCCTCTCGGACACGCTCGAGATCGACACGGCCGACCTCTTCCAGTCCGCGACGCCCTACTGGAACATTCCGATACAGCCGGCCGACGTCATCAACGTCCGCGCGCGCTCGACGGTCGCGGTCTATTGCCTGGGTGAGGTGAAGACGCCCGGCGCCCTCCAGTTCGACAGCGAGGACCGGCTGACGCTCCTCTCCGTCATCTCGAAGGCGGGCGGGCTGACGGACCGCGCGTCCAAGACCATCCGGGTCAAGCGGAAGGGAAAGGACGGCAAAGACACGGAGACGGTCTACGAGTTTGGGCGCATCATGTCCGGGAAGGATTCCGACCCCGTCATCCTGCCCGATGACGTCGTCGTCGTGAAGGAGTCGTTCTTCTGATGCCCGAGACACCGCGTTCGTTCGAGGATTTTTCGGAGGAGCTGCGCGAGCCGGAGGTTCACCTCTCGGACTACTGGGCCATCGTCCTCAAGCACCGGAGGATGATCCTGGCCTGCGTCATCGTCGCGCTCGTCGCCGGGGTGGTCGTCACCGTCCTCTCCAAGCCGATGTACCGCGCGACCGTCGTGCTCGACATCGTGCGGCAGACCAACAACCCGCTGGGCCTGAGCGTGTCGATGCCGAACGCGGCGGGGGACGGCGAGGCGGAGTTCCTTCCGAGCCAGATCGAGCTGCTCGAGAGCCGCGACGTCGCCGAGCGCGTCGTGAAGAAGCTGAACCTGCTGGGGGACCCGGCCTTCAATCCGCCGGACCCGGCCATGTTCGCGGGACGCAAGGCCACGCCCCGGCGGCCTGCGACGGACGAGGAGGTCGCGTCGGCGGCGCTGACCGTCAAGGGAAACGCCCAGGCGACGATCGTCCGCGGCACGAGCCTCGTCGAGGTCTCCTACAAGGCGCCGACCCCGAAGCTCGCGGCGCGCGTCGCCAACGGCATCGCGGACGCGTACATCGAGTGGAACATCGAGTCGCGCTTCCGGCAGATCGGGCAGTCGGCGGAGTTCCTCGCCACCCAGATCGAGCAGGCGAAGCGCGAGATCGAGCAGAAGGAGAAGTCGCTCCTGTCGTTCGCGCGGCGTAACGACATCATCACGGACCCGAAGGCGAACGTCTCGCACAGCCTCGAGTCGGTCGGCCAGGACTACAACACGGCCGTCGCGGAGCGGGTCGCCAAGGAGGCTCGCTACCAGGAGCTGCAGAACACGCCGGCCGAGACGATCGCCGAGTCCTCGGTCGGAGGCATCCTCGGCACGCTCCGGGCCGAGCAGGCGCGGCTCGAGCGCGACTACGCCGACAAGCTCGGCACGTACAAGCCCGAGTTCCCCGCGATGGTGTCGCTCAAGAAGCAGATCGACGACGGGCGCGCGCACATCGTGTCCGCGATCCAGGAGACGGCCACCAAGCAGCGCGAGGCGGCGCGCAGCGAGTACCTCACGGCGCTGAGGCGGGAGACCAGCCTCAAGGAGATGATGCGCGCCCAGCAGACCGAGGCCCTCAACCAGGGCAACTCGGAGTACAGCAACCTCCGGGTCGAGATCGACACGAAGCGAGCGCTGCTCGACAGCCTGCTCAAGCAGCAGGGGGAGACCGAGGTGCTCTCGCGTCTCCGGGAGACGCAGCTCATCAACATCCGCGTCGTGGACCAGGCGCTCCCGCCGGGAAGGCCGTTCCGGCCGTCGGCGACGAAGAACCTCGCGGTCGCCCTCGTGCTGGGACTCGGCGGCGGTCTCGCGTTCGCGTTCCTGCTCTCCTACCTGGATCGGAGCCTGCGCACGACCGACCAGGTCGAGACGTACCTGCAGCTGCCGAATCTCGGCGCGATCCCGCTCGTCGGCGGCACGAAGACCTACGCGTTCCGGAGGGACAAGTCGGCGTCGAGTCCCGCGGGCCCCGCGGCGCCGACCGTCGACCTGCTGCCGCACGTCGCCCCGCGATCCGCGATCGCGGAGGCGTACCGCGCGTTCCGCACCGCGCTCCTCTTCTCGCGCGCCGGGGGCGTGCGCATCGTCGCGATCACGTCGGTCATTCCCGAGGAGGGCAAGTCGTCGACGGCGGTGAACCTCGCCGTGGTGCTCGCCCAGCTCGGCCGGCGCGTGCTGCTCGTGGACGCGGACCTGCATCGCGGACGCCTGCACCACGTGCTGGACGTCTCCAACCGGCTGGGCCTCGTCTCGATCCTCGCCGAGGGCATGGAGCCGTCGCGTGTGATCGCGAAGACCTCGGTGCCCGGCGTCTTCCTCGTCCCGGCCGGCCCGGAGACGCCGAATCCTTCCGGGCTCCTGTCCTCGGACGACATGCGCCGCTTCCTGGACCTCGCGGCGTCGAACTTCGACCACGTCGTCGTCGACACGCCGCCGGTTCTCGCGACCTCCGACGTGCTCGTCTTCGGGCAGCACACGGACGGCGTCGTGATCTGCGTGCGCGCCGGCCGTACCCCGCGGGAGCAGGTGCGGAGCGTCCGCGACAAGCTCCTCCGCGGCGGCGTCTCGATCCTGGGAGTCCTGCTGAGCGGGCTGGAGCTCGACTCGGACTATTACGGGGGCTACGAGTATCGCCACCTGAATTACGGCGAGCGGGCCGCGGCGGCGGACCCGGCCCAGAAGGTGGAGGCGGGCGGAACGAGCTGAGCGGCGCCTTCGAAAAACCTGTCCTCAGGGACGGTTTTTGCAACTGTCCCGATGGTCGGGTCGCCGAGAATCGGACAATGGTCCCTGTGGTATCATCGCCGCTCACACAAAGAACGGTTTGCCTCTCCCGATAAGGGTCCAGGCGAACGAAGGAGACCCGGGGCAATGCCGCTCCTCAAGCGCGGGACGGAGATCTTTCCCAAGGAGATCTTCGAGTTGTCTCAGGGCGACGCTCCCTGGTGGGTGGCGCACACCCGGAGCCGGCAGGAGAAGGAACTGGTCCGCTGGCTGCTGCCGCGCGGTATTCCGTTCTACCTGCCCAACGAGGAGCGTTCGACGCGCCGCGCCGGACGCACGTTCGTCTCGTTTCCGCCCCTGTTCCCCGGCTACGTCTTCTTCCGCGGCGCCCCCGACGTCCGGCACACGGTCCTGCGGAGCCATCAGCTCGTGCGGATCCTGGACGTTCCGGATCAAGGGCTTCTGAATCAAGAGCTTCGGCAGCTCCGCGAGCTGCAGCTCTCCGGCGCCCCGCTCGTTCCGCTCGAGGAGATCGAGCCCGGGGACCCGGTCCGCATCGTGCGCGGACCCTTCCAGGGCTACAACGGCGTCGTCCTTCGCGGACGCGCCCGCCTCGTCGTTTCGATCACCATGCTGCGCAAGGCCGTGGCGGTCGAGCTCGAGAGGGACATGGTCGTCCCCCTCGTCTCGCCGATGGCCCGAAGAGACTCGGGAAGCGCCGTCGCCTAGTCGGGAGAAGGCGCTTCTCTCAAATGATGCGATCCGAGTCGGTGAGCGGCCCTTTTCCGGCGTACACCGAAGGGGGCGGAGCCTGAGCAGGGAGCGGTGGGAGAGAACGTGGTGAAAGAAGCCAAAGAGCACGGGGCGGTCGAAAGCGCGGCGCCCGAACTGGCCGATCGGCTGCGGCGGAAGATCGCCGACCGCACGGCCACGATCGGCGTGATCGGACTCGGCTACGTCGGCCTGCCGCTCATCCTGACGTTCTCGGAGGCCGGATTCCCCGCGGTCGGTTTCGACGTGGACGCCCGGAAGGTCGACGCGCTGCGCCAGGGACGGATGTACATCCAGCACCTCGACGGCTCGCGGCTGACGCGGGCGGTCTCGGGCGGCCGGTTCCAGGCGACCGGGGACTTCGGACGGCTCGCGGAGGCGGACGTCCTCATCATCTGCGTCCCGACGCCTTTGACCCCGCAGCGCGAGCCCGACATGAGCTACGTGACGGGAACGGTGCGCCAGGTCGCCACGCACCTGCGCGAGGGGCAGCTGGTCGTGCTCGAGTCGACGACGTATCCCGGGACAACCGACGAGCTCGTCCGCGGGATCCTCGAGGAGACGGGGCTGAGGTGCGGCGAGCAGTTCTTCCTGGCGTTCTCCCCGGAGCGCGAGGACCCCGGCAATCCGTCCTTCTCGACCGGGACGATCCCGAAGGTCGTCGGCGGCGTCGACCAGCTCGGCGGCGATCTCGCCCAGGCCGTCTACGACACGATCGTGAAGCGCACGGTCCGCGTGCGCAACGCGCGAACGGCCGAGGCGACGAAGCTCGTCGAGAACATCTTCCGGGCCGTGAACATCGCGCTCGCGAACGAGCTCAAGATGGTCTTCGACCGCATGGGCATCGACGTGTGGGAAGTGCTGGACGCCGCCTCGACCAAGCCTTTCGGCTTCATGCGCTTCGACCCGGGTCCGGGATGGGGCGGCCACTGCATCCCGCTCGACCCCTTCTACCTCTCCTGGAAGGCGCGGGAGTACGGCATCGCGCCGCGCTTCATCGAGCTCGCCGGAGAGGTCAACGTGCAGATGCCCCACTACGTCATCGAGAAGCTGCAGCTGGCCCTCAACGAGCGCGGCCGCGCGCTCCGCGACAGCAAGGTGCTCCTTCTCGGCCTCGCGTACAAGCGCGACATCGACGATCCCCGCGAGAGCCCGGCGTTCGAGATCCTGGAGCGGCTGCTCGGCCTGGGCGTGCGCGTCTCGTACCACGATCCGCACATCCCGCTGGCGCCGAAGATGCGGACCTGGCCGAAGCTTCCCGCGTTCGCGTCGCAGCCGCTCGAGCCGGCGCTCCTCGCCGAGCAGGACGCCGTCCTGATCGTGACCGACCACACCGCGGTCGACTACCCGAAGGTGCTCGAGCACGCGCGGCTGATCGTCGACACGCGGGGCGTCTTCCGCGAGCCTCACCGCAAGGTCGTCAAGGCATAGGAACTCTTCGACGGACATGAGCCCCGAATCGCAGCCGGCCGGAGCGCCGCGAGCGCTTCGCCCCGAGGACTTCCGGGGCCGCCCGGTGCTGGTCACCGGCGGCGCCGGATTCATCGGCTCGCACCTCGTGGATGCGCTGGTCGCGCTGGGCGCGCGCGTGCGCGTGCTCGACAACCTGGCGAACGGCCGGCGCGAGAACCTGAGCGCGTCGGCGAAGTCGATCGAGTTTCTCGAAGAGGATCTGCGCGACGCGGAGGCGTGCCGCCGCGCCTGCGCCGGCGTCTCGTGGGTGTTCCACCAGGCGGCCCTCGGGTCGGTGCCCCGCTCCATGAAGGACCCGGCCACGAGCTTCGCGGTCAACGTCTCGGGAACGGCGAACGTCTTCACGGCGGCGCGCGACGCCGGGGCGACGCGGGTCGTCTACGCCTCCTCCTCGAGCGTCTACGGCGACAGCGCGCGGCTGCCCAAGCGGGAGGGCGAAGAGGGGAGGCCGGTCTCGCCCTACGCGCTGTCGAAGAAGATGAACGAGCAGCTCGCGGAGATCTTCGCGTCGTGCTTCGGCATGGAGACGGTCGGCCTCCGCTACTTCAACGTCTACGGTCCGCGCCAGGATCCGGACGGTCCGTACGCGGCGGTCATTCCCCTCTTCTTCCGCGCGGCGCTGCGCGAGGAGCCGGCGCTGATCCACGGCGACGGCACCCAGACGCGCGACTTCACGTTCGTCGGCGACGCGGTCGCGGCGAACCTGCTGGCGGCGACGGCGCCGGCGGAGGCTTGCGGCCGCGCCTACAACGTGGCGGCCGGACACCGGACGAGCCTGCTCGACCTCTCCCGCGCGATCCGGGAGATCGCGGGCGGCGCGCCGCCGCCGCGTCACGGTCCGCCGCGGCCGGGCGACGTGCCGCACTCGCTCGCGGACCTCTCGGACATCGGGCGTCTGCTCGGATACCGTCCGGGCGTGGTCCTCGAGGAGGGGCTGCGCCGGAGCCTGTCCCACTACCGCAGTCTCGTGACCGGCGAGGGCGGCGCCGAGCGCGTCGTGCAGGGATCGGGAGCCCGCAAGGAGACCTCATGAGCGCCACGCACCCCGCGCAGCCCGCCGCGCCGACCGTGGTCATCCGGCCGACCAGCGGATGGGCCGCGCTGCGCCTGGGAGAAGTCTGGGAGTATCGCGAGCTTCTCTTCTTCCTGGCCTGGCGCGACGTCAAGATCCGCTACAAGCAGACGGTGCTGGGCGCGGCGTGGGCCGTGCTCCAGCCGCTCCTGACGATGGTCGTGTTCACCATCTTCTTCGGGAACCTCGCCAAGGTCGGCTCGGACGGTCTGCCGTATCCGATCTTCTCGTACACGGGCCTGCTGCCGTGGACGCTCTTCTCGCAGGCGCTGACGCTGTCCTCGGCGAGCCTCGTCGCCTCGTCGAACCTGATCAAGAAGGTCTACTTCCCGCGCATCGTCATTCCGATGGCCTCGGTGCTGTCGGGCGTCATCGACTTCGGCGTGTCCCTCGTGGCGCTGCTCGGCCTCATGGCCTGGTACAAGATCTGGCCGTCGATCCTGGTGCTGTGGCTCCCGCTCATCTTCCTGCTCGCGCTGGCGGCGTCGCTCGGCGCGGGACTCTGGCTCGCCACGCTCAACGTGGAGTATCGGGACGTCCGCTACGTGGTCCCGTTCCTCGTCCAGATCTGGCTGTTCGTGACGCCGGTCATCTATCCCGCGAGCCGCGTCACGGCCAAGCTCGCCGAGCACGGGCTGCCCGGTTGGATCTACGGACTGAATCCGATGGCGGGAGTCGTCGAGGGGTTCCGCTGGTCGCTCCTCGGGCGGACCCCGTTCCCGGGGCAGCTGATCCTCACGAGCACGCTCGTCACGCTCGTCATGCTGGTGACGGGCTCCTTCTACCTCCGGCGCATGGAAGCGACCTTCGCGGACGTCGTCTGATGAGCCGAACCGCCATCCGGGTCCAGGACCTCGGAAAGCAGTACACGCTGGGCCGCTCGCGCGCGAGCTACCGCACGCTGCGCGAGACGCTCATGGAGGCCGTCGCCCGCCCGTTCGAGCGGATCCGCCGCAACCGGCCGACGGCCGAGACGATCTGGGCCCTCAAGAACGTCAGCTTCGAGATCCCGGACGGGCAGGCCGTCGGCGTCATCGGACGCAACGGCGCCGGCAAGAGCACGCTCCTCAAGGTCCTCTCCCGAATCACGATGCCGACGCAGGGCCGGGCGGAGATCCACGGCCGCGTCGGGTCGCTGCTCGAGGTCGGCACCGGATTCCACCCGGAGCTGACGGGACGCGAGAACACGTACCTGAACGGCGCGATCCTCGGGATGCGCAATCGCGAGATCGACAAGCGCTTCGACGACATCGTGCAGTTCGCCGAGCTCGAGAAGTTCGTGGACACGCCCGTCAAGCACTACTCGAGCGGCATGTACATGCGTCTCGCGTTCGCGGTCGCGGCGCACCTCGAGACCGAGATCCTGCTGATCGACGAGGTCCTCGCGGTCGGCGACGCGACCTTCCAGAAGCGCTGCCTCGGCAAGATGGAAGAGGTCGCCGCCGCCGGCCGGACGGTTCTCTTCGTGAGCCACAACATGACCGCCGTCTCGGCGCTCTGCAGCCGGGCCATCTGGATCGACGCGGGGAGCCTCGGCGCCGACGGCGCCGCGGACGAGGTCACCTCGCGCTACATCCAGGCGCTCGCCTCGGGCGACTTCCAGTTCGTGAATCCGGAGCACGGACTCGCGATCGAGAGCGTCACGCTCCGCAACGGGGCGGGGGAACGGACGCAGTTCTTCAGCCCGGGCGACGACCTCTGCGTCGAGATGGCGTTCGAGGCGAAGAAGCCGCTCCAGGGAGTGTTCGTCCGCGTCCAGATCGAGAGCCTCGCGGGCTCCTGCTTCGCGGCCAACATGCTGCTCGACGGACAACGGCCGGAGCGGCTGGACGGGCGCGGCGTCCTCGCGTGCCGGTTCAAGGCGCTGCCGCTCCTGCCGCAGACCTACACGGTCAAGCTGGCGGTCGTCGGACCGGACGGGAAGGAGCCCATCGTCCGGATCCAGGAGGTCGCCTCGTTCACGGTCAACGGAGCGGCGGAGGAGTACGGCTTCTCGGGCGAGTTCTTCCATCGGTTCGTGGCGCACCACACGTCCGTGGTCGTTCCCTATGAATGGATCCTGCCGGACGGGACGGTCAAGCCCGTCTTCGTCCGCGAAGGCATGGCGCTTCCCCCGAGCGCCGACAACCGTGCGCTCGGGCTGGGCGCCCGCGGAGAGGTGAAGCGATGACGGAACCCCGGTTCGACTGGTCCGACAAGTCCGTGCTCGTGACGGGCGGGACGGGATCCTTCGGCAAGAAGTTCATCGAGATCATGCTGAAGGAGTTCCGCCCCGCCAGGCTGATCGTCTTCTCGCGCGACGAGCTCAAGCAGCACGACATGCGCCAGGTCTTCTCCGACCGCGAGGGCAAGCCGATGCGCTACTTCATCGGCGACGTCCGCGACCAGGAGAGGCTTCGCCGCGCGTTCCAGGGCGTCCACATCGTCGTCCACGCCGCGGCGATGAAGCAGGTGCCGGCCTGCGAGTACAACCCCATCGAGGCCGTCATGACGAACGTCAACGGCGCGCGCAACGTCATCTCGGCCGCGCTCGACGCGGGCGTGCAGAAGGTGCTCGCGCTCTCGACCGACAAGGCCGTCAATCCCGTCAACCTCTACGGCGCCACCAAGCTCGTGGCCGAGAAGCTGTTCATCCAGGGCAACGCCTACAGCGGCAGCAGCCCGACCTGCTTCTCGTGCGTCCGCTACGGGAACGTCGTCGGCAGCCGCGGCAGCGTGATTCCGCTGTTCCAGAACCAGCGCAAGAACGGGTTCGTGACCGTGACCGACCTGCGCATGACGCGGTTCTGGATCAGCCTGGCGCAGGGCGTGCGGTTCGTCATCCGCAGCATCGAGCGGATGCACGGGGGCGAGATCTTCGTGCCCAAGCTGCCGAGCGCCGCGCTCAAGAGCCTGGCCGAGGCCGCGGCCCCCGGCTGCCGCATCGACACGATCGGGATTCGGCCCGGGGAAAAGCTCCACGAGGTCCTCGTCTCGCAGGACGAGGCGCGCAACACCCTCGAGTTCGACGACATGTTCGTCGTCAAGCCGGCCCCGCGCTGGCTCTTCGGGGCGGATCCCTGGACGGGAGGCCGGTCTCTGCCCGAGGGCTTCACCTACGCCAGCGACAACAATCCGGACATGCT
Source organism: Thermoanaerobaculia bacterium (assembly GCA_036406835.1). GTDB lineage: Bacteria > Acidobacteriota > Thermoanaerobaculia > UBA5066 > Gp7-AA6 > DAHUXD01. Next base: position 16,356 of record DASXAG010000089.1, read on the forward strand.
GACGACCGAGGAGATCCGCGAGATGGTGGAGGAGACCTCGGCCGGGCGGCCGACTCCCATCCAGCCGACGCCGGTCGCCACGTGAGCAAGACCATGACCCGAACCGCACCGCCGAAGGCCGAGACGACGATCCCGTACGGCCGCCAGTGGATCGACGACGACGACGTCGCCGCCGTCGACGCGGTGCTGCGCTCGGACTGGCTGACGACGGGCCCGCACGTCGAGAGCTTCGAGCGCGCGTTCGCCGCCGCCGTCGGCGCGCGCGAGGCGGTCGCCGTCAGCAACGGGACGGCGGCGCTCCACACGGCCATGCACGCCCTCGGCATCGGGCCGGGCGACGAGGTCGTCGTGCCCCCCATGACCTTCGCCGCGACGGCCAACGCGGTCGTCTACCAGGGCGGAACCCCCGTCTTCGCCGACGTCGATCCCGACACGCTCCTCCTCGACCCGGAATCGGCCGCCGCGCGCATCACGCCGCGCACGAAGGCGATCGCCGCGGTCGACTACGCCGGGCAACCCTGCGACTACCGCCCGCTCCGCGCGCTCGCCGAGCGGCACGGCCTGCGGCTCGTGGACGACGCGTGCCACGCCCTCGGCGGCCGCGACGGCGACCGGCCGGTCGGGACGCTCGCGGACCTCAACACGTTCAGCCTGCACCCCGTCAAGCCGATCACCTCCGGCGAGGGCGGGGTGATCACGACGGAGGACCCGGCGCTCGCGCGGCGCATGCGCGTGTTCCGCAACCACGGCATCACGACCGACGCCCGCCAGCGCGAGGCCGAGGGCTCGTGGTTTTACGAGATGGTGGACCTCGGCTTCAACTACCGCCTGACGGATTTCCAGTGCGCGCTCGGCGAGAGCCAGCTGAAGAAGCTCCCCGCGTGGGTGGCCCGGCGCCGCGCGATCGCGCGCCGGTACGACGAGGCGTTCGCGGGCAACGGCCTCTTCGCGCCGCTCGCGGTGCGCCCCGGCGTCGAACACGCGTACCACCTCTACGTCGTCCAGCTCCGCCTCGAGCGGCTGCGCGCGGGTACGGGTCGTCGCGAGGTGTTCGCCGCGCTCCGCGCCGCCGGCCTCGGCGTCAACGTCCACTACGTCCCCGTCCACCTGCATCCCTTCTACCGGGACCGTTTCGGCACCGCTCCGGGCTCCTGCCCGCGGGCCGAGGCCGCGTACGAACGCATCCTCACGCTGCCTCTGTTCGCCCGCATGACCGACGAGCAGGTGCGGACCGTGATCGAGACGACGCTCGAGGTGGTCGCCGGCTTCGCCGCCTGAGGATCAACCGATGAAGAAGTTCAAGGACGTCGAGAAGACCCGAATCCAGGCGCACAAGGATCCCGCGCGGGACTCCGTTCACCGCGCCTCGCTGCTCGTCCCCGAGCTGCCGGGCGCGGTCGCCGAGATCAGCTTCGTCAACCACTTCCTCCTGAAGCGCGGGTATCCCCACGTCGCGTGCCGCATCACCGCGATCGACGCCGAGGGCCAGCGCATCGAGTCGCGGCTCCACCCGATCCAGGAGCCGAGGGTCTACCGCTTCCGACTGACGGGCAGTGTCGACGCCCCGGTCGCGACGTACATGGTCGAGTTCTTCACGGCCGACAACCTCTTCATCCCGTTTCCGGCGGTCATGGTCAACCACCACGGGCCCGGCTTCTACAACACCGTCCACGCGTTCAACCGCGTGCTCAACGACGTCTTCGAGAACGACGCGATCAACGCCCAGCCGGTCGCGGAGGCGTCGATCGACGTGGACCTCTCGGGAGGGCGCGACACCTTCGCCGTCTTCACCGCCGGGCCGACCGCGTGCCGCGGGAAGCTCACGCTCGACCTCGCGACGCCGCAGCGGACGTACCACGCCGCGCTCACCGTGGACCGGCCGCGGATGACGCAGCACGTCGTCTCGGTCCGCGAGACCTTTCCCGACGTCGACGGCGCGACGTCGGGCGTGCTCAGGATCCGCCAGCCCGAGCAGTTCCTCTTCTACGGGCGCATGCTCGCCGGGATCCGCGAGGCGGACGGCGCGTTCAGCGCCAACCACAGCTACTACGACTGCTCGGGAATCTCCGAGTACTGGGAGGATCGCCGCGGCTCCTACCGCAGCTATCCGCACTTCGCCTCCTTCGACAGCGCCATCCGCATGTATCCGGTCCAGTCGCCGGGGGCGCTCGAGATCGCGGTCGGCCTCCACGGCGCCGACGGGAAGGAGCTGGCGCGCACGGCGGCCGGGTGCGTGGCGAGCCCGGGGACGCGGGTCCTCGAGGCGGACGTGGCGACGCTCGCCCGCGGCGCCGGCATCGACCCGAAGGACGTGCGGACCTTCGTCGTCTACGCCGACGCGCCCGAGGGCGCCGTGCCCTGCCGCGCGAACCATCAGCTGGCGTACTCGAGCGGCGGCCTCTCCTCGTCGATCAACGTGTCGCTCTTCAACCCCAACGTCTACACGCCCCGGCGGCCGGGTCTCACCTGGGCGCAGTCGATCGTCGGCGACGGCGTCGACTCGCGCTTCGCGATCGTGGGCAACACGCCGGCCGCGGACGACTGCGACGTGGAGATGTCCTTCTATGACGAGTCCGGCCATGTGGCCGACCTCCAGCGGCGGCTCCCGGCCGGTGGCGCCGTGGAGGTGGATCCTGCGCGCGACCTCGGCCTCTCCGGCGGATCGGCCCGGCCGGTCTGGGTGATCGCGCGCTGCCCGCGTCCCGACGTCTCGCTCTTCGAGGTGACGCGGGACCGCTCCACCGGCCACTGCAGCGGAGAGCATGGGTTCTAGGAACTCCGAGATCGGTCCGCACCCGGCGAAGACGGACCTGCAGGCGGCGATGGTGGATCCGGCGAACTACGGATCGGCCTACTTCGCGCACCGGCAGAAGAACGACCCGGTCCGCCTCGCCACGTTCGCGATCGAGAAGCGCCTCCTCGAGCGGCACATGGACCCGAAGGCGTTCCTGAAGGGCCGCGTGATGGACGTGGGCTGCTCGACCGGGGAGTTCCTCGAGACGATCGGCTGGGATTTGTCGCAGGCGTGGGGCATGGAAGTCTCCGAGTTCGCGCGCCAGCGCGCGCAGGCCGCCGGAATCTCGTTCACGAAGACGCTCTCCGAGGAGGAGGACTTCTTCGACCTGGTCGTCTTCCGCGGCACGATCCAGTACCTGCCGAACCCGTTCGAGGCCCTCTACGCGGCGTACCGCGCGCTGAAGCCGGGCGGCTTGCTGTTCCTCCTCGCGCCCAACACGAACTCCCCGTACTACCGCGCGTTCGGGACGCTGCCCTATCTCGAGGAGCCCCTGCACTTCTGGATCCCGAGCGACGCGTCGCTGCGGATGGTGCTGCGCAACGGCGGCTTCCAGAAGATCGAGATCACGTTTCCGTACCTGGGATCGCCCTACGCGCATCCCGTGCGCGACCACGTGAAGTTCCTCGTGAAGCGTCTCTTCCGAACGCGGCACAAGTTCGCGTTCTGGCGAAACAGCATGTACGTGTTCGCCGAGAAGCCGCGCGGGGCGGCCCACTGATGCCGCGCACGGTCGCCATCATCCAGGCGCGCGTCGGCTCGCGCAGGCTCCCGGGAAAGGTCCTGGCGCCGATCGGCGGCCGCTCGATGCTCGAGCGCGTCGTCGAGCGCGTCCTCTCCGCCGCGCGCCTGGACGGCGCCGTCGTCGCCACCTCGGAGGACCCGCGCGACGACGCCGTCGAGGCCATCTGCCGGCGGCGGGGGTTCGCGTGCTTCCGCGGGAGCGAGTCGGACGTGCTGTCCCGCTACGTCGGCGCCGCCACGCTCCACGAGGCCGACCCGATCGTGCGGATCACCGCGGACTGCCCGCTGATCGATCCGGAGGTGATCGACCGGGTCGTGGACGCCTTCCGGGGGAAGGGCCTTCCCTGCGACTACGCCTCCAACATCAACCCGCCGACGTTCCCGCACGGGCTCGACACCGAGATCCTCTCGGCCGAGACGCTGCGCCGCGCCGACCGCGAGGCGCGCTGGCAGTCGGAGCGCGAGCACGTGACGCTGTACGTCCGCAACCACCCCGAGCGCTTCCGCAGCGTCAACGTGACCCACGCGCCGGACCTCTCCGGACGGCGCTGGGTCGTCGACGAGGCCACGGACCTCGAGTTCGTCCGCGCGGTCTACGAGCGGATGGGGGATCGGCCCTTCGGCATGGCCGACGTCCTCGCACTGCTCCAGCGCGAGCCGGAGCTCGCCTCGCTGAACGCGGGAATCGTTCGGGACGAGGGACTCAAGAAGTCGCTGGCCGAGGACCAGCTGGTGAGGCCATGACCTCCCTCGGATCACTCCTGCAGGGATCGTTGCTCGTCCGCGTCGAGGCGGACGCGAAGGGCGGCACGGGCCATGCCATGCGCTGCCTCGCGCTCGCCCAGGCGTGGCAGGACGCGGGAGGCGGCCCGGTCCGCTTCCTGATGACGCGCTGCGGGACGGGGCTGTCGGAGCGCCTGCGGCGCGAGGGGATCGTCGGCGAGATCCTCGAGGCGGTTCCGGGAACCGAGTCCGACGCGGCGCGGACGCTCGAGCGGGCGCACGCCGGGCACGCCTCGTGGGTCGTGGTCGACGGGTACTGGGCCGGCGCGGCCTACGTGAAGAGCCTGCGCGCGACGCCCGGTCGCGGGCCCGCGATTCTCGCCGTCGACGACCTGGGCGAGGCGGGGCCCTACGCGGCCGACCTCGTCCTCAACCAGAACCTGTACGCGGAGCCGGAAATGTACGCGGACCGTTCGCCGCACACCGAGCTCCTGCTCGGCGCGGACTTCGCGCTGCTCAGGCGGGAGTTCGCGGCGTATCGGGGATTCCCGCGCACGATCCCGGAGGAGGCGCGGCACATCCTCGTGACTCTCGGGGGGAGCGACCCCGCGAACCGGACGCAGCTCGTCCTTCGTGCGCTGCGCGGCTTGGCCGCCTCGCGCGAGATCCGCGTGCTGATCGGGCCCGAGAATCCCCGCGAGGACTCGCTCCGCGCCGAGGCCGCCGCGGCGGGCCTCGCCGGGAGCCTGCTCACCGGCGTCGAGGACGTCCCGGGACTCCTCGCGTGGAGCGACCTGGCGGTGACGGCGGCGGGCAGCACGTGCTGGGAGCTCGCGTTCCTCGGCGTCCCGGCGCTCACCATCGCCGTGGCGGACAACCAGAGGCCGATCGCCGAGAGCCTGTCGAACGCCGGAGTCGCGCGCGACCTGGGGTGGCACGAGGACGTGGACGAGTCCGCCGTGGCACGCGCCGTCGCCGAGCTGTCGGGCGACCGGGCCGCGCGCGCCCGCATGGCGGAGGCGGGACGGAGACTCGTGGACGGACGGGGCGCCGAGCGGGTGGTCCGCCGGCTCGCGACGGCGAAGGCGGCCTGAGGAAACGATGCGCGTCGTCCTCTTCGCCAACAACCGGCTGGGCGCGATGGCCGCCGAGTTCCTGCGCGCGCGCGGCGACGAGATCGTCGGGCTCGTGCTGCACCCGGCGGAGCGCCGCAAGTGCGGCGACGAGATCCTCCAGGCGAGCGGGGTGCGCCCGGGCGAGGAGCTCGACGGGTCGCGGCTCGACGGCGAGGACGTCCGCGCGGCGCTCGCGGCCCGCGGCGCGGAGGCGGGCGTCTCGGTGATGTTCGGCTACATGCTGCGTCCGCCGATCCGGACCCTGTTCCCGCGGGAGTGCGTCAACCTGCACCCGGCGTACCTGCCGTGGAACCGCGGCGCGTATCCCAACGTGTGGAGCATCGTCGAGCGCACGCCGGCGGGGACGACGCTCCACTACGTCGACGACGGCGTCGACACGGGAGACATCATCGCGCAGCGGCGCGTCGCGGTGGCTCCCGACGACACCGGCGAGACGCTCTACCGCAAGCTCGAGGCCGCGAGCTTCGAGCTGTTCCGGGAGACGTGGCCGCTCTTCGCCGAGGGCCGCGCGGGGCGGACGCCGCAGTCGGGCGAGGGCAGCTACCACCGGGTGAAGGACGTCGAGGCGATCGACGCGATCGACCCCGCGCGCGCCTACGCGGCGGGCGAGCTGGTCGACATCCTGAGGGCGCGCACGTTCCCGCCGCACGCGGGGGCCTACCTGCAGGACGGCGACCGGAGGATCCACGTCCGCGTCGAGCTCGAGGAGGCGAAGTGAGCGCGAGCCGCGTGCCGGCGGGGGCGGGCTCCGAGTTCGACTACGGCCGGGCCGACCTCCTCGCGGGCCTGCGAGCGGTCGGGATCGGCGCCGGCGACACCGTGTTCGTGCACGCGTGCGCCGAGACGCTGGGCCGGCCCGAGGGCGTCTCGGACGAGGCCGGCCTCGCGGCGCTCCTCTACGACGCCGTGCGCGAGGCGGTCGGAAGCGCGGGGACGATCCTCGTCCCGACGTTCACGTTCTCCTTCTGCCGGCAGGAGGTCTTCGACGTCGCCCGATCGCCGGCGATCCGCGGTCTCTGGAACACCTTCCCGGCGTTCCCCGAGTACGTGCGCGCGCTGCCGGGCGCGATCCGCTCGCGCGATCCGATCTTCTCCGTCGCCGGCGTCGGGCCGCGCGCCGCCGGGCTGCTCTCCGCGCTGCCGCCGGTGTGCCTGGGCGACGACAGCGTGTTCGATCGCCTGCGGAAGGCGGGCGGAAAGATCTGCCTCTTCGGTGTCGGGCTGTACGAGGCCACGTTCCGCCACTACGTCGAGTCGGCGTGCCGTGTGCCCTGGAGGTTCGACAAGCTCTTCACCGGCCGCATCCGCGAGAACGGCGAGGAGCGCAAGGAGGGCTGGCTCTACAACGTGCGGATCGCGTCGCCCGAGGCGGACCCCGCCGGCGACGCGCTCGAGAGGCTCGCGCAGGAGCGCGGCGTGCGGCGTTCCGCGGCCGTGGGCCGCGACGCCATCGTGGCGGCCGACGCCCAGGCGTTCTACGCGCTGACGGCCGACGCGCTCGCGCGCGACCCCTGGTTCTCCGCGCGCGGCCCCGCCTCGGACCCGCTGGCGCTGGAGGACGCGCGGACCGGCGGCCGCGCCGAGGCGGCGCCTCTGCCCGCCGACGCGACGATGGGCCAGATCATCGACGGGCTGTGGCGGCTGCCGCGCGACATCGTCTCGAAGGGATTCGACGAGGCGATGCTCGCGCTCGCGAAGCAAGTGCCGATGACCGTCCACGAGTACCCGACGGGCGCCGAGTGCTGGACCTGGATCCTGCCCGAGAGGTGGTCGTGCCAGGAGGCGTACCTCGAGACGCTCGACGGCAAACGCCTCTTCTCCTACGCGGACCATCCGCTCCACGTCGTGTCGTATTCGCTGCCGTACGAGGGGGTCGTGTCCCGGGAGGAGCTGCTCCGTCACCTCCACGTCCATCCGCGGATTCCCGAGGCGATTCCGTTCATCTTCAAGTACTACGACCGCGACTGGGGCCTCTGCTGCTCGCGCGTGCAGCGCGACGCCCTGACCGACGAGAAGTACCGCGTCGTGATCCGGAGCGCGTTCAGCTACGGCACGCTCAAGGTGGGGGAGATCGTCATCCCGGGGCGGACCGACGAGACGATCGTCCTCGCCTCGCACCTGTGCCACCCGACGATGGTCAACGACGACCTGACCGGGGTCGCGATCGCGATCGACGTGGCCCGCGCGCTCCGCAAGCGCCGGGACCTCCGCTACACGTACCGCATCCTCATCGTGCCGGAGACGGTCGGGACCGTCGCGTACCTCGCCCACCACGAGCACGTCATCCCGAAGATGCGGGGCGGCCTCTTCCTCGAGATGCTCGGCAAGGATCATCCGCACTCGCTGCAGAGCTCTCTCTTCGGCGGCACCGCGATCGACCACTGCTTCGAGGAGGCCCTCCGCGAGCGCGACCCGGAGGCGTGGGTCGGCGCCTACCGGAAGGTCATCGGCAACGACGAGAAGCAGTTCAACGCGCCCGGCGTCCGCGTGCCGTTCCTCTCGCTGTCGCGCGTCCTTCCGATGGACCACCCGGATCACCCGTACCGCGAGTACCACTCGAACCACGACAATCCCTCGATCCTGTCGCTCGCGAAGCTCGAGGCCTCGCGCGACCTGGTGCTGCGCATGCTCGAGATCCTGGAGCAGAACCGCACCCCGCGGAACCGCTACCGCGGCGAGGTCTTCTGCTCCCGCTACGGCATCCACCGCGACTGGTACAAGGACCGCGAGGGCCACCGCGCGCTCTTCGCGACGATGGAGCGCGTCGACGGCACGCGCTCGATCGTGCAGATCGCGCGGGAGGCCGGCATTCCGTTCCGCGAGGCGTACCGCACGGTCGCGGAGATGGCGAGCCACGGGCTCGTCGACTGGGGCGAGGACGGATGAGCGCGACGACGACCACGCTCGCCGCCACGCCGCGCCGCCTCTGGCTCGTCTACGGGGCGGCAGCCTTGCTCTGCTTCCCCGTGCTCGAGATCCTGATCTCCGGGACGCACGCGCGCGTCTACGCCCACGACGTCTTCGACGACGGGGCCGTCTCGCGGCTCGGGGCGCTGCGGCTCGACACGGCGGCCTTCGGTCCCGTCCTCTGGAACCGCCACCTGATGTCCGGCAACGCCTACTTCGGCCAGTTCAACGCCAGTCCCCTCGCCGTGGACAACCTCGTCTCGCTCCTGACGACGCCGTTCGTCGCGTACGCCGTGTGCAGCGGACTGCTGTGCTTCCTGGCGGGTCTCTCCCTGCACCTCTTCCTCGAGCAGTCGGTCCGCCTGCCGCGGCACGCCGCGCTCGCCGGGGGGCTCGTCTACGGACTGGCCTACTGGCACTACGGCTTCGGGTTCTCGGCCGCGCTCCTGCCGCTGACCCTCTGGATCGGGGACCGCGTCGAGGCGTGGCCCGGCGGGCCGCTCCGCCGGATCGCGCCCGTCGCCGCGTGCGGCGCCTTCCTGCTCTACGACTTCAGTCCCCAGCCCGCGGTGCTGACCGCCGGACTCGGGGCCGCCTACGCGCTCGTCGTCGCCACCACGAAGGCGGAGCGCCGCTCGCGGCTCCTGACCTGGGCGGGAGGCTGGGCCCTGGCGCTCGCGCTCTACGCGCCGGTGCTCCTCACGCTCCTGCGGCTGCTGCCGGACTCGGAGCGCTCGATCCGCAACAACCTGGCCTGGATTCCCGACGCCGCCACCGCGCTGCGTCTCTGGCCGCAGTACTACGCCGAGGCGATCGCGGGGCGGCCCACCGTGACGGCGCTCGGCGCGCGCCTGCGGGAGGCGCAGACCGGGACCTGGTACGTCGGCTTCCTGGGGATCGGCCTGCTCGCGCTGTCGGTCGGGCGGCCGCGGGTCTCCCGGCGCGAGCGCGCGATCGTCGGGCTGCTCGCCGTCCTGCCGCTCGTCGACCTCGCGTCGATGCTCCTGGTCCCTTACCAGAAGCACCTCGGCCTGCTGCGGAGCTTCGAGCTCGACCGCATCCGCCTGTTCGTCCCCTTCGCGATGGCGGCGAACGTCGGCGTGGCGGTGGCCGCTCTGGGACGCGCGAGGCCGGAACGCGGGAGGTCGCCGCGCACGGCCGCGTGCGTCGCGGCGCTCGCGCTCTTCCTCCTGGGTCTCGCGGCGTGCGCCCGCGTGGCCGCGTACGTCCTCCGGCGCGGCGGCGTCTGGCCGTCCAGCCCGGCGGGACGCGAGCGGATCGCGGGATGGGCGCTGGCGACGCTGTACTTCGGCATCGCCGCGCTCGCCGGCGTCGTGGTTCTCCGGAGGCGCCAGCGGCCCGCGGGCGGAGACGGCGAGGACCTCTTCCGCTCCCGCGCCTTCGCCGCCGCGCTCCTCGCCGCCCTGGCGATCGAGCGCCTCGCCGCGTCGAGGATCGAGCGGTGGATCGAGCCCGAGGCGGAGGCCTCCTTCGACGACGTGCTCGGACAGACGCCGGCGATCCGGTTCCTCGAGAGCCAGCCGAACACGGAGGGCCAGCGCGTGATGCTCCTCGGCGATCACTCGCGGAGCAACCGGCGGGACCACGCGAACCGCCTCATGTTCCGCGGGCTCCTCGCCGCCGACGGCTATCAGAACGTCTATCCGCTGCGTTATCACGATCTCTTCGGGCTCCTGATCCGGCCGCACCTCGATCGGGACGCCTCGCGGCGGACGTACTTCGAGAACTGGGGGCAGCGCGCGTACGCCTGGGGGCCCGAGCTCAACACCGACCTCGCGAGCCTGATGGGAGTCCGCTGGCTCCTCGTGCACGACGCGCCCTTCGCGGATCCTCGCTGGCGGCTCGTGTTCGAGAGCGGCAACGAGCGCGTCTTCGAGAACCCGGACGTGCTGCCGCGCGGGTTCGTGGCGGAGCGGGAGGAGCGCTATCCGACGCGGGCGGCCGAGCTCGCCGCGCTCGGCGCGGCCCCGCTCGAGCGGCTGCGCCGCACCGCGTTCCTCGAGGGAGAAGGGGAGACGAAGGCGGGCGAGGCCCCCGCCGCCACCGCGACGAAGACCCTCGACACGCCCGACCGCCTCTCGTTCCGGGTCGACGCGGCCGCTCCCGCCGTCTTCGTGCTGACCGACGCGTTCGTTCCGGGCTGGACGGCCTTCGTCGACGGCTCGGCGGCGCCCCTCTTCCCGGTGGACGTCGCGTTCCGCGGCGTCGCCGTTCCGGCCGGACGCAGCGAGGTCTCCTTCCGGTACGTCCCCGGGTCCACGCGCGCCGGGTTCGCGACGGCGGCCGCCGCGGCGGTCGTCCTGGCCGCCCTGTCCGTCGCGGCGGCGCGGCGGGCGAGGCCGAGGGCGGGATTCCGATGACGCCCGCACCCGGGTTCCTCACCATCAACGGCCGCCGCATCGGCCCCGGCGAGCCGATGTACGTCATCGCCGAGATGTCGGCGAACCACCACCAGAGCCTGGACGAGGCGCTGGCGATCCTGCGCGAGGCGAAGGCCGCTGGCGCGGACGCCGTCAAGCTCCAGACCTACACGCCCGACACGCTCACGATCGACTCCGACGCGGCGCCGTTTCGCATCGGGAAGGGAACGCTCTGGGAAGGCCGGCGCCTCTACGAGCTGTACGGCGAGGCGTGCATGCCGTGGGAGTGGCACGAGCCGCTTCAGAGGCGCGCCGCCGAAGTGGGGATCGACCTCTTCTCGACCGCCTACGACGCGACCGCCGTGGACTATCTCGAGAAACTGAGCATGCCGGCCTACAAGGTCGCCTCGTTCGAGGCCGTGGACCTGCGCCTCATCCAGCGGATCGCGAAGACGGGGAGGCCCGTGATCCTCTCGACGGGCATGGCGAGTCTCGAGGAGATCGGGGAGGCGGTCGCCGCGGCGCGCGCGGCGAACGTCCGGGAGCTCGCTCTGTTGAAGTGCACGAGCGCCTACCCGTCGCCCCCCGAGGAGATGAACCTGCGCTCGATCCCGCACCTCGCCGAGACCTTCGGCGTGCCGGTGGGGCTGTCGGACCACACCCTCGGAGGCACGGTTCCCGTGGCCGCGGTGGCCCTGGGCTGCTGCATCCTCGAGAAGCACTTCACCCGCTCCCGCGGCGTGGCGGGTCCGGACAGCGCGTTCTCGATGGAGCCCGCCGAGTTCAAGGAGATGGTCGACGCGATCCGCGTCGCCGAGAAGGCCCAGGGCTCCGTGAGCTACGGCGTGGGGGAGCGCGAGGCGGCGAGCCGCGTCTTCCGCCGCTCGCTCTTCGTCGTGGCGGACATGAAGGCGGGCGACCGCTTCACCGAGCAGAATCTGCGCTCGATCCGGCCGGGCTACGGGCTCGCCCCCAAGCACATCGACGCGATCCTGGGGCGTCGCGCCGCGAGGGACATCCCCCGCGGGACGCCGCTCGCCTGGGAGCTCGTGGAAGAGTCGTCCGCGCGGTGAGAGTGGGATCCTGAGAAAGGGAGAGATCGGAGTGATCGTGGGATACGGGTCCGTGGGACGGAAGCACGCCGCGGAGATGGCGGCGCTCTTCCCGTCGCTCGGGATCGTGGACACGAAGGAGTCCGCCCGCCGCGCCGCGGCGGGGGACCACCCCGGGGCGCGCGTCGGCGTCAACCTGGAGGAGCTCGACGCCGTCGATCTCCCATGGGCATCGGCGGTGGCGGTCATCGCGACGTGGGGGCCCACGCACGCCCGGCTGTTTCACGCGCTCGTGGACCGGGGCGTGCGCCGGATCCTGAGCGAGAAGCCGCTCGCCGCCTCGGTCGCCGACGCCGTCGCGATGGCCGAGCGCGCCGCCCGCGAGGGCGTTCGCCTCGAGGTCCATCACTACTTCCGCTACGGCGGGATGGGGGCGTCGATCCGGAGACTGCTGGCCGAGCACGGGCTCGGCGAGCCCGTGTCCCTCGTCGTGACGGGGGGCGCGGCCTGCGCGGTGACGAACGGGATCCACTGGCTGGATCTGGCGACCGAGCTCTTCGGCGCGGAGCCGCGGTCCGTGGTCGGCGACCTGCGGACGCGCGCGATCAACCCGCGCTCTCCCGACCTCGGCTTCTACGGCGGCACGGCCGCGTGGGACTTCGGCGGCGATCGGCGCCTCACGCTCTCCCTGAGCAACGACTCGAGCGTGGCGATGGAGGCCCGGCTCTACATGCGCGACGCGGTGGCGGATCTCGACGAGAACCTCCGGGCGCGGCTGCGCCGGCGGAGCGGCGGCGAGGGATCCGGCCGGCCGGTGACGCGCACCGGCGCGGCGGAGGAGGTCCTCTTCGACGGCGTGCTTCCGGGGACGCGGAGCCATCGCGAGGGCATCCGCCTGGCGGTCGAGAGCGTGGGCGCGGACGGGCCGCCGATCTGCTCCGCGGCCGACGGCGCCGCCGCGGTCTCCGGCTGCATCGGCGCGCTTCTCGCCTCGCGCGAAGAGCGCCGCATTCCGCTTCCGATCGATCCGCAGAGCGACTGGGGCCGAGAGCCCTGGCCGATTTCCTGAGCGAGAGAAACCCGTGAGAGTCCTGATGTGCGTGCCCGACCGCCTCCGTGACCTGGAGGGACACGCCCTCGTCGCGTTCCACCTGCGGGAGCGCCACGGCCACGAGGTCCGCCTCGTGGGACCGGCGAATCTCGAGTCGGGCTTCTTCGAGTACGCGCCGGACGCGCTGGTCCTCGACTACCTGGGCTGGCAGGACCGCGTGTCGATGGCGGCGATCGCGCGCAAGTTCGGCGTTCCCGTTCTCGTCCTCCCGACCGCGGGCCTCTATCAGTACGAGGAGCTCGAGCTGCGGCGCGCCGGAAAGCTTCTCCAGGCGAACCGATACATCGACTGTTACCTGGCCTGGGGCGAGGAGTCGCGCCGCAATCTCCTCAAGGCGAAGATGCTGGAGGACGCCCAGATCACGGTGGTCGGTTGCCCGCGTTTCGACTTCTACGCGTCGCCGTACCTCACCCTGATGGAGGACCGGGCGACGCTGCTGTCGCGGTTCGGGGCCCCGGTCTCGGACGCGCCGGTCATCCTCTGGACCACCAACACCTGCTTCGCCCACGGCCCCCAGCGCGACCAGGTGCGCAGCCAGATCCGGCACGGCCGCCGCCCGCGGCGTGACTTCGAAGAGGAGATGGAGGACAACCGGACCCAGTTCGCGGCGCAGTCCGCCTCGATCCTGGAGGTCGCGCGCCAGCATCCGGAGTGGACCTTCCTCGTGAAGATCCACCCGTTCGAGGCCGTCGAGCCCTACCGCGACCTCGCCGAGAGGGTTCCCAATCTCTACGTTCTGAAGGACGTGCCGGTGCGTCACGTCCTCTACCACGCCGACGTCGTGATCCAGCGGGGCTGCACCACGGCGACCGAGGCGTGGATGCTGGGCAAGCCGGTCGTCGAGATCGAGATCGGGAAGTTCCACCACGCCCTCCGCGCCGACTATGCGGCCGGCAACGAGCCCGTGACGGACGTGGCGGGGCTGGAGCAGGCCATTCAGCGCTACCTCGAGGGCGCCCGCGTGGCGCCGGACCTCCAGAAGGCGCGCGATGCGTTCATCGGCGAGGTGTACCGCGACGTGTCGGGGAAGGCCAGCGAGCGCTGCGCGGACACGATCGACGCCGTGATCGCGGTCCAGGGGCTCGCGGAAGCGCAGCGGGCCGAGCGGGAGGCGCGCATCCGCGAGGAGCAGCGCGCCCGCGTCCGGCGGTCCGACGAGCGGATGATCAACCGCGTCAAGGACGTGCTGGGCGTCGACCGCGATCGCTCGCTGCGCCTGTGGTGGCGCAACGTCCGGGACTCCTGGCGCAAGCCCCAGAAACCGCATCGCGAGATCGACGCGCGCGATCTGTACCGCCAGTTCCAGGAGGCGACGGCCCGGGTTCGCGCCGAGCGGCCGTCTCGATGATCGTCGCGCTCGTGCCCGCGCGAGGCGGGTCCAAGCGCCTGCCGCGCAAGAACCTTCGTCCGCTGGCAGGCCGCCCCCTGCTCGCGCACAGCATCGCCGCCGCGAAGGCCGCGCCCGAGATCGGCCGCTGCGTCGTCTCCACGGACGACGCCGAGATCGCGGCCGTGGCGCGCGACTACGGCGCCGAGGTGCTGATGCGGCCGGCGGAGCTGGCGAACGACACCGCGACGACGGCGAGCGTCGCACAGCACGCGCTCGAGCGTCTCGGCGCGGGCGCGCCGGGCGACGTGCTCGTCACGCTGCAACCCACCAACCCGCTTCGTCCGCCGTCGCTCGTGTCGGACGCGCTCGCGCTCTTCCGCGGCGGCGACTACGACGCCGTCGTGTCCGTCACGCAGAGCCAGGAGAAGGGGGGCGCGGTCGAAAACGGCCTGTTCGCGCCCGCCTACTCCATCGGCATCCGTTCGCAGGACCTTCCGCCGGTCTACTTCGAGAACGGGCTCGTCTACGTGTCGCGGGCGGACATGGTCCTCGCGGGAGGGAACCTCTTCGGGAAGCGAACGGGCGCGCTCGTCGTGGACCCGCTGTACGCGCGCGCGGACATCGACACCGAGCTCGACTTCGAGATCGCCGAGTTCCTGTTCGAGAAGTACCGGTCACGGTTCGCGCTGCCGAGCGCGGTCTGAACGCGGCCGCCCAAAAGGAGAGTCCGATGGCACCCGAGATGAAGCTGGGGAATCGAAGGATCGGCGCGGATCAGCCGCCGCTGGTCGTCGCGGAGATCGGGATCAATCACGAGGGCGACATCGACAAGGCCATCCGGATGGTGGACGACGCCGCCCGGGTCGGCTGCGAGTGCGTGAAGTTCCAGTCCCACGTCATCGAAGACGAGATGATCCCGAACGACGTCGTCCCCGGAAACGCCAAGGAGTCGATCTGGGCCATCATGGAGCGCTGCGCGCTCTCCGAGGCGGAGGAGCGCCGGCTCAAGCAGTACGTCGAGGCGAAGGGCCTGCTCTACCTGTGCACGCCGTTCTCGCGCGCGGCGGCGGACCGGCTCCGGAGCATGGACGTGCCGGCGTACAAGATCGGCTCCGGCGAGTGCAACAACTATCCGCTCGTGAAACACATCGCGTCGTTCGGGAAGCCCGTCATCCTGAGCACGGGCATGAACGACGTCTCGACCGTGGAGCCGGCGGTCGCGATCCTGCGCGAGGCGGGGGTGCCGTTCGCGCTGCTCCACTGCACGTCGATGTACCCGACGCCGTACGAGGCGGTCAACCTCGGCGGGATCCAGGTCCTCGCGGAGGCGTTTCCCGACGCGATCGTCGGCCTGAGCGACCACTCGATGGGCATCTACACGTGCCTCGGCGCCGTGCCCCTGGGCGCCCGGATTCTCGAGAAGCACTTCACCTCGGACAAGAGCTGGCCGGGGCCCGACGTCCCGATCTCGCTCGACCCGGCGGAGCTCGGGGAGCTCGTCCGCGGCAGCCGCGCCGTCTTCGAGGCGCGCGGCCGGAGCAAGAAGATCCTTCCCGGCGAGAAGCCCACGATCGACTTCGCGTACGCGAGCGTCGTGTCGATCCGGCCGATCCCGAAGGGCGGCGCGTTCGGCATGGACAACGTCTGGGTCAAGCGGCCCGGCACGGGCGAGATCCTGGCGAAAGACTTCCCGCAGGTCCTCGGCAAGCGGGCCGGGCGCGACATCCCCGCGGACACCCAGCTGAAGTGGTCGGATCTCGCTTGACGCGCGAAATCCTGTTCCTGACCGCGACGCGCGCGGACTTCGGCAAGCTGAAGCCCTTGATCGCGCGCGTCCGCGATTCCGAGGCGTTCACCTACCGGATCTTCGTCACCGGGATGCACATGCTCTCGCGGTACGGCTCGACGGCCCGCGAGATCGAGAAGGCCGGCTTCACCGGCCTGTTCCAGCACATCAACCAGGACGGCGCCGTCACCTCGCAGATGGACCTCGTGCTCGCCAACACGATCCAGGGCCTCGGCCACTACATCCGCGAGTTTCCGCCGGACCTCGTCGTGGTCCACGGCGACCGGCTCGAGGCGCTGGCCGGCGCCGCGGTCGGAGCGCTCAACAACACGCTCGTGGCCCACGTCGAGGGCGGCGAGCTCTCGGGCACGGTCGACGAGCTCCTGCGTCACGCGGTCTCCAAGCTCTCCCACGTCCACTTCGTCGCCAACGAGGAGGCCCGCACGCGGCTGGTCCAGATGGGGGAGCTGCCGGAGAGCGTGTTCGTGGTCGGGTCGCCCGACATCGACGTGATGCTCGGGGACACGCTGCCGGATCTCGACGAGGTCCGCCGGAAGTACGCGATCCCGTTCGGCGACTACGTCATCCTCATGTACCACCCGGTGACGACGGAGCTCGAACGGCTGCCCGGCCACATCGAGGAGGTCGCCGCCGCGATCGAGGCGTCGGGCCGCCGGTGCGTCGCGATCTACCCGAATAACGACTCGGGCTCGGAGGTCATCCTGGACAGGCTGCGCACGCTCGAGGCGGGCGACGCGGCGAGATTCCGGCTGATCCCGTCGATGCGCTTCGAGTATTTCCTGAGCCTGCTCCGGGGCGCCTCGGCGATCGTGGGCAACTCGAGCGCGGGAGTCCGCGAGGCGCCGGTCTACGGCGTGCCGACCGTCAACATCGGGTCGCGCCAGCTCAACCGATTCCGGGGAGGCGCCTCGGTCCTCAACGTCCCCGAGGAGCGCGCCGCGATTCGGAAGGCGCTCGAGAACCTGCCGCGCGACTGCGCGCCGTCGCGTCACTTCGGGCACGGAAACAGCGCGGAGCTCTTCCTGAAGACGCTCGCGGAGCCCGCCTTCTGGAAGACGCCGCGGCAGAAGCAGTTCCGCGACGTGGGAATGGCGCGTGGCTGAGCAGCACGAGGGACCGTCCGCGGCGCGCTCCCGCGCCTCCGGCCCGGTCGACGTCGCGATCCTCCTGCCGACGCTCTACGGCGACCGGAACGTTCTCCACTCGGGACTCCTCCGCGCGCTGACGGACGCGGGTGTGCGCGCCGCGATCCTGCCGCGGGAGTGCCCGCGCGAGTCCACCGACGCGATCCCGGCGACGGTGCCGTGCGAGCCCCTGCAGGAGCCGCCCCGGCGGCACTCGGACCGCGGCCGCGCGTTCCTGAACGGGCTCATCGCCGAGGCGTTCATCCGCCGCCACCCGGAGATGAGCCACGCGCTCTATCGCGCGTGGTGGCACCGGCACGGCTCGATGACGGATCGGCTCCGGACGGCCCTCTTCGGCGCGCTCGGGCGGATGGCGTCCTCCGACGGAACGCTGGCGCTCCTGCAGCGAGCCGCCGAGGCGCACTACCGGCGCTCGTGGGACCTCGAGCCGATCCGCCGGCGGCTGCGGGAGCTGGCGCCGCGGCTCCTGTGGTCGACGACGTCCACGTCCCGCTTCGAGCTGCCGTACGTCCTCGCGGCGCGCGACCTGGGGATCCCGACGCTCTGCTCCATTCTCGGCTTCGACAACCTGACGACGCGCTCGGCGCTGCCGGTCTTCGACCGCTATCTGGTGTGGTCCGACGCCATGAAGCGCGAGCTCCTCTCCCTCTACCCGATGGTCGCGGACGCGGACGTCGCGGTGACGGGGACTCCCCAGTTCGACTTCCACCGGCGGCCGGCGTGCCGCTGGTCTCGCGAGGCGACGCTCCGCCACCTGGGGGTGCCCGCGGGCGCGCGCTACTTCCTGTACGCGGGAGGAGGAGAGTCGCTGATGCCCGAGGAGCCCGAGCTCGTCGCGGAGCTCTCGCGCCGCATGGCCGCCTCCGACGCGCTCAAGGACTGCTGGCTCGTGGTGCGCCTCCACCCGCAGGACGACGGCCGCCGCTGGGAGAGCCTGGCGGGCCCGGGCACGAAGAGGGTGGTGTCGCCGGCGGTCGAGCCCCAGCCCGACGCCGAGGCGTGGAAGCGGACTCGCCCGGAGGAGCAGGACCGGCTGATCAGCTCGCTGCTCCACGCCGAGGCCTGCGTCAACATCGCCTCGACGATCAGCCTCGACGCGGCCATCCTCGACCGGCCGGTGATCGGGATCGAGTTCTCCGGCGTTCCGTCGAGTCCGCGCGAGATCATGTACGCGGCGTACGGCGCGACCCACTACCGTCCGATCGTCGCGAGCGGCGGGCTCGAGCTGGCGCGGAGCTGGGACGAGCTCCTCGAGAGCATGCGCCTCGCGACGAGCCGCCCCGAGCGCCTCCGCGAGGCGCGGACACGCATGGTGCGCGAGGTCTGCGGGACGGTGGACGGCCAGTCGGGAAGGCGGGTCGTCGACGCGATCGTCCGGATCCTGGAGGAGGTCGGCGCGCGTCCGGCGTCGGCGGTCTCGGCGTGAGCATGGACGCGCAGGCGAGGGCCGCGGCGCCGGCTGCGCCGGCCGCGGCGACGAGGAGTCCCGCGCGGCGCCTGGGCCTGCGCGCGCTGTGGCCGCTCCTCCTGCTGTCCGCGATCCTGCTCGCGACGATCGCGGCCGGCGCCTGGAAGGGCTTCCCGGTCGCCGACGACGGCTACCTCACGTTTCTCCTGCGCGCCGGAAGGGGACGCGTGATCGAGGCGCACCCGGACCGGCCCATCTACGGCTGGCTCCTCCAGGTCTGGGCCGGCGGCGGGACGACCACCGCTCCCTACATCGCGCTCGACCTCGCGCTGTGGTCCCTGCTCGCCTGGCAGACGGGCCTGCTCTGGCGGCGGCTCTTTCCGGAGTCCGCCCGCTACTGGCCGCTCGCCGCGGTCCTCTGCATCGCGCCGCTCGCGGTCGAGACCCAGTTCACGACGCTCACGACGCTTCTGCCGGCGAATCTGCCCGTCTGCCTGGCGCTCGGCGGCCTGCTCTGGCTCCTCTCGGACGCGCCGGCGACGACGGCGGCCTCGGCGGCCGTGGCCGCCGCGATGGCGTTCGCCGTCGCGATCAGCGAGTACGGGCTCGTGACGGCGGCGGCAGGAATCACTCTGCTCGTCTTCCTGGGGCGGATCCGGCGAGCCGCTCCTCTGGCCGCCGGCGCGGCCGTCGGCTACGGCGTCTTCCGGGCGATCGCGGACGTCAGCGGCCGCGAGGACACGAGGCTCGCGGTGCAGGGAAGCAAGCTGTTCACGACGCCGTGGGCGATCCCGCCGCGCCTGGGCACGGGACTCTGGTACGCGCTCTTCGGCGCGTACGGGCGCGCCGCCGACCAGCTGCGGCCGGAGTGGTCGTCGCGCTCCACGATCCTCGCGCTCGCCGTCGCGATCGCCGTCTCCGCGCTCGCGGTCTGGAGCTGCCGGGGGAGCCGCGACGCCGGGCTCCCGGAGGGCGCCCTCGGGCTGCGGCGTCCGCTGGCGCTCCTCGCGGCCACGACGGTCGCGCTCGCGGCCGTGATGTCGCAGAACACGTTCCTGATCCTGACCGGCTACGAGTCCCGGCTCCGGCTGCCCGCCCTGCCGTTCGCGGCGCTCCTCGTCCTGTGCGGGATCCGCGCGCTCCAGCCGCGGTACCGGACGATCGCGGTGGGTCTGCTCGCCTTCCTCGCCGGTTACACGACCGCGACCGCCTCGGTCGAGACGGTTCGCGAGCAACGCATCCTCTCGCAGATCGGCGAGGTCCTTCGGAAGCGGCTCGGGCCGGAGGGCACGACGACGATCGCCGTCATCCCCCCGCTCGCCGGCCGCCTGGACGCCGTCGAGCTCAGCGCCAAGGCCACGCGGGGCTGGACGAACGCCGAGGCCGAACGGGTCTGGCTCATGCGGCCCTCCGACGCCCTCGCGGAATACGGAGACCGCATGGCGTGCAAGCCCCCGGGAAGCTTCTTCGTCGAAAACGAGCGGTTCGCGCGCCCGCCGACGCGCATCTGCCGCATCCTCTATATACCGGTGTCCCCCGACGGCCGGATCGGCGAGGTCGAGCCCTACTGCATCGGGGCCATGCGGACGTGGAGCGCCGCGGGCTGCGATCGGAGCTTCTGATGCCCCGACGCCGACGCCCGACGAGCCCATAGAGAGAGGAACCGCTCCCATCCGCATCGTGGCCGTTCAGACCGGTCTCTCTCCGCTCTCCGTCCTGGGAGGGACGGTGACCGATCGCGAGTTCCTGACCCGCGTGGCGGACCGCGGCGCCGAGGTCCACCTCTTCGTGGAGGCGGGGGAGCCGACCGTCGAGCATCCGAACATGATTCCGCACCGTTACGCGCGCCGGCTCAAGAAGCGCATTCCCTATTTCGGCAACGTGGACGTCGCGATCGAGCTGCGCCGGCTGCTCAAGAAGCTCCCGCCGGTCGACTGGATCCGTTTCAACAGCCCGGCGGCCGTGGGCGTGGGGGCGCTCGCGAGCGCGGGGGGCCGGCGGCTCTGGGCGTCCTATCTCCACTGCGAGGACGCGCCCTTCCGCCGTCTCGTGGATCGCTGGCTGCCGGGCCGCTGCGAGCTCATCACCTGCCTGTCCGAGGACACGCGGCGGGACGTCGTCTCCCGGTGCCCGGCGGCCGACCATCCCGGCAACATCGTCGTGTCGATGGGGATCGACGCCGCGCGCATGGAGTCCGCGGGGCGGCCCCGCGACGCGGTGCGGCGGGAGCTCGGCGTCGGCGCGAACGAGGTGCTGATCCTCTTCGTCGGCGTCCTCACGCCGCGCAAGGGCATCGCGGAGCTGGTGGACGCGTGGCGGCGCCTCGGGCCGCGGCCCGACCTGCGTCTCCTGCTCCTGTCCAAGCCCATCGCGGAGGAGGAGACCCGCCTGGTCGAGCGGCTCGTCGCCGAAGACCCGCGGGTCCGGCACCTGCCCCGCGTTCCCTACGAGCAGGTGCCCGAGTACTTCCGCGCGGCGGACGTCTTCTTCTTCCCGACTCACCTCGAGGGCTTCGGGATCGTCGTGGCCGAGGCGATGGCGGCGGGGCTGCCCGTCGTGACCACGCGCGCGAAGGGCGTGCGGGGCGTCGTGGCCGAGGGCGAGACGGCGCTCTGCTGCGACGTGGGGGACGCCGAGTGCATGGCGCAGGCGCTCGACGCGTTGACGCGGGATCCCGAGCTGCGTCGCCGACTCGGAGCCGCGGGGCGGCGGCGCGTCGCCGAGAAATTCTCGTGGGAGGAAAAGATCGACACGCTGATGGGCGCCCTGTCGACGCCGCAGGGGGCGTCTCGATGAGGGCCGCCGCGGCCGCTCCCGAAGCGGCGCCGCGCGGGATCGACGGCGTCGTGCAGGCGTGGGTCCGGCGCGGAGGCCGCGTCGAGCCGCTCGCCTCGTTGGAGTCCGCGCCCCTCTCCGAGGGCCTGACCGTGGCGGTCTGCACGCTCTCGCGGCCCGAGCCCATGCGCCGGTCCCTCGCGTCGATCGCCGCCCAGACGCGGCCGCCCGACCAGATCGTGATCGTCGACGCGAGCGCCGACGACGCCACCGAGCGCGTCGTCCGCGAGGCGGCGGAAGGCGGAAGCCTCGCGATGCCGATCGCCTACGTCCGCGTCGCGAAGTCCCGCGCCGGCCTGACGCGCCAGCGCAACGTCGCGCTCGCCCTGGCCGACCGGCGGCTCATCGCGTTCTTCGACGACGACGTGACGCTGCGCGAGGAGTGCCTCGCCGCGCTTCGGGCCGCGCACGACGCGGGCGCGCCGAGGCCCGTCGGTGTCGGCGCCCTCGTCGAGGGCCGGGCGGCGAACGGTCCCACGGCGATCTGGCGCGTGCGGCGGCTGCTCCGGATGGTTCCCCACCTCGAGCCCGGGCGCTACTGCCGGAGCGGGATGTCGACGCCGTGGAGCTTCGTTCGCCAGAGCTCGGGCACGATTCCCGGAGACTGGCTGCCCGGCTACGCGATGATGTGGGACACGGCGCTCGCCCGGGAGCTGCGCTTCGACGAGGGTTTCGCGGGATACGCGCAGTCGGAGGACCTCGAGTTCTCGCTGCGGGCGGGCCGCCGCGGCCCGATCCTGCTCGCGTGCGCCGCGCGCGTCGTCGACGCGCACGCGCCCGCCGGCCGGCCCAACGACTTCAAGATGGGCTACATGGCGATCTACAACCGCTTCCTCGTCCACCGGCGCGGCGTGCCCGGACGATCCGCGAAGGACGTCGCGCTCTTCGCGTACGCGTGGACGCTCGACACGCTTCTCCTGATGCGCCACCTGGTTCATCCGACGCGATGGCCGATGGCGCTGCGCCAGGCCGCGGGACGCGCGCGGGCGGCGGTGGATCTTCTCCGGGACAGTTGGGCGCCGAAACAACGGTGACGGCATGAAGCGCGTGATCCTGCGGTTCGACGACCTCTGTCCCACCATGCGGTGGACGGTGTGGGATCGGATCGAGGAGGTCCTGGACCGCCACGGAGTCCATCCCATCGTGGCGATCGTCCCGGACAACCGCGATCCGAAGCTCGTCGTCGAGCCCGAGAACCGCGACTTCTGGAACCGCGCCCGCCGCTGGCAGGAGAAGGGCTGGCTCATCGGGCAGCACGGCTACACGCACGTCTACGACTCGACGGAGGCCGGCCTCGTCCCGTGGTGGCGGCAGAGCGAGTTCGCCGGGCATCCGCCGGAGCTCCAGCGGCGGCGGCTCCGCGAGGGCCAGCAGGCGCTCGAGGCCGAGGGGCTGCATCCGACCGTGTGGGTCGCGCCGAGCCACTCCTTCGACGCCGCGACGCTCGAGGCCGTGCGTGACCTCGGCATCCGGATCGTCAGCGACGGCGTCGGCCGGCACCCGACGGTCGACGAACGGGGCCTGATCTGGATTCCGGCGCCGCCGTGGCGGCCGGCGCTCCCCGGCGGTACGTGGACGCGCTGCGTGCATCCCAACCAGCTGCGCACGGCCGACGAGCTCGACCGGTTCTGCCGCGAACACCGCGCGCGCCTGCTCGGCTCCGGCTTCACGCTGGCGGACCTGCTCGCGGAGGCGACCCCGCGGAGCTCCTCCGACGCGATCTACGAGGGAATCTACTGGAAGATCTTCGGCCTGCGCCGGCGCCTGCGCGAGGCGGTGCGGCCGCGGCGGCCTCTCCCCGCATGAGCACGATTTCCACCACGCCCGGCGCGTCGCTCGTCGTGTTCTGGGACTACGACACCGCCTGGGGAGCGGACCGCTCGCGCGAGCCCGGCGGCCCCAAGGCGTGGGGGCCGCTCGAGTTCGAGCACACCGAGCGGCTCCTCGAGCTGCACGCGGAGCACGGCGTCCCCGCGTGTTTCGCGGTCGTGGGCGCCGCGGCGCTGCCCGGCGAGCGCCCGTACCACGATCCCGCACAAGTCCGGCGCATCGCCGCCGCGGGTCACGAGATCGGGAGCCACTCCTTCCGCCACGAGTGGCTGCCCGGGCTCGAGCCTGCCGCGCTGCGCGACACGCTGCGCCGGAGCAAGGACGCCCTCGAGCAGTGCATCGGGAAGCCGGTGCGCACGTTCGTGCCGCCGTACAACCAGCCGTTCGACTATCCCATGGGCCTGTCCGTGAGCCTCTCGGAGCGGCGGCAGGCGCGCCCTCACCGCAACGGGCTCGCCGACGTCTGCCGCGCGCTCAAAGAGACGGGCTACGCGCTCTGCCGCGTGGCGTACCGGCCGCTCCTGCAGCGCGCGGCCGAGAGGATGCTGGGCCGTCGGCTCGAGCGGCCGGCGGAGCCGCGCACGATCGCGGGCCTGACGTGCCTGCGGCTGAACACGCCGGGCGGCTTCGGCCCGGAGTCGGTCGCGCTGCTGCGGCGGTGCGTGCGGGAGGGCGGCATCGCGACCGCCTACGGACATCCCCACTCGCTGCGGGGAGAGGACTTCCAGCACGAACGCTACCTGGTGGAGTTCCTGCGCGAGGCGCGCCGCCTGGCGGACGCGGGCTCGCTGCGGCTGGCGCTGCCGTCGCAGTTCGTGAACGGGTCGGGGCCGGGGATCATCGAGTCATGACGCGTCTCTGCGTGGTCTCGGGCAAGGAATGCTGGGAGCAGTCGCCCGGGGTCTGGGTCTCGACCGGCGGATTCCCGGCGCAGGTCGGTGCGATCGGGTCGCTCTTCGACGAGACGACGCTCGTGATCGTGCGCGGACGCCCGCGCGAGGGAGCCATCCCTCTGCCCGCGTCGGCGCGCGTCGTCCCCCTCCGCAAGCCGCCGGGGCGGGGCGTGCTGCGCAAGGCCGCGGTCGGCCTGGGCCTGCCGTACTACGCGGGCCGGATCGGCTCCGCCGTCGCGCAGAGCGACGCCGTCTACGCGCCGCTGCCCGGCGACGTCTCGTTCCTCGGCTTCGCCGCCGCCGTCCTCCTGCGCCGCCGTCTCCTGGCGCGTTACGGCAGCTCCTGGGTCGAGACCGCCCAGACGACGCGGATGAACCGCGTCACGCGGCTGTGCATGCGGTTCTTCGCGGGAGACTCGGCCGTGATGATCGCGACGGGGGAGGGAGACGCGCCTCCCGCGCGCGGCGTCGAGTGGCTGTACGCGACCGCGCTGACCCGGCGCGAGCTCGACGGAATCGACGCGCAGTGCGACCGCGGCCTCTCCGCGCCGCCGCGACTCGCCTACCTCGGCCGTCTCTCGCCGGAGAAGGGCGTCGCGGTGCTGATCCAGGCGCTCGGCCGGCTGAGGAGCGAACGGTTCGAGCCGCTGCCGCACGCGCTCCTGATCGGCGACGGGCCGCAGCGCGCGGAGCTCGAGTCGCTGGCCGGAAGCCTGAATTGCGCCGACCTCGTCACCTTCGCCGGGCAGCTGGACCGTCCCGGGTTGAGCCGGAGGCTGTCCGAGGTCGACGTCTGCGTGCAGCCGTCGCTGACGGAGGGGCACTCCAAGGCGTGGCTCGACGCGATGGCGCACGGCCTGCCCGTCCTCGCCTCCGAGGTCGGCGCGGCGCGCCGGGTCATCGGCGAGGACGGCGAGCGCGGCTGGCTGGTGCCTCCGGGAGACCCCGCGGCCCTCGCGGCGCAGCTCGCGCGCGTCCTGAGGTCGCCGAGGGACTGGCCGGCGCTGCGCCGCCGATGCCGCGCCTACGCCGACGGGCGCACGCTCGAGGCGTGGACGCGCCGCATCGGCGAGCTCTGCGCGGTGCGGTGGCGCGTCCGCTACGCCGACGGGAGGCTCTGGATTTGAGCGCCGTCGCGATTCCCCTGCGCCCCCGCACCGCGCCGCCCGCGCCCGTCACGGCCGGGCGGATCGGGAAGCTCACGACCGGCCTCGTCGTGCTGGTCCTGGCGGTGGGCCTGCGGAACTTCTACGCGGCCGTGACGGCGCTGACCTGCATCGGCCTCATCTGGATGTTCGCGGGATTCCGCGATCCGCGGATGGGCCTGATCGGCGTCGGTCTTCTCTGCACGGTCGACGCGCTCACGCGGAATTTCCTGCTGACCGGAGACCTGCTGCGGTGGAACACCTTCAACTATCTCCTGCTGCTGGTCAGCGCGATCTCGCTCAAGCGGATGCTCCGCTGGGGGGACCTTCCGATCCGGCTGCTCGAGGCGCTGCTCCTCCTGCTGGCCGTCGAGTTGATCCAGAGCGAGGACCGCATGGAGGGGGCCCAGCACATCCTCAATGCCACCGCGTTCTTCGGGATCATGGTGATGGTCGAGCGCGCCGGGCGCAACGATCAGGCGTGGGTCTCCACGGGCGTCGTCTGCTCGACCGCCGGAGCGTTCGGCGGGCTCGTCTTCTTCCTGCACGACGCGGTCCAGCGCCAGATCAACCCGAACTCGTTCGCGTATTTCCCGCTCACCGCGCTGCTGACGGCGATCTTCGCGATCGGCCGCCGCAACGTCGGGCGCGGCACGCGCGTCATGCTGCTGCTGCTCGCCGCCGTCAACGCCGGCTGGATCCTGCTGAGCGGCAGCCGCGGCACCTCGCTCGTCGCCATCGTCGGCCTGCTCTACGGGCTCTCGCGCGCGCGCCGGCCGCTCACGGCCCTCCTGCTCGCGCTCGCGATGCTCGGGGCGGGCCTCGTCGTCGTCGATCTCTTCGGCGCGCAGGCGGAGCGCTCGACCCAGCGGATCAACAAGCTCCTGGACACGCGCTACTCGCTGGCCGGCCGCACGAGCGGCCGCTGGGACATCGCCCGCGCCGGCTGGTACATCTTCCTCGACCATCCGGTCACCGGCGTCGGCACCGGCGCCTTCGCGGTGAGCTGGAAGCGCCTGACCGGCGTGTCGGGCCTCTCGATGTACGGCTGGGGCCGCGAGGTCCAGGCGCACTCCGGCTGGATCAAGGTCCTCGCGGAGAACGGCGCGCCCGGATTCCTGCTGTTCGCGGCCTTCGTCCTTTCCTTCGCCTGGTGCGGGTTCCGCGGCGGGGGTCGGATCTGGCCGCTCGGGCTCCTGACGACGATCACGTGGACCGTCGCGCTGCTGACGACGGAGTTCCAGCCCAAGGGGCTCTGGTTCCTGGCGGCCGGCACCGTCCTGTTTCTCCGCCGCGCGCCCGTGCGCGGACGCCGGCCCGCCCTGGTGGCGCCGGCGAGAACGGAAGCGCCGGCCCGGCTGGAGATCGTCGAGCCGTCCCATGGCTGATCGTCTGCCGGATCTTCGCGTGGCGATCGTGGCGGGATCGTTGCGTCGCGGCGGAGCCGAGAAGCAGCTCTGGCACCTGGCCTCCGGCCTGCGGGGCGCGGGGGTGCAGGTCGGCGTCTATTCGCTGACGCGCGGCGAGTACTACGAGTCGCGGCTCGCGGAGGAGGGAATCCCGACGACCTGGATCGGGCGCAGCGGCTTCCCGCCGGCGCGGCTGATCGCGCTGGCTCGCGCGCTGCGAGACTTCCGTCCCCAGATCGTCCAGGCGTCCCACGCCTTCGCCAACCTCTACGCGGCCGCCGCGGCGAAGGTCTGCGGCGCGGTCAGCGTCGGCGCGCTGCGCGGCAGCCTCCGCCGGTGCGTGGAATCCAACGGCGCCTGGGCGCGCCCGATCATCCGCCGTCCGACGGCGCTCGTCGCGAACTCCCGGCGCGCCGCCGACGAGGTCGCGCGGAGCGGTCTGCGCGACGCGTCGCTCGTGTTCGTCCTCGAGAACGCGATCGCGATTCCCCCCAACGTCGCGTCGGTGCGGCCGGCGGGCTCGCCCCTCCGCGCCGTGCTGCTCGGGAGCCTGACGCGCGTGAAACGCGCCGATCTCTTCCTCGAGGCGCTCGCGCAGGCGCGCCGGGCGGGCGCACCGCTGAGCGGCCTGGTGGTGGGCGACGGGCCGGAGCGCGGGCCGCTCGAGGCGCTGGCGCGAGCGCGCGGGCTCCTTCCCGACGGCGTTCGCTTCCTCGGCGAGCGCTCCGACGTCGCCGAGATCCTGTCGCAGGCGGACCTCCTGGCGCTGACCTCCGACGACGAGGGCCTCCCGAACGCGGTGCTGGAAGGCATGGCCGCGGGGCTGCCGGTCGTCGCGACCCCGGCCGGCGACACGCCCGAGCTGGTGCAGGACGGTCGCACCGGCTGGCTCGTGCCGTTCGGCGACGCGCCGGCCCTCGCCGCGCGCCTGGTCGAGCTCTGCGCGTCGCCCGAGGTCCGGGCGAGCCTCGGACGCGCGGGCCGGGAGCTCGTCGCCGCGCGTCACGGCACGGACCGCATGACGGGCCGCGCCCTCGAGATCTACCGCGAGATCGCCGAACGAAAGGGACGCGGCCAGCTGCGCTCCCTGTTGGCGGCCTGAGACCGACGACCCTCCCCCCATGCGACTCGCCGTCTTCACCAACCAGTACCCCGGGAAGGTCAACACGTTCTTCGTCCGCGACCTCGCGGGGCTCGCGGCGTGCGGGGTCGCGATCGACGTCTTCCCGCTCTATCCCGAGGACGCCGCGCTGTGGAAGTACGCGGAGGGGCCGGGCGAGTCCGGCGCGAACGCGATCCCGCGCGAGCGCGTGCACTACGGGTCGTGGCGGCGCGGGCCCGACGGGAAGAAGTCGCGCGCTCCGCGGACCGGCGCCGGGTTCGGAGCCCAGGCGCTCCGCGCCGTGGCCGAGTCGCTGCCGCACGGTCCGGTCACGGCGGCGAAGACGGCGTACGCGGCGGCGAAGGCGCGCGGCTGGGCCGCGGACGGGCATCCGCGTTACGACCAGGTCCTCGGCTACTGGGGCAACTACGCGGCGACCGCCGCCTCCCTCTTCGCGCGGCGGCGAGGGCTCGGCGAGCCGGTCTCGATCTTCCTCCACGCGGGCACCGACCTGTATCGCGGCCGCCCTTACCTGCGGCACAAGCTCGTGGAGGCGCGGACGATCCTCGTCTGCTCGGAGTTCAACCGCGAGTTCCTGCGCGAGCGCTACGCCGACATCGCCGAGTCGCTCGCGCGCAAGATCCATGTCCACCAGCACGGCCTCGACTTCGGCGAGCTGCCGTACGGCCGAGACGCCCGGGCGGCGGCGGGCCTCGTCGCGGTCGGCGGCTTCCAGAAGGCGAAGGGCTTCGACGACCTCCTGCGCGCGTGCCGGATCCTGCAGGAACGCGGCGTCGCCTTCGAGCTCGAGCTCGTCGGGGACGGACCGCAGCGCGACGCGCTCGGGAAGCTCGCGACCGAGCTCGGGATCGACGGCCGCGTGCGGTTCCCGGGCTGGCTTCCCTTCGCCGAGGCGCGCGCGGCGATCCGCCGCGCCGCGGTTCTCGCGCATCCCTCGATCGGCCTCGGCGACGGCGCGCCCAACGTCATCAAGGAGGCGATGGCCCTCGGCACTCCCGTCGCCGCGAGCCGCGTGGCCGGCATCCCCGGTCTGCTGGAGGAGGGGAGCTGCGGCGTCCTGGTCGAGCCGCGCGACCCGCAGGGTCTCGCGGAGGCGTTGCGCACGCTCCTCGAGCAGCCGAGCCTGCGCGACGCGCTCGCGCAGCGCGCGCGCCGCTCCGCCGAGGCGCGTTTCGACATCTGGCGCAACGGGCGAAGGCTCGCCGAGGCGCTCGGCCTGAGCGAAGAGGCGAGGGCGAACGAACGATGAGCGCTTGGGTGTCCGTCTACCACCGTCTTCCGGCCCCCCTGCGCGAGGCGGGGGCGAGCCTGCACGGCTACCGGCTGCGCAGCTGGCGCTACGGGCCGGAGACCGACCCGCTGATCGCGGAGACGCTGGAGCGCGACCGGTGGGACGCGGCGCAGTGGGACCGCTGGCGCGGGGAGCGGCTGCCGGCGATGCTCCGGCGCGCGGCGGAGCACGTCCCGTATTACCGCCGGCAGTGGGAGCGGCGGCGCGCCGCGGGGGACCGCGCGTCGCCGGAGCGTCTCGAGAACTGGCCCGTGCTCTCCAAGGAGTCCGTCCGCGGCGAGCCGCGGGCGTTCGTGGACGACGGCTGCGACGCCAGGGCGCTGCGTCACGAGCACACGAGCGGCACGACGGGGACGCCCCTCTCCCTCTTCCAGTCCCGCGAGACCGTGCGCACGTGGTACGGGATCTCCGAGGCCCGGATCCGGCACTGGAACGGCCTGTCGCGGCGCGACCGGTGGGCCATCTTCGGCGGCCAGCTCGTCGTCCCGGTCGAGCGCGCCCGGCCGCCGTTCTGGGTCTGGAACGCGGGCCTGCGCCAGCTCTACCTCTCCTCGTACCACCTCGCGCCGGCGAACGTCGCCGCGTACGTCGACGCACTCGAGCGCCACCGCGTGCGCTACGTGTTCGGCTACGCCTCCTCCCTCGACTCGGTCGCGCGGCTCGCGGCGGAGCAGGGGATCGCGCTGCCGCCCATGCGCGTGGCGATCGCGAACGCCGAGCCGATCTACGCCTACCAGCGGGAGGAGATCGCGCGCGCGTTCGGATGCCCGGTCCGCGAGACGTACGGCATGGCCGAGATGGTGACCGCGGCGAGCGAGTGCGCCGAGGGCAGCCTTCACCTCTGGCCCGACGTCGGCGTGACGGAGATCCTGCGCGATGAGGGGGACGCCTCCGCCGGTCCCGGCGAGAGCGGTCGTCTCGTGTGCACAGGGCTCGTCAATCGCGACATGCCGCTCATCCGCTACGCGGTCGGAGACCGCGCGCGTCTCGCGCCGGACTCCTCCCTGCGGGGCGGGCGCGCGTGCGGCTGCGGCCGCGGGCTGCCGATCCTCGAGGCGATCGAGGGGCGCTCCGACGACGTCGTGATCACGCCGGACGGGCGCCGCGTCGGACGCTTCGACCCCGTGTTCAAGGCGGACCTTCCGATCCGGGAGGCGCAGATCGTCCAGGAGGCGCCGGACCGACTCGTGGTGCGCGTGGTCCCGGCGCCCGGCTGGGCGCCGGAGCAGGCGGAGGATCTCGCGCGGAGGGTCCGCATGCGGGTGGGCGACGCGGTCGCCGTCGCCGTCGAGCCGGTGGAGCGCATCCCGCGGACGAAGGCGGGGAAGTTCCGCGCGGTCGTGCGCGCATTCGGCGAAGACCCCCGGGAGGCCACGCGTGCCTGAGCCGCACGAGCGCCCCTTCGTGAGCGTGGTCATGCCGGTGCGCAACGAGGCCGCCTACATCGAGCGGGCGCTGGCCGCGGTGTTCGCGCAGGACTATCCCGCCGACCGCCTCGAGGTCCTCGTCGCGGACGGCCAGTCGACGGACGGCACGCGGGACCGCGTCGCCGCCGCCGCGAAGACCCGGACCAACCTGCGGGTCCTCGACAGCCCCGGGCGCACGGCGCCCTGCAACCTGAACGTGGGCGTCCGCGAGGCGCGCGGCACGGTGATCGTCCGCGTCGACGGGCACTGCGAGATCGAGCCCGACTACGTGTCGCGTTGCGTGGACCACCTGCTCGCGGGCGACGGCGACGCGGTGGGCGGGTCGGTCACGACGGTCGGCGAGAACCCGCTGGCCGACACGATCGCCGCGGCCATGAGCTCGCCGTTCGGGGTGGGAGGCTCGGCCTTCCGCACGGTGCGGAACCGGACGCTCCTCGTGGACACGGTGCCGTTTCCCGCGTACACGCGGGCGATCCTCGACCGCGTCGGTCCCTTCGACGAGGAGCTCGTCCGCAACCAGGACGACGAGTACAACGCGCGGCTGCGCAAGCTCGGCGGCCGGGTCCTGCTCGCCGCCGACGTGCGGTCCCGCTACTACAGCCGCGGCAGCTGGCGCGGCCTCTGGCGGCAGTACTTCCAGTACGGCTACTGGAAGGTCCGCGTGCTGCAGAAGCACACGCGTCAGATGAAGCTCCGTCACTTCGTGCCGGCGGTCTTCGTCGCGGCGCTCGCGGGCGCCGTCGCGCTCGCCCTCCTGGGACACCCCGTGGCCCTGCTCGCGCTGCTCGGGTGCTACGGGCT
Source organism: Thermoanaerobaculia bacterium (assembly GCA_036406835.1). GTDB lineage: Bacteria > Acidobacteriota > Thermoanaerobaculia > UBA5066 > Gp7-AA6 > DAHUXD01. Next base: position 47,648 of record DASXAG010000089.1, read on the forward strand.
CTCCGTGGCGGCGGCCTCGGCCCTCGCCTTCCGCGAGCACGGCGCCCGCGTCTTCCCGGGGCTGCCGCTCGCGTTCGCGATTCTCCACGTCGCCTACGGCGCGGGCTTCTGGTGGGGGCTCCTGCGGTTCGCGGGCCGCTGGGGCCGCGCCTCCCGGGGGCCGCACGCCGCCGGCGCGCTGGTGCCGGGCCCCGACCCCGGCAACCCGGTGACGCGATGAGCCTGGGACCGATTACCGCCAAGCGCGCGCTCAAGCGCGCCGCCGGATGGGCGGCGGTGCTGACGTCGCCGTGGGTCGCGCGGCCGGAGCGCCCCCGCGCCTGCATCCTGATGTACCACCGCGTGGCCGCGGTCGGCTTCGTGGACCCGCGGCTCGACGACTGGAACGTCCCGCCCGCGACGTTCGCGACGCACATGGCCGCCCTCGCCGACTTCGCGGAGTGCGTCCCGCTGCGCGAGCTGCCGGCGCGGCTCCGCGCGCCGGAGCCCCCGCGGAAGCCGCTCGTCTGCGTGACGTTCGACGACGGCTACGCGAACTTCGTCTCGTCGGCGCTGCCGGCCCTCGAGCGCTACCGGGTCCCGGCGTCGTGCTTCGTCGTCACGAGCTGCGTGGCGACCCCGGATCCGATGCCGTTCGACCGCTGGGCGCAGCGCCACGGCGCGGCGGTGCCGCCCGAGGCGTGGCGGTCCGCCGACTGGGCGGCGCTCGAGCGCGCGCTCGCGAGCGGCCTCGTCACGGTGGGCTCGCACTCGCACCGGCACCGCGACGGCAGCGGCTGCGGCGCGGAAGCGCTCGCCGAAGAGGCGGGGACGTCGCGCGAGATCCTGTTGAGGCGGCTGGGCCCCGAGGCGGCCGCCGTCTACGCGTATCCGTACGGGTGCAGCCGGCTCGGCCACGTCTCGGACGCCTACGTCGGCGCGGTGCGCGCCGCGGGCTACTCCCTGGCGGTCACGACCGACCTCGGGCTCGCCGACGCCGCGAGCGACGTCTACCGCCTGCCGCGGATCGAGGCCAATCCGCTCGACTCCGCCGCCGTGCTTCGGGCGAAGGTGCGCGGCGCGCTCCTGCCGTACCTCGTGACGGACCGGCTCCGAAAGGCGCGGCGCGCGGCATGAAGGCGGCCTCGGCCCCGGCGTCCCCGAGGCGCATCCTCGTGCTCGACGGGCAGACCAACCAGGCGCTCGCCTGCGTCCGCTCGCTGGGCAGGGCCGGACACGCCGTCTACGTGGCGAGCGCGTCGGCGAAACCGCTCGCGGCGTGGTCGCGCTACGCGAGGGGACGCGTGCGGGTCCCGGCGGGGCCGCCGGCGGCGGCGTACGCGGAGCTCCGCGCCTGGGCGCAGCGCGAGGCGATCGACATCGCGCTCCCGCTGAGCGAGCGCTCGTGCCTGCTGTGCGACCGGGAGCGCGCGGCGTGGGAGGCCGCCGGCATCCGGCTCGGCTGCGGCCCCGCCTCGATGCTCCTGCGGGCCTTCGACAAGGAGCACACCGTGAGGCTCGCGCTCGCCGCGGACGTGCGGGTGCCGCGCACGGAGTTCCCTCAGTCCGAGGCCGAGGTCGACGCGGCGGGCCGCGCGCTCGGGTTCCCCTGCGTCGTCAAGGCCCGGTTCAGCAACGCCTGGAACGAGGAGACCGGAACGTTCTGGGCCGACCATGGCTGCGGCTACGCGCAGGACGCGGCGGACCTGCGCCGCGCGGTCGAAGACCGGCGGCAGGGACGCTGGTGGCCGATGGTCCAGAGCTTCGTGGACGGCGTCGGCCGCGCCGTCTCCGTCCTCTGCGACCGGGGCCGCATCGTGGCCGCGTTCGCGCACGAGCGCCTGCGCGACGTGCGTCCGACCGGATCGGGGAGCAGCCTGCGGCGGTCCATCGCGCTCGACGAGCGCCTCTTCGAGCCCACGCGGCGGCTGCTCGCCGGCCTCGACTGGCACGGCCCGGCGATGATCGAGTACCGAGACGACGGAGCCGCGCCGTGCCTCATGGAGGTGAACGGGCGCTTCTGGGGATCGCTCCAGCTCGGCGTGGACGCGGGGGTCGACTTCCCGGCGCTGTGGATCGCGATCCTCGAGGGCGAGCATCCGGAGCCCGTGACGCGGTATCGCGAGGGCGTGACGGTGCGCTGGGTGTGGGGCGACGTCAAGCGCATCGTGCACATCGCGGGAGGCCGCCCGCGCGGCTACGCAGGCCCGTTCCCGACGCTGCGCGAGGGCGTGGCCGAGGTCTTCGGCCCGCAGCCGGACGCGACGCGTCTCGAGACCTGGCGCGCCGGCGACCGCTGGCCCGCGTTCGGCGAGGTCGCGCAGGGTCTCCGCGACCTCTTCGCCTCCTGGCAGGCGCGATGAGAGTCCTCGCCCACGCGCACTCGCACTACTCGCACGACAGCATGCTGTCGCTGTCCGACTGGATCGGCATCGCGCGGCAGCTCGGCGTCGGCACGGTCCTCCTGACCGACCACGAGGAGACCGGCTGGGACGAGGAGCGCTTCGCCGAGTACGTCCGGGACTGCCGGAGCACGTCGACGTCCGACGTCACGCTCGTGCCGGGGATCGAGTTCAGCCAGGAGGGCAGACACCTCCTCTGCTACGGACTCGAGACGTTTCCCGCGCGGCCGAGCCCCGCCGCGGCCCTCGCGAAGGCGGTGCGCGCGCAGGGGCGGTGGCTCTGCCTCGCCCATCCGGCCAAGTACCGATGGCGCTACTCGGCGGCCGTCCTCGCCGCGGTCGACGCCGTCGAGGTGTGGAACTCGAAGTGGATCTACGACGGGATGCTCGGGCCGCACCCCCGCACCCTGCGTCTCGCTCCCGACGTCCGGTGGATGGCGGGGCAGGACGTGCACAAGCCCAAGCACCTGTCGCGCCTGTTTCTGGAGACCGCCTCGGACGACGTCCTGGCGGACCTCGACGCGGGCCGCTATCAGTTCGCGGCGGGCGCGCGCCGCGCCGAGCCGGCGTCGCTGGCCTCGCCGGGGGCGGCGGGGGTCGCGCAGTCCGCGCGCACGGTCGTGCTGCGGCAGGCGCTCAAGGGCTATCGTTGGATGCGTCGCGTGCGCACGGGATGAACATGGCAATCGTGATCGGCACTCATCAGGGGAGGATGTGATGGCTCAAGGGGTCCCGTTCTTTCGTCCCGAAATCGGGAGCGAGGAGATCCAGGAGGTCGTGTCCGCGCTGGAATCGGGCTGGCTGACGACCGGCCCGAAGGTCAAGACGTTCGAGGAGGAGTTCGCGAAGGCGGTCGGCGCCGAGCACGCGATCGCCGTCAACTCGTGCACGGCCGCGCTGCACCTCGCCGTGGAGGCGCTGGGGCTTCGCGCCGGGGAGGCCGTGGTCGTCCCGACGATGACGTTCGCGGCAACGGCGGAGGTCGTCCGTTATCTGGGAGCGTACCCGCTCCTCGTCGATTGCGAGCCGGGCACGCTCAACATCGACCTCGGCGACGCGCGCCGCAAGATCCGCGCGTACCGCGCCGGAGAGATTCCCGGAGCCCCGTCCGGCGGCAAGGTCGTCGGGATCATGCCGGTCCACGTCGGCGGGCTGATGGCCGACGTCGACGCGATCCGGGCCTTCGCCGACGAGCACGGCCTCTGGATCGCGGAGGACGCCGCCCACGCGTTCCCGGCGTCCTGGCGGCCGAACGCGTCGGCGCCGTGGCAGCGCTCCGGCGAGGGCACCGCGGCGATCAGCTGCTTCTCGTTCTACGCCAACAAGACCATCACGACGGGCGAGGGCGGCATGGCGACGACGTCTGACGCGGAGCTCGCCTCCCGGATCCGGCTCATGTCGCTCCACGGGCTCTCGCAGGACGCGTGGCGGCGCTTCGAGAAGGGAGGGACCTGGGACTACCGGATCCTCGCTCCCGGCTTCAAATACAACCTCACCGACGTGGCGGCCGCGATCGGCATCCACCAGCTGCGCAAGGCCGAGGCGATGCGGGTCGCGCGCGAGGCCGTGGCCGACCGCTACGACCGCGGGTTCGCCGAAGTCGACGAGCTCGAGACGCCGGTCCGCGACGCGAACCGCATCCACTCGTGGCACCTCTACCCGATCCGCCTGAACCTCGACCGGCTCGGCATCGGCCGCAACGCGTTCATCGACGAGCTCAAGAGCGCCGGCGTGGGCTGCTCGGTCCACTGGCGCCCGCTGCACCTCCACCCGTATTACCAGGAGACCTTCGGGTGGCGGCCCGACCAGCTCCCGGTGGCGAGCGCGGAGTGGGAGCGGCTCGTGAGCCTGCCGATCTTTCCGAGCATGCGGGAGGACGAGATCGACGTCGTGATCGAGCGCGTGCGGTCGCTGTGCGAGGCGAACCGCGCCGCCTCCAGCGCGGGGAGGCGAGCGTCGCGTTGACGGCGGGGAAGGAGCCGCGGCCCGGCCTCCCGCGAGGCGTCGAGGTGGTCCTCTCGGCCGCCGGGCTGCTCGTGGCCTCGCCCATCCTCCTGTTCTCGGCGGCGGCCATCGCGCTGACGTCGAAGGGGCCCGTCCTCTTCCGCCAGCAGCGCGTCGGGCGCGGCGGCGAGCTCTTCACGCTGGTCAAGTTTCGGACGATGCGGCCCTCGAAGGGTCTCTCCGTGACGGCGCGCGACGACCCCCGGATCACCGGCATCGGACGGCTCCTGCGGCGCACCAAGCTCGACGAGCTGCCGGAGCTCTGGAACGTGCTGCGCGGCGACCTGTCGCTCGTGGGTCCGAGGCCCGAGGTGCCGGACTACGTGGATCGGGAGTCCCCGGACTGGCGCGAGATCCTCCGCGTGCGGCCGGGAATCACCGACCCGGTGACTCTCCGGCTCCGCGACGAGGAATCGCTGATGGCGAGCGTGACCGGCGACCGCAACCGGTACTATCGAGAGGTGTTGCAGCCCCGAAAGCTGCAGGGCTACCGCGACTATCTGAGCCGCCGCACGTGGAGGACGGATGCCCGCGTGCTGCTCGAGACGGGCATCGCCGTGGTCTGTCCGCCACTGGCGCGAAAGCTGCAGTCGCCCTGGGGCGTACCCGAGCGGCCGGCCGATTCTTGAAATCTCCGGGAGGTTGAGCTAGGGTGATCGCCGCATAGGACAATGAAAATCAAACCCTCGCGAAACGGGGGAGAAGCCGTGTCACCCGGCGGCGACAGGTCTTCGCTCCCGTTTCCCTTACGAGCCGGGGCGTGATTCCGACACATTCGACGACCGCATGAACAAACGATCGCTCACGCCCCTTCTGACGCGCGGCCTCCAGTTCGCGCTGGACCTCGCCATCCTCATGGCGGCGTTCTCGCTCGCGTATCTGCTGCGGTTCGAGTTCGCCGTGCCCGGGAAGGAGTTTCGCAACGCGATCCAGCAGCTTCCCTACGTCGTGCTCGTGCAGGCCTCCGCGCTCGCGCTCGCCGGCGTCTACAGCTTCATCTGGCGGTACGTCGGGATGGGCGAGATCAAGGCGTTCGTCTACGCCGCCCTGTGGTCGGGACTGACGCTCGCGGTGCTGCGCTTCTCGATCCCCGACCGCCTCACGGGCTGGCGGGTGCCGCTCTCCGTGATCCTGATGGGGACCGTGCTCGCCTTCGGCGGCGTGCTCGGGCTCCGCGTCCTGCGGCGCTACCTCTACGAGCTCTCCCAGCGCCGCGAGCGCGGGGCGCAGTCCGTCGGCCAGCGGGTGCCCACGCTCCTGATCGGCGCCGGCCGCGCCGGCGTCCTGGCCGTGCGCGAGATCAGCGGCCGCGGCGACATGAACCTCGACGTGAAGGGCTTCGTCGACGACGACCCGGACAAGCATGGCGCCGTGATCCACGGCATCCGCATCCTCGGCACGACCGAGGAGCTCCCCCGCCTGGTCCGCGAGCACGGCATCCAGCAGGTGGTCATCACGATCGCGCAGATCTCGCGCCCGCAGATCCTCCACCTCATCGGCCTGTGCCGGAAGATCCAGGTGGACGTCCGCATCATCCCGGGCCTCTACGAGGTGCTCCAGGGCAAGGTGCAGGTGACCCGCATCCGCAGCGTGCAGATCGAGGACCTGCTGGGCCGGGAGCCCGTGTACCTCGACGAGGCGGAGCTCGGCCAGTTCCTGGCGTCGAAGCGCGTCATGGTGACCGGCGCCGGCGGATCGATCGGCTCGGAGCTCGCGCGGCAGATCGCGCGGTTCCAGCCGTCCAAGCTCCTGCTCGTCGAGCGCGCGGAGTTCGCCCTGTTCGACATCGACGGCGAGCTGCGGCGATCGCGCCCCGAGGTGCAGGTCATGCCGCTGGTCGCCGACGTCTGCGACGAATCGCGCATGCGGGCCATCCTCGCGGAGCACGCGCCGCAGGTCATCGTGCACGCGGCCGCCCACAAGCACGTGCCGATGATGGAGTCGAACCCCGGCGAGGCCATCAAGAACAACATCCTCGCGACGCGGCTCCTCGGCGAGCTCGCCGGCGAGCACGGCGTGGAGGCGTTCGTCCTCATCTCCACGGACAAGGCGGTGCGGCCGACGTCGATCATGGGCGCGACCAAGCGCATCGCCGAGCTGGCGGTCCAGGACCTCGGAAGCCGCTACGCGACCCGCTACGTCGCGGTGCGCTTCGGCAACGTGATCGGCTCGGCCGGCTCGGTCGTGCCGATCTTCCGGGAGCAGATCCGCCGCGGCGGTCCGGTGACGGTGACGCATCCCGAGATGCGGCGCTACTTCATGACGATTCCGGAGGCCGCCCAGCTCGTGCTCCAGGCGGGCGCGATGGGGCAGGGCGGCGAGATCTTCATCCTCGACATGGGCGCGCCGGTCCGCATCCTGGACCTCGCCGAGGAGATGATCACGCTGACCGGCCTGCGCCCCTACGTCGACATGGAGATCTCGTTCACGGGCCTGCGGCCGGGCGAGAAGCTCTTCGAGGAGCTCGAGCTGACCGGCGAGCACATCTCGAAGACGCGCCATCCCAAGATCCTCATCGGGCGTCTCAACGCCTATCCCCCGGAAGAGGTCGAGCGCGCGCTGCGCTACCTCGAGGAGCTCGCCCGCGACGGCGACGGAACGGCCGTGCGGAAGTTCCTCAACTCGCTGCTTCCGGAAGCCAACCTCGGCGTGCGCCGCTTCACGCGCGATCCGGCGCGACCCTCCTCCGAAGCGGCCGCGCGCGTCACGCCGCCGACCACGCCGGACGCCTGACCCGGGGGTCGCCGGTTCTCAGGAGCCGGCGGCGGGACGGGTCGGGGCGGAGAGGCGCGGTCCGGGAGGCGGACTCACCAGGGTCGGCGTCACCCGGGACTTCTGCGTCGTCAGCACGACGAACGCATTGAACTCGGGTCCCGTCGGCGGGGGAGCCGCCCATCCCACCGGCGCCGCGGCGCTCAGGCCCGTCATCGGGATCGAGAGGGTGCCGCCCGCGTACTTGCCGGACGCGACGAGCGGACCGAAGAAATTCTGCGCGTTTCGGATCTCGTACTCCGCGCCGACCGCGAGCACGGCGGAGAGGTCGACGTCGACCGCGGCCTGGTGCGGCCAGTTGTAGATCGCCACGTGCGCGCGCCCGGGCTCGTAGCCGTTGGGCTGCACGATCACGTCCGGCGCGGACGGCCGCGACGAGAGGAAGACGCTGTCCGGGGCCTGGCTCTGGGTGATGCCCTTGATGGGCGTCCCGAAGAACGTGTTCCCGGTGACGGTCATGGCGGAGCAGTTGATGTCGACGCTCGTCGCGACGTAGTTGCCGACGATCGTCGCGTCCTGGCACGCCGCGTTGTAGCCGAGCTTGAAGTCGGTCTCGACGCCTCCGCCCCCGTAGAGCCGGTAGAACGCGTTGTTCAGGATCTTCGGATCGTGGGCCACGGTGCTTCCGCCGATCAGGAGGTTGCGCGAGCCGCCCGTCGGCTCCAGGTCGCCGCCGTTGAAGAGGGTGTTGCCCTGGATCAGGAAATTGTCGAGGTGCGAGGTCTCCGAGCCGTAGGCCTGGATCCCGAGGGCGAAGCCCGAGAAGATGATGTTTCCCTGGATCGTCTTGGTCCCCGTCTCGTTCTGCGTGTAGATGCCATGCCCGTGGCCGCGGTCCGGCGCGGTCCAGCCGTTGTAGTAGACGAGGCACCCGCTGATCTCGCCGTCGACCGCCTCCTGCCAGAAGCTGAAGCCCTGGCGCAGGTCGTGGACCACCAGGTTGATGAACTTCAGCCCCGGGTGCGCGGTCCCCTGCGAGTCCTGGTAGATCTGGAAGCCGTCGCCGCGCTGGATGTCGCCCGGGTTGGAGCCGGTCTGGGCGGTCTGCCGGCGCGGGTCGGAGCTCATGACCTCGAAGCCCCAGAACCACGTGTACGCGCCGCGGACCGAGATCGCCGGGTTGGCGAGGGCGGCGTCGTCGATCGTGGCGTATTCGCCCGGGTACTGGCGGACGACGATCGGTCTCTCGGCCGTCCCGGTCAGCGTGCTGATGAACGAGCCCGTGTAGGTGCCGCCCCGCAGCCAGATCGTGTCGCCGGCCTTGACCGACGCGGGCTGGCCGAGCGCCGTCTGGAGGTCCCACGGCAGGTCGAGGCTGCCGTCGCCGCCGGGGGTCCCGCTCGGGGATGCGTAGAAGGAGTTGCCCGCCGCCGGCGTCTGCGCCACGCGGGGGCTCACGCGGGTCGATTGCTTGGCCGCCGCGCTCGGGGGCTGCCCTCCACAGAAGGCCAGGACCACGATGCCGAGGGAGCTCAACCAGGCGGAGTGGAACGACTTGAGATGCATTGGGGAGGCCGGGAGGAATTGTACCCCGTCCGGGGGCGCCCTTTAGGTACGGCTTAGGTCCGGGCGGTCTACTGCAGGCCGAAGGTGCGCACGATCAGGGCCGCCATCTGCTCCCGGGTCACGATGTTGTCCGGGCAGAACTTGCGGGGCCCGCAGCCGCCGGTGATCCCCTCGCTCGACAGCTCCTCGATCCAGGCCGCGGCGAACGCGTCCGCCGGAACGTCGTCGAAGACGTCGCCGGTCGCGGCCGGTGGCGTGTAGGAGCTGCCGTGCTTGGTCTTCAGGAGGAACACCGCCATCTCCGCCCGGCGCACGGCGGCGTCGGGGCAGTACTCGGTGAGCGTGCAGCCGCCCGTGATCCCTTCCGAGGCGAGCTGCTCGATCCACGCGGCGGCGAACGCGTCCGAGGGGACGTCGTCGAAGACCTCGCCGGTGGCCTCGGGCGGAGAGAAGCTCGAGCCGTGCTCGCTCTTGAGGAGGAACACCGCCATCTCGGACCGCAGCGTCGACGCCTGCGGGCAGTAGTAACCGGCGCGGCATCCCGCCGTGATCCCGTTGGCGGAGACGATGCGGATCGAGTCGTAGAAGAGATCGTCCGGGGGAACGTCGAAATACTGATCCGGCCCCGGCAGGCTCAGGAGGACGAAGACGTTGAACTCGGGACCCGTGGCGGGGGGTGCGGGCCAGCCCACGGGGGACGCGACCGAGAGTCCGGACAGCGGCAGCGTCACCGGGCTGCCGTCGAAGATCCCGGAAGCGACCGGGGCGCCGAAGAAGTCCTGGGCGTTGCGGATCTCGTAGGCCCCCCCGACGTAGGCGGCGCCGTTCAGGTCGACGTCGACCGTCGCCTGGTGCGGCCAGTTGTAGACGGTGATGTTGGCGCGGCCGGCCTCGTACGCGTTGGGCCGCACGAAGACCTTGACGCCGGAGGGCTGAGCCTCGTCGTACGTGTTGTCCGGATACTGCGTCTCCGCGAAGCCGTCGATCGTTCCGTAGAACGTGTTGCCGCTCATCGTCACCGGCAGGCAGCCGCCGTCGAAGAGCGTGTTGTTCGAGACGTAGTTGTTCGTGACGACCGTGTTCGAGCAGCCGGCGCCGTAGCCGAGCTGGAACGCCGAATCGGGGCTGACGGTGCTCTTGTAGTACAGGAAGTTGTTCGCGATCGTCAGGTTCTGCGCGGTGTTGTCGCCGCCGATCAGGAGGTTGCGGCCCCCGTCGGGCGTCGCGATGATCCCGTCGCTCGAGAAGGTGTTGCCCTCGATGTCGTAGTTGTTGAGGAAAGCCGAGGAGGATCCGTAGGCCTGGATGCCGTGGTCGAAGTTCTCGAAGATGACGTTGTCGACGATGTGCTTGGTGCCGATCTCGTTTTGCGTGTAGATGCCGTGTCCGTGGCCCCGGTCGGCGCCGTTCCACCCGTTGTAGTAGATGAGGCAGCCGTTGATCTCGGCGTCCAGCGCCTCCTTCCAGAAGCTGAAGCCCAGCCGGGCGTCGTGGACGACGAGGTTGATGAACTTGAACCCGGAGTGGTTCCCGGTCTGCCAGATCTGGATCCCGTCGCCGCGGTAGATGTCGCTCGGGCTCCCGCCGGACTGCGTCGACTGCCGGGAAGGGTCGGAGCTCATGACCTCGAAGCCCCAGAACCACGTGTAGGAGCCGCGGATCGCCAGCACGGCGGTGCCCGCGGAGGCGCCGCCGTCGAGCGTGGCCCGCTCGCCGGGGTACTGGCGCACGACGATCGGGTTCGCCGCGGTTCCGTCGAGGTAGCTGGTGAAGGTGCCCGCGTACGTCCCGCCGCGGAGCCAGATCGTGTCTCCCGGCTTCACCCACGACCCCTGAGTCAGCGCGTGCTGGAGGTTCCAGGGGCTGGCGATCGAGCCGTCGTTGCCGGATGTTCCTCCGGGAGACACATAAAAGTCCGTTCCGAATACAGCGGACGCCAGCGCGAGCGCGGAGAGAGCGCCGAGGAGCGACCGTCGGAACATTGGAGTCATCCTATTTTCGGAGAGTGCCCGAAAACTACTGGCCACGCTGGCAAAAAAGGGACAACGCGCGGACAGGCGGAAAAACGGGCGGACCTGTCACGTCGGACAGGTAGGGGTCAGTGGAGCGAGAACGTGCGAACGAGGAAGACCGCCATCTGCTCGCGAGTGTTGGGCGCGTTGGGGCAGTAGTTGCCGTCGCCGCAGCCCGCCGTGACGGCCTCGGCCGCCAGCTCCTCGATCCACGGCGTGAACGGGTCGTCGATGTCGAGGTCGCCGAAGATTCCCGCCGGCGGGGGCGGCACGTAGGCCGAGCCGTGTTTCGCGCGCAGCAGGAACACGGCCATCTGCGCGCGGGTCACGGTCATGTCGGGGCAGTACTTGCCGCCGCCGCAGCCCGACGTGATGCCCTCGTGCCCGAGCTCCTCGATCCAGGCCGCCGCGAAGGCGTTGCGCGGGACGTCGACGTACACCGTTCCCGTCGCCGGCGGGGGCCGGTACGCGCTGCCGTACTTGCTCTTCAGGATGAACACGGCCATCTGCGCGCGGGAGACGCCCTCCGTCGGACAGTAGTCCCCGTTGCCGCAGCCGCCCGTGATCCCGTTCCGGTTGATCGTGTCAATGGATTCGTAGAAGGGACTCGAGGGGAGAACGTCGGCGAACGGCGTGTCGTCCCCGATGGTCGGCACGTCGTTCGGGTCGGCCGTGATGTAGATGCGGTCCACCTTGCTGCCGATCTCGCGGCCGCGGAAGGTGATCGTGTTCGACCCGGCGGAGAGCGTCAGCACGCGCGGATCGAGGGTCAGCGGGTTGCCCGTGCCGCCTCGGCCGTTCAAGACCTTCCACTGCCACTTCGGGGACCACGAGCCCTGGCCGTCGTCGTAGACGTCCTCCGACCCGGTGTTGGCCTTGGCGTAGAAGGAGTCGTGCTGCTCGTCGGGGGCGAGGACCCGCGCCCACACGAAATAGCCACCGGAGAGAGGCACGTTGAACGTCCACGTCGCCTTCCCCGAGTCCTCGGTGGTGGTCGTGACGTAGCTGCCCCCGAACGCCCAGAGGTCGGAGTCCGTCGTCATCGCGCCGGTCAGCGTCGCGGCCTCGGCCTCGAGCGTCAGCGGGAACGGCCACGGGGTGGGCGTGGGGCTGGGCGTCGCCGTGTGGGTCGGCGGACCCGGCGTATGCGTGTGCGTGGGGGTCGCGGTCGGGGGCGCCGGCGTGTGGGTCGCGGTCGGCGGGACCGGCGTCCCGGTCGGGGTCGGGCTCGCGGGAACCGGGGTGTGCGACGGCGTCGGCGTGGGCGGCACCGGCGTGTGCGACGGAGTCGGGGTCGGGGGAGCGGGAGTCGACGTCGGCCCCGGAACCGTGGGCGTTAGCGTCGGAGTCGGGCTGGCCGGCAGCGGCGTGTTCGAAGGCGTCGGCGTCGGCGGCACCGGCGTCGGAGTCCGCGTGAGCGTCGGTGTCGCCGACGGCGGAACGGGCGTCGGCGTGGACGTCCGCGTCGGCGTGGCGGTCGGGGGAGCCGGTGTCGCCGTCGGCGTGCCGCCGGGCGAGGCCGGGAGGAGCACGAACACGTTGAACTCGGGCCCCGTCGGAGCCGGCGCGGCCCAGCCGACCGGCGCCGCGACCGAGAGCCCGGTCATCGGAAGGCTGATCGAGCCTCCGGAGTAGGTGCCGCTCGCGACGGGCGCGCCGAAGAAGTCCTGGGCGTTACGCACCTCGTACCCGGTGCCGGGCGCGAGGACGCCGGTGAGGTCGACGCTCACGCTCGATTGGTTGGGCCAGTTGAAGACGGTGATGTTCGCGCGGCCCGCCTCGTAGGCATTGGGCCGAACGAAGACCTGGAGCGCCGTGGGGCGCGAGGTCGTGTACGTGTTGTTGGGATACGAGGAGTGCGGGAAGCCGCTGGTCGATCCGTAGAAGGTGTTGCCGGTCATGGACGCGGGGAGGCAGCCGCCGGAGAACATCGTGTTGTTGGAGACGTAGTTGTTGGTCACCGTCGTGCCGGTGCAGCCCGCGTTGTAGCCCAGTTGGAACGCGGAGTCCGGACTCTCGGCCGCCTGGTAGTACAGCATGTTGTCGCTGATCGACAGGTTCTGCGCCGTGCTGTCGCCGCCGATCAGCAGGTTGCGGCCGCCGGGCGGATTCGCCAGCAGCCCGTTGCCGATGAAGGTGTTGCCGTGGATGTCGTAGTTGTTGAGGTGCGCCGTGGCGGAACCGTAGCCCTGGATGCCGTGGTCGAAGTTGTCGCGGATGATGCTGTCGACGATGTGCTTGGTGCCCGTCTGGTTCTGCGTGTAGATGCCGTGGCCGTGGCCGCGGTCCGAGCCGTTCCACCCGTTGTAATAGATGATGCAGCCGTTGATCTCGGCGTCCGTGGCTTCCTGCCAGAAGCTCACGCCCTGACGCGCGTCGTGGATGACGAGGTTGATGAACTTCAGGCCCGCTTCCGTCGCCGTCTGCCAGATCTGGACCCCGTCGCCGCGGTGGATGTCGGTGGGGTTCGACCCGGTCTGGCTCGACTGGCGGATCGGGTCGGAGCTCTTGATCTCGAATCCCCAGAACCAGGTGTAGCCGCCGCGTGTCGAGAGGACGCACGTGCTGGACGAACCGCCGTCGAGCGTCGCGACCTCGCCCGCGTACTGGCGCACGATGATCGGGCTCGACGAGGTCCCGTTCAGATAGCTGACGAAGTTGCCGGAGTAGGTGCCGCCGCGCAGCCAGATCGTGTCGCCGGGATGCACGGCCGCGGGCTGATTCAGGGCGTCCTGGAGTCTCCAGGGATTGCTGAAGCTCCCGGTGCCGTTCGCGCTGGCGTTCGGCGCGACGTAAAAATCGGCAGCGAGTGCCGGAAGTGTCAACCCCAGGACAAGGGCCGCCCCGAGTGTCGAGACCCTGAATTGCCCACCGTTCATTCTTGCGTCTAGGGTGCGCTCGCGAGGGCGCCGAAAACTACTGGCCGGCGAGGCCGAATTGGGACAGGCCGCGCCGGGGTGGCCCGGACCCGTCCCCAGGGTCAGGTGCTGCTTGCCGAGGACACCGAAATTGCGTAACCTGCCGTCAGTGCCTAAAACGCGCGCGACGCGCCGGGCTTCGGTGTGCCTCCTGGCATTTCATCCACTCGTTCTCTCGGAGTTCGAGCGGCTGCTCAAGGACCTTCCGTTCACGGTTCACGCGCGCCGCCTCGAGCCGGATCTCATGGCCGACCCCACGAGGCTCGCGGTGCCGCGGTCGTCCGTGTTCGTGCTCGAGTGCCACCAGCACCGGCCGACCACGGAGGCCCTCGTGATCGGCGTCCTCGGCCGCCAGCCGGCCGGCCGCGTGATCCTCGTCGCCGAGAAGTTCGAGCAGACCAGCGCGTTCCCGCTCCTGCGGCTCGGCGCCAAGGGCCTCATGACCTTCGCCGACGCGAACGAGCAGCTGGGGAGGGCGGTCGAGGAGGTCTCCTCCGGAGGCTTCTGGGTTCCCCGCTCGCTCCTGTCGCGATTCGTCGACGAGACCATCAGCACCGTCCGCCGCCCTCGCGGTCCCGGCGGCCCGACCCGGCTGTCCCGGCGTGAGCGGGAGGTCCTCGACGCGCTCCTCGAGAACCTCTCCAACAAGGAGATCGCGAGCAAGCTGAACATGTCCGAGCGGACGGCGAAGTTCCACGTCTCGAACCTGCTCGCGAAATACGGCGTCCGCCGGCGCGCGGACCTGATCCTCCTCACCTACACCCAGCTCGAGCGGCCGACGTAGCGCTCCGCGGCATTTCGCGGGCCCAAATCGGCGCACGCGGGGTTACTCTCATTCGATCGACACCCGAAGCGCCTCTTCGCAATCCCTGGGGACGGATCCGGGCGCATCGGCGGCGCGGCGCGGGCCGTGGGAGTCGTTCGTCCGCGGACTGTACGTCCGCTGGGTGAGGCCGCGGATCCGATCCCCGCTCGCACGCCAGAGGCTCAAGCTCCTCTGGTTCGTCTGGGGCTACGCTCCGCTCCTCTTCCTGGAAATCCCCTTCGCCAGGCGGCTCTCGCTTCTGCGCCGGTTTCTCCGGGTGGACTGGAACGTGCCCCACGCCCACCGGCCCTCCGAGATCGCCCGGATCTGCGGCGCGCTGGCGTCCCGGCCCGCACGCGTGGGGGAGCTCATGGTCGAGGCCGGCTGCTGGCAGGGCGGCAGCACGGCCAAGTTCAGCCTCCTCTGTGAGATGCTCGGCTACCACCTCGCGGTCTTCGACTCCTTCGAGGGCGTCGAGCCTCTTACCGTAGAAGAGAAGAGCAAGGGATACGACTTTTCCGGCGAGTATGCGGCCGCCAAAGCTCTAGTAATGGACAACGTCGCGCGGTATGGTGCGCCCGGGAGCTGTTCATTTCACAAAGGTTGGTTCTCCGACACTCTGGCTCGGAAGCCACTGTCCGACCCTGTACGGGTGGTTTACATCGACTGCGATGTGGCCAAAGGAACTTCCGAGGTTCTGACGGGTGTCGTCGGCCGACTGGTTCCCGACGCTCGCGTGTTTACGCAGGACTTCCACATAGGGCCCGTCCGGGAGCTTCTCCTGGACCCAGAGACCTGGCGACGGTTAGGCGTCGCGACGACACCGCGGATCGAGGCACTGTGCGGCCATCTGGCCGAGATTCAATTTAACGCCCCGTCCACACGGGGCACACCGGAGCGAGGAATCTTGGGAGTTTAGGATGACCAAGCGATTGGGGTTCTGGTTGGCCGCGTGGGTGGTCGCGGCAGGTGTCCCCGGCGCCACTCTTCCCACGGGATTCACGGAAACGACGTTCTCGGGGTTCTCCAGTCCGACGTCAATGGAAGTGGCGCCCGACGGGAGAATCTTCGTCTGCCAGCAGACCGGAACCCTGAAGCTCATCAAGAACGACGTCGTCCAGAGCACCCCGGTCCTGACCGTCACGGTCGACAGCAACGGCGAGCGCGGTCTCCTCGGGGTGACCGTCGACCCGAACTTCACGCAGAACAACTACATCTACGTCTACTACACGGTGCCGTCCCCGGCCCACAACCGGCTGAGCCGCTTCACGCTCAACGGCGACGTCGCGGTGGCGGGCAGCGAGCTCGTCCTGCTCAACCTCGACAACCTCTCGTCCGCGACCAACCACAACGGCGGCTCCCTGCACTTCGGGCCGGACGGAAAGATCTACGTCGCGGTCGGCGACAACGCCCAGGGCAGCCACGCGCAGGACCTCTCGATCCTTTTCGGCAAGATCCTCCGCCTCAACTCGGACGGGACGATTCCCACCGACAACCCGTTCTTCAACACTCCGGGCGCGCGCAAGGAGATCTGGGCGTTGGGCCTGCGCAACCCGTTCACGTTCGCGACACGCACGCAGTCGCCCAGCATCTTCATCAACGACGTCGGCGAGGTCACCTACGAGGAGATCAACGTCGGAACCTCGGGCAAGAACTACGGCTGGCCCAACTGCGAGGGCCCGTGCAACCCCGTCAATCCGCTGTACACGGATCCCATCTACTGGTACCCCCACAACCCCGCGTGCGCGATCACGGGAGGCGACTTCTACAATCCGCCGGTCCAGACGTTCCCGGCGAACTACCTCAACCAGTATTTCTTCGCCGACTACTGCGCGGGCTGGATCCATCGCATCGATCCGGTCACCCACCAGGAAACGGACTTCGCCAGCGGGATCAACGCTCCCGTGGACATCCAGGTCGCGTTCGACGGCAACCTCTATTACCTCGCGTACGCGGCGGGGCTGGTCAGCCGGGTCAAATACACGGGGAGCAGCGCCCCCGTGATCACGCAGGACCCGGTGAACGTGACCGTCGGCATTCCCAACCAGTCCGCGACCTTCTCCGTCTCGGCGAGCGGCGCGGCGCCGCTCTCCTATCAGTGGCAGAAGGCCATTCCGCCGGGCGGCTTCAACGACATCTCCGGCGCGACCCAGTCCTCCTACACGATCAACAACGTGGTCCTCGGCGACAGCGGATCGCAGTACCGCTGCAAGGTCACGAACGGCTCGGGCTCCGCGACCAGCAACGCGGCGACGCTGACGGTCTTGAACGACCAGCCGCCGGCCCCCGTGATCAGCTCGCCGGCGAGCGGCGCGACCTACGCCGGAGGCGACACGATCGCCTTCGCCGGCTCCGCGACCGATCCGGAGGACGGGAGCGAGCCCGCGAGCCGCTTCACCTGGTGGGTCGACTTCCACCACTGCCCGACTCCCCAGACCTGCCACATCCACCCCTTCCTGCCGCCGACCAGCGGGATCACGAGCGGCTCCTTCGTCATTCCCACGATGGGGGAGACCTCGCCCAACGTCTGGTATCGCGTCAACCTCCAGGTGGCCGACTCGATGGGCCTGATCACGGTGATCAACCGCGACGTCCTGCCGCGGACCTCGACGATGACGTTCCAGACGAGCCCCGCGGGACTGCAGCTCACCCTCGACGGCCAGCCGTTCACCGCGCCCAGCGTCGTCGTCGGCGTCGAGAACATCCAGCGGAGCATCGGCGCGCCCTCGCCGCAGGGCGGCTTCACCTTCCAGTCGTGGTCGGACGGCGGGGCGCAGAACCACACGATCTCGACTCCCCTCAGCGACACGACGTACACCGCGACGTTCTCGGGCGGTCCGACGAACACGCCGACGAAGACGCCGACGAACACCCCGACGAAGACGCCGACGCCGGTCGGTCCGACGAACACGCCCACGAAGACGCTCACGCCCGCTCCGCCGACGCTGACGCCGACGCGCACGAACACGCCGACGAAGACGCCGACGCCGGGCCCCCTTCCCGCACCCTGGGTCCAGCAGGACATCGGGTCTCCGGGCGTGCCGGGCTCCGGCGGATTCACGGGCGGCGTCTTCACGCTCACCGGGTCGGGCGCCGACATCGAGGGCCTCTCCGACCAGTTCCACTACGTCTATCAGCCGATCTCCGGCGACGTCACGATCGTGGCGCGCGTCGTGAGCATCCAGAACACGGATCCCTGGGCCAAGGGCGGCGTCATGATCCGCGAGACGCTCAACGCCAACTCCACGCACGCCATGACGGTTCTCACGCCGTCGGAAGGCGTGGTGTTCCAGCGGCGCAAGACGACGGGCGGGGACACCGTCACCACCAACGGCGCGTTCGTCTTCGCGCCGTACTGGGTCAAGGTCGTCCGCAGCGGATCCACCTTCTCCGGGTACAGCTCGTCCGACGGGACGAACTGGACGTTCATCGGCAGCGACACGGTCACGATGGGAACGAACGCCTTCGTCGGCCTCCCGCTCACGAGCCACAACAACGGACTTCTGTGCGCGGCCGCCTTCGACAACGTGACCATCACGGGCGGCGGCGCGCTCACGGCGACCCCGACGCGCACGGCGACCAAGACGTTCACGCCGACCCCGGCTCCGCCGACGTCGACCAAGACGTTCACGCCGACGTCGACCAAGACGTTCACGCCGGGCGCTCCGACGAACACGCCGACGAAGACGCCGACGCCGGTGGCTCCGACGCTGACGCCGACCCGCACCAACACCCACACGCCGACGAAGACGCCCACGCCGGGCGCGCTGCCGCCGCCCTGGACGCAACAGGACATCGGGTCGCCGGGCGTGCCGGGCGGAGCCGGCTTCACGGGCGGGTCCTTCTCGCTCAGCGGCTCCGGCGCCGACATCGAGGGCTCCTCGGACCAGTTCCACTACGTCTACCAGTCGGCGTTCGGCGACGTCACGGTCTACGCGCGGGTCGCGAGCATCCAGAACACGGATCCGTGGGCCAAGGGTGGAGTGATGATCCGCGAGACGCTCAACGCCGGATCGACGCACGCCATGGTGGTCCTGACGCCGGCCAACGGCGTGGCGTTCCAGCGCCGGCTGACGACGGGCGGCGCGACGTCGACCACGATGGGTCCGTGGGTCCCCGCTCCGTACTGGGTCAAGGTCGTTCGCAGCGGGAACACGTTCTCGGCCTACAGCTCCCCGGACGGCACCACCTGGACACTCGTGGGGTCGGACACGATCACGATGGCGCAGAACGTCTTCATCGGCATGCCCCTGACGAGCCACAACAATGCCGTGCTCTGCGTCTCGCTGTTCGACAACGTCACCATCATGGGCGGCGGGGTGCCGACGCCGACCCTGACACCGACGGCGACGAAGACGTTCACGGTCACGCCGACTTCGGCGGTGCCGACCTCGACGCCGACGCGGACACCGACGGCGACGCGCACGCCGACGGGAACCCTCACCCCGATGCCTCCGACCCCGACGAAGACCAGGACGCCGACGCCCGGGCCGGCGCCCACCGTCTCGGCGATCGACCCGACGTCGGGCGTCGCGTCGGGCGGGACGGGAGTGTCGATCACCGGCGGCAACTTCCTGCCGTCCTCCACGGTGCAGATCGGCGGCGTGACCGCCTCCTCGACGTACGTCGGTCCGACGCAGTTGAACGCCGTCGCGCCGGCGCTCTCGGCGGGCACGCTCAACACCGTGATGGTGTCGAACCCCGGGTTGCTCTCGCTCGCCGGGACGCTCGTCAACGGCTGGATGGCCGACTTCGTCGACGTCCCGCAGGCGTACCCGTTCCACGGAGACATCGAGATCCTGTTCCGCAACGGCGTGACCGGCGGGTGCGCGCCGGGAGCCTACTGCCCGGCCTCCGCCGTTCTCCGCGAGCAGATGGCGGTCTTCCTGCTGAAGGCGGAGCACGGCTCGGGCTACGTGCCCCCGTCCTGTGCGGGCGTCTTCGCCGACGTGCCCTGCCCGAGCACGCCCCAGTTCCCCTACTCGGACTGGATCGAGCAGCTCGCCCAGGAGGGAATCACCGGCGGCTGCCTGACGAACCCCCTGCGCTACTGCCCCGACCGCAGCGTCACGCGCGCCGAGATGGCGGTTCTACTGCTCCGGACCGAGCACGGCTCGGGGTACGCGCCGCCCGGCTGCACGGGCCAGTTCTCGGACGTGCCGTGCCCGAGCACGCCCCAGTTCCCGTACTCGGACTGGATCGAGCAGCTCCTGGCGGAGGGCGTGACGGCCGGCTGCGCGCCGCCGAGCCCGCCCTCCGGCAAGCCCGCCTACTGTCCGGACGCGGTCACGCCCCGGGACCAGATGGCGACGTTTATCGTCAGGACCTTCCAGATGACCGCGCTGACGGGGCGTCGCGGGAGGCCCGAAATCGTGAGGAAGCCGCCGGGCATCCACCGGGATTGACAGGCCGGGTGGCCTTACGTATCCTTACCCGCCCTCCGAAAGGAGGAGTCCGTCGTCCGTTCAGGCTCGCCCGGCGCGGGCCACCTTGAGAGTCTTACGTTTTAGGGGTTAGGCAATGGTTTCGGGCACAACCGCGGCTTCGGCCGCCGACATCCGGCGCGACTGGTTCGTGGTCGACGCCTCGGGCCTCGTCCTGGGGCGCCTGGCGACGCGGGTCGCGCGCGTGCTCTCGGGCAAGCACCGCGCGGGCTACGTGCCGCATCTCGACACGGGCGACTTCGTGGTCGTGACCAACGCCGACAAGGTGCGCTTCACGGGAAACAAGCTGGACGAGAAGGTCTACCGCCGTCACACCGGCTACCCGGGAGGGCTCCGCTCCGTGCAGGCGCGCGACCTCCAGGCGAAGCATCCCGAGCGCCTCATCGAGTCGGCCGTGCGCGGCATGCTCCCGAAGACGAAGCTCGGCCGGAAGCAGATCAAGAAGCTCAAGGTGTACCGCGGGCCCAAGCACCCGCACGAGGCGCAGCAGCCTCGACCCCTCGAGATTGCCGCCGCTCGCGGCGGTCAGAAATAGCGCGGAGGAGCTTTGGCAGTCGACATTCAGCATCGGGCGACCGGACGGCGCAAGACGTCGATGGCGCGCGTCCGGCTCGTGCCCGGGACCGGCGCGATCACGGTCAACAAGCGGTCGATCGACGACTTCTTCCCCAACAACGTCCTCAAGATGATCATCAAGCAGCCGCTCCTGACCACGGAGACGGCCGAGAAGTTCGACATCCACGTGTCGGTCGCGGGAGGCGGGCCCTCGGGCCAGGCCGGCGCGATCCGGCACGGCATCGCGCGCGCGCTCACCGAGTACAACGCGGAACTGCGCAAGAAGCTCAAGAAGGAAGGCTTCCTGACGCGCGATCCCCGGATGAAGGAACGGAAGAAGTACGGGCAGCGCGGCGCGCGGGCCCGGTTCCAGTTCTCCAAGCGCTGATGCGTTCTCTCTCCGTCTTCACGGTTCACGTTTCACGTTTCACGGCAATGGAGGTGTGATCTGGCTCTGATCTCGATGAAGGAACTGCTGGAGGCGGGCGTCCACTTCGGTCACCAGACGAAGCGCTGGAACCCGAAGATGAAGAAGTTCATCTTCGGCAAGCGCAACGGGATCTACATCATCGACCTGCAGAAGACGCTCAAGCAGTTCAAGGAAGCCTCGAAGTTCGTGACCGACCTCGCGGCGGCGGGGAAGAACCTGCTGTTCGTCGGCACGAAGCGCCAGGCCCAGGATGCGATCTACGAGGAGGCCAACCGCTGCGGGATGTTCTACGTGAACACGCGCTGGCTGGGCGGCACGCTCACGAACTTCTCGACGATCCGCAAGTCGATCCACCGTCTGAAGGAGATCGAGGGCATCCTGGCGCAGGACGACAACGAGAACCTCACCAAGAAGGAACGCCTGCGGCTGGAGCGCGAGAAGGAGAAGCTCGAGAAGAACCTGACGGGCATCAAGGAGATGGACGAGCTGCCCGACGCGCTCTTCGTGATCGATCCGAAGCAGGAGTACATCGCGGTCAAGGAAGCGAACATCCTGGGGATCCCGGTGGTGGCCGTGGTCGACACCAATTGCGATCCGGACCTGATCGACCACGTGATCCCGGGCAACGACGACGCGATCCGGGCGATCCGCCTCTTCACCGCCAAGGTCGCCGACGCGGTGCTCGAGGGCCTGCACGCCCACGGCGAGCGCGAGGCCGAGAACGCCGCCGCCGCGGAAGAGCGGCCGCGGACTCCGGAGCTTTCGCAGACGGCGGTCGTCGCCGACGCGTCGTAGCCGAGTCGTCAGTTTTCAGTCTTCAGTTTTCAGTTCGATTGCACTGAGGACGGACCGGGAACTGATAACTGATAACTGATAACTGATAACTGGAAACTACGATGGACATCTCGTCGAAACTCGTCTCCGACCTCCGCGCCGAAACCGGCGCCGGAATGATGGACTGCAAGAAGGCGCTCGTCGAATCGAAGGGGGACTTCGAGGAGGCGAAGAAGATCCTGCGCAAGAAGGGACTCGCCGCCGCCGCCTCCAAGGCCGGCCGCGCCGCCTCGGAGGGGCTGGTCATTGCCCACGTCACCGTCAAGGGCGCCGTCCTCCTCGAGGTCAACTGCGAGACCGACTTCGTGGCGCGCACGGAGGACTTCCGGACGTTCGCGGAGAAGCTCGCGGACCGGATCGCCGCCCACGACGCGTTCGGCGACACCCGCACGGGCTCCGTGGCGGACCTGAAGGCGCTCTCCTGGCCCGGCGGCGAGAACGTCGAGGACGCCGTGACGCAGCTGATCGCGACGCTCAAGGAGAACATCCAGGTCCGGCGCTTCGCCCGGTGGACCCCGCGTCCCGGCGAGCGCTTCGCGAGCTACGTGCACGGCAACGGCCGGATCGGCGTGCTCGTGGGCGTCGCGGGAGGCGATGAGGCCCTCGGCAAGGACCTCGCGATGCACATCGCGGCGTCCGACCCGCGGTTCGCCTCGCGCGGAGAGGTCTCCGCCGAGATCCTCGCGACCGAGCGCGAGATCGCGCGGGCGCAGGCCGCCGCCGCCGGCAAGCCGGCCAACGTGGTCGAGCGGATCGCGGACGGGAAGGTCGAGAAGTTCTACCAGGAGGCCGTGCTCGTCGAGCAGGCCTTCGTCAAGGACCCCGAGAAGACCGTCGGACAGGTGGTCGTGGAGCGCGCCGGCAAGGACGCCCTGGACCTCCGCTTCGTGCGGTTCAAGCTGGGCGAGGGCCTCGGCCGGGCCGAGGAAGCGGCCTAAAGAGCGGCCGGCTTCCCTTTTTCTCCTCTTGGGTGGGTGGGTCGATTCACAGATAATCCCGCCTGCATGTCCGAGACCCCCGCGTATCACCGCATCCTCCTGAAGCTCTCGGGGGAGGCGTTGATGGGGGACCAGAGGTTCGGCATCGCCCCCGAGGTCGTGGCCCGCCTCGCGGACGAGGTCAAGGACGTCCACCGCCTCGGGGTCCAGACCGCGGTCGTGCTCGGGGGCGGCAACATCATCCGCGGAGTGTCCGCGGCGGCTCAGGGGATCGACCGCGTCGCGGGCGATCACATGGGGCTGCTCGCGACCGCCATCAACGGCCTGGCGCTCCAGGACGCGCTCGAGAAGCGAGGCGTCACCACGCGGCTGATGTCGGCGCTCGAGATGCGCCAGATCGCCGAGCCCTTCATCCGCCGCCGCGCGCTGCGGCACCTCGACAAGGGGCGCGTCGTGCTCTTCGTCGGCGGGACCGGCAATCCCTTCTTCACCACCGACTCCGCGGCGGCGCTGCGGGCCAACGAGATCCACGCCGACGTCCTGCTGAAGGCGACCAAGGTCGACGGCGTCTACGACGCGAATCCCGACCGCGACCCCAACGCCCGGTTCCTGAAGTCGCTCTCGTACCGCCAGGCGCTCGACGCCGGTCTCCAGGTGATGGACGCCGCGGCCGTCGCCCTGTGCATGGAGAACGGGATCCCGATCAAGGTCTTCAACCTGAAGGTCCGGGGCAACATCCAGCGGGTGGTCCTCGGCGAGGACATCGGTTCGCTGGTTTCGGCAGGGAGAGACTGACCCATGATGCAGGAGCTCAAGGACATCGAGAGGCGCATGACCGAGGGAGTCGCGGCGCTGAAGGAGCGCTTCAAGACGCTTCGGACGGGCCGCGCGAATCTGGGGATGCTGGACGGCATCCTCGTCGCGGCCTACGGAGCGGAGGTCCCGATCAACCAGGTCGCGAATCTCTCCGTGCCCGACCCGACGCTGATCGTGGCGGCGCCGTGGGACCCGAAGATGGCGGTCGAGATCGAGCGCGCCATCCGCAAGTCGGAGCTCGGCCTGAACCCGCAGTCCGACGGCAAGGTCGTCCGCATCCCGATCCCCGCGTTGACCGAGGAGCGCCGCAAGGACCTCGCCAAGAAGGCGCATCACATGGCCGAGGAGTGCCGCGTCGAGATCCGCCGCTACCGGCACGAGGGCAACGACCGGCTCAAGAAAGAGTTCAAGGACAAGGCCATCTCCGAGGACGACGAGAGGCGCGGCCTCGAGGAGTCCCAGAAGCTCACCGACAAGAAGATCAAGGAAGTCGACGATCTCCTGAAGGCGAAGGAAGCGGAGATCCTGGCCGTCTAGATGGCAGCGGTCTAGATGGCTCGGCTGCTCCTCATCGTGGCCGCCGGCAGCGGCACGCGGCTTGGGAGAGCGACGCCGAAGGCCCTCGTCCCCCTCGCGAATCGGCCGCTGCTCGCCTGGACGCTCGACGCCGTGTCGCCCGTCGGCGCGGAGCGTCTCGTGGTGGCGGCGCCTCCCGATCGTCTCGAGGAGGTGCGGGCGATCGTCGGCGCGCGGGGCCGCGTCGTCGCGGGCGGGGAGACGCGCTCGGCCTCCGTCCGGGCCGGCGTCCAGGCGCTCGCCCCCGCCGAGGACGACGTCGTCGGCATCCACGACGCGGCCCGGCCGCTGGTCTCGGCCGCGGAATTCGAGATCGTGCTCGCGGCCGCGGAGCGGGTGGGCGCCGCCATCGCCGCGACGCCGGTCGTCGACACGATCAAGCGGGTGGCCGAGGGACGGATCCTGTCCACGGTCGATCGCGGGGATCTCCTGTGCGCCGCCACGCCGCAGGCCTTCCGCGGCGGCGTCCTTCGCCGCGCGCTGGCGGCGGGGGACGCGACCGACGAGGCCGCGTTGTGCGAGGCGCTCGGGATCCCCGTCGAGACCGTGCCGGTCTCCCGTCTCTCGTTCAAGATCACCGCGCCCGAAGACCTCGAGCTGGCGGAGGCGATCCTGGCCGGACGCGGCCGGGAGGAGGAGCGATCCATGACGCGAGTCGGAATCGGTTTCGACGCGCACCCCTTCGCCTCCGGCCGCCCGCTGCGGCTCGGCGGCGTGGTGATTCCCCACGACGCCGGCCTGCAGGGTCACTCGGACGGCGACGCGCTGCTCCATGCGCTGACCGACGCGATCCTGGGCGCGGCGGCCCTCGGCACGATCGGCGACCAGTTTCCGCCGAGCGATCCGAAGTGGAAGGACGCCGACAGCGCGGTGTTCGTGCGGCGGGCCCGCGAGCTCGCCGCCGAGCGCGGACTCGCGGTCGGAAACGTCGATGCGGTCGTCATCGCCGAGTCTCCGCGGATCGCGCCGCATGCCGCCGCGATCCGGGAGCGCGTCGCCGCGCTCCTCGGGGTCGAGGACGGCGCCGTGAGCGTCCGCGGCACCAGCACCAACGGCCTCGGGTTCACCGGGCGCAAGGACGGCATCGCGGCCGTCGTCGTGCTCCTCCTCGTACCGGCCGGTTCCGGGGCGCGGTAGAGGGCGGAGAGTCTTCGGAACCCGGCGTCCCATGCTTGGAAGAGCCATCGCACCGCTCGAAGCCGGGCCTCGCCGCATGCTCCAGCGCTGGCTCGGCGTGTTCGACGTCGACGCGCGCCAGAAGTGGAAGGCGGTGTGGCCGAGACTCTCGACGCTTCCGCTCGATCGTTTTCGGCTGCTCGACGCGGGCTGCGGCTCGGGCGGATGGAGCCTCGAACTGGCGAGCCGGCGCCCGGGCTGGACGATCGTCGGCGTGGACCGGGACGGTCCCGCCGTCGCGACGGCCGAGGCGCGCCGTCGCGCCCTCGGGCTCACGAACGTCTCCTTCCTCGAGGCGGACTTCCTCGAGTTTCGTCCGGCCGAACGCTTCGACGCCCTCCTCTCGGTGGCGTCGGCGCACTACCTCGTCCAGGCGAACAAGGGCCGAGCTCTTTTCGGCGCCTTCGCGTCCTGGCTCGAGCCCGGGGGAGTCCTCGTCCTCTTCGGCCCCCGCCGGCGGGAGGAGATGCCCGTGACGCGGATCTTGCCGGCCGTGCACGGCCGCGAGATCTTCGGTTACGGAGATCTCGACTCTCTGTGCCGGGAAAGCGGGCTCGTGCCCGAGGTCATCGCTCCCGCCGTCGGACGGGTCGGAACGCTGGCCAAGCAGGTTGGCCGAATCGGCCAGGACTCCCGCTGGTTGGGCCGGTTCACCTATCCGGTTCAGCGGCTCCTCGACGCCTTCGAGCAGGGGACGCCGGTCCCGGGCGATCGCCGGTCCTCCGCGTGGCTCGTGGTCGCGAGAAAGCCGGCGACGCCGGGCGCTCCCGGGAACTAGGATCTCGGGATCCCATGTTCGTTTCCCGCATTCATCCCGTCGAGGAGGCGGTCTCCGCCCGCCCCCGCGAGATCGAGTGGGTCCTGTTCGACCAGGACCGCCGGGACCGCCGCTTCGGCGAGCTGAAGGCCCTCTGCCGGAGGCAGGGCGTCTCGGTCCGCGAGGGGCCCCGGCGGGCGCTCGACCAGCTCGCCGGCCCGGGGCACCAGGGGGTCGTGGCGCGGCTGGCGGTCCGGGGTTATCTCGACGAGGACGCGGCGGCGGAAGGTCCGCCCGGCGGGCGGTTCCTCTTTCTGCTGGACGAGGTCCAGGACCCCCACAACCTGGGGGCCGTTCTCCGGGTGGCGGAGGCCTTGGGCGCCGGGGTCGCCGTTCCGGAGAGGGGATCGGCCCCCCTCTCGGAGACGGTCGGACGGGCGTCGGCGGGGGCCGTCGAGAGAGTCCGGATCCACCGGGTCAAGAATCTGAGGCGTTTCGTGGATCGTCTTAAGAATGAGGGGTTTCACGTCGTCGGCCTGGATGCCCAAGGGGAGAAGAGCCTCTTCGACCTGGACCTGACCGGGGACCTCGCCCTGGTCCTCGGGGCCGAGGGGAAAGGGATCCGGAGGCTGGTGAAGGAGGGCTGCGACGAGCTGGCGAGACTGCCGATGACCGGGAAAGTGGCTTCCCTGAACGTCTCGACGGCGGCCGCGGCGGCCGGTTTCGAGGCGCTCCGCCAGAGGCTCCCCGGCGCTCCCCGGCGGGGGCCCGGGACGGGCCAAAAGGGATCTTGATCCAGTGGTTTGCCGCTGGTAGACTCCGCGATTCACGCCGGTGGGGGAATTCTATTGGTGTGCTCTTTGAAGGCCAGCTGAGGGCGGAGAACCGCGAGGCGGTCGGTGCGATTCGTGGCCGGCGTAGCTCAACGGTAGAGCACCCGATTTGTAATCGGGAGGTTGCGGGTTCAAGTCCCTTCGCCGGCTCCAGGTCACTCATCGGCACTGACGAACGAATCGGAATCGAGCTCGGGCAGTTGGCCGAGTGGTTAATGGCAGCAGACTGTAAATCTGCCGCGCTTCGCGCTACGGAGGTTCGAATCCTTCACTGCCCACCATTGAGAGGGGAACACGGCGGTCGCGAGACCGCATGCGGGAGTAACTCAGGGGTAGAGTCACAGCCTTCCAAGCTGTTGGTCGCGGGTTCGAATCCCGTCTCCCGCTCCATTAAACGGGAAACGGGAAGCGGTAAACGGAAAACGGTAGTCGAAGCGTGAGGATGGACGTGCGCGAGCAAGCAGTCTCGTTTCCCGTTTTCCGTTTCCCGTTTCACGGGGAGCGCGCCCACGTAGCTCAGTTGGTAGAGCACGTCCTTGGTAAGGACGAGGTCACCAGTTCAATCCTGGTCGTGGGCTCCAATGAGAGTCGGGATTTCTTGACGAGGTAGAGGGAGAGATGGCGAAGGAGAAATTCGATCGCAGCAAGCCGCACGTGAACATCGGGACGATTGGTCACGTGGATCATGGGAAGACGACGTTGACGGCGGCGATTACGCTGATTTTGAGCAAGAAGGGACTGGCGACGGCGAAGGCGTACGACCAGATCGACAACGCGCCGGAGGAGAAGGCGCGTGGGATCACGATCAACACGGCGCACGTGGAGTACGCGACGGACAAGCGTCACTACGCGCACGTGGACTGTCCTGGGCACGCGGACTACGTGAAGAACATGATCACGGGTGCGGCGCAGATGGACGGGGCGATTCTGGTGGTGAGTGCGGCGGATGGACCGATGCCGCAGACGCGTGAGCACATTCTGCTGGCGCGGCAGGTTGGGGTTCCGTTCATCGTGGTGTTTTTGAACAAGACGGACATGGTGGACGACCCGGAGCTTCTGGAGCTTGTGGAGCTGGAGGTTCGGGAGCTTTTGACGTCGTACGGGTTTCCGGGGGACAAGATTCCGATCGTGAAGGGATCGGCG
>DASXAG010000090.1:0-47167 GCA_036406835.1 Thermoanaerobaculia bacterium
CGCCCGATCGCTCGATGGGCGCGGTGCTCGTGCGCGCGTTCCTCTTCTTCTCGATCGGGTTCGTCGCGGCGTACATGGTCTCCGCCTTCGTGTTCGGGATCTGGCGGAAGGGCGGCGCCGCGGCGAACGGGACCCTCATCGAGAACGCGGCGTTCACGGCCTATGTCCTCCTCGTCACCGCGGTTCCGGCGGCGTTCGGGTTCGCGGTCGTGACCTCGCCGTGGCCGGCGTTCCGGGAGCTGTCGTCGCGGGCCGTCGCCTGGATTTCCGGGGCCGGCGGCGTCGCGACCTATTTCGCGCAGCTGACCGGAGTCGCCGCCGTCCTCTACGTCGTCCCGCTTCCCGCCGCGCTCGGCCCGATCGGCGCCGCGCTGCGGATGCTCCTTCCGGGAATGGGCGCCGGCGCGGCCGCGATGTTCGCGATCGCGTTCGTGCGCGCCGCGCGCTCGCGGACTACTCGTCCCGCAGGGCCGTCGTCGGGCTGACGCGGGCGGCGCGCCGCGCGGGGATCAGGCACGCCGCGAGCGCGACGGCGGCGAGGAGCACGGCGACCGCCGCGAAGGTTCCCGGATCGGTCGCGCGGACGCCGAAGATCAGGCTCGAGAGGACCCGCCCGAGCGCGAGCGCCGCCGCGAGACCGACCGCCATCCCGACGAGCGCCGGGCGCATTCCCTGGAGAACGACCATCCGGAGGACGTCCGACGCCCTGGCGCCGAGCGCGAGGCGGATCCCGATCTCGCGGCGTCGCCGCCTGACCGCGTACGAGAGCACGCTCGCGATGCCGACGGCCGCGAGCAGGAGCGCGAGGCCGGCGAAGCCCGCGAGGACCACCATGCCGAATCGCTGGCGCGCGAGCGATCCCGTCCGGATCTTCTCGAGAGTGCCCACGCGGAGCACGGGGAGGTCCGGATCGAGCGCGTGCACGGCCGAGACCACCGCGGCGGCGACGGCCGGGCTCTTCGTCCTGATCGCCAGGTCCACGCCGCGCAACGGGTACTGCGTCTCGGGTATGTACATCTGCGAGACGGGGTCGGAGACCTCGAGGCCGTTGGACTTGAGGTCGCCCACGATGCCCACGACCTCGCGGGATCCCGGGAGGAAGGCGGTCGCCAGCCGCTTGTGGAGCGCGCTCTCGCCGGGCCAGAACCGTTTCGCCATGGACTCGCTGATCAGGATGACGGCCGGCGCGTTCGCGGAATCCGCCGGCGAGAAGAGGCGTCCGTCGACGAGCCGGATGCGCAGCGCCCGGAAGTAGTCGCCGCCGACGACGGAGGTGACCACGTTGGGCTGCTCGGAGACCGGAGGCTCGGGCCGGCCCTCGATCGCGACCGGCCAGTTCTGCGTGCCGGTCAGCGGCAGGTCGTTGACCGCGCCCGCGGCCTCGACACCGGGCAGGGCGCGCGTGCGCTCGAGGAGCTGCGCCACGAAGGCGTGCTGCCGCTCGGGCTCGGAGTACTTCGACTTCGGCAGGTCGAGGTGCATCGTCACGACGTCCCGCGAGTCGAAACCGGGGTCGACGCGCTGGAGGTGCCAGAGGCTGCGGACCATCAGACCCGCGCCCACGAGCAACACGAGCGACAGCGCGACCTCCGAGACGACGAGCAGGCCGCGCGTCCGGCCCCCGGGATCTCCCCCGCCGATGGCGCGCTCCGAGCCCGCCCTCAGCCCCCCGGCGACGTCGCCCCGCGTCAGGCGCCAGGCCGGCACGATTCCCGCGAGGACGCCCGTCAGGACCGAAACGGCGAACGTGAACGCGAGCACGCGGCCGTCGAGCGACACCTCCGCCGAGCGCGGGAGGTCGTCCGCGAGGAAAGCGAGGATCGCATCGACGCCGAACCGCGCGAGGAAGAGGCCCAGAGCCCCGCCGGCGAGGCCGAGCAGGATCGTCTCGGCCAGGAGCTGCTGGATCAGCCTCGCGCGGCTCGCGCCGAGCGCGCTGCGCAGGGCGAGCTCCCGGCGGCGCCCGAGCGTGCGGGCGAGGACGAGGTTGGCGATGTTGGCGCAGGCGATCAGCAGAACGAAGGCGACCGCGCCGAGGAGGACGAGCAGGATCGGCCGCACGTCCACGACGAGGTCCTCGCGCAGCGGAACGACGGTCGCGCCCCAGCCGGAGTCGTCCTCGGGATACTGCCTGGCGAGCCGATCCGAGATGACGCTCATCTCGGTCTGCGCGGCGGCCAGCGCGACCCCCGGCTTCAGGCGGGCGATCACGAGGCAGTTGTGGTTGCTGCGCATCGCGCGCTGCTGCGGGGTCCAGTCGTAGGGGACCCACAGCTGCGCGGCGTCGGGAATCCGGACCTCGGGTCCCATGACGCCGACGACCCTGTAGAGGCGGTCGTCGAGGCGGATGTCGCGCCCGACGATCCCCGGATCGCCGCCGAACCGCGTCTTCCAGAGCGCGTGGCTCAACACCGTCGTCGCGAGTCCGTCCGCCTCGGTCTGCGTCCGGTCGAACGTCCGCCCCAGGAGCGGGCGGGCTCGCAGGACGGAGAAGAAGTCCGAGGAGACCTGTGCCGCTTGCAGCGCCTCGGGCGAGGCGCCGCCCGTGAGGTTCAGGGGGGTGAAGCGGATGATGGCCATCCCCTCGAAGGAGCGGCTCTGGCTCTGCCAGTCGAGGAAGTTCGCGGGGGACACCGCGAACGTGCGAAGCCCGGGGAATCCGGACTGCGGGGGCGTGTGCCAGACCCGGACGAGCCGACCCGGGTCCGGGTAGGGGAGCCGCTGGAGCAGCACGCCGTTGACGACGGAGAAGATCGCCGTGTTCGCTCCGATGCCCAGTGCGAGCACGGCCACCGCCGCGGCGGTGAATCCGGGCGACTTGGCGAGGGTCCGGAGGGCGCGGCGGAGATCCTGGAAGAGAGTGCTTCCCATGCGGCGAAGACTTTCAAGGACGGTGCCAGCGCTCTTCACCGAGCCACGTCACTCGAACGACGGCACTTGCGAGACACGAAGGATGTTCGAGCCGCGATCGCGTGTCCGCTGCCGGACAGGTTCGTCCCGGATGCGAACAACGGATCGCTCCGAGGGAATGCCGACTTTGCGGCCTCCGTTCGCACTTGCGAAAACAGAAGGACGACGACGATGAGACTGCGATCGCCTTTCCCGGCCGCGCTCCTCCTCTACGCGACTTCGCTCCCCGCTCAGCCGGCGCCGACGCCGACTCCGCCGGCCGTCGCCGCGACTCCCGCGCCGACCCCCGTGCCGATGATCGACCTGCGGTTCATCCGGTTCAAGATCTCGGCCGGGGACCTGCCGAGCGCGGAGTCGATCCTCGAGACGCACCGGGCGGAGAAGGGCGAGGACGAGGAGTACCTGCTGGGGCTCGCGTGGGTCGCGCGCGGCGCGGCGCTCCTCGGCGACTGGCCGGACGCGTCGCGCTACGCGAAGCAGGCGCGCGAGGCCGCGGCGAAGAGGCTCGGCAGTCCGCCCGTCTTCGAGAACAATTCGGAGGCCGCGTACGCGCTGGGCACCGCGATCGAGGTCGAGGCGCAGGCGCTGGTCGCCGCCGGAAAGAAGGCGGAGGCGCTGGCGCTCCTGGACCGCGAGTCGAAGGCCCAGGAGAACGCCCCATACAACCTGCGCGCGCGCATCCAGAAGCGGCGCAACCAGGTCGCGCTCGTGGGGACGAAGGCGCCGGAGATCCGCCCGGAGGACCACGCCGGGGCCGCGACGCCGCCGGCGCTCGAGTCGCTGCGCGGCAAGCCGGTCGTCCTCTTCCTCTGGTGGGAATCCTGCGGCGACTGCAAGGCCCAGGCCGCGGCGCTGCGCCAGACCGTCCAGAAGTACGCCGACAGGCCCGTCGTCTTCGTGGCGCCGACGCGCTACTACGGCAAGCCCGAGGAGCGCGCCGAGGAGAAGGCGAAGATCGAGAAGGCGTGGAAGGACGTCTACGGCCTGCCGGACTCGGTCGCGGTTCCGATCAGCGACGAGGCGATGCGCCGCTACGGCGTCTCGGCGACGCCCACGTTCGTCTTCATCGACCGCAAGGGCGTCGTGACGGACTACCTCCCGTACCGGATGACCGCCGAGCGGCTCTCGCAGGAGATCGAAGCGCTTCTGAAGTGACCTTCCGAGGATCCCGAGAGAATTGCCGGCGCGCCGCGACCGCTAATTCGGAAAGTGCAGCCCGAGCGCGAGGGCGAGGAAGACGGCCATCTGCCCTCGCGTGATCGGGTCGTCCACGCCGAAGCGGCCGTCCGGGTAACCCGCGGTGATGCCCGCATCGTAGAGCGCCTCGACGTAACGGTGGAACGGGTGGCTGACCGGGACGTCGGTGAAGCTCTGGATCGCCGGGTCGGGGCTGACCTGCAGTCGGTAGTGGACCTTGACGCTGCGCAGGAGATTGGACAAGCCCACCCCCATCTCGACCTGCACGAAGTACGTCTGGGTCAGGTTGTCGACGGTCACGTCGCCGAGGGATGCGCTCGCGTTGACGCAGCCCGGCGTGCCGACCGTGCCCGCCGAAAGACCCTGCAGCGTGCACGCCGCGGCGGGATCCGCACACGCATAGACCCCGACGCGGACATCCTCGGCCGCGTCGGTGTCGCAGACGTTGACGTCGACGAAGGTGAGGAGGGCCCCCGCCGGGAGCCGCAGCCCCGAATACAGGGTGCCCGTGGGTCCCGGAGAGTGGAAGATGAACCGCATGTAGTTCGGCGCGATCCCCGTCTCGACGCTGAAGGCCTCCGGCGCGAAGTCGAACGCGTTGAGGGTATGGATCGTCTCATCCGCCGTTCCCCAGGCCTTCGGACGGGTCGTGGACTCCGGAAGCTCTCCGCTCGACGGCGCCGCCGCCCCCAGCCCGAGCGCCGCCCCCATCACCGCGCCCAACATCGCTCTCGGGGTTTTCATGGCATGACCTCCTTCGATCTCGAGATGATAATTCCGAGTCTCGCGCCGAAGTCCGTGACAACATTCCCCGCATGAGCGACCTCGAGGGCAAGGCGGACACGCTTCGCTCGCTCCACGTGCCGTCCCGGCCGCTCGTCCTCGTCAACGTCTGGGACAGCGCCTCGGCGCGGATCGTCGCGAAGGCGGGCGCTCCGGCGATCGCGACGACGAGCGCGGGTGTCGCGTTCGCGAACGGCTATCCCGACGGCCAGCGCATCCCGCGCGAACGGATGCTCGAGGCGGTCGCGCGGGTCTGCGCCGCGGTGTCCATCCCTGTCAGCGCGGACCTCGAGTCCGGCTACGGCGACTCCGCGGAGTCGCTCGAGCGCACCGTCGCCGGCATGCTCGAGGCGGGAGCGGTCGGCCTCAACCTGGAGGACCACAGCGGCGCGCCGACGGACCCGCTGGTCGAGCCGGAGCTGCAGGTCGACAAGATCCGCGCGGTCCGGGAGGCCGGAAGCAAGCGAGGAGTGCCGATCGTGCTGAACGCGCGCACGGACTCCTACCTGAGGGGTCTGGGCTCGAAGGAGGAGATGTTCGCGGAGACGATCCGGCGCGGCGAGGCGTATCGCGACGCGGGCGCGGACTGCGTCTTCGTCCCGGGCCTCATGGACCCGGCGGTGATCGGGGAGATCGTGAAGCGGCTGGCGTGCCCGGTCAACGTGCTCGCCGTCGCGGGGAGCCCGCCGATCGCCGAGCTGGCGCGCCTCGGCGTTGCGCGCGTGTCGCTCGGATCCGGACCCATGCGCGCGGCGATGACCGTTTTCCGCCGCCTCACCGAGGAGGTGCTCGCGAAGGGCACCTACTCCGCCATGGACGGGATCGACCCGCACCGCGCCTTCAACGACCTCATGTCCGGCGAGCCCCGGTGAGGGAATGAGGCTCTCCGGCCACACCGTCCTCGTCACCGGCGGCGCCAGCGGGATCGGGCTCGGGCTCGCCGAGCGGTTCCGGCGGGCCGGGAGCGAGGTCGTCGTCTGCGGCCGCCGCGAGGAGAAGCTGCGCGAGGCGCAGGAGAAGATCCCCGGGCTCCATGCGCGGACCGCGGACCTCTCCACGGAGGCCGGCCGCGTGGCGCTGTGCGAGTGGGCCGTGCGCGAGTTCCCGGCGCTCGACGTGCTGGTCAACAACGCCGGCGTCCAGGTCCACGCCTCGCTCCGCGAGGCCTCGCACTGGGACCGGTTCCGGGAGGAGGTCGCGATCAACCTGCACGCGCCGATCCACCTCGCGCTGCTCCTCTTCCCGCACCTGCGGCAGAAGCCGCACGCCGCGATCGTCAATGTGACGTCGGGCCTCGCGTTCGCGCCGCTGGCCCGGACGCCCGTCTACGCCGCGACCAAGTCCGCGCTGCACTCCTTCACGCTCTCGCTGCGGCGGCAGCTCGAGGGCACCACCGTCGAGGTGATCGAGCTGATCCCCCCGGCGGTGGACACGGACCTCGGCGGGCCCGGGCTGCATACCTTCGGCATCAAGGTCGACGAGCTGCTCGACGCCCTTCTGCCCC
Source organism: Thermoanaerobaculia bacterium (assembly GCA_036406835.1). Lineage (GTDB taxonomy): Bacteria > Acidobacteriota > Thermoanaerobaculia > UBA5066 > Gp7-AA6 > DAHUXD01. The sequence continues at coordinate 6,395 of DASXAG010000090.1, forward strand.
GGATCGAGGCGGGCGAGCGCGAGGTCGCCTACGGCTTCGCGCAGCAGTCGAGCCAGGCGTCGCGGTCGGAGCTCGACGCGCTCGCGGAGCGGATGAACCAGACACCGCCGCCGCGCTAGGCGCGCTCCTTCACTTCCCGGTTTGGAGCACGTTCCGGACCGCTCCCGTCCGGGCGTCGATCACCACGCTCCGCACCTCGCGGCCGCCGGCGTCGTCCTCGTTGGCCTCAGTCCCTCTTCGGTTCGGCCGCGGCTGGGGCGACGCCCGGTGTCGGGGTTGGCGCGGGCGCAGGCGTGGTCGGCGACCCCAGCAGCGAGGCGTGCAGGTGGAAGAGCTGGCCCCGAAACGCGGGGGTCGGCTTGGGGCCGAGGGAGAGGTCCCTCGGAGCGGCGATGAAAAACTCGAAGCCGGGGTCCCACTTGAATCCGACGCCGAAGAAAGCGCTTCCGCCGACGCCGAAGGTGTCGTTGCTTCGAATCGTCGAGAAGCCGAGCGGCTGACAATTGACCGAAGCGTGGCAGCCGTAGGTCGGCAGCTGCTGGGAGCGCGCCGCTCCCGAGACGAGGGTCAGGGCGCCTGCCAACCCGGCGGCCCTCCACGCGCTCCTCATGGCCTCGGCAACCCGCGCGGGAGACGGTCCATTCCGGGTGCGCGCCTCGAGTGACCTTCTGGCGTCCGGCGATGAAGGTTCCGGTGCATGCCTCTACTCGTCGCCGCGGACCCTGGCGCGCCCGCCCCCGACGAGCGCGCCGCTCACTTCCCGGTGTGAAACACGTTCCGGACCGCGCCCGTTCGGGCGTCGATCACCACGCTCAGTACCTCGCGGCCGCCGGCGTCCTCGTAGTTCAGGTACCAGCTCTCGGTCCCGTCCTTCCGCCGCTCGGGGACGAGCCCGGCCGTGACCTTCGCGCCAGGGCCGACGGCCGAGCCGCCGGCCTTCTGCGCCGTCTCGTAGAGGGCCTTCGTATCGAGGAGGATCTTGTCGTCGAAGCGGATGGGCTGTCCGCCTTCGCCCGCGATCGCGAAGCAGCGGATCTGGCCGTCGCTGATGCCGATCATGTCGACCGCCTTCGCGGACGCCGACGAGAACTTGACGTCCCAGTCCGTCGATCGGCCGGAGGAATCGAGGGGCCCGCTCGAGGTCGTCGTCAGGTCGAAGAGGACCGCGTCCGCCTGCCACGCGCGGGCGCGCGGCGCCGCGAGGTCCCACGCCTCCTTCGCGGTGATGGCGGCGGGCTTGCCGGTCTTGCCGGCGGCGCAGCTGGGCTTCGGCTGGGCCTGGACGTCGCGCGCGAGCGCGACGACGGCGGCGACGGAGAGCATCGCGAGGAATCGTCGGTTCATCCTTCCTCCTCCTGCCGGACGCGCGACCGTCCCGCCTTGAGGCGGCCGCGCTCGAACTTGGAATCCATCCGCCTCTGACGGGCCGCCCGGCTGGGACGGGTCTTTCGCCGGCTCTTCGGCGGGGCCGCCGCCTGGCGGAGCAGCTCCCGGAGCCGCTCGCGGGCCGCGGCCCGGTTCCGGGACTGCGTGCGATGCTCGCGCGCGTGGATGACGAGCACGCCGTCGGCGCCGAGCCGGCGTCCGGCGAGGGCCGCGAGGCGTTGCTTGACGCCGTCCGGCAGCGCCGAGGCGGAGAGATCGAAGCGCAGCTCGACCGCGGTCGCCACCTTGTTGACGTTCTGGCCGCCGGGCCCGGAGGCGCGGACGAACCGCTCGTCGAGCTCGCTCTCCGCGATCGCGAGGGCGGGGGAAACGCGGATCTCCGGCGGAACGTCCGGCATGGACCGTCATTCTCTCAGGCGCCGCCTCGACGCGCCTCACGATCCGGGCCCGTGGAACGCTTCTTGCTTCAATCCGTCCCGTGCTCACGCTGCCCCTGGAGGCCCCGCCCGCCGCCCGTTGCGGGGACGAGGAGGCGCTGTCCGTTTCGAGCGGGAGCTTCGTGATCCTCGGCGACCTGCAGCCCACATCGCGTCTCGAGCCGTGGCGCGAGTCGAACGATCCCGAGCGCGAGCGGATCGTGGCGCACGTCGCGCAGCGGCATCCCGATTTCATCGCGTTGCTCGGCGACCTCGTGTTCTGCGGCTCGTCGCGCGCGGCCTGGTGCGACTTCGACGCGCTGTGGGCGCCGGTGACGGCCGCCCGCGTGCCCACGTTCCCGGTGCTCGGCAACCACGAGTACTGGGTCTCGCGGACCGCCGGCCTCGTCAACTTCTTCATGCGCTTTCCGGGACTCCGCGGGCGCCGGTGGTATTCGGCGACGTACGGCCCGGTGGGCCTCGTCTTCCTGGACTCGAACCGCCACGCGCTCACCGGATTCCTGTGGGAGACGCAGCTGCGGTGGCTCGAGCGCACGCTCGACCGCTTCGACGCGGCGCCCGAGATCCGCGGCGTCCTGGTGATGATCCACCATCCGCCGTACACCAACAGCACGGTCACCGTCGACGCGCGCCACGTGCAGCGGGACGTCGTTCCGGCGTTCGCCGAGGCGGAGAAGACGCTCGCGATGATCTCGGGACACGTCCACAGCTACGAGCGCTTCGTGCGCGGCGGCAAGCACTACATCGTGGCCGGCGGCGGCGGGGGTCCGCGCGTGCGCCTGGCCGAGGGGTCACGGCGGCGGCACGCGGACGACGTCTTCGCGGGCCCCGCGATGCGCTCGTTTCACTTCCTCGAGCTCACGCCGTCGGAGGCGGGCCTTCGGGTCACCGTCTGCGGCCTGGACAAGGGAGGAGCCGACTTCGCTCCGATGGAACGCTTCGGGATGACCTGGTCCGACACGGCGGCCGGCGCGGCGCCGTCTCCGATTCGCGCGAGCCGGTGACCAAGCTCGGAGGCGGCTGGCTCTCGCGCGCGGGGGCCGCACTGGCGGGCCTGGGGCGGAGGCCGGCGCCGCCGCCGGACGGTCCGCACACGACGCTCGTCGTTGCGCACCGCGGGGCCGCGCGGCTCCAGCCGGAGAACACGCTCGCGGCCTTCGCCGCCGCGCTCGAGGAAGGCGCCGACGCGATCGAGACCGACGTCTGCGTGACGAACGACCACCGCTACGTCCTCTGGCACGACGCGGATCCCGACGAGAAGGTGTCGCTCGCGCACCGCTGGGGTCTCATCCGGGGTCTCTATGTTCCCGACATCCCCGCCGCCGGCTCCCGCCTGCACCGCCGGGTCCGCGACCTGTCGTGGCCGGAGCTCCGCACGAACTACCGCTACCGCCGCTCCTCCTCCGACGCCGGCCGTCCCGGCGCCGCGACGCAGGCGAGCGCCGCGATCGAGACGCTCGACGACCTGCTCGACTGGGCCGGCGGGGAGCCCGACCTCGGCGACGTCTTTCTCGACCTCAAGCTCGCGGCCGACCAGCTGGCCGCCGCGATCGGCCTCTACGTCCGGATCGAGCAGGCCCGGCGCCAGGACGATCACCTCGTCTTCCACCTCCTGACGACGCAGAGAGAGATCGCCTCCGCGCTCATGGAGCGCTGGCGCGCGCGCCCGGACCCCGGCCTGCGGATCTCGGCGGACTACGAGCGGCCCGGCGCGGCGCTCGCCTCGCGCCTGGGGGTCCGGGACGTGAGCCTCGGCTGCCGCGGCCGTTTCTGGAGCGGCTTCCGCACCGACGTCACCCGCGCGGTGCGTGCTCGCGCCCGCGGCCGCCTCGAGACGGTCGTCGCCTGGACCGTCAACGAGCGGGATCGGCTGCGCGAGATGCTCGCGCTCGGCGTGGACGCCATCCTGACGGACGAGCCGGGTCTCTTGCGCTCGCTGATGCCCGTTTTCGCTCCCTGGGAGTGGGACCGTCTCCGCGCGGTCTCAGCGCTGCCGGACTCCGTCTAGGCGCGGCCGCCAGCGGAACCGCTCGAGCGCGATCCGCTCGTCCCCGTCGAACCGAACCCGCTCGCGCTCGAGCCGCAGCCTCTGGATGACGTGGCCCGGGACGCCGTCGCCGCGCAGAACGCGGCGCCCCGCGTCGCCCCGCGGGCTGCAGCGGCCCGAGGCGTTCACGACGCGGTGCCAGGGAACTCGGGTTCCGTCGGGCAGCGCCGCCATCGCGAACCCGACGAGCCGCGCGTGGCCGGGGATCCCCGCGAGCCGCGCGATCTGGCCGTACGTCGCGACGCGCCCGCGGGGGATTCGGCGGATCACGTCGTAGATCGATTGAAACCTTCCGGCTTCCGGCACGAACATCAGACTAATCGCTTCGAACGGAGGCCGCCATGATCGTCGCGTCCCACGCATTCCTCCTCGCGTTGCGGCTCGCGCCGCCGCCTCCGACTCCGACTCCGACTCCGACACCATCTACCGAGAGCGTGCCCGCCCTTCTCCAGCGCCAGTCCCAGGAGCTCTTCGACGCGCTGGGATCCGGAAAATCGGACGTCTGGGAGAAGTATCTCGATCCCGACGTCCGCTACGTCGACGAGAGCGGCGCGGTGGCGAGCAAGAAGCAGATGGTCGACGACGTCCGCCCGCTTCCGCCGGGAGTCTCCGGGTCGATCGGGATCCTGAACTACGACGCCGTCGTGAAGGGAGACGTCGCCGTCGCGACGTACGTCAACGACGAGCACGAGGACTACCACGGCGCGAAGTTGCACTGCCAGTACCGCACCACCGAGACGTGGCGGAAGCGTCCCGAGGGCTGGCGCCTCGTGGCGGCGCAGGTGCTCGCACTGCGGACGGACCCGCCCGCGGTCCCCGTCGCCGAGGCGCTCGCCCGCGAGTACGCCGGCACGTACGCGCTGACGCCGGAGCTCGCGTACGAGGTGCGCTGGAACGGTCGGACGCTCGAAGGCCAGCAGACCGGGCGCAAGCCCGAGACCCTCTCCGCCGAGGCGCCGGACGTCCTGTTCGTTCCGGGGAAGCCCCGTTACCGCTACGTCTTCCTGCGCGACGCGGCGGGAAAGATCACCGGGCTCGCCCAGCGCCGCGAGGCGTGGGACATCGTGTGGAAGCGGGTAACGCCTTCATCCTGAAAGGCGGCAGCGAGCAGGCCTCGCGCTTCATTTCTCCTCGCCGGCCGAGAAGACGGGTTTCTCCATGGGCCTGCCGCCCAGGTAGCGGGCGATCCACTGCTCGACCTCGTAGTACCAGTAGATCGAGTTCTGAGGCGTGAGGATCCAGTGATTCTCCCCCGGGAAGAGCACGAGGCGCGACGGCACGCCCATCGCCTGCAGCACGCCGTAGAGCGCCGTGGCGTTTCCGTTCGGCACGCGATAGTCCATCTCGCCGGCGGTCACGAGCGTGGGCGTCTTGAAGTTCCCGGCGTAGGTCATCGGGTTGTGCTTCCGAAGCGTCTCCGCGTCCCGCCACGGCGTGCCGCCGAAGGTCTCCTCACCGAAGAAATACGGCAGGTCCATCGCGTATTCGGTGTTGACGTCGTTCAGGCCGGCGTGATCCACGATGCATCGGAATCGGTCCGTGTGTCCGAGAAGCCAGGCGGCGAGGTACCCGCCGTAGCTCGCACCCGCCGCCGCGACGCGGTCGCCGTCGACGCCCGGAACGTCGGCGGTGAGCGCGTCGGTTCCGGCGAGGACGTCCGCCATGGGGCGGTCGCCCCAGTGCCGATCGATCGACTGGGCGAACGCCTCTCCGAACCCCGTGGAGCCGTGACGGTTGACGCGTGCGACGACCCAGCCGGCCGCCGCGAACACGTGCGGATTCCACCGCAGGAAGAAGTCGTCGCGCGCCATCGTCCAGGGGCCTCCGTGGAGGACCTGGACCAGCGGATGCTTCTTCGCCGGGTCGAAATCGGGCGGATAGGTCACCCACATCTGGACGCGGTCGCCCTCGGCCCCGGTGAATTCGCGCGACTCCGTCCTGCCCAGCACCAGGCCGGCCATCAGCCCGTCGTTGAAGTGCGTCAGGCGGCGGGCGACGCCCTTACCCGGATCCAGCGCGAAGAGCTCGCCCGGGTGTGTGGAGTCCTCGTGGAGGAACACCACGGCGCCCGCTCGCGCGCGAGGGCTCGTGTTCGTCCCCTCGCCGTCGATCCGCGCGAAACCCTTGCCGTCGGTGCCGATGCGACAGAGGGCGACCCGTCCGCGGTCCTCGGCGACGAGAAAGAGAGTGCGGCCATCGGGCGAGAACTCGTGATCGTCGAAGGACAGGTCGACGCCGTTGGTGAGCGGGACGCTCGTGTCGGCGGACAGGTCGCGGCGCCAGAGCCGCTGGTGCGCGTACGCCTTCTTTTGCGTGCGGGCGAAGACGATGGAGCGGCCGTCGGGTGCGAAGCGCGGCCGGTCGTCGCTCCACTCGTTCTCGGGGGTCAGGTTCTTCGGAGAACCCGAACCGTCCGTGGGGATGAGATAGGCGTCCAGATTCGGGTGATCGCGGTACGGGGGCGCCGTGCTGTTGATCGCCATGGCGATCCACTTTCCGTCGGGGGAAACGTCGAAGCCGGGCTCCATCACGGTCGAGAAGACCCGTTTCCAGCCGGGAGTCAGGTCCGTGAAGGCGCCGGTCTCGGCGTCGATGGCGACGAGCTTGTCGGCGACGCCCTCGGCGAGCGGGTGGTCCCAGAAGCGGTACTGTCGGTCCTCGGTGGCTCGCGCGGTCAGCGGAGAGTCCTTGCGGCGCTTCATCTCCTTTCGCATGTCCTCGAGGTCGGCGGCGGACAGCTTTCCCGCCAGTTCCGGGATGACCTGCGTCAACGCCGCCAGACGCCCGTTCGTCAGCCATTTCGGGGCCCGCAATCCGTACGGTGCGCCCGCCACTCGCCGCGCTTCGCCTCCGTCGGTGGCGATGACGTAGAGAGCCGGACCCTCGTCGTCGCCGCGCTTCGAGACGAACGCGATGCGCTTCCCGTCCGGGCTCCAGACGGGCGCCGTGTCCGAGCCGCCCTGCGTGAGGCGGCGCGTCGTGGCGCTCGCGATGTCGACGAGCCATAGGCTCGACGTGCTCTTGCTCTTGGGTATCGACCATTCGGTCACCGCCACGGCGGCGGTCCGCCCGTCGGGCGAAAGGGCGGGAGTCCCCAGCCGGCGGACCGCCCAGAGATCCTGCGCCGTGATCGGCCGTCGCTCCTCCGCGGCGGACACTGCGGCGACGAGGCCGCCGAGCAACCCGAGCACGATGAGACGCCTCATGCCGACGCTTCCTTTCTCGCGCGCCCGAGAAGCAGCTCCCGTTCGCGCGCGTTCTGCGTGAGCGCCGCCGCGCGCTCGAACGCGGCGCGCGCCTCCTCGCTGCGGCCGAGCTTCGCGAGCAGGTCGCCGCGGACCGCCGGCAGCAGGTGGTACGCCGCGAGCGACGGCTCCTCCGAGAGCGGCTCGACGACCTCGAGGCCGGCCGCCGGGCCGAACGCCATGCCGACGGCGACCGCGCGGTTGAGCTCGACGACGGGCGAGGGGGAGACGCGCGCGAGCTCGCCGTAGAGCGACGCGATCCGCGCCCAGTCCGTGTCGTCCGCCGTCGCCGCGCGCGCGTGGCACGCGGCGATCTCCGCCTGGAGCACGTACGGCCCCCGCGACTGGACGAGCCGGGCGGCGCGCGCGAGCGCCTCGAGCCCTCGGCGGATGAGCAGGCGGTCCCAGAGCGCGCGGTTCTGGTCGGTGAGGAGCACGGGCTCGCCCGACGGTCCGGTGCGCGCGCGCAGGCGCGAGGCCTGGATCTCCATGAGCGCGACCAGGCCGTGCACCTCGGGCTCGGACGCGGCGAGCTCCGCGAGCACGCGTCCCAGTCGCAACGCGTCCTCGCACAGGCCCGGCCGGACCAGGTCGCCGCCTCCGGTCGCGAGGTAGCCCTCGTTGAAGACGAGGTAGATCACCTCGAGCACGGACGCGAGACGCCCCGCGCGCTCGGCCCCGCGGGGGACCTCGAACGGAACCCTTCGCTCGGCGAGCGTCTTCTTCGCGCGCACGATGCGCTGGGCGACCGTCGCCTCCGGGACCAGGAAGGCGCGCGCGATCTCGTCGGTCGTCAGCCCGCCGAGGAGGCGCAGCGTCAGCGCGACCCGCGCCTCGGTCGAGAGCACCGGATGGCACGCGGTGAAGATCAGCCGCAGCAGGTCGTCTCCGATGTCGTCGTCGATGGCGTCCTCGAGCTCCTCCACCGCCGCATCGCGCCGCGCGTCGATGTCCCGTCCCAGGTCCGCGTGCTTGCGGTCGGCGAGCGCGCGGTGACGCATCTGGTCGATCGCCCGGTTCTTCGCGGCGGCCATCAACCAGGCGCCGGGCCTCTCCGGCATCCCGTCCCGCGGCCACTTCTCGAGCGCCGCGACCAGGGCCTCCTGCGCGAGGTCCTCGGCGAGGCCCACGTCGCGCACCATGCGCGCGAGCGCGGCGATCAGCCGGGGCGACTCGATCCGCCAGACGGCGTCGATGGCGGCATGGATCTCGGGGGGCGGCATGCCGGCATCTTATGCGGCCGCTCGACGCGGCCGTACGAGAGCAAGCGGCGGCAGCGCACCATCCCATGGCTCATGGCGGGACTGCGTCGATTCGATCGAGAGTCGGAACGGTAGCCCTCAACGGGACCCCCTAGCCTGCGACCACCGCGAGCAGGACGAGCAGCAGCGCCGCGAGCAGCCCCAGGAGCCGAAGGGTCCACGGCCCGATCTCCGGAAGCGTGGGAATGGCGGAGGTGCTCATGGCGTCGTCCCCGTTCTCGTTACTTCTGGGCGAGCTTCGCGAAATCCGGCGCCCCGTCGAAGAGCTGCCGGACCTCGAGCTCGCCGACCCAGCCCGGCCAGTGCCGGCGGTGGAGCTCCATGAACTCCCTCGCGCTCTCGATCGCCTCCTCGCGGGACTTCAGCTCGAAGATCGCGAAGCCGCCGATGACCTCCTTCGCCTCGGCGAAGGGGCCGTCGGTCACGTTGACCTTTCCGCCGTCCACCCGAGCATGGATGCTCTCGGCCGCGGGGTAGAGCCCGCCCCGGATGACCATCGTTCCGTTCTTCGTGGCCTCTTCGGCGGCCTGCTCGACCGCCTCGATCATCGCCGCGGGCGGCATGCCCTGGCCCTCTTTTCCCTTGACCATGTACAGGAACCGCATGTCCCGATCCTCCTTGTCTCTGCTTCGGGGGTGCGCCTCTCGCCCCCCTTCACTCATACGTCGGGCGAGGGACCCTAGAATCGACATTCCATGAAAGATTTCTTTTCGTCGTGATCGTTCATCTGCTGGACGGCACCTACGAGCTCTTCCGCCACTTCTACGGGCGGCGCGCCCGCATTCCGGACGACTCCCCGTTCGGCGCCGTCTCCGGCGTTCTCCATACGGTCGCCCAGATGCTCGAGGGCGGCGCCACCCACATCGGCGTCGCGACCGACCACGTCATCGAGTCCTTCCGCAACGACCTCTGGCCGGGCTACAAGACGGGGGAGGGGATCGACCGCGCGCTCTGGAGGCAGTTCCATCCGCTCGAGGACGCGCTCACGGCGATGGGCGTCGTGGTCTGGGCGATGGTCGAGCTCGAGGCGGACGACGCGCTCGCGTCGGCGGCGGCGCTCGCGGCGAAAGACCCGCGCGTCGAGAAGGTCTGCATCTGGACTCCCGACAAGGACCTCGCGCAGTGCGTCGTGGGGACGCGCGTCGTCCAGGTCGACCGGAAGAGCGGCCAGATCCGCGACGCGGACGCGGTCGTCGCGAAGTTCGGCGTGCCGCCGGAGCGCATCGCCGACTACCTCGCCCTGGTCGGCGACGCTGCCGACGGATATCCCGGGATGCCCGGCATCGGCCCCAAGACCGCCGCCCAGCTGATCGCCCGCTACGGGCCGCTCGAGGCGTTCCCGCCGGACGCGCTTCGCGGGCGCGTCGAGGAGGCGTTGCTCTTCAAGCGACTGGCGACCCTGCGCGCCGACGCGCCGCTCTTCGACGACGTCGACGCCCTGCGCTGGCGCGGGCCGAGCGCGGACTTCGCGGCCACGGCCGAAAGGATCGGCGACGCGAAGCTCCTGCCCCGCGTCGCCTCCCTGCAATCTAAAATCTAAAGTCTAAAATCGAGAATTACTTCTTCTGGTTCTGCTGCCGAAACGCCTTGTACCTCTCGCGGTGCTCGGGCGTCATGTTCTCGCCGAAGTCCTCGAGCTCGAACACCTGCCGGATCTCGACCTCCGTGTCCTCGAACGGGGCTCGCTTCAGCCACTCGACCGCCTCCTCCATGGATTTCACCTGCCACAGCCAGTAGCCGGCGACGAGCTCCTTGGTCTCGGCGAACGGCCCGTCGATGACGGACTTCTTCCCCTTCGCGAAGCGGACCCGCTTTCCCTTGGAGCTCGCCCGCAGCCCGTCCGCCGCCAGCATCACCCCCGCCTTCAACAGTTCCTCGTTGAACTTGCCCATCTCGGCGAGAGCCTTCGGATCCGGCAGGATCCCTGCCTCCGAGTCCTTGTTCGCCTTCACCAGCACCATCACGCGCATTGCGTATCTCCTTTCGTCCGAGAGGCTTGATCCGGAGCCTTTCGCCCGGGCCGACCCTCGGTCTGTTATCACGACGGCCGAGGCCATCCGCGATCGACAAGCCCGAATCAGGGTCGGAGATTCGCGCGCCGGGACGCCCTCCGCGCGTCCAGGCTGAGGGGTCCGGGTCCGTGGGCCCATAGATAGAGGAAGAAGAAGCAGTAGACCACCGCGAGCTCCCCGTGGTTCTGGATCGGCCAGAAGCCTCCGGGCAGGTGGAAGTGTCCGTGGAAGTAGGCGACCGCCATCTCGCCGGAGCAGAGGAAGGCGACCGGCCGGGTGAAGAGCCCGACGGCGATCAGGACGCCTCCCACGACCTCCATCACGGCGGCGGTCCAGATCAGAGGGGTCATCCCGACGCCCGGCGGCATCCCGCCGAACCAGCCGAACAGCTTGAGCGCGCCGGACTGGAAGAACATCACCGCGACGACGATCCGCAGCAGAAGGAACGTGAGCTCGCCCAGCCGTTCTCGGTTCATCGCGGCAGCCTATCGCGGCGGACCGGATGCCCTCGGAACCTGTCGATTCCGGCCGTTCCCGAACGTCGGAACATCGAAGGGACGAAAGAATGACGCTCGAGGGAGCCGTGAAATCGCTTTCGGTCGGGTCACCGGCGCCGCGCAAGCCCTTTGCGAGCAGCGGGCTGCGCAGAATTCGTCCCGATGCCCGAAACAAGGAATCTTGGGCCCGGCCCGGCGCATATACACTGAGTGATGGCTCAGACGACCCCGTTCCGGGTGGGCCGGAAACTCTCGGCAGGAGCAGCCGTAACCGTCTAGGGCGCCGCCGGTTTCCGGCGAAGCCGCGTCCCCGAGACCTCGGATCTCGCGTGGGGCCAACAGAGCGCGGCGGCCGGAATCGAACGGCTCACTTTCGAGAACGCGTCGTGGGTTGAAGGTGGAGGTTTAGCTCGCATGAAGAAGCGGATGTTCCTGGTGGTGGCGGCGGCCTTCGTGTTCATCGCCGCAATCGGGGCGGTGAAGTACGGCCAGATCAAGAAGGGCATCGCGCAGCAGAAGGCGTTCAAGATGCCGCCCGAGGCCGTCACGACCGTCGTCGTGAAGAACGACTCGTGGTCGGGCTCGATCGACTCGATCGGCACCGTCACGGCCGTCCACGGCGTCACGGTGAGTGCGGACCTGCCCGGCCTCGTCTCGAAGATCCTGTTCGAGTCGGGCCAGAGCGTCAAGGAGGGCCAGGTCCTGGTCCTGCTCGACACGAAACAGGAGCAGGCGCAGCTCGCGTCGGCCGAGGCGCAGGTCGAGTGGACCAAGGTGAGCCTCGACCGCCAGACCGGCCTCCGCAAGAAAGGGATCTCCGCGCAGGCCGACTGGGACAAGGCCGACGCGGACCAGAAGCAGGCCGTCGCCAACGTCGACCAGATCCGCGCGACCATCGCGCGCAAGACGATCCGCGCGCCGTTCACGGGCGTCCTCGGGATTCGCCAGATCAACCTGGGACAGTACCTGGCGGCGGGAGCGCCCATCGTGCCCCTCCAGTCGCTCGACCCGATCTACGTGAACTTCTCGGTGCCGCAGCAGGACGCCGGCCGCCTGAAGCCCGGCAACGAGGTCAAGGTCCGGCTCGAGAACGTCGGCTTCGAGGAGACGGGCAAGGTGACCGCGGTCAACTCGGTCATCGACCCGGCCACGCGCAACGTCGAGATCCAGGCGACCTTCGCCAACCCGAAGGCGAAGCTTCAGCCCGGCATGTTCGTGACGACGTCGGTCGTGACGGGAACCTCCGCGACGGTCATCCCGATCCCGGCCTCGGCGGTCAACTACGCGCCCTACGGCGACTCGGTCTACGTCGTCGAGGCGATGAAGGGACCGGACGGCCACGAGTACAAGGGCGTCCGGCAGCAGTTCGTGAAGCTCGGCTCGGGGCGCGGCGACCAGGTCGCGGTCCTCGGGGGGCTCAAGCCCGGCCAGGAGATCGTGACGTCGGGAGTCTTCAAGCTCCGCCAGGGCGCGGCCGTCCAGGTCAACAACACGACGCAGCCGTCCAACAACCCGGCGCCGAAGCCGGAGGACAGCTAGGACTGCGAGCCGGAGGACAGCGAACATGAAGTTCACCGATCTCTTCGTCCGGCGGCCGGTCCTCGCGATCGTCGTCAACCTCGTGATCCTGATCGCCGGTCTGCAGGCGATCCGGACGCTGTCGGTTCGCCAGTACCCGCGCAGCGACATCTCGGTCGTCACCGTCACGACCGTCTACGTCGGCGCGAACGCGGACCTCGTGCGCGGCTTCATCACGACGCCGCTCGAGCGCGTCATCGCGAGCGCCGACGGCATCGACTACATCGAGTCCTCGAGCGCGCAGGGCGTGTCGACGATCACGGTCCACCTGAAGCTCAACTACGACACCAACGCCGCGCTGACGCAGGTCCAGGCGAAGGTCGCGCAGGTCCGCAACGACCTGCCGCCGGAGGCCGAGGCGCCGATCATCGACCTCGCCACGGCGGACCAGCAGTTCGCGGCGATGTACCTCGGGTTCTCGTCGAAGGACCTCGACCAGAACCAGATCACCGACTACCTGACCCGCGTCGTGCAGCCCAAGCTGTCGGCGGTCTCCGGCGTCCAGCGCGCCGACATCCTCGGCAGCCGCACCTTCGCCATGCGCGTGTGGCTCAAGCCGGAGCGGATGGCGGCCCTGGGCATCTCTCCGAGCGACGTCCGCAACGCCCTCTCCCAGAACAACTACCTCTCGGCGATCGGCCAGACCAAGGGCACGATGACGTCGATCAACCTCGTCGCGAACACTGACCTGAAGACGGCGGAGGAGTTCAAGCAGCTCGTCGTCAAGCAGAAGGATGCCGTCGTCGTGCGCCTCGGCGAGATCGCCGACGTCGAGCTCGGCGCCGAGAACTACGACTCGGACGTCCGGTTCAACGGCCAGGCGGCGACGTTCATGGGCATCTGGGTGCTCCCGAACGCCAACGCGCTCGACGTCATCAAGCGGGTGCGCGCCGAGATCCCGGACATCCGCGCGCAGCTCCCGGCCGGGATGGACGTCGGGATCCCGTACGACTCGACGGCGTACATCGAGGACGCCATCCACGAGGTCCTCTCGACGCTGACCGAGACGCTGCTGATCGTCATCGTCGTCATCTTCCTCTTCCTCGGCTCCTTCCGCGCCGTCCTGATCCCGATCGTCGCGATCCCGGTGTCGCTGATCGGCGCGGTGTTCCTGATGCTCGTCGCGGGCTTCACGATCAACCTGCTCACGCTGCTCGCGATCGTGCTCTCCGTCGGTCTCGTCGTCGACGACGCGATCGTCATGGTCGAGAACGTGGAGCGGCACCTCCAGCTCGGCGAGAAGCCGTTCGAGGCGGCGCTCAAGGCCGCGCGCGAGCTGGTCGGACCGATCATCGCGATGACGATCACCCTCGCGGCGGTGTACGCCCCGATCGGCATCCAGGGCGGCCTCACGGGCGCGCTCTTCCGCGAGTTCGCCTTCACCCTCGCCGGCGCGGTCATCGTGTCCGGCATCGTGGCTCTGACGCTCTCGCCGATGATGGGCTCCAGGCTCCTGCGCGCGGGCGACGCCGAGAAGGGCTTCGCGGGCTGGATCAACCGGCGCTTCGAGAAGGTGAAGTCGACCTACGGGCGGCTCCTGACGGGCAGCCTCAACTACCGCCCGGTGGTCTACGTCCTTTGGTTCATCGTCGTGCTGCTGATGTTCCCCTTCTACATGTTCTCCGCGAAGGAGCTCGCGCCGACGGAGGACCAGGCGGTCGTCTTCGGCGTCATCCAGGCGGCGCCCAACGCGACGATCGACCAGACCAACCTCTTCGCGCAGAAGGTGTACGACGTCTACCACGCGATGCCCGAGCATCAGAGCGTCTTCCAGCTCACGAACCCGACCGGCGGCTTCGGCGGCATGGTCACGAAGCCCTGGAGCGAACGGAAGAAGAGCACGCAGCAGCTCCAGGTCGAGGCGTCGATGGGCCTCTCCAAGATCCCCGGCGTGCGGGTCATCTCGCTCGTCCCGCCGCCGCTGCCGGGCGGCGGAAGCTTCCCGGTCGACTTCGTCATCGCGTCCACGGCGGAGCCGCAGAGGCTCGTGGACTTCGCGAACGACCTCGTCGGAAAGGCCTACCAGAGCGGCCTCTTCATGTACGCCGACTCGGACTTGAAGTACGACCAGCCGCAGGCCGAGGTCGTGTTCGACCGCGACAAGCTGCGCGCCCAGGGCGTCGACCTCGGGCAGGCCGGCCGCGACCTCTCGACGATGCTCGGCGGCAACTACGTCAACCGCTTCTCGATCCAGGGGCGCAGCTACAAGGTCATCCCGCAGATCAAGCGCGCGGACCGGCTCACGCCGAGCCAGCTCCAGGACATCTACGTGACCGGCGCCGGCGGCAAGCTCGTCCCGCTCTCGACGTTCGCGACGGTGAAGACCTCGACGCAGCCGCGCGACCTCAAGCGCTTCCAGCAGCTGAACGCGGTGCGCATCCAGGGCGTCATCCCGCCGGGCGTTCCCCTCGACAACGCGCTGAAGGTCCTCGAGGCCGAGGCGCAGAAGATCCTGCCGAAGGGCTTCACGGTGGACTACGCCGGCGAGTCGCGGCAGCTGCGGACCGAGGGCAGCAAGTTCCTCTTCACCTTCATGCTGTCGGCGATCCTGATCTACCTCGTCCTCGCGGCTCAGTTCGAGAGTTTCCGCGATCCGTTCATCGTCCTGGCGGGCTCGGTCCCGCTGGCCCTGTCGGGATCGCTGCTCTTCTCGTTCCTCGGGTTCACCACGCTCAACATCTACAGCCAGGTCGGACTCATCACGCTCGTCGGACTGATCGCGAAGAACGGAATCCTGATCGTGGAGTTCGCCAACAAGCTCCAGGAGCAGGGCCGCGACAAGGTCAAGGCCGTCATCGAGGCCGCCGAGACGCGGCTGCGGCCGATCCTGATGACGACGGCGGCCACGGTCATGGGCCACATGCCGCTCGTCTTCGCGAGGGGGCCCGGCGCCGGCGCGCGGAACAGCATCGGAACGATGCTCGTGACCGGAATGATCATCGGCACCGCGTTCACGCTGTTCGTCGTCCCCTCGATCTACGTGCTCGTGGCGAAGACCCATCGAGTCATCCGCGACGAGGACCAGGTCGGGCCGAAGGACGTCGGGCTCGAGGAAGAAGTCGCCGTCTAGGGGCGAGTCTCGCTTCCCGCCTACGCCCGCGGCTCGCGGCCGCGGTCGACCCATTCCGCCGCGACAGCCGTGAATCCGTAGAGCACGAGCGCCTGGATGGCGAACGCGCGGGCGCTCGGCGGATCGGGCATGAGCGGCGTCGCGATCGTCGTCGCCACGAGAACGGCTCCGAAGACCGCGGTCGCGGCTGCGGCGGCGCGGCTCCGGGCCCGCGTCGCGTTCAGGTAGACGGCGCCGCCGGCCACGAGCACCAGGAGCTCGGCGGCGACGGCGGCCCAGCGATGGTTCCAGAGGCCGAGCCCGATCCGGGGCGAGCCGGGAGCGAGGCCGAGCGGCAAATCCGGCGTGTGCATGGGCACGTCGAGCAGGAAGTGCGAGAACACCGCCGCGCCGAGGACTCCTGCCGCGATCCGGCGATCCCGCGATCGGAGGCGGCGCAGCGCCGCGAGCGCGACGAGCGCCGTCGCCGCGGACCACAGGAGCGCCCCCAGCAGACTGTGCGTGTACGGCATCCGGTACAGGTCGTAGGGGTTGTAGGCCGTGAAGCCGTGCACGATCCGCAGCCCCTCGATCCCGAGCAACACGAAGATCGAGAAGAGAACGTCCAGGAGCTGCACCGCCACGAAGAGGACTCCCAGCGAGAGCCGCGGCGAGATCCGCTTGGCGGCGAGGGACACCCCGTAGTGCCCGACGAACATTGCGGTGATCTAATCACGGGATGAAGATCCGAGCCGCCGCACTCGCCGCCGCGCTGTGTCTGTCCGCTCCTCTCGCCCACGCCCAGCCCGCCCCGCTCGTCGAGCCGGATCCGCCGGGCGATTCCCCTCGCGTGGCGGAGCTCGCGAAACAGATCACGGCGATCGTGGACGCCTTCGAGAACGAGGAGCCGGTCTTCGCGCGCGACGGGAAGACGGTCGTCTTCGTCTCCACGCGCGACGGCTTGCCCCAGCTCTACGCCGCCGACGCGAGCCGGCCGGAGGCGCCCGCCGTGAGGCTCGCGACGACGAAGGAGCGCGTCACGTCGCCGCTTCCGCTGGCCGACGGCAAGACCGTGCTCTTCCGGTCCGACTTCGGCGCCGACGAGAACTGGTCGCTCTTCCGCAGCGGCCTCGACGGGACGGGCCTCGTCGAGCTGACGCCGGGAGCGAAGCTGCGGCGCGACCCGCCGATCGTCCCCGACGAGAAAGCCGGGACGGCCTTCTACTCGGCGCGCGCCAAGGACGACTCGGGCTCGGCCGCGTACGCGCTCGAGCTCGCTCCCGGCGCGACGGAGAAGAAGCTGTGGGCGGACAAGGCGCCCGGCGAGCTGACCGACGTGAGCCGGGACGGGCACTGGGGACTCTGGACACAGGTCCGCAGCGACAGCGACTGCACGCTGCTCCTGCTCGACCTCGTGAAGGGGTCCGCCGTCCGCCTGTACCCGGCGCCCGGGACGAAGGTCACGATCTGGGAGGGACGCTTCTCGCCGGACGCTCGGCGCATCTACCTTTCGACCGACGCCGGCGGCGACCGGCCCGTGGTGCTCGCGCTCGACCCGGGCGGGACGGAGGTCGCGCGGTACGCGCACCCCTCGCCGGCCGAGGTCGACCGCATCGCCGTGGCGAAGAGCGGCGACCGGCTCGCCGTCGCGCTCGGCGCCGGCAATCACACCGAGGTGCGCCTGCTCGACGCGAAGACGCTCCAGCCCACCGCGACGGCCGACCTGCCGCTCGGGTCCGGCGGAATCGGGGACTTCTCGCAGGACGGCAAGCGTCTCCCGGCGACGTGGTCGACGCCCGACGCGCCCCGCGAGGTCTACGCGATCGACGCGGCGACCGGACGCGCGGAGGCGCTGCGGCGGGAGCCGCGCCCGTCGCTCGCCGCGCTGCCGAAGGTCACGGCCTCGATCGCCGAGGTGACCGCCTTCGACGGTCTAAGGCTGCCGGCGAACGTCTACCTGCCGGCGGGAGCGGCGGGGGAGAAGCGGCCGGTCGTCGTCGTGTACCACGGCGGGCCCTCCGGGTCCTCCGCGATCCGCTGGTCGCCCTCGGTGCGCTTCTTCACCGGGCTCGGCTACGCCGTCGTCGAGCCGAACGTGCGCGGCTCCGGCGGATTCGGCCGCGCGTTCGAGATGGCCGACAACGGCCCGAAGCGGCTGGATGCGTTCAAGGACGTCGAGACGACCGCGCGCTGGGTCGCCGCGCAGCCCTGGGCCGATGCGAGCCGCATGGTCGTGTACGGCGGCAGCTACGGCGGCTACACGGTCCTGATCGCGCTCGAGCGCTTTCCCGTCTTCCGCGCGGGCGTCGACCTCGTCGGTGTCGCGAACCTCGCCACCTTCCTGCGGACCACCAACGGCATGATCCGCGAGATCTTCAAGGTGGAGTTCGGCGAGCTCGAGAAGGACGCCGCGTTCCTGAAGACGATCTCGCCCATCGAGGAGATCGACAAGATCTCGGTCCCCCTGTTCGTCTACGCCGGCGCCAACGACCCGCGCGTGCCGCGCGCGGAGTCGGACCAGGTCGTGCGGGCCCTGAGGACGCGAAAGATCCCGGTCGAGTACATGGTCGCCGGCGACGAGGGCCACTCGATGTCGCGGCGCGACAACCAGATCGCCTTCTTCAGCCGCTGCGGCGCGTTCCTCGAGAAGAACCTGGCTCCGGTGAAATGAAAAGGGCGCCCGGGTGGGCGCCCCTCGAGATTCGGATTGCGAATCCGGCCGTGACTAAGCCTTGTGAATGAGTCCGTCCTTCTCCATCTGGTCGGCGGCTGCGCGGGCGACCTCCGAGATGAAGCTCTCGACGTCCTTGGGCGAGACGGTGCGGCTCTGTCCCGCCCAGACCAGCTTGTCCTGGTCGAACGAGTAGACGAGCGTCTCGAGCTTCACGACCTGGTCCACCGTCATGTAGCCCGGGTCGTAGACGGCGCCCCAGCCGTATCCCCAGTAGCCGCCCCAGGTCCGGTAGTACGGCGAGCCGTAGTAGGTTCCGGGGACGTAGTTGACCTGCGTCTCCTTGCCCGCGACCCGCATCACGACGAGGCCGGCGAACCCCATGCTCTGGAGCTTGTCCCGGACCTTCGCCTGGTCGCGGATGTCTTCCTCTCCGAAGATCGTGTACGCGGCCACGCCCTGCGCGCCGTGCGACGTGATCTCGCGCGCCATCGTGTCTTCCGCGGCGCGGCGCATCGCCATGTTCTTGTTGACGAAGATCGCGACGACCTTCTTGCCCGTGAGCTGCAGGGGCCGGGCGTCCGGCGCCCGCCAGGTGGAATCGAACGTGGTGGACGAGCACGCCAGGAGACCGAGGACGGCGGCGGCGACGGTGGCCTGAACCCAGATTCGGGATTTCGTCATGGCGCTCTCCTTAAAGAAGCCTCGGACACGTCTTTCGTTTCATATCAGAGCTGCAACGGCCGTTCCAGATGTCCGCGCGGGCAATCGCCTCCGGCGAGCGCGGCGCGCCGTGACGATGAGCCGTGGAGAGTCCCGCCGGAAGGGCCGCCGCTCGCGGTCGCCCCACGTCACGACGATCTCGAGACCCGCGGCCGCGAAGTCGGCGCGAAGGGTCGCCGGATTCCAGGCGCGGGCGAGGAACGCCGCCTCCTCCGTGAGCACGGACCCGTCGGCGCGCAGGTCGCGGTACCGGTAGCGCGCGTGCCAGAGGTCCCGGATCCCGACGGGGAGCCACGTCTCGTCGATGTGGAGCACGCCCTGCGTGTGGCGGATCCGGCGGGGCACCGCGACGCGCTGCCGCCGGAGGTAGAGGCCGTCCAGGACGAACTTACCGCCCGGGGCCAGCTGGAGCGCGATCGCGCGCAGCGCCCGGCGTCGGTCGGCGCGCGTCGTCATGTGGGAGATCGGGTCGCCGGGAGCCACGATCAGGTCGAAGACCGGCTCGAAGGTTGCCCGCCGGGCGTCCGCGGCGACGTACCGGGCGCTCCGCGCGCCCGTCCGGCGGCTCGCCGCCGAGAGCATCTCGAGCGAGACGTCGAGTCCCACCGCCGGAGCCACGCGCGCGAGCTCGGCCGTGATGCGGCCGAGGCCGGCGCCGATCTCGAGGATGCGCCGCGGAGCGTGGTCGCGCGCGACGCCGCGCCAGAAGGCGAGATGCGCCCGCGCGACCGACTCCTTCTCGTAGAACGGAAGAATCCGACGGTAGTAGTCGCGGGCGTCCGCGATCTCGGCCGCGTCGCCCTCCGCCAATTTCAGGCCGCGGCGGGCCGGCTTCGCGTCGACGGCTTCCGGCCGAAGAGCAGGTAGGCGGCCGGCGCCGTCGTGAGCGCGCCGAGGATCAAGAGCCCGAGGCCGACGCGCTGGCGGGTCCTGCGGCAGAGGTTCTGGCTCGCGAGCAGTCCCACTCCGGCTCCCAGCGCCGCGCGGGTCGCGACGACGAATCCGAACTCGGGAATCGACAGATCGACTCTCTTCATCGTTCCTCCTCTCCTGTCGCGGACGGACGCCGCCGTCCGCGGGTCTTTGTCTCCGCGCGGGGACTCCGGAGTCTTCGTCTCATCCGGCGCCACGCCGTCGACCCTCTCCGGAGCCAGCGGCGAGCGAAAGGTGAGCAGCGTCGTCTCACCGCCGGAAGACTCGATCTGGAGCGAGAGGTCGGCGCCTCCCTCCTCCTGCACGCGGACGTGCGAGGGCTTTTCGATGAGATGCTCGGCGGGCCGCTCGGCCGGGCCGAGAGTGATCGCGATGTGCCGTCCGCCGGGATCCGACGAGACGCCCTCGAGCGGGCGCTCGTGCGCCTCGGTCTGCGCGCCCACGCCCCCCAGGATCTGCACGTCCACGAGCCAGCCCTCGTGCCGCCGCGAGAAGCCATTCAGGAACTCGATCCAGGAATCGCGGGGAATCTCTCGTGTCTCCATGGCCTCTCCCTTCTCAACGGCGGTCTTATACCCGGGAAGAAACGGCCGCAAGATCAATGCCAGCCGAAATCGCCGGGAACGGGAATTGCTTCGACTCGGAGGGGAGGCGGAAGGCATCTGGTGCTGCGGCATCGGCCGGTCGAAAACGGGAGGAGGGCGCTGGCCCCGGGGGCCACGGCCTTCGCCGCGATCGCCGCCTCGCCGCCGTTGGCAGTCTCCGATCCAACTTCCCGCCGGGCGCCTCCGCCTCCTCTGTCGTCCGGCGGGTGACGACCCTTCCGGCAGTAGGCCGCGGCGCCGACGACGCGACGCCGCGGCCGTGCGACGGACGACTTAGTTGATGTCCTGGCCCGACTCGAGCCGTTTGATCAGGCCCTCGAGGTTCTTCTTGTTGCCCTCGTCGGGAGCCTGAGCGACCGCGAGCTTCGCCTCGGCGAGCGCCTTGGTCTTGTCGCCGGTGGCCGAGTACGCGCGCATGAGGCCGACGTGCACCGGCCACTGGTTCGGGAACTTCTTCGCGTTGAGCTGGAAGAGCCGGACGGCCTCGTCCTTCTTGCCCCCGTTGAGGAGCTGGCGCGCCGCGACGTGGATCTGGATCGGCGTGGTCGTCTTGTGGTTGACCGCCTTCTCGAAGGTCTGCTTCGCGGCGTCGGTCTGGCCGTTGAGCTCCTGCAGGTTCGAGAGCGTCATGAGAGTGCCGAAGTTCTCGTCGCCGCCGGACCACGTCGGATCCGAGACCGCGCGCTGCGCCCACGTCAGCCCCTCCGTGAGATTGGTCTTGTGCTGCGCGCAGAAGTCCGCCGCCTGCTGCCAGTTCTGCCACAAGAATCCGGCGGAGCCGTGCAGGTCCTTGCGGATCCCCTCGATCCAGAGCGCGTTGACGTCGTCGACCGAGACCGTGAAGGGAACGCTCAGCGTGTCCCACTCGAGAGCGGCGGTGACCTTACCGGGATCGCGATCGACGAACTCGTAGGTCAGCCACTCGTGGTAGTCGCTCTTGGCCGGCTTGGCCTTGACGCGCAGCGCGTCGTTCTTGGAGTCGTACCAGAAGCTGCCCCAGGAGTCGGCGTCCTTCGAGAAGATGACGGTCCATTCGGACTCGCCCGGGATGAAGTGCAGGCCGTAGCGCCCCGCCGGCAGCGGCTGGCCCTCGACCTTGACGTCGTGGCTGACGGTGAAGACCGTGTTCTCGTTGGCCCCGCCGCGGTACGGGCACTCTTTGCAGCCGTTGAAGCCGAGGTCGGTCATGCCGTAGGGCACGAGCTCGCCCCAGATCTTGCCCTTCCGGTCGTTCTGGCCCCGGACGACTCTCGGGCTCGAGTAGTCGATCGTGACCTTGACCGGACCGAGGGCCTGGCTGACCGAGGCCTGCGGATTGTCGCCGCTGGGCGGCAGCGTCAGGCCGGTCGCCGCCCGCAGCGGGACGGTCTGCGAAAAGGCGAGGACGAACGCCGCCAGAACGAGAGCCGAAGCGGAAGCGCGGACGCGGGAACGCCGTCTCATGGTTTCTCCTCCATTCGCCAATCGGTAAAAGGCAGCCCGATGGCCTCCGTGGGGATACGGGACGGACGCCCCAGTGTTTCCCGAGCCCGAGGGTAGACTCCGCCCATCGACGAACCCGGCGGCGCCTCTCGCGAGCTCGGATTCTGGTCGGCGACGGCGCTCGTCGTCGGACACACGATCGGCGTCGGCATCTTCCTGACGCCGTCGGAGCTGATCGGCGCGCTCGGGTCGTCCGGGCTCGTCCTCGCTCTCTGGCTCTTCTGCGGCGCGCTCGTCCTCGCGGGCGCGCTGACGTTCGGCGAGCTCGCGTCGCGTTACCCGGAGATCGGGGGCCTGTACGTCTTCCTGCGGGAGGCCTTCGGCCCCCGGGTCGCGTTTCTCTACGGCTGGCAGAGCGTGCTCATCATGGATCCCGGGATCACCGCCGCGCTCGCGATCGGCGTGACCGGGTACGTCGTGGTGCTCTTCCCGGCCGCCGCGGGTCACGAGCGGCTGATCGCCGTGGCGGGAATCTGGGCTCTCGCCCTGCTGGCCATGGCCGGGCTGCGCCTGAGCTCCCGCTCCCTGAACGCCCTGACGGCGCTCAAGCTCGCGGCGCTCGTGGCGGTCGTCGCGGGCGCCTTCACCGTGCCGTCGGGAAGCTGGGCGCACTTCTGGCCGCCGTTCGCGCGCGCGGCCCACAGCCCGCCGCTCTTCGAGGCGCTGGGCGTGGGTCTCATCGGGGCCTTCTACTCCTTCGGCGGTTTCTGGGAGGCCAGCCGCGTCGCGGGGGAGGTGCGTGACGCGCGGCGCCTTCTGCCCCGAGCGCTGACGCTCGGCGTGATCGTCGTGACCGCGGCCTACGTCGCCGTCACGGCGGCGTTTCTCTACCTCGCGCCGCCGTCGGGAAGGGGATCGGTCGTCGCGTTCGCCGGGGTGCCCCTGCGCATGGCGACGGCGGCGGTGGTGATCTCGGTCGCCGCCAGCATCCTCGCCCTCCTGCTGATGGCGCCGCGGCTCTACCTCGCGATGAGCGCGGACGGCCTCTTTCCGGAGGCGCTCGCACGCGTGAATCCGCGGACCGGGACGCCGGTGCGGGCGACGGTGCTGCTCGCCGTGATCGCCAGCGTGTTCGTGCTGACCGGAAGCTTCTCCGAGATCGTCGCGCTCTTCATGTGCACGACGCTCCTCTTCGTGGGGCTCGCCGCGGCCGGTCTCTTCGTCGTGCGCTCCCGTCCGGCGGCCGGCGCGCAACCCGGCTTCCTCGCGCCGGGCTATCCCGCGACGACGGCGCTCTTCGTGCTGCTCGTGTCGGGCGTGGTCGTCTCGATCGCACTTGCCCGTCCGCTTCCGGCTCTGGCAGGATTCGCGTTGATGCTCACGGGTCTGCCCGTCTACGCGCTGCGACGAGGAACAGCCTCGGGAGTCGCTGCATGACCTGGATCAAGACCATCCCGCTCGAGGAGGCGGACGCGAAGCTCCGCGAGGCGATCGAGGGGGAGCGCGCGCTCTATCCGCGCGAGTACGCGCAGCCCACCGGAATCACGGACGAGGCCGGCGGCATCGCCGCCTCGCACTCCCTGATTCCCGACGCCCTGTTCCACGCCTTCGCGACGTTCGGCGTGCTGATGTCGCCGGATCTTCCTCTGACCCGGCGGCAGCACGAGATGATCACGACGGTCGTCTCGGTCACGAACCGCTGTCATTATTGAATCGAGTCCCACGCAGAGTTTCTGCGTCGGGTGACCCTGGACGAGGCGCTGGTCGAGGCGATCCGCCGGGACTACCGCGCCGCGCCGATCGACGAGCGCGACCGGGTGATGCTCGACTACGTCGCCCAGCTCACCCGCGACGCGACGCGGATCACGCCGGAGCACCACGCGCGGCTGCGCGCGGCGGGCTTCGACGACAAGGGCATCCTTCAGATCACGCTGATCGCGGCCTGGTTCAACTACATCAACCGCGTCGCGGACGCGCTGGGCGTGGGGCGGGAGGGTCCGCCCGGCCCTACTCCAGCTTCCAGGTGAGCGAGATCCTCGCGTTCAGCAGCTTCGAGATCGGACAGTTCGCCTTCGCGGTCTCCGCGGCCGCCTTGAACGCCTCCTCGGACGCGCCCGGCACCTGCGCGACGAGATCCAGCTTCGACTCGGTCACGCCCCAGCCGCCGCCGTTCTTCTCCAGAGACACCGCCGCGGTCGTCCGCAGGCTCGTCGCCGTGAGGTTGACCTTGCCGAGCTCGGCCGACAGCGCCATCGTGAAGCATCCCGCGTGCGCGGCGGCGATCAGCTCCTCGGGGTTCGTCCCCTTCTCGCCCTCGAAACGCGTCGAGAACGAGTAGGGGGTGCCCGAGAGGACCCCGCTGTCGGTCGAGAGCGTTCCCTTTCCGGTCTTGAGATCCCCGCGCCACTCGGCGACAGCCTGTCTCTTCATCGCTGGCTCCTCCCTGGCGGACCACGTCCGCGACGCGAGCATACCCGCGGAAGCGGAAGCTAGGATCGTTCGCGCTTGCGCGTTCGGGCCGCCTTCTTCGCGGCCCTCGAGCGAGCGGCGGCCCCGCGCCGGCGGGCGGACGAGCGCGCCTGACGGGCCAGCGACGAGCGGCTCGCCGCCGAGTGTCCCTCGCGGCGAAGCGCCTTGGACGTCGCGCGCGAGCGCGTCCGGGAGGTTCGACGGGTCTTGGCGCTCCGACCCTTGGCCACGTCGCGGCTGGCCCGCTTCCGGGTCGCGCTCGACGCGGAGCCCTTCTTGGGCGGCGGCAGCTTGACGCCGGCGCGGCGCGCCTTCGAGAGTCCGATCGCGATCGCCTGCTTCGTGGAGCGGGCGCCGTGCTTTCCCTCCTTGATGTGATCCATCTCCTCGTGGACGAACTCGCCCGCCTGGGTCGAGGGTGATTTGCCTTCCCTCTTGTCTTCTTCGGCGTGTTTCAGAGTCTCCTTCTCGGGCATCGTGCCTCCTTTGTCCGGACACGAAGCGCCGCAAGATTCACGCCAGCGCCGAGGAGGGAGCGTGTCGCGTCAGCGCGCGATGACGCGCGGCGGCGGCGACGGCGCGGGAGTCCGGACGGGCGCTCGCGGAGGAGCCGTGAGCCACAGCGTGGCGACGCTCGCGCCGTAAGTCGCGGCGTAGAGGCGATCCCCCGAGGCGTCCTTCGCGATCGTTCGGACCGAGGCCCCCGACAGGCCGGCGCCGACGGCCGTCCAGGTGGCGCCGCCGTCCCGGGAGACGAAGACGCCGCCGGTCCCGCCGGGCACCGTCGGTTCCGCGCCCGCGTAAAGCGTGGCGGGATCCGCCGGGTCGGCGAAGAAGGCGGTGATCGAGGCGAGGGGAGAGACGGGGATCACGGTCCAGCGGGTCCCGCCGTCGGTGCTCCGGCAGATTCCGGCGCCGACGCCGAGGAGGACGGCGCCGCCCGCGTCGTCGTAGAAGAGCGCGTTGACCGGGCCGCAGGACGCGTCGGCCGAGATCGTGGACCAGGAGCCGCCGCCGTCGGTCGTCTGATAGTAGCCCGCGGCGCCGGGCGAAATCGCGGCGACCCGGGCCGGCTTCGCGGGATCCACGACGATCGCCCCGATCGGGTTGCCGCCGGCGTCGAGGCCCGTCTGCTGCCAGCTTCCG
Source organism: Thermoanaerobaculia bacterium (assembly GCA_036406835.1). Lineage (GTDB taxonomy): Bacteria > Acidobacteriota > Thermoanaerobaculia > UBA5066 > Gp7-AA6 > DAHUXD01. The sequence goes on from DASXAG010000090.1 coordinate 31,877, forward strand.
CCGCCGTCGGTGCTCTTGTAGACGCGCTCGGGATTGGACCCGTCGTAGGGATGGGTCGTCCCGGCATAGAGGGTTTTCGCGTCGGAGGGATCCACCGTGACCGAGGCGACGTCGGAGTCGGAGAGGCCATTCGCGCTCGCCTGCCAGCTCGCGCCGCCGTCCGCGCTCGAGAAGACGCCGCCGCCGATCGTGCCGGCGAAGAGCCGTCCGCCCTCGCCGCGGGCGAGCGCCGCGACCGGGACCGCGGGAAGGCCCGCGTTCGACGGCGTCCACGTCGCGCCGCCATCGTCGCTCACGCCGATGCCGCCGGCGCCTCCGGCCACGAGGCGGCCCGGCGTCGATGGATCGGCGAGGAGCGCCGGGACGAGTCCCGCGACGAGCCCGGCGTTCGAGGCCGCCCAGGTGGCTCCGCCATCCGGGCTCTCGAAGACGCCGTCGCCGAAGGTCCCCGCGAGGATCGCCGGCGGCGATCCGTCGCCGGGCACGAAGGCGACGGACTCCACGGCCGCGCCGAGCGTGGAGGCTCCCGCCGGCGCCCAGGTCGCGGCGCCGTCGTGGCTGATGAACGCGCCGTTGCCGTTGGTCCCGATGACGATCGTCTCGGGGTTCGAGGGGTCGATCGCGATCGACTGCACGAGCGGGAGGTCTCCCGCGGGGTCGACGGCGAGGTTCGCGTTCGCGGCGGCCCAGGTATTGCCGCCGTCCACGCTCTTTCCGACGCCGAAGCCGGTCGCGTTGACGCCGTAGAGCGTGCCGTCGGTCGACGGATCGAGCGCCAGCGCCGTGAAGCCCACACCGGCGTTGCCGACGAACATCCAGTCGTCTCCGGAATCGACGCTCGCGATCAGGCCGAGGTTGCTCGCGGCGTAGACGGTCGCCGGGGAGAAGGGGTCGTAGCGGACGTCCGTGATCGCGATCCCGGCGCTCACGCCGCCGAACGTCTGCGGCGACCAGCTCGCTCCGCCGTCGGTGCTCTTGTAGATCTCGCTGAAGACGGTGCCGATGACGAGCGTCGAGGGATTCGTGGGGTCGATCGCGATGGCCGCGACGTCGACGGGCTCCACCCCGGTGATCGGATCGACGAGGCCGACGTTGATCGCGGACCAGCTCGCCCCGCCGTCCTCGCTCTTGAAGATGCCCACGCTCGGCACGCCGAGGGGGGTCGTGGTCCCCGCGTACAGCGTCGACGGATGGACCGGGTCGATCGCGATCGACTGGACGCGCAGACCCTCGATCCCCGCGTTCGCCGGCGTCCAGGACGCGCCGCCGCGCGTGCCCCGGTAGACGCCGTCATCGGTCCCCGCATAGACGACCGGGAGCGTCCCGGAAGAGACCGCGAGGCAATACACGGTGCCCCCGGTCGGACCCAGGCGGCTCCACCGGCCGTCCTGGGCGGTCGTGGGACTCGAGGAGCCGAGCAGGAGCGCGGCGGCGAGGGCCGAGAGACCCGCGGACCGAGCCGTTTGGCGGCAGGCCATCCAAACCCTACAACGCAGGGACGCGGGCCGCCGTTCCAGCCGAGGCCCGGAAAACTCCCGACAACCTATCGCGGCTTGAGCCCGCGTTCTTCGAGCAGCGGCTCGACGATCGGGTCGCGTCCGCGGAACGCCCGGTACATCGCGGCCACGTCCTCCGTGCCTCCGCGCGAGAGGATCATCTCGCGGAAGCGCTGGCCGTTCGCGCGCGTCATCCCGCCGTTCTCCTTGAACCAGTAGTAGGCGTCGTCGTCGATCAGCTCGCTCCAGAGGTAGGCGTAGTAGCCCGACGCGTAGTCGCCCTGCCAGATGTGGGAGAAGTAAGTCGTGTGGTAGCGCGGCGGCACCTGGGGGAGGTCGATCCGGAACCCTTGGAGCGCCTCGCGCTCGAACGCATCCACGTCCGGCGCCGGCGAGCCCGCGGCGGTCTGGTGCCACGCGATGTCGAGAAGCGCGGACGCCAGGTACTCGGTCGTCGCGTACCCCTGATTGAACGTCTTCGCCTTCTTGATCTTCTCGACGAGCTCCGCCGGCATGGGCGCGCCCGTCTCGTGGTGCTTCGCGTAGTGGGCGAAGACGTCGGGCTCGATCGCCCAGTGCTCGTTGATCTGCGACGGGAACTCGACGAAGTCGCGCGGCACCTCCGCGAGGGTCGGGTAGCGCACGTTCTGGAACATCGAATGGAGCGCGTGACCGAACTCGTGGAAGAGGCCGGTGACGTCCTCGAAGGAGAGCAGCGCGGGCTGGCCGGGCGCCGGCTTCGTGAAGTTGAGGACCGTCTGGACGACGGGCTTCGTCCCGAGCAGGCCGCTCTGCTCGACGAACGTGTCCTCCCACGCCCCGCCCTGCTTGCTCGGGCGCGCGAAGAAGTCGCCGTAGTAGAGCGCGAGCGGCTTGCCGTCCGGGTCGAACACCTCGAAGACGCGCACGTCGGGGTTGTAGACGGGGATGTCCTTGCGCTCCTGGAACGTGATCCCGTACAGCCGGGTTGCGGCGTAGAAGACGCCGTCTTTCAGCACGCGGTCGAGCTCGAGGTAGGGCCGGACCTCCGCCTCGTTCAGGTCGTACTCGGCCTTGCGGACCTTCTCCGCGTAGAAGTCCCAGTCCCACGCCTGCAGCGCGAAGCGCTCGTCTTCCCCGTCGATGACCTTCTGCATGCGCGCCGCCTCGTCCCGCGCCTTGCCGGTCGAGGCGGGGACCAGGCCCGTCATCAGCCGGAGCGCGTTCTCGGGCGTCTTCGCCATCTCGTCGTCGAGCACGTAAGCGGAAAAGCTCGGGAAGCCCAGGAGCTTCGCCCGCTCCGCGCGCTCGAGCGCCAGCCGCTGGATGATCGCCCGCGTGTCGTTGGGCCCGCCGTGGTCCCCGCGCCGCACCGACGCCTCGAAGATCCGCTCGCGCAGCGCGCGGTTGCGGAGCGACCGGAGCGGCGGCTGCTGGGTCGTGTTCTGCAGCGGGAAGAGCCACTTTCCGGAGAGGCCCTGGTCCTTCGCGGCCTCGGCGGCCGCGGCCAGGTCTCCCTCGCTCAATCCGTCGAGCGGCGAGCGGTCGTCCACGACGACGGCGCTGGCGTTCGTCTCGGCGAGGATCCTGTCCTCGTAGTCGTTCGAGAGCTTCGACTCCTCCTGGTTGAGCCGGGTCAGCGCCGCCTTGTCGGCGTCGTTCAACTTCGCGCCGGCGCGGACGAAGTGGCGGTACGTGCGCTCGACCAGGTACTTCTCCTCGGGCGCGAGCCCGCCGCGGTGGTCGTAGACCGCCTGGACGCGGGCGAAGAGGCGCGGGTTCAGGACGATCGCGTCGCGGTGCGCGGCGAGCTTGGGCGCGAGGTCCGCCTTCAGCTTCTGGAGCGTGTCGTTCGTGTTCGACTCCGTGATGTCGAAGAACACCTTGGCCGCACGGCCCAGCAGCTCGCCCGACCGCTCCATCGCCACGATCGTGTTCGCGAAGTCGGGCGGAGCGGGGTCCTCGGTGATCGCGGCGATCTCGGCGAGCTCGCGCCGCATGCCCTCCTCCATCGCGGGGGCGTAGTCGGCGTCGTGGATCTTGTCGAAGGGCGGCGCCTGGAAGGGGAGCGTGCTCTTCTGCGCGAACGGATTCGACGGCGAGAAGGGCGCCGCAGCGGAGGGCGGCGCGTTCGGCGGAGGCGCCGTCGTGCACGCCGAGAGCGATGCCAGAAACAGGAGGCCGGGCCAGATCCGTTTCTTCATGGGAGCGCTTTCTATCAGTTTCCCGCGCGGGATTCGGCGGACCCGCTTCCAGAGACAAAGTGTCCCAACCGCCGACTCGGATTGGCGCGGATTCTGCAGTTTGAGAGGGCGTGCGACGAATGCGGTCTAACCGGAGGTCGATCATGAAACGTTTCTTAGGAATCGCGATGGGCGCGATCCTGGTTCCGGCACTCGCCGGCGCCGCGGTCCATGCCCGCTACCGAATCACGCTGCGCGACGGAACCGAAGTCATCTCGAGCGATCACCCGGTGAGCCGCGGTTCGGTCGTCACCTTTCACGACGTGCGCACCGGAGTCCTCACCGGGTTGCCGGCGGAGCAGATCCTGAGGGTCGAGACGGGCGCCGCCACGACGGCCGAGCCTGCCGTCGACGTCCTGGTGCACGGGAATCGAACCGCCATCGCGGCTCCGGCGCAGCCGATGCAGCCGGGCGACGTGGTCGAGATCGGGCCCACCGGCGGCGGTCCGGCTCTCGCGGCCAACGGCGGCGCCTACGGGTCGGGGCAGGCGCCGAGCGGGATGGGGAACGCGAACGGCGGCAACGCCAATGGAGCGTATGCGAACGGGGCGAACGGACAGCTCCCCGTCGGCGCGTACGGAGGCGGATACGCTCCGGGGACGATCGGTCCGAATGGACAGCCGATGGCCACGCCGAACCTCGCGGCGGGAGCGCCTCCGACGGTCGGACCGAACGGCTTTCCGCTCATGAGCGGCAATCCTCCGACGGTCGGCCCCAACGGCACGCCCATCTCTTCGTCGGATCAGCCCGTCATCGGTGCGAACGGAACGCCGGTGACCCCGGCCACGACGGGCGCGGCGCAGCCGGTCATCGGACCCAATGGAACTCCGGTGCTCGCTCCGGGCACGGCACAGCCGGCCATCGGACCCAACGGAACTCCGGTGCTCGCGCCGGGCGCGGGGCAGCCGGTCATCGGGCCTAACGGGACCCCGGTGCTCGCGCAACCCGGGACGCCGGGCGCGACGGCTCCCGCCATCGGTCCCAACGGCACGCCGGTCCTGGCTCCAGCGGGCTCGCCGGGTGCGGCTCCCCCCAACACCGGGTCCAACGGAACTCCCGCGTCGCCGCCACCGGGCGGCCCGCACCGGTAAGGGTCAGAAGCGCCGCTTCGTACGTCCCGACGCGCGCTCGCCGAAGTCGGCCGGGCGCGCGCGGGACAGTGCGCGTCCGCAGAACTCGATGTCCGGGCACTCGCAGCCGAGGAGCTTCTCGAGGAGCCCGGTCATGACGCGCAGGCGCTCCGCGGCCGAGCGGATCTCGACGAGCTTCCTCTCGGCGAGGCGGCGCCAGCCCTCCCGCCCGAACTCGGTGACGAGACGCCGGACCTCGGCGATCGAGAAGCCGGCGTCCCGCGCGAGCCGGACGACGACCAGCTGGGGGAGGGCGCCGGCGTCGAAGTCGCGGCGGCCGGAGCGCCGCCGGGGCGCCGGGAGCAGCCCCTCCGTCTCGTAATAGCGGATGGCCGAGGGGGAGAGCCCCGTCCGCCGCGACAGCTCGCCGATGGTCATGGCGCAAAACCCCTTGACTTAAAGTGTACTTGAAGTCCTAGCGTGGGCGCTCGAAAGGAGAATTTCATGAGCGCCATCCCGATCTTCCTGACCCTGTTTGCCGCCGCGGCGAGCTCCGCCAACCTTCCAGCCGCGACGCAAGGAGCGGCGGGCGCCGCCCTCGCCTGCCGCCTCGACGCCTTGACCGAGGCGCAACGCGAGCGTCACCGCAAGCTGACCGCGCTCATCGAGCGCTCCGTCGCCGGCGCCCGCGAGCTGCCCGACGGCTACGAGCTCGCGCTGGACCTCTCCCGCCTGCCGCGGGACTCCCACGGCGACCCGGTGTGCGTCGTCGAAATCGCCGAGTGGGTGGACCTCGAGTCGCGCTGCTGCCCGTTTCTCGACTTCGCGATCGGCCTGCGGAGCGCCGGAGAGCGAACGACGCTCGCGCTCACCGGCGGACCCGGCGTCAAGGAGTTCCTGAAAACCGAGTTCCCGCCGCTCGAGAAGAATCTAAAATCCGGATCCTGATAATCGAGAATCCCTCGATCGAAGGAGGAAGGATGCGATTCGCGCGAGCTGCTCTCGGAGTCTGTCTGCTGGCCGCCCTCGCGGCGCCGGCGCCCCTCGCCTCGTCGCCCGAGCCGGACGCCGACGCCGCGTTCCGCGCGCGGGTCGACCGCGCCGTCTCGGACGTCCTGGCGTCGACCGGATCGCCCAGCGCCTCGATCGCGATCGTGAAGGACGGGAAGATCGCGTACGTCCAGGCGTACGGCGACGCGAAGGTATCGCCGAGAGTCCCGGCGGCGCCGGGGATGCGCTACAGCATCGGATCGAACAGCAAGCAGTTCACCGCCACCGGGATCCTGATGCTCGCCGAGGAGGGCAAGCTCTCGCTCGACGACCCGGTCTCCCGCTTCGTGCCCGACCTGACGCGCGCCGGAGACGTCCGCGTCCGTCAGCTCCTGTCCCACACGTCCGGATACCAGGACTACTGGCCGCAGGACTTCGTCCCGCCGTTCATGACGCAGCCCGTCACGGCGGCCGACATCCTGAACCGCTGGGCGAAGAAGCCGCTCGACTTCGAGCCGGGAACGCAATACCAGTACAGCAACACCGGCTACGTCATCGCGGGCGTCATCCTGGAGAAGGCGAGCGGCGAGAAGCTGCTGCCGTTTCTGACGGCGCGCATCTTCAAGCCTCTGAAGATGGACAGCGTCGTCAACGTCGACCAGGAGCGCCTGACCGAGAGCGATCCCACCGGATACCTGCGCTATGCGCTGGGGCCGCCGCGGCCCGCGCCGAAGGAGGGGAAGGGTTGGATCTTCGCGGCCGGCGAGCTCGCCATGACCGCGGAGGACCTGGCGAAATGGAACGTCGGCATGCTCGAGCGCCGGCTGCTCAAGCCCGCGTCCTACCAGGAGATGCAGACCGACGTGCTGCTCGAGAGCGGTCTCGCGGCGGGCTACGGCCTGGGTCTCGACGTCCAGAAGGTGGCCGGCCATCGCGCGCTCGCTCACGGCGGCGCCGTGTCGGGCTTCACGTCGCACAACACCGTCTTCCCCGACGACGGCGCCGCGATCACCGTGCTGACGAACGGCGAGACGGTCGCGCCGGACCAGATCATCGAGAAGATCGCGCCGCTGCTCTTCGAGAAGCGGGACGCGGTCGCCGCGAGCGAGAAGCGGGCGCGCGAGATCCTGGCCGGCCTGCAGGCGGGCAGGATCGACCGGTCCCTCTTCACCGCCAACGCCAACAGCTACTTCACCGACCAGGCCGTGGGCGACTTCGCGAGCAGCCTCTCGCCGCTCGGCGCCCCGACCGAGCTCAGGCAGACGCGGCAGAACGACCGGGGCGGCATGACCTTCCGCCTCTTCAAGGTCACATACCCGAAGAAGGCCGTGGAGATCTGGGAGCGGGACATGCCCGACGGCAAGATCGAGCAGTTCCAGGTGGGCGCGGCGGGCGACTAGGGGCGGGAAGGGAAAAAAACGGTCCGAGCCCGCTTTGGACGCGTGGGGCTCAGGCTCGGACCGTGGTCGAGACTTCGAGGCGGGAAGCTACTGGGTCGGCGCCTCCGAGAGGCCGGCGTTCCCAGCACCCCTGCCGCCGTGCGACTGCATGCAGGACTCCACGGCGCTCTGCTGGTCGGGGTGGAGCTGAGCGAGGATCTTGTCGTGGATGTCCTTGTGGTCGCTCTTGATCTTGTCCATCGCCGCCTGCTTGTCGAGGACGTCCTGTCCGAGGACGCTCTTGTCGGCGCCAGCGGCGACGTCGTTCTTGAGCTTGTCTTCCGCCGCCTTGAGCGCCGCGAACCCGGCCTGGAAGCCCGGGCGGGCGTCCGACTGGATCTGATCGATCGCGGCCTGCTGCTCGGTCGAGAGCCCTGCCGAGGCGAGGCATTTCTGGAAGTGTCGGGCGGCGAAGCCGTGCCAGCGGGCGTGGCCGTAGCCGTTGGAGGATTCCGCCGGGCCACCCGCCAGTGCGGTCGCGGCGAGTCCGGCGATCCCGAGCAGTGCCGATCCGCAGAGACGCGAGAACCGATTCATGGTGTGTTTGCTCCTTTCATGGGCCGCCGGAATCCGATCCGGAGCCTTTCGAGTCACACCCTAAAGACGGTCCTGCGGGCGCGAAGATTACCGACGACCGTCGAATTTGCGGACGCGGCCAGGCCCCTCGCGCGAAGGGAGTTAGCGCGCGAAGGAGAGGAGAAGCGGGCCTCGGAGCCGGCCGCGGCGGCACCGATTTCGCATCAACTCCTGTCCATACAAGGAGGAGGGCAATGCCGGCGACCCCCACCCCTACCCGATACACCGCGGTCACGTATGCGCTCATGCGGTTCGTGGTCGGGACGCTCTTCATCTGCCACGGCGCCCAGAAGCTGTTCGGCGCCTTCGGCGAGCCCGCCGCGACGAAGCCGCTCATGATCGCGGGCGGCGGCATCGAGCTGCTGGCGGGACTCCTCGTCGCCGTCGGGCTCATGACGCGCGCGGCCGCGTTCATCGCCTCGGGCGAGATGGCGGTGGCGTACTTCATGGCGCATGCCGCCAAGGGCTTCTGGCCCATCGCCAACGGCGGCGAGAAGGCTGTCCTCTACTGTTTCGTCTTTCTCTTCATCTCGGCCTACGGGGGCGGTCTGTACAGTCTCGACACCGTGGTCCGTCGCGCCTCGTCCCTGGCCAATGCCGACGACGCCGCCGCCGAAGCCGCCCGTGTCGGCCGACACGTGACCGCGACGGGCCCGCGGGTCTAAGATTTTCACGGCGTCCGAATCCTCCGGAGGAGGCGCTGTGGAACTTCCTGCGCAAGCCGCCCGCCGCTCGGGGTCCGCGCTCGCCGCCGACCTCGCCAGGGGGACTCTGCTCGCGGCGGCTTACGTCCTGCTGGCGCGGTTCGGGCTGGCGATGCATGCGATCAACGTCTTCGCCTCCCTGGTCTGGGTTCCCAGCGGCCTCTCGCTCGCCGCCATCCTGATTCTCGGGACGCGGTTCTGGCCGGCCATCTTCGTGGGCGCGACGGTCGCGAACCTGTGGACCGGCGCGCCGCCGCTCGTCGCGGCCGCCATCGGCGCGGGCAACACGCTCGAGGCGGTTCTCGGCGCGTGGGCGCTGCTCCGCGTCCCCGGCTTCCGCCGCTCGCTCGACCGCGTCGCCGACGTGATCGGCCTGATCGTGCTGGCCGCCATCGGGAGCACCGCCGTCAGCGCGACCGTCGGCGTCTCGAGCCTGGTGCTGTCGGGTCTCGTGACTCCTTCGGGCGCGCCGAGGACCTGGGGCGCGTGGTGGCTGGGCGACGCGATCGGCGATCTCGTGATCGCGCCGTTGATCCTGACGTTCATTCCCTCGCGCGACGCCGCGTCGCGGCGGACGCGGACGCTCGAGGGCCTCGCGCTGACGGCCTGCCTCCTGGGACTGAGCGTCTTCGTCTTCGTCACCACGCGCGGCGGAATGACGTCGCTCCTGGCGCCGCTCCTCGTGTGGGCGGCGATCCGCTTCGAGCAGCGCGGGGCCGCGCTCGCCACCTTCGCCGTCGCGGCGGTCGCCGTCTGGGGAACCGCGCTCGGCCACGGCCCCTTCGCGCGCGGCACGATCGAGCTGAGTCTCTTCGACCTGCAGGCGTTCATGGCGGTCACCGCCGGCACCTTCCTCGTGCTCGGCGCCGCCATCGCCGAGCGCCGGCGGGCCCGCGAGGAGTCCGAGGCCGCGAGCCAGGCCAAGGACCGCTTCCTCGCGACGCTCTCCCACGAGCTGCGGACGCCGCTGACACCCGTCCTCGCGCTCTCGTCGGTCCTCGAGAAGAGCACCTCCCTGCCGCCGGGGGTCCGGACGCAGATGGAGGTGATACGCCGCAACGCCGAGCTCGAGGCCCGGCTGATCGACGACCTCCTCGACCTGACGCGGATCGCGCGCGGCAAGCTCCACGTCGCGCTCGAGGCGGTCCCGCTGCCCGAGGCGCTCGAGAGCGTCATCGAGATCTGCCAGCGGGAGGCCGCGTCCAAGGGCGTCCTGATCGAGCGGGACGGGGACTTCGCGGCGGTGAACGTGAGCGCGGATCCCTCGCGGCTGCGGCAGATCCTGTGGAACGTGGTCAAGAACGCGGTGGAGTTCACGCCGCCGGGCGGCCGCATCCGGCTGCGCGCGGCGCCGGCCGGCGAGAGCCGCGTCGCGGTCGAGATACAGGACACCGGGGCGGGGATCGAGCCCTCGGACCTCGGCCGCATCTTCGAGCCCTTCGAGCAGGCGGGCCCGCGCACCCGCGGCCTCGGCCTGGGACTCTCGATCTCGCGCGCGCTGGCCGAGGCGCAGTCGGCGTCGCTCACGGCCGTGAGCGACGGGCACGGCCGCGGCGCCACGTTCCGGCTGGAGCTCGAGGCGCTGCCCGTTCCCGTCGCCGCGGTGGCGCCGCGTCAAACGCCGGAGCGCGGCTTCGCGCTCGAGAGGCGCCGCGTCCTGCTCGTCGAGGATCACATCGACACGCTCCGCGCGGCGCGCGCCCTGCTCGCGGAGCTGGCCTGCGAGGTCGTCGCGGTCAGCTCGGTTCGGGAGGCGCTGTCGGCCGCCCGGACCCAGCGCTTCGACCTGGTCCTCTCGGACCTCGGCCTTCCCGACGGCAACGGCCTCGAGCTCATGGCGCACCTGCGCGAACGCTACGGGCTGTCGGGGATCGCGGTGACGGGGTACGGCATGGAGGAGGACGTCCGGCGGAGCCGCTCGGTCGGGTTCGTGGACCACCTGGTCAAGCCGATCACCCTGGACCGTCTCGAGAGCGCGATCGACCGCTTCTTCGACGAAAAGAACGCCAATCCGGCGGGGGCGATTTAGAGGCGCTCCGGGAGAAACCTTCACCTCCTCCGCGCGTCAATCCGTGCGGAGGCCGCGGTCCGTTCGCCGCGGCGGGGGAGAGACCGTGGAAGACTTCGTCGCCGACGTCCGATTCGCGCTTCGGGGCCTGAGACGCTCGCCGGGCTTCGCGGCCGCGGCGATCCTGACGCTCGCGCTCGGCATGGGGGCCACGACGGCGATCTTCTCGGTCATTCGCGCCGTGGTGCTCTCGCCCCTTCCGTATGCGCAGCCCGAGCGCCGCGTCATGATCTGGAGCCGCTGGAGGGACTTCGAGAAGACCTGGGTCGCCACGGGCGAGGTCGCCGACTACCGGCGCGAGGTCCCGAGCCTCGCGAGCGTCGCCGCCTGGGAGATCGACCAGGCGAACCTGACCGGCGGCGGGGACCCCGTCCGCGTCGGCGTCGCGGGGATCACCGCCAACACGTTCGAGACGCTGGGCGCGCGACCGGCGCTCGGCCGCGGGTTCACCGACGCGGAGGATCGCCCGGGCGGGCCGCCCGTGATCGTGCTCGGCTACGGCGTGTGGCAGAACCGCTTCGGCGGCGATCCCGGCATCGTCGACCGCGTCGTGGAGCTCGACGGCGTCGCACGGCGCGTCGTCGGCGTGATGCCCCGCGGGTTCGCGCTGCCGACCGACTTCACGGAAGACGCGGCGGAGCCGACGCAGGTCTATATTCCGGACCAGGTCGACTTCGCGCAGGGCGATCATGGCAACCACGGGTACTACGCCGCCGCCACGCTCAAACCGGGAACGACCGCGCGCCAGGCCACGGCGGAGCTCCTCGCGCTGACGGCGCGCTCGACGGCGCAGGGCCTCTACCCGGGAGAGATGCGTTTCGAGGCGTTCGCGGTTCCGGTCGAGGAGGAGATCCGCGGCGGCGCGCGCCGCGCGCTGTTCCTGGTCTTCGGCGCGGTGGGATTCCTGATGCTGATGGCGTGCGCCAACGTCGCCAACCTGCTCCTGGCCCGGGCCGAGGGCCGGCAGCGCGAGATCGCCGTGCGCGCCGCGATCGGCGCGGGCAAGGGGCGGCTGACGCGGCAGCTCCTGACCGAGAGCCTCGTGCTCGCGGCGGCCGGCGCGGTCCTCGGCCTCGCCTTCGCCTGGGCGGGCGTGCGGGTCATCGCGGCGAAGGGCGCGGCGGGACTCCCGGCGCTCTCGCCGATCGGGATTCACCCGGGGATGCTCGGGTTCGCGGCGGCGCTGACCCTGCTGACGACGTTCCTCTTCGGGTTCGCCCCCGCGGTCCAGACCCTTCGGCTGAACCTCACCGACTCGCTCCGCGACGGCTCCGCGAACGCCTCGGCCGGGCTCCGGCGGCAGAGCCTGCGCGCCGTTCTCGCGGGCGTCCAGATGGCGCTCGCGGTGCTGCTGCTCCTCGGGGCGGGGCTGATGCTGCGGACGCTGGATGCCCTGATGCACATCGACCTCGGCTTCCAGCCGCAGCACGTCCTCACTCTGCAGATGCGGCCGCCCGAGGCGAGCTATGCGAAGCCGGAGTCCGTCGTGGCGTTCTACCGAGCGCTGCTCGAGCGCGTGCGCGGCCTTCCGGGCGTCCGCGCCGCCGGCCTCGTGCGCTCGCTCCCGCTCGCGGCCTCCATCGGCGACTGGGGCCTCGACGTCGAGGGCTATGTCGAGAGCCCCGGCCACAACGCCAAGGGCGACTGGCAGGTCGTCTCGGACGGCGCGTTCGAGGCGCTGGGCGAACGGCTCCTGCGCGGCCGCACCTTCACCCCCGCCGACACGGCGGAGGCGCTGCCGGTGGCCGTCGTGAACGAGACGCTCGCGCGGACCTACTGGCCCGGTCAGGATCCGATCGGCCGGCGGATGCGGATGGGCTCGAGCACCACGCGCCCGTGGATGACCGTCGTCGGTCTCGTCAAGGACGAGCGGCACAACGGCGTGACCGCCGCGATCAAGGAGAAGTTCTTCGTGCCGTACGCGCAGTTCCCGGCGGCGCGCGAGGGCGACGCCGCGCGCGGAATGACGCTCGTGCTCCGCGTGTCGGGGGACGCGATGCGCCTCGTCGGCCCGATTCGCGCCGAGGTCCGAAGACTGGACCCGCGCCTTCCCGTCGCCAACGTGCGGATGATGACCGACGTGGTGGACGCCTCGATGGCCACGCCGCGGCTGACCGGATCGCTCCTGTCGATCTTCGCCGGCCTCGCGCTCGTGCTCGCGGCGATCGGCGTCGCCGGAGTGCTCGCGTACCTCGTCAGCCGCCGGCGCCGCGAGATCGGGATCCGGATGGCGCTCGGCGCCTCGCGGGCGAACGTGCTGGGCCTGATCCTCCGACGCGGCCTCGCGTACGCCGGCGCGGGCATCGCGGCGGGCGTCCTCGCGGCGCTCTTTCTGACGCGGCTGATGGAGGGCCTGCTCTTCGGCGTCGCGCCGCGCGACCCGGTCACGTTTCTCGCGGTGAGCGGGATCCTGCTCCTGATCGCCGCCGCGGCGAGCCTCGTGCCGGCGCTGCGCGCGTCGCGCGTCGACCCGCTGGAGGCGCTGAGGTCGGAGTAGGGACGATTTTAGATTTTAGATTTTAGATTTTAGATTTTGGATTGAGATCCGCGCCGAGAAGCTTCTTGGGAGCGACAGCCCGGTAAGACTCGGCAATCCATTCCTTCAGGATCCCGACCGGCGGCGCGTCCTTCGCGCCGAAGCTCGCCGAGACCCATCCGGCCTTGCCGAGGCCGTAGGCCGTCGGCTTCGTGAAGGGGAGCTCGAGGGCCTCGTCGCCGGAGACCGGCAGCTTCACGCTCAGGCCCATCTCGCCGCGGGCGCCGGCCGCCGGCTCGCAGCCCAGGAACACGAAGACCCTGCCGTTGACCTTGGCGACGCGCTCGCCCCAGGGAAAGTGCTCGGTGGCGCCGGGAAATCCCATCGCGTAGTCGCGGAGCTCCCGGGCGATCCCCTTCAGGGTGGACCGGCCCGAGGCAACGCGCTTCGCGCTCTTTCGCTTCGGAGGCATGGCCGGACAGTATATAAACGCGCCCGCATGACTCCTTCGCGGCTCGTTCGTCTCGGGGCGCTGCTCGCGAGCCTGGCGCTTCCTGCGGCGGCGCTCTCCGCCCAGACCTACGACTCTCGACTGCTCGAGGCCCTGCGCTGGCGCATGATCGGGCCGTTCCGCGGCGGCCGCGTGCTCACCGCCACGGGCGTCCCCGGCGAGCCCGAGCGCTTCTACTTCGGCGCGGTCGGCGGCGGCGTCTGGCGCAGCGACAACGCCGGCCGCACGTGGCGGCCCATCTTCGACGGCCAGCCGGTCGCGTCGATCGGCTCGATCGCGATCGCGCCGTCGGACCCGAAGATCCTCTACGTGGGTTCCGGCGAGGCGGACATGCGCTCCGACATCTCGTACGGCAACGGCATGTACAAGTCGACCGACGGCGGCGAGACGTGGCGGCGGATCGGGCTCGAGGACACGCGGCAGATCGGCAAGGTCCTCGTCGACCCGAAGGACCCCAGCCGCGTCTTCGTCGCGGCGCTCGGACACGCGTACGGGCCCAACCCGCAGCGAGGCGTCTTCCGTTCCACCGACGGCGGCGCGAGCTGGTCGCGCGTGCTCTTCAAGGACGAGAACGTCGGGGCGATCGACCTCGCCTTCGACCCGCGCGACTCGCGGGTCGTGCTCGCCGCGCTCTGGCAGACCCGCCGGCCGCCCTGGAACGTCTACCCCCCGTCCTACGGTCCGGGCAGCGGCCTCTACCGTTCGACCGACGGCGGCGACAGCTGGACGCCGGTGTCGGGGGAGAAGAGCGGGCTGCCTTCGGAGAAGCTCGGCCGCATCCGTCTGGCGTTCGCGCCGAGCCGGCCGGGCCGCGTCTACGCGCTCGTCGACGCGAAGGCCGGCGGGCTCTTCGTCTCGGAGGACGGCGGCCTCGCGTGGAAGCGGGTGAGCTCGGACCGCCGGATCTGGGAGCGCGGCTGGTACTTCGCCGGCGTGACCGTCGACCCGCAGAACGCCGACGTCGTGTACGCGTGCGACACCGCGATGTACCGGTCGACCGACGGCGGGAAGACGTTCGTCCCGTTCAAGGGCGCTCCGGGAGGCGACGACTACCACCAGCTCTGGATCGATCCCGCCGACTCGCGACGGATGATCCTCGCGAGCGACCAGGGCGCGGCCGTCAGCGTCGACGGCGGGACGACCTGGAGCTCCTGGTACAACCAGCCGACCGCTCAGTTCTACCACGTAGCCACCGACGACCGCTTTCCGTACTGGATCTACGGCGCACAGCAGGACACGGGCGCGGCCGCGACTCCGGTCCGCACCGACTATTCGACTCTCAGCTCGCGCGACTGGCGTCCCATCGCGGCCGGCGGCGAGAACGGCTACATCGCCCCGGACCCGGCGCATCCCGAGATTCTCTTCGGCGGCAGCGTCGGCCGCTGGGACGCGCGGACGCTGCAGGAGCAGGACGTGGATCCGACGCTCGTCCATCCCGGGGACTACCGGGGCGAGTGGACGCTTCCGCTCGCCTTCTCCCCGCGGAATCCGCAAGCGCTCTACTTCGGCAATCAGTTCGTCTTCCGCACGACCGACGCCGGACGCCACTGGGACCGCATCAGCCCGGACCTCACGCGCGAGAATCCCGAGGTGCCGGCCACGCTGGATCCCGTCAGCGCGGCGAACTCCGCCGAGCGCGGCCCGCGCCGCGGCGTGGTCTACGCGATCGCGGCGTCGTTCGTGCGCGACGGCATGGTCTGGTGCGGCACCGACGACGGGCTGATCTGGTTGACGCGCGA